>NZ_CP147518.1:2845000-3458916 GCF_037201965.1 Spirosoma sp. SC4-14 | reverse complement strand
CAAATAGTGTACCAGCCATTATAGCCATCGACGGGTAAATTGACGCTATTGATTCGGGCAGGCTCATTTGTTTCGGCAACCTGAATATGCCAGTCGAGCACGCCATTGGTTTGGGCCCCAGGCCAGGTCTCGGAATAAAGCAACCCAATCACATCAGCTTTAGGCCGTTTAGTAATCCGTTCGGCGTTTGTATTGATGTGCGTAAACCGGAAATCGACAACTTTCCCATAGTCATCCCGCACCGATTGCATTACGGCGATTCCGGTCTGCGTATTATCCAGAATAGCCTGTAGCAGCTCGGTTTCCTGCTGCCGTTCCAGTTCGATTCGTTTTTGATCAGTTATGTCGGTCCAGGATGCCAGCACACTGTCGTCGTAGCAGGCCAATGACTGCGTCATCCATCGATCGGCCGGTTTCAGATAATGCTCAACATGGGCTGGCAGTCCGGTTTCAACAACTTCTTTATACTGGTAGAAAATACCGCTGCAACTGCCATGCAAATCGAGTTCGAGCATGGTGCGGGACAGCATCTGCTCCTGGCTTAGTCCACTCATGGCAGCAGCGCGTTCGTTACAGCGAACGATTCGAAAATCGACTATTTCGTTCTGTGTATTCCGAATAGCCTGACATAATACTATTCCATTGAGAGAGTTTTGAAAAACACTCTCCAGCAACGGATTAGGGAGCTGGTTGGATAAATCAACTTTCATTTTAGGAAGGTAAAGCGTAGTAGATGAAGCGTAGTGACCCGAACTTATACTTAGATCTATAGCAAACTAACAATTTATTTATTGACCGACAAGTCTATGGCGTCAGTGTTAGTATTTGGCAAGATTAAAAACAGATTAAAAAAACAAATAAAGAAGGTTTGCGTCCATTTTCCTACTTTTGGGTCGTTACTTTTTCTCTTATTCGTGAACTCACTATCGACTCAACAAGCCGTTGCCCGGCACCTTCTGACCGTTCAGGCCGTTCGTTTGCAACCCAATGCCCCCTTCACCTGGAGTTCGGGCTGGAAATCACCTATTTATTGCGACAATCGGGTTACCTTAGCTTATCCTGAAGTACGCTCATTTATTAAAAATGCGCTGGCCGACCGGATTCGGCAGGCTTTTCCGCTGGCCGACGTGATTGCGGGTGTTGCCACCGCCGGTATTCCTCAGGGCGTACTCGTTGCGGATGTGCTAAACCTACCCTATTGCTATGTTCGGCCCGAACCAAAGGCCCATGGCATGGGCAAACAGATTGAAGGACGACTGGAAGCGGGTCAGCGGGTAGTTGTCATTGAAGACTTAATTTCAACGGGCGGTAGCTCGCTGAAAGTAGTGGATGCGCTTCGGGGAGCAGGGGCCATTGTGCTGGGTATGGCAGCTATTTTTACGTATGGTTTCCCGGTTGCGACTCAAAATTTCGCCAACAAAAATGTTTCGCTGGAATGCCTGAGCAACTACGACGTGTTGCTGGCCGAAGCGCAGCAACTCAATTATATTTCGGCCGAAGCGATGGGTTCGCTGGCGGCCTGGCGCGAAAAGCCAGCCGAATGGGGTCACGAGCCCAACTGAGGTCATTGAAATAAATGAACCCAGTGCTTCGTCAACTTACCCCTAAACGGGTTTGGCAACCGTTTAGGGTTGTTTTTCAGCAGAACGGGTCTATGATCCATAGGCCTTTTCTAAAACAAATTTCAATATGGCTTCTGTAACGGCACGCATTGAACGAACTCCCTATGAAACTCACCTTTCAACAGCCTCGCAGGTTATTGTTGTCGATGAACCGCTCGACATGGGTGGGCAAGATCGGGGAATGCGTCCAGGAGAGTTACTGGCAAGTTCATTAGCTTCCTGCACAGTCATTACGCTACGGATGTATGCCGACCGAAAAGGCTGGCCTCTCGACTCAGCCGTGGCCCATGTAGAATACACCCACGACACGCAGCAAAAAAGGTCGCAGTTTACGATGAAGCTTATCCTCAATGGCGACTTAACCGCCGAACAGCGGTTGCGGCTTCTCGAAATTGCAGACCGCTGCCCGGTGCATCGTGTTCTGGAAAATCCTGTCGATTTTGATACAACTCTGGTTGATGCCCCACATTACCACGAATCATCGTCTACGGATAGCAAGCATCTGAACGAAAACCCGTCTCTATTACCATGAGCGAAACGCCTGACATTACAAAAACCTATTCGAATGGTGAAATCACGGTTGTCTGGAAACCCAGTGTCTGTATCCATTCTAAACTTTGCTGGACTCAGCTTAGCGACGTATTCGATCCTCGCAAGAAGCCCTGGGTCAACATCAACGGTGCTGGCTCAGAGCGAATTATGGAACAGGTAGACCGTTGCCCGTCTAAAGCCCTAAGTTATTTTAGAAACGAAGACGCCGTGCAGCCCGACGATATACAAGCCGAGAGTCTGGTTGAGCCGCTGCCCAACGGCCCCTTATTGGTTTATGGCAACTTACGGATAAAAGACGCCGAAGGCCACGAAACTCAAAAAAATAAAGTAACCGCTTTTTGTCGGTGTGGTGGTAGCCACAACAAACCTTATTGCGACGGCACCCACTTAAAAATAGGGTTTGTGGGCTAACAGGACCACATTCCATTGCATTTTCAGAAAATTATCCCCAACAAAACGCTTTCCGTTCAGTTATATCCTCATCAGGGTTACTCTAATCCGGTTGCTTTGGTAGACCTGTGGGCAGCGTATGTTCAAGATCCCCCCCCTGAAACGGTAATTGGAGTTTCGGGGAAGCATGTCGACGATCGCAGGAACGTACAATGCAAAACATTGGCAACGGGGGATTTGTTGACTGGACTCAGCAATTACTCCAGAACAAGAAAGAACGCCTGTTTACCGCTGGAATCAGAATTGAGCTACTTCATAGGCTCCGCCAGCAACCATAACCGATAGCCCCGATACTTCTAAGGAGTTTCTAAGATTTGCTTAAGGGCATTTTAAGTGAATCAATCGTCTTTTGTGCCAGTAACAGGCTCTTCCCAGGAGCACAAAAACTACATGAACAACCTCAATGGAACATTTACACGATTAATTATAGTAGCCTATCGCCTACCTTTCAGCATAAAAAAAACCAAAGATGAAGTCAGCCTTTTTCAAAATTCGGGCGGACTGGTTTCGGCAGTTCTGTCGCTCGCTGAGCGAATGGGGCAAACCGGAGACGAGCATGCGCCTAAAATTCACTGGATCGGGCACTGCGACAATAGCCTGAAAACAATTGAGCAATCGGCTTTTGAGAACGAACACTTTGTTGCCCATCCGGTATTTGTCGACGACGATATACATCAGGCATTTTACGAAGGGTTCTGTAATGAAATAATCTGGCCGCTTTTTCATTATTTCCCTTCCTTTGCTTCGTTTCAGGAAAGTTATTTCGATGCTTATCAACAAGTAAACACCCGTTTTCTGGAGGAATTAACATCAATTATCGAACCGGGCGATCTGGTCTGGATTCATGATTTTCAATTGATGTTATTGCCCGAAATGTTGCGCAAAGCCGTACCCGACGCCACTATCGGCTATTTCTTTCACATTCCGTTTCCAACCTATGAAATCATTAAGCTTCTGCCCCGAACCTGGCGACAGGCACTTGTTGGGGGCATTTTAGGCTCCGATGTCATTGGTTTTCATACGGCCGACTATACCCAGCATTTTTTTCAGAATGTAGCCGAAGTGCTGGCATTGCCCATAATCGAACAGCGTATAGTGCTTGCCGACCGATCGGTCTACGTTGGCGATTTTCCTATCAGTATCGATTTTACAAAATTTGATGAGGGAAGCCAGGCCGAAGCTGTCCTAAAAACCCGCAGGCAACACAAACAACTGCTGCGTCAGAATAAAATCATCTTTTCGGTCGATCGTCTCGATTACTCTAAAGGCATCACCTATCGTTTACAGGGCTATGAGCGGTTTCTGACCCAGAATCCCGACTGGCACGACCGCGTAACGTTTGTTATGACGGTGGTCCCCTCGCGGGATCGAATCAGCCATTATCAGGAAATCAAGCGGGAAATTGAAGAAACGGTTGGTCGTATCAATGGCCTATTCGGTACAATTGGGTGGCGTCCGGTCGTTTATTCTTACCTCTCGCTGACATTTACGGAGTTGTTGTCTCTCTATACCGGCTGCGATATAGCCCTCATTACCCCCATCCGCGACGGCATGAATCTGGTGTGCAAAGAGTTTGTTGCCAGTCGGCGCGATAATCAGGGCGTGCTCATTCTGAGCGAACTGGCCGGGGCTGCTCAGGAACTCCCCGATGCGCTGATTATTAACCCAACCGACACGCAGGAGGTAGCAACGGCGATTAAGGATGCGCTCGACATGCCGGTTCAGGAACAAAAGCGACGAATGAAAAAAATGCGTCAACATATTCAAAACCACAATGTTTTTCGATGGAGCCACAATTTTCTGGGGGCTTTTTCACAAACACAAACCACCGAAATGGCTACAAACTTACCGGTTCCCGAATTCAGTGAAGCCTACCAGAAAGCCCAACACCGGCTGCTCCTTTTTGATTTTGATGGAACCCTGGCTCCCATTGTCAATGATCCGGCCAAAGCACAGCTTTCCAACAACATCCGGCCCATGCTAGACCGGTTAGCTCAAAAAAACGATCTGGTAATTATCAGCGGACGAAACCGGGCTTTTCTGGAAAAAGCAATGGAAGCACTTCCTGTTACGCTGGTTGCCGAGCATGGGGCGTTTATCAAAAAACCAGAGCAGGACTGGCAACAACTCGACCTGACAGACTCCGACTGGGTTGAGCCGATACGAGCCACAATGAGCGACTATACAGCTCTATTTCCGGAATCGTTTATTGAACAAAAAGAAACGGCCATTGCCTGGCACTTTCGAATGGTGCAGGCCGACGACGTGGAAGGAAAAGCCATAGAACTGGCTACTATGCTCCGAAATATTCCGACAGCAACCAAGCTGACAGTTATTCAGGGCAACAAAGTAATTGAAGTTAAACCAGAGTTACACAGCAAAGGAACAATAGCGCAAAAGCTTTTTGAACAGGATAACTACGATTTCATTGTCAGTATCGGCGACGATACAACCGACGAAGATATGTTTCGACAGTTACCAAATTGGGCCTACACGCTGAAAGTTGGTCCCGGAATTTCCTTCGCACGGTATCAACTGGCACGACAGCGCGACGTAGAGATGCTGCTGGAGCTGATCGACCAGAGCTAATTGGTCTTCATTCAACCGTATTTTCCTCCACAAAATCTTCTTCCTGCTTCGAAGAAGATTTTGTCTTTGGTTTGAAACGGTCCATTAATTTCCGGTAGTGCGGAGGCTGCATTCCCATGCCCGACGACTGATAGCCGAACCAGGCACTCGTCAGATAACTAATTATCCCAACCAAGACGATCACAACCGTTATGATAAGAAATTGTGCCATAATTGTGTTCGTTTATGGGCAGTAAGGTACTCTGGCCGAATAAGGATAAACTTAAGCAGAGCTTAAAATTTCCTTAGAATGTACTATTCACCCAAATTTCCCGGCTTGCGTGAGTTCGAAATAAGTTGTCCAATTGTTTAACTTACCTGCCGTTAAATCGTTATAACTTTACGGTAAACCTTCCGCTGTAAACTACTTACTCTAAACATTCCGACCTACCTCAACACGGTTATGAAGCTTTTAGTCGTCGAAGATGAACCCAAAACCCTACAAGCAATTCAGCAAGGGCTCGAAGAAAGTCAGTTTGAAGTAGACATTGCCTACGATGGACTGATTGCCAAACGATTAGCACTGAAGAATAACTATGCCGCCATTATTTCCGACGTAATTTTACCCGGTCTGAATGGTTTTGAGCTATGCCGACAACTTCGGGCTGAAGGCTTAACAACACCAATTCTTCTGCTAACTGCGCTGGGCGAATCGGACGACAAAATTTCGGGCTTCGATGCTGGTGCCGACCAGTATTTGACCAAACCTTTCCAGTTTACCGAGCTATTGGCCCGCGTTCGATCGCTTACCAAACGGGGCACCCAGGTTTCCATGACAGCACAAACGCTGCGTTTTGGCGGCATTGAAATGAATCTGGATGCTAAAACTGTCAGCCGCGATGGTCAATCGATAGAGCTGACCGCCCGTGAATTTGCGCTGCTCGAATTCCTGATGCGGAATCAGGGGCGCGTATTATCGAAACCCGAAATTGCCGAACACGTTTGGGACCTTAACTTCGATACGGGCACCAATGTAGTGGAAGTATATATCAATTACCTGCGCAAAAAAATAGACAAGGATTTCCCAACCAAACTCATTCATACTCAGTTTGGTATGGGGTATGTATTTAAGGAGGAATAGTACTGGCTGCTCATGACCATCCGCAACCGTCTGGCATTTCGTTTCACAGGGTTAGTATCGGCCATTTTGCTACTAACGTTTGTGAGTATTTATGCCTTCTGCTGGTACTTTATTGCGTCTGACTTTTACCGTCGGCTCGATCGAAAAGCCAACACACTGGGCGAAATGCTTATTCGTCATCGGTTAGATGCTCAGTTGATACGTCAGCTCAGCAATATTCGAAAAGACCAGCTCCCCAATCAGAAAATCATTGTTTTCGACCGGCGGGATTCGCTCATTTACGTAACCAGCGACGCCGTAAAACTGGCTATTTCACCCACTACGATTTCCAGCATTCGAAAGCAAAAACGCAGGGAATTCCGGCAGGGCGAATACTACGTATGTGGCATTCGGTTCATGACTGCATCGGGGCAGTATGTGGTGATAGCCAGTGCCGAAAACGTATATGGTGATGTTTTTTTACGCCAACTTCTCTGGGCGCTTATTGGCCTGTTTATCCTCTCGATCGGTATAACGGCTTTTTCGGGTTGGTTCTTTGCGGGCGATGCGCTTCAGCCCATGCAGCGGATCGACCAGATTCTTAACGCCATTTTCCCACAAAACCGCAATGAACGGTTGCCTGTAAACCCCGACGACGATGAACTAAGCCGGCTTTCGGTAACGATCAATCGATTGCTCGACCGCATAGCCGAATCATTTCGCCTTCAGCGGATGTTTGTGGCCAATGTTTCGCATGAACTGAAAAATCCACTCACACAGATTAGCTCGCAACTGGAAGTTAGCCTGCTGAACCAGCGCGACCCTGGTGCCTATCAGCAGACGATCCGTTCCGTTCTCGACGATGTTACGAGTCTCTCAGAACTGACCCATGAACTGCTGCAGCTTTCGCAGATTAGTCAGGACAATACCGATGGATTACTGACCGACGATGTCCGAATTGATGAACTCGTCTGGGATATTCGGGATGAAGTGAATGCAATAAATTCCCGCTATGAGGTGAGTGTCGATTTGGGGGAGCTGCCCGATGACCCTGAACACCTGACGGTTCGGGGAAACAAAACTCTTTTGTGTGCGGCACTGAAAAATTTAATCGAAAATGCCTGTAAGTTTTCGTTCGATGGCCATGCAAATGTGCACATCAATTTTTCGCCCAGCACACTTCAGGTGAGTATAACAAATGAAGGGCCGCCCATTCCGGAAACGGATCTACCCTATATTTTTGAGCCTTTTTACCGAAGCCGGCAAACCGCCGAAGTTCGCGGGTATGGAGTCGGGCTGTCGTTGGTTGAACGAATTATTCGCTTACACGGTGGTCAGATAACGGTTTCGTCGGCTCCCAGCCAACCCACAGTATTTCGGATGGTTTTAAACCGATAATAGCTTTTCTAAGCAAATTCTAAGGAGTTTTTCAGTTCATACTAAGGTGTAGGTTCCACTTTTGGTTTAGCAGCCACTGGCTATTTACCAAAATGAAAACACGCTATGATATACGAAAAAATCCCGTTTAGCTATACTTCTTTTTTCCCACCTTCATCAACCAAACAGGATGAGCCCACCAAAAAACCCAAAAGCCCCTTCGAAGAACCTCCCAGCCGCCCTGATTGGCTCCTGATTTTTGTCAGTATCCTTTTTCTCTTGTCGTTATTGATTGTGTGGCTCGTTGATTTCCCCAGTTTGCTACGATAGGAACTCCAAAGCCAGCCACTCGTTTACTCCCCTATCCTACTCAACAATCAACTTGATGTGTTTGCTTTTCGTGCGGGATTTAAGCCAGCTTTCGATCCGTCTGCGCTCAGATGCTTTATGCCTGCGGGAAAATTTGGCATAAACAAGCATGACTGTATCTGGCTTCGTGCTGTTTTGCGATAACACCAACGATTGAGCGGCCGTAAAGGTCTGCACATCCGGCATCAGGGTCTTTAGTTCATTCCGTAAATCGGTCACCGGCACCTTCGAGAGCTGAGTCAGTTCAATATACTGCCGCAAGGAGTCGATGGTTTTATCTTTAAACGCAAGTGATGCCTGATTGTATCGAAACACCTGATCGGTAACCGAGTTGGTAATAGCATCAAGATCGACGGGAGCATCTTTAAAACTTCCCTGTTTCACAATCAGTTGGGCGTCTTTCAGTCCATAGGCTGGCATTTTGGATTTGAGCAGATTGATAGAATCAGTAGGTAATGGCTCGCCAACCAGCGTTAGTTCAAGTCGGCTCTGATGGCGGTTAAAATGGGCATCATAGTTAATGAGCTGTCGGTACTGGAAATTACATTCATTGGTAACAAATCGTTTTGCTTCCTGCTCAAAAATTGTTTTTCGAACAATCTGATACCCCAGATACGTGCTCGGCACAACCACAATGAGAACAGCCACCCAGATGGTATTCCGTACGCGCCGTTCAATTTCAACTGTTGGGTACTCTTTCTGATGATACCCTAAAAAGCGCACAATGAGCAGCGTTGCCAAACTTATGCAGACGCTGTTGATCAGAAAAAGATAGAACGCACCAGCAAAATAATAGAGGTTTCCTGTCGAAATTCCATAACCTGCCGTACAGAGTGGAGGCATAAGAGCCGTAGCAATGGCAACACCCGGAATCACATTCGTTACTTTGTCCCGGCGCGACCCAGCAACAATACCTGCCAGCCCACCAAATAAGGCAATAAACGCATCCCATACGGTTGGCGAAGTGCGGGCCAGCAACTCCGACTGTGCAATATGCAGGGGGCTAACCAGGAAATAGCTGGTAGAGGTAAGCAAACTAATGAATACGGCAATGCCCAGGTTTTTTAACGCCCGCTGAATCATTGTCAGGTCGTTAATACCAACGCCTAACCCAATGCCCATTATTGGGCCCATGAGCGGAGAAATCAACATGGCGCCAATAATGACGGCCGTAGAATTAACATTCAGTCCAATAGACGCAATGAAAATGGCAAAAATAAGTGTCCATAGATTAACACCCCTAAATTCGATACCCCGACTAATTGTCTGAATGATAGCCTCTTCATCTGCCTTATCCTCTTCCAGACTGAACCGTTCCCGGACAATGGCGGCAAAGCGAGAAAATATATCTGGCTTACGGGTTCGGAGAGGATTCTGTTCGTCAACAATCATCGTTCAGCACTATGATTAAACTAATAGACCACTTCTGAAGTGGTTTTTAACCGAAAGTTAACGTATTCTTGTACAATACAAGCGTCATTCTATGGACTTATTTACCTTAATAACACTCCTCATCGTTGCTGCGGCTTTTTTTGCCTATTTAAATACAAAGGTCTTAAAACTCCCCGACGCCATCGGAATTATGGTGGTCTCGCTCAGCTTCTCCCTAGTGCTCATTGGCCTCAATGCAATCAATCCACACTGGTTCGAGCTCGTGCGCCAAACCATAGCCGAAATTGATTTTGGCAAGGCTCTTTTCGATGTTATGCTGAGTTTTCTGCTCTTTGCGGGAGCATTCCATACCGATGCCGCTCAACTACGAGTACAGCGCCGATCGGTCATGCTTTTTGCGTTTGTAGGCGTTATACTCAGCACAGCACTGGTTGGCACTGGCCTCTACTATGCTACCCAAAGTTTTGATCTGAATTTATCCTATCCACTTTGCCTGTTGTTCGGAGCGCTCATCTCCCCTACCGATCCAATTGCGGTATTGGGTATTCTGACTAAATTCAAACTCCCCGAAAGCGTAAAAATCAATATTGTTGGCGAGTCATTGTTTAACGATGGCGTTGGCGTTGTAGTGTTTGCTTCTATCTATCAGATCATTCAGAATGGCGCAGAAAGTGTAACCGCCGGAGAAATTGCGTGGCTATTTGTGGAAGAAGCAGGGGGCGGGGTATTGTTCGGAATTGCACTGGGTTATGCTCTCTACTGGATTCTGCGATCAATTAACCACTACCAAACCGAAGTTATTATTACGGTGGCGGGCGTTATGGGAGGCTACCTGCTAGCCCAGAAACTCCACATTTCGGGTCCATTAGCAATGGTAGTAGCAGGCTTACTGGTCGGTGATCACTCTTCCCGGAAAGATGCCATGAGCCATACCACAGAAGAATATGTCGATAAGTTCTGGGAGCTAGTCGATGGTATTCTGAATGCGCTACTTTTCGTACTGATTGGTATTGAGCTACTCGTTATTGATTTTCAGAGTACGCAATGGATCATTTATCTGATCGTTGTGCTGATCGTGCTGCTGTCTCGGTATCTGGCTATTCTGATTCCGTTTACACTGGCCCGGCGCTGGCTCGATCTGGACAAAAAAGCGCCTATTCTGCTCACCTGGGGAGGCCTGCGGGGCGGGCTATCCATTGCCATGGCACTATCGATTCATAGTTCGATACCTTACAAAGATTTTATTGTAACGATTACGTATGCAGTAGTGCTGTTTTCGGTTATCGGTCAGGGACTAACCATGGAACTGCTCATCCGTCGACTTTATCCGACCGATGAACAGACCGTTGAGCAGCCTTAGGTAAGATCGGGCTGTTTTTCATCCGCTTTCCGATGAGCCGGTTCTTTACGGGCAGGTTGCGCCAGCGTTTCACGGACAAAACCCGATTTCAAATGCTCATAAAACGAAACGGGATCAACCAGCGACGCAGCCCCCTGTGCCATTAAGCCTCCTAAAAGCAATTGGAAAATAGCCGAATGCCGGTCGGTCATTTCCAGTACCAGAATAGCGGCTGTAAACGGCGACCGAACCACACCTGTCAGAAAACTAACCATACTGACCAGAATAATCAGGTTCGTATCGCTGGGCGTAACGCGCGCAAGCCGGGCAAGGCCATCGCCTAAAATAGCGCCTGCGCTCAGCGAGGTTGCAAAAATACCACCGGCAGCCCCGCTGCTATAGCTTAAGGCCATACCCGCAAATCGGATCGGAAACAAATACCAGGGGGTTAAATGGTCGTTCTGAAACAACAGGCGGTTAATGATTGGTTTTCCGGTACCAACCGCATCAGTGCCCACAAAATAAGCCATTACGGCCAGCAATAAACCACAACCCGCTACCCAGCCCATTTGACCAGCTCTTGTCCGAAACTGCCGCCGGTAGGTGTTGAGCCAAAGCAGCGATTTTGCCAGAACCGCCCCGGCAAACCCACAAAACATCGATACCAGCACCACAATTCCCAGGGCCCAGCCCGTTGAAGCCGTTACCCTCGGAAAACCCAGATACAGATAAGGCCCCTGAATAGCCTGGGCCGTCATCCCGGCAATAATAACGGCCGTAAAAACGGCCGTTCGAAATCGGGTTATATGCGTTTGGGTCAACTCTTCAACCACAAAAACAATTCCGCCCAAAGGCGTATTGAAGGCCGCAGCCAACCCAGCGGCTCCACCCGTAACGAGTGCAATCTGACGCGATAATTGCGGCCACCCCGCTGGCTGAAGTCGATTGATTGCCCGAAAAATAGCCGCTGAAATCTGAATTGTAGGCCCTTCGCGACCAATAACTCCTCCTCCAATCAGCAAAACTGCACTGCTAAGTAATTTAACGAAAGCAACCCGAAGGCTCAACAAATAGGCTGTTCGTCCATGATGAACTGGATTCGACAATTCAATACCAGCCATCACCTGCGGAATACCACTTCCTCTGGCTGCCGGAGCCAGTCTGGCTACTAATAACCACGCCACCACAAAAGCGACAGGAATTAAAATAAACACCAGCAAAGGCTGGGCTCTAATCCAGGCAAAACTTATTTGTTCGGCCCAGACAAACAGTTCTTCGTAACCAACCGCTGTTAATCCGGCCAGAAGGGAGGCCACCCAGAATGGTAAACTTTGTAAAATAATTCGTCGAACCTGCTCGGTATAGAGCCGTTTTATGATATGCTGATCCAGCCAGGCCAGCACCTGAGTATATCGGGAAGTCTTATTGGTCATTCGTTAAACAATCGGGTCTTTTTTGTAACACAACTTTTGCCGAAAGTAGTGCCCCTGTTTCTGACGAGGCTAAAATAAAAGGAATTGGCCGGTTAGTTGGCACAGTTTTCTGCTTAAGCCCTGTGTAAGTAAACACACAGATTCGCTATGTGATTGACAATCTGGCTAATTCTAAGCAAATTTTAAGTTTTCTTTAAGTCTGCTGTAACCAATTAGCCACAAGTTTGCAGTATAAATTAGTTGGATAGTAGTCATTGGGGGTACTGGCACCCCAATAGATATGTTCTACCAATATCCAATGACAACCTACTTCATGAACTGCAAATCGAACGGATATGGAATCTGGCACACTAAATCATAAAGCAAAAATAACGGCTAGCCTTCTAACAGCGCTGGTGGTTTTATTTTTGGCAGGAGGTATCTATTATTGGAAAAAAAGCTGGAGTCTGGCGAAACAAAACGACCTCAACGAGTTACGGGCCGATTCGCTGCTATCGGCTAAACTACGGCTGGAAGGCGATCTGCGTACGCTGGCTAACCAGCTCGACATGGCAAAAGACGAAAGCCAGTCACTGGACAATCGAATCAATCAGTTGCACGGTCAACTAGATCGTCAAACGAATACGATCGGAGGCCTTCGCCGGGAAAACTCCTCCCGCGACCGTACCATTGGAAGCCTGCATCAGGATTTAAGTACTCTTTCCGTGAAAGGCGACAGCATGCAGAATCAACTGGAAGCCTCGCGTGACAAGATTAGTTGGTTAACCCAAAGCAACGAGTTGTTGATTTCACAAAACAAAGAACTCCAGCAAAAAGTAAGTGATCTTACGGAAACGCTGGCTACCAAAGCTCCACGTGCTGCCATTACTGGCGATGCCTTTCTGGTGGAAGCCACCAAGCCCAATCAGAAACAGACAGCAAAGGCAAAGAAGGTTCATCGGCTAATGGTTTCGCTGAACGTACCAGCCGAAATGCAATTGAAAGGAGTTCAGGACGTATACCTGAGCCTGACCGACAGTCAGCATAATGCCATGATGAGCCCGCTGCGTAGCACTACAATTTCGCTATCGAATGTCAACCAGGTTATTCCGGTCCACGCTATACAGGGAGTTGATTTCAGCCGGAACCCACAACGAATTTCGTTCAATATTGCTCCCGATCATACGATTCGGCCTGGGCACTACCGCGCAGCAGTCTTTACCAAAGATGCTTATCTGGGTTCCGTTGAGTTTCAGTTTCGTGACAGCTTTCTCTTTTTTTAGTTAACATAGAAACCAGTGCCGAAACAAACGAACAAAAGCAATGGAAACGCTGAATTTCAAAACTAACATTAAATCGAGCGAGGACGTAGCGGCTGTTACGCTCAACCTGAATACGATTGAACAGGTTGATGGCTGGAACATTGATACCAGCGCCCAGAATAATCTGCTAACCGTACAAACCACCGACAACCGAATCGCAGACCTGGTGCAACAGGCGGTTGAAAAAGCCGGTTTTCGGGCTGAGTTAGTCGACGTATAATTGGTATAACCCTCCCCGGATTTTTACTCTGTGGGGAGGGTATCCTTTGGATGATAGCTAGGCTTTAATCCATTCATGAGCCTGTTCCTGCTCCGAACATGAAAATAACCGGACCTCCAGGCCCGGAATCAATCCGGCAGCCTTGCCAGTAATACCTACCCAGTCGGTATCGGTCACGACGGCCACTTTCTCAAAATCGGTAAAGTGAGTTATATCAAATTTAATATCTTCCCAAATTGCGCCGAGCGATAGTCCATTCATTCTGACATATTCGGCATACACCCTCATTTTTTTGTGTTCACGTTTTTTTTCTTCCACTCGGGCAAAGAGGGGTTTCAGTTCGGCGGCCGTAATTTTGCCTTCAATTCGGTAGCCCAGTATCCTGTCGTCATTTAGATCCAGTGCCTTAATCATATCGTTTTATAGTTGCTCCATAAGCTATTAACCCGTTAGCAGGCAAGCGGTTTGCTGAATGGGCAAGAACTTGGTTTAAACGTCTTAAACCACTCTTTTTGGCATTTCTAAGCGAATTCTAAGCAGTCTTTAAGTCCGTTCTCAGCTTCATGCTGCACCTTGCATATGATCGCTAATCAGCGGTAAACTATCGCCGGTTAGTAACCAAACCTAAGCAAAACATGAAAACGCACATAACTTTCTTACTTCTATCCGGATTAGGTGGGATTGCGTTCGCCCAGAACCCCACATCAGATCCCAACACCTTAATGAATCTGGGCCGCTTCGATGAAGCCAAACACATGCTAACCCAGAAGGCCGAGCAAAATCCAGGCATGCAAACCTATTTCGATGCTGGCTATGGTTACCTCAAAGCCGGGCAACCCGACTCGGCCCGCATCTGGTTTGAGAAAGGGATTTCCATGGACGAAAAACGAGTACCGCTCAACGAAACTGGAGCGGCTATTACCTACCTCGTAAAAAACGACATGGCTAATGCCGACGCTAAACTAACTACAGTTGTCGATAAGAGTAAAGGCAAAAATGCCGATATTCTGTATCGAATTGGGGAGGCTTATACGGGTTATCTAACTCCTGGCAATGGCTCCATCAAACCGGTCTATCCAAAAGCCGTTAATGCAACTAAAGCGCTCGACTTTCTGAATCGGGCCAGCGAACGCGACAAAAAAAATGCATCGATCCAGCTTGCGCTTGGCGATGCCAACTACCTGAATAAAGACGCCGGAACAGCCGTTTCCCGTTATGAAAGTGCCCTCGAAATGGGCATGGACCCATCGCGTGTGTATCAGCGCATTGGCGATATTTACTGGCAGGGCCGCAATCTGAATCTGGCCGTAGAGAACTACAAAAAAGCAATTGAAGCCAACCCATCTTATGGGCCTGCCTACAATCAGTTAGCCGAGCTATATTTTCTGGTCAATCGCTACAAAGATGCCGCCAATTATATGGACCAGTATGTATCTGCCACGCACGACAATCGGCAGGCAACCCTGCTTCGGCAGGCACAATTCCACTTCCTGGCCAAAGATTTCAAGCGCGCAGTTAATCTGATCGACAGTAATAGTACGGCTCTGGGCCAAAACCCAATCGTATATCGAATTAAAGGCTGGGCTTATTCGTCGCTAAAAGAGCCCCAGAAAGCGATCGAAAATATTAACACATTCCTGGAAAAAGCCCCGGAAAAGGCCATGCCCGACGACTACAAATACCTGGGTCGTGCCTATATGGAAACCGATAGCGCCAGCGACGATTCACTGGGAGCCGTATTTCTGGCAAAAGCCGCCCCATTCGACACAACTGAGAATTTATATAGCGACATTGCCAAGTATTACTATCGGACCAAGAAACACCCCGAAGCCGTGGCCATGCTCGACTCGGCGGCCAAACATGGTTTCAAATCGGATGTACAGGATCTGTTCCGCTATGGCATGAGTAACTACACACTCGGCTTCCAGCGTGATACTGCGGGTAAACTGGTTCGCGATACGGTTCGCTTTGCGCTGGCCGATTCGGCACTGGCACTAGCTCAGAAAGGAGCCCCCGACTATGCGCCCACCGTCCTGTATCGAGCCAAAGCCAACTATTATGCCTATACACCCGAAGAAGCTGTTTTGAACGGCAAGGCCAAGCCCTATTTTGAGCAATTTATTAGTATGGTTGGCGATAAGGAAGAAGAGCGCAAACGCTATAAGAAAGATCTGGTCCTGGCTTTCAAATACCTGATTGCCTATAACGATCTGGTAGCTCACGACGAGGCAGCTCAAAAAGAATGGCTTCAGAAAGGACTTTCCTACTTCCCTGACAATAAAGATCTGGCTAAAATAGCTTCGTCAGATGAAGAAAACACAGCGGAAACGGATTCGACAAAACAGTAACCTTTTTTCATAGAATTAGCGAGTCGTAACGCTACCGGGGCTCAGATCCCTGGTAGCGTTTTTGTATTATTTCTTTACAATATAGCAATAGAACTAAATTTCTAAGCGAATTCTAATATTTTTCTAAGCTAGTTTTTATCCTTCGTGTGCTATTTGCTATTAAACCAATACTGTAGACTGTGTTGGTTAATCAGCGTATATCTACCTTTCTTTTATCTACCTTTTCATGATTGACCGTTTAATTGCCTTTAGTGTCCGAAGTCCCTGGACCATTGGCCTGCTACTGCTGGCGCTCATTGGTTACGGGGCCTACTCCCTGAAAAGCCTGCCGATTGATGCCGTTCCCGACGTCACCAATCAGCAGGTCGACGTAATTACCAACTCCCCGAATCTGTCGTCGCTCGAAATCGAGAAATTTATTACGACGCCACTCGAAATGGCTATGGCCAACATTCCGGGACTGATTGAAGCCCGGTCTGTTTCGAAATTTGGCTCCTCGGTTGTCAAGCTCATTTTTACCGACAATACCGATATTTACTGGGCCCGGCAACAGGTATTCGAACGGCTCGAAGGCGTAAAAGCCGATATTCCTGAAGGAGCCGGTACGCCAATTCTGGGGCCAGTTTCGACGGGTCTTGGCGAAATTTACCAGTACGTAATCCGCCCTAAAGACCCCGAACATCCCCGCTATACACTAACCGAAATCCGTACGCTTCAGGATTGGTATGTACGCCGGAAACTGCTGGGTATGCCCGGTGTAGCCGACGTGAGCGGTTATGGTGGTTATAGTAAAGAATACCAGGCAAAACTCAAACCCGAGCGGATGCGGGCCCTGGGCATAACGGTCGATGACCTGTATACGGCGCTGTCGCAGGGAAATGGCAACACTGGCGGAGCCTATATTGAAAAAGATAATAAAGCCTTTACTATCCGGGGTATTGGTCTGGTCAACAACCTCGACGAAATTGCGCAGACTGTTGTTCGCAAAAATGGCAATGTTCCCGTATTAGTTCGCGATGTAGCCGATGTTGAAATGGGCTCGGCGCTGCGCTTTGGTGCTCTGAGTGAAAATGGCACGGGCGAGGTTGTTGGCGGTTCGGTTCTGATGATGAAAGGTGCCAATGGCAATGAGGTCATTGGGCGTTTGAAAGATAAATTCAGAGACATTCAGGCAGGATTGCCCGATGGGCTGGAAATTGTTCCGTTTCTGGATCGATCCAAAATTGTAACAGCCGCTATCGATACCGTAGCCCATAACCTGATCGAAGGCGCTGCTATTGTTGTGCTCGTCATTCTGGTGTTATTGGGTAACTGGCGGGCCAGTTTGCTGGCTGCATCGGTTATTCCACTGGCTATGCTGTTTGCCTTCATCTGGATGCGGCAACTGGACATTGTTGGAAACATCATGAGTTTAGGGGCCATTGACTTTGGCTTGCTGGTCGATCCGGCCATTATTGTGGTCGAATCGGCGGTGCTATTTCTGGGTCTGGCTATGGCCCGGCGACTGGACGAAAAACGAGAAGCGAATGGACATGATGGGTATCTAAGCAAGCTAACCTATAAAGACCGTCAGGAAGTCGTAATTGCATCGGCATCGGCCGTTAAACAGTCGGTTGTGTTTGGAGGCCTGATCATTCTGATTGTCTATTTCCCGATTCTAACCCTCGAAGGGGTCGAAGGAAAAATGTTCGCCCCAATGGCCAAAACTGTCGGTTTCGCCATTATGGGAGCCCTCCTGCTGTCAATTACCTACGTACCAATGATGAGCGCGCTGCTGCTACGGCCGCCCAAATCGCTCCACGATCATGGTTTCTCCGAAAAAATCGTACAGTTCTTCTACCGGTTGCTGCGTCCTGTTCTGGCGGCTGGGCTACGGGCCAAATTTGTGGTTGTAGCGGTTGCAGCCGGTATTTTAACAGCGGGTATAATTGGTTTTAGCCGGATAGGTGGTGAATTTATTCCCAAGCTTCAGGAAGGCGATATGATGATCGATATGGATTTGCCAACGGGCACCCCCCTAACCGAATCGATCCGGCTAAGCCGCATTTTTCAGGAATCGCTGTTAAAAGCATTTCCGGATGAAATTTTGGGAGCCGTTTCCAAGATTGGCACATCGGAAGTAAAAGTTGATCCATTACCGCTCGAATCACAGGAAATTTACCTGTCTCTGTCGGATAAGCATACCTGGAAAAAAGCCGATAATCAGGAAGACCTGGCAGTGGAGGTTAACAAATTCATGAGCCAGTATCCGGGACCGATTTACGCCATCACGCAGCCTATCGAAAGCCGGGTCAACGATATGATGAACGGTGCCCGCACCGACGTTGTGGCTCAGCTTTACGGCGATAATCTGGATACGCTAGTCAATAAAATGCGGTCCATTATTCAGGTGATTCGGCAAGTGCCCGGTGCGGTCGATGTGAAAGCAAGTAAGGTATTTGGCTTACCTCAACTCAACATCAAATACGACCGGCATCGACTGGCCATTCATGGCATTAAGGTAGAACAGGTAAACCGGGCTATTCAGATGGCCTTCGGTGGTGCTACAGCAGGCGTCGTTTATGAAGGCGATAAACGTTTCGATCTCACCTTCCGACTGGCGGGCGACGACCGCGTTCGCCCCGAATCAATTGAGAATTTACTGGTAAATGATCAGAATAACAATCCAATTCCACTGCGCGAACTTGCCGAAATTACCGAGGATGTTGGTCCATCCGAAATTACGCATGTGAACCTGAAACGAGTGGTCAATATTGGATTCAATATTCGGGAGCGCGATCTGGAATCGGTCGTTAAAGATGTCATTAAGGCCGTCGACCAGAAGGTGAAGCTTCCCGACGAATATTCCATAACGTATGGTGGTGAATTTGAAAACTTTAGCCGTGCCAAAGATCGGCTCTCACTGGTGCTGCCCATTTCGCTGCTTGTCATTTTTGGCCTGCTCTATCTAACGTTCGGCAACTTCCGCGACAGTCTGCTTATTTATGCCGTTGTACCCCTGTCGGCTGTGGGAGGCATTTTCTCCCTGCTTCTGCGGGGCATGAACTTCAGTATTTCGGCGGGTGTCGGTTTCATTGCCCTGTTTGGTGTTGCCGTATTGAATGGAATTTTGCTGGTGAGTCATTTCAACGCACTGGCCGCCGAAGGCGTCAGCGATCCTAACCAACGGGTATTGCAGGGCTTACGCGAACGACTGCGCCCTGTACTGATGACATCGTTTGTGGCAGCACTGGGTTTTATGCCCATGGCACTGTCGACCAGTGTTGGCGCCGAAGTGCAAAAGCCGCTGGCGACTGTCGTAATTGGAGGGCTGTTAACAGCCACGGTACTGACACTGATTGTTTTGCCTGTGTTATATGCCATGTTCTCGCCTAAAACTCACCAGCCAGAAGAAGTAGAAAAGGAGGTGGATGTAGCATGAGACAAATCATATTAACACTAAGTATCTGTTTCGGCGCATTGTCGGTAATGGCCCAGTCGTATCATGTCATAACACTGCCCGAAGCCATCAGCCGCGCCACGAGCGATAACCCACAAGTCAATGTTGCGAATCTGCGGATCGATAAACAGCGGGCATTGATTCCGGGCGCATTGAGCCTGTCGGGCCCCGAACTGATTTTCGAAGCCCCCACCACAACCCGTTTTCAGCCGGGTGTACTCTTGCCGGTTTCGCTGCCAACGGTCTATAAAAACCAGCGGATTGTGCAGGAACAGCAGGTAAAACTGAGCCAGCGCGAAAAAACGATCACAACCAATACATTACGGTACAACGTCCGAACGATCTACAACAACCTGTTGTATCTGCGCGAAAGCATCGGCAACTACCGCCGTCAGGACAGTTTGTTGCTGGTGTTTGCCAATGTTACCGAAACGCGTCAGCGAGTGGGTCAGATTTCCCGCATTGAAGTGCTCAACGCCAAATCGCAGCAACAGGAGTTAAACTACCAGCTCGATCAGACCCGCGCCAAAATCCGCAGCAATCGCATTCAGTTAGGGTTGCTTATTGGAACGCCCAATGATACCAGTATCCGGGTGACGGGACCATTCAGGCCCATGCAGTTTGCTCCCGACCGTCAGTTTTATCCGTTTCTGGCTACTGACACTACCTTTATCAGAAACCCGCAAACAGCATTTTACCAGCAGAACGAAGAGTTAAGCGCATCCTTACTGAAGCTGGAAAAAAAGCGTCGGCTCCCCAATATCATCGTTGGGTATTTGAATCAGGGCAGTCCCGATTCGCGTTTTCTCTACCGATTACGCTTTGGCTTGTCGCTGCCCATTTGGGGCTGGGTGGCCCGGTCACGGATTAATGCTGCCCAAACCGATGTCGCTATTGCTAAAAGTCAGAGCACCCTCAATCAGTATGAACTTCGGGGCGACTACGACAAAGCTATAGCGGATTATTTACAGTATCAGGAAGCATTGGATTACTACAATGCCACCGGATTGCCACAGGCCGAAGAAATCATTAAGGCCGCCAGCGATGGTTACCGTCTGGGCAGCATTGGCTATTACGATTATCTGCTCAACGTTCAGCAGGCATTTAAAATCCGATTGGGCTATCTGGATGCACTCCGGTCGTTCAATCAGGCAGTCATCACGTTGCAATATCTTAAAGGCGAATAACATGAAACCCATCCATATATTTTCTCTTCTTGGCACCCTTCTAGCGCTGGGTGGCCTTATCTCCTGCGGTGATTCGAACGGCAAAGATCAACCTGCCGAAACGGTAAAGAACACAAAAGTGTCGAGTGCCGACTCGGTCAGGGTAACGATGAATCAGTTAAAAACAGTTGATGTCGATCTGATTTCGTTCGAAAAGCGGGCCTTAAAACCAATTATTTATGCCAATGGTGTTCTGCGCCTTCTACCCGACAGCCGGGCAGAAGTGAGCAGTCATATCACCGGAAAAATTGAAAAGATCTTTGTCCGCGAAGGGCAACCGGTTCATAAAGGCCAGCCCATTGTTCGCCTGTCTAGTTTTGCCCTGCTGGAATTGCAAAACGACTATGCAGCCGCCCATGCCGATGTTGAATACCTGGAAGCCGAGTTTAAACGGCAGGACGAATTGCGCAAGAGCAATATTGGCGTCCTGTCGCAGTTTCAGTCGGCCGACGCCAAACTCCAATCGGCCCGAGCCCGCGAACTGGCCCTGAAAGATAAACTGACAATTATTGGTATCAGTACGGATAAAATTATCCATCAGCGCCAGGTTAGTCTGAGTTCTGGTCTGATTATTCATTCGCCAATTGATGGGTATGTTTCCCGATTTCATGAAAATCTGGGCGCTCAGGTCGAACCGCAAACGCTGCTGGCCGAAATTGTTAATCCCAATCGGATTGAAGCCAACATTTTTGTTTACGAAAAAGATGCCGATTATGTGCGCGAAGGGCAGGAGGTTGAATTACGGTTTTTGAACCGATCGATTGATCCCGTTAAAGGACGCATCGCCTACATTGCCCGGTCGGTAAATGACGAAAATCGGGCGATCACGCTGCACGTCAATTTCGCCCGTCCGAAAGGTGAGCTACTCGCTGCCGACATGAACGTACAGGCTCGAATTATTGGTGTTGGCGAGCGCATGAGCGACCAAACCATTCCCCGAACGGCTTTGCTGGACGATGGCGACGGCAAGTTCATTTTCGTTACCGACCACGCCACAACCGATACGATTCCATTCCGGAAACAGAAAGTTGAAGTTACTAATCAGGGTGATCAGTTTGTGGAAGTGCGTCCTGTAGGGAAGCTACCGACCGCTGGCTTAAAAATTGCGAATAAGAATGTGCTGGCTCTGGAAGCCGAACGCAAGAAGAATGAATAAGTAAGCTAGTTGAGTTAGCTTTTAGTTTCTCACTGATTTTTACAATGACCCTGTTTAACCTTTTGCCTTTTTACCGCAGAGAATACAACGAAGTTCTGCTTAGCGGGCTTTGCGTTCGCTGCGGTAAAAAGAACGCATTTGATGATTATTCCAGAACGTTTAAACAGTCTCAAAATAAGCGAGCAACTAAAACGCGACTATTTTCTTAAAATAAATCAGACTGTGCTCGGGCGTATTCTGGTCTCTGACCGGCGTCAAAAGCAACCCGGTTTCCGACCAGAGTACGCTCAACAACAGACCAATTGCAGACTCAAATCAGTAAGCAGCAATTAAGCTCTCGGCGGGGATACCAAGGGTAGCATGCAGCCTTCTGATCATATCCAGATTCAACTTACGCTTACCGCTCAGAATCTCCGATTGTCGGTTTCGTCCGCCTAGTATTTTACTGAGTTCACTTTTCTCTTTACCCATTTGCTCCAGCCTGAACAGGATTGCATCAATAGGGTTTGGTGGAGCAATTGGATACTGTTTAGCCTCATAGTCTTCAACAAACAACACAAGTGCATCCAGTTCGTCAGATTCCGGTGAATCTTCCACCAAGTCAAGTTGCATCAGTTCATATACGCGTTCCAGAGCCTCCTCGTATTCTCTGTTATTCTTAATTACTTTTAACATACTTAACAGTCTTTACGTCAATCTTATCATACGCTGCATGCGGCCCGATCCAAACGATAAAAACTAATTTTTTAAACTAGCCTGTCAGATTTGGTTCATAATGCATTAAACGCATGCCTTTCTTTTAGGGCAGCATCGAACTCATATCCGAAGCCTGACTAGGGTACGCAAACAACATATCACCCAGCGCTTTTGCCGGAATCTTATGTTTTATCGCCATCGCAAACAGATTGATCACTTCTTCGCTACCCGAACCCAGCACATGAGCCCCAAGAATCTGATCGGTTTCCGCATCGACTAAGGTCTTAAAACCCGAAACTGGCTCGTTAATCCGACGGCTGATATACCAGTCGGCCGTTTCCTGATAGGTGATTTTTACCGACCTCCCCTGCTCATGAGTCTGTTCTTCAGTCAGGCCAATCGATGCCAAAGGCGGCACTGTAAACACCGTTGTCGGTACCGGGTCGTTTGAATAGGTTTTCTGATTGCCATTCAGAATATTATGCGCTACAATGGCCCCCTCATAGGAAGCTAACGGCGTCAGCGGCAAGCCTTTATTGGCCACATCACCACAGGCATACACACGCGGGTTCGACACACTTTGCAGGTATTCATTGACCGTAACACCTTTTTTCCCCGTCTCGACGTTGGCCCTTTCCAACGCCAGTTCAGCGACATCGGCTACCCGCCCAGCCGCGTGAACAGCCAGTTTAGCCGATGTAGTGTAATTCTCGCCATTGCGCTGATAATGAATGGTTAATTCGCCCGATTTGCCATCAATAGTGGTCACCTGAGCCTCAAGAACAATGAAGATTCCGATGTCGCGCATGGCTTTCACCAGCAGTGCAACCACATCGGCGTCGAAGCCTTCGAGCGGGCGTTTGCCCTGATGCAGAATGGTTACCTTCGCCCCGGCACGGGTAGCCAAATGTGCGAACTCGAAAGCGATATAGCCTCCACCCACCATCACGATTTCGTCGGGCAACTCGGCCATATCCATAAAGCCAGTGCTGTCGGTCAGCAATTCCTCGCCCGGAATGTGTAGCGGCTGTGGCCGATTGCCAGCCGCAATAACGATGTGTTCGGCTTGCAATTCCTCGTCGTTGACCCGAATCGTGTTCTCCGATACGAACGTAGCCACGCCATGAAAGCTCCGAATAGCCTGATCAGCCAGTTTTCTTTCGGTATTTTCAGGAATGGGGTCAGTAAATGTTTTTTTGAAGCGAATCAGGTCTGACCAGTCGATCACGGCGGGGCTGTTTATGCCTTTTCCGGTCAGTTGCCCTGTTCGGGCTACCAGTTCGGCGGCACCGACCAGCACTTTTTTGGGGTCACAGCCGCGTTGCGAGCAGGTTCCGCCGAAGGGTAATTTATCGATTATGGCTACTGATTTTGTAGCCTGCCGAACGGTCTCGGCAACGGTTTTCCCGGCCGACCCGGTTCCAATTACAATAACGTCGAATGATAGCATAGACATGGTATAAGACATGCTACCTATATAACACCATTTTTGGGCAACCTTCTAAAAGAAAGTGGAGAAGCGGACCATTTCAAGAGTTCATGCTCTCCCGCTCGTCTGCGATTGCATCGCGGATAAGTGAGGTATAATTATGTAAACCCAAAAATTTCAGTTCCCTGCCCCTGTTATTACTGCCTGCAACAATCTGTCACAACTGGTAAACTTAACAAACGATCTCCAGTAACATCCTATTGATGGCGTGTTTATGCTCATCAATAAGCAATCAATTTATTATTAATATATACAAATTAAGATACAAATTATATGTTTTAATACAATACATGCTGTAAATTAAATATGAAATCAAAAATCAGCCCTTTGGGTGATTTCGTCCGGCAAAATGGTGATTTCATACAAAATCCCCTCTATTCGATAGTCACTAAAAACGAATCAGGCATCTAATATTGCAAAAGCCCCACGACAGTTTGGCGACCGGACGCGGGGCTTTATTCAGCTTAATTGTTCATTAAACCTGCTTCAATTTATGAATACTTTTATCAAAAAGTATCATGAGCCTGTGTTTTTGGCTCTGGTTTGGGTATTTACCTTCGTGGCCTGGCCACATTCGCTTTGGGCCGATAACCCACCCTACCGACCCTAACCCTAATTTAGCCGCTTTGCAGCAAATTCGATACCGACCCGATTCGCTTTAGTCTTACGGCTAATAAGCAACTTGTTAAACCTGGCGAAGAACTTGAACTGACCATTACCGCCCAGTATCTGAAGATTCTCTCTTCTCAGCTATTTATTCTGCCCGGAGCCAATGCTTTTCGACTCAAACTGCTGCTGCCTGAGGGATTCGTACAAACAGGTGGCAGTTATGCCGACTTAGTTGGGATGGAGCTCTCGGAAGCGAATCCGCTGGTATCCTATACACTCAAAGGTTACTTTTCTCAGGCGGCCAGCCATACTACACCTGGCCGTGCTCAGTTCCGGCTCCTACGGGGAGGGGCTCAGGCCACCGAGACGAGTCTGTTTATCGAAAAAACCGATCTGTGGATTCAGGTCGATGGCCGACAGGCCGCTCGACTCGCCAGCGACTATGCCAATCTGAGCGTGGACTGTGGCAGTTCTACGCTCACAGTCAGTGGGGTATTGACCACCGGCAATAACCGGGTAGGCATCCTGATCTTTAAAGACGGAGCCGTTGTCAACTCGGCTTCCGACCTGATTGCGCCCTCTTTCAACAAGAGTTTTCCCATAAGTGGCTCAGGAAACTATTATGCCAAGGTTCGCGAAGTCAATAACGACGCGAACGAAGTCAACTCGGCGAACGTATCAGTGAATTGCTCAGGTGGTACCACTAATCCACCTACTAACCCGAATCCGCCAACGAGTGGCTGTAGCTACAGCGAAGGTCAGTTTTTATTGAATTTCTATAGCGAAGCCATCTATTCTCACTATTACAATGGCATACTATATGCTGCTTATCAAGACGGATCTAATTTCAAACCTCGTCATTGGCTGGTAGCAGCAGGTTACGATTCAAACCTGAGTAACTGTTTTGCCGAAGATGATCCTCACAACACTACTACCACTCCCCCAACCAATCCGAATCCACCTACCAGTGGCTGTAGCTACAGCGAAGGTCAATTCCTATTGACCTTCTATGGCGAAGCCATTTATGCTCACTACTCTAATGGCATCCTCCCTTTCTCAACGGAATTAGGGCAAGTTTTTGGGCGCGGCTTGGATATTGACAGGTACTACGAAGATGAGCTTCAAAGGATGTCGACTATTATCTTGGGTAAATTGGGAGTAAGTAGTATAGATAAGCTTGACCAACCGCCTTTTTTACCTGTCCTATACGTGGATGGCTTGAGTCAGGTGATTCAAGTATCACGTGAGTATGTTTATGTAAAGCAAAAACATCCTACCTGGAGTAATAACAGATGCTTAGCTCAGGCATATATGAATTACTGCTTGAGGACTGTTCACTTTGTTTTAGATGTTGCTGGACTTGTACCTGGTGCAGGTGAACTTCCCGATGCCATTAATGGCGGCATTTATTTACTGGAGGGAGATAAAATAAATGCCGGACTCAGTCTAGCTGCTACCATACCGTTTTCTGGTTGGCTCGCCACGGGAGGAAAATGGGCGAAAAATGGCTTAAAGGCTCTAGGCGGGTCTACATTTGTATCAGCAGAAGGGTTAATCTGGGCGAGCAGAACTTATGCATCAGACCCAGAAAGCTTACATGCTTTAAACCATGTTTATAAGCATTTTAACGAAAATTTAAATAAAAATGCTCACGGAATATTTACAACAATTCCAACTAATGAGTTAGTTGGATTAATTGATGCTGCCTGGTCGAAGGTTAAAAACAATACTCCTGGCGTAATAAAGAAATTAAGCGGCAAAAACATAGTATATCAAATTCCTATGAATGTTGGTCCTTTGGGAGTTCACGGAGGTAAAAAAGGAACGGGACAGACTTTATATAATATTACCTTAGTCATGGATGGCCAAAACGCTAACCATGTTGTTACAGCTTTCCCCTCATTCTAAAATTTCTTAATAAGAGGTATCTGCAATCGTGCTATGCAGATACCTCTATTGGCTTATTTCAGCTTTCCTTCCCCTAAATATCAATTAATCCCCCAGAATAAAAGAAGAAACTGAGAAATGTATAACTTCCAAAGTTGTTTTACAAGTCTTTTTTCTCATAAGTTCATGTGGCACTCCTAAGAAGGATACATATGCAGCAATTGTTTTTCCCTAGATAAAAATAGACCATGTTCAAGATCACGTTGAATTCACCTAAGGCGTATGAAACCATAAAAGTTCGCTTAGGTAACGAAGACTTCTACACTGATTTGTATTATTACTGTACCGATAACACCTTTTTTGAAGAACACGCATCGATGTCTAAAGGCCTTCTCAATTTTGTGTGTATGGTTGAGAACTGGAAAGTCAGTATCAAAAAACTGGGAATTGGTTCGTCAACGGCTTTACCCTTCGATTTCAGTGATGAATATGTCGGTTTTTTTATTGTGACAGCGAAAAATGACAAGGAGGTCAAAATACAGTCTGCATATACCAAAGGGATTCATGGTGTTGCTAATAGCCCATCTGACTTCAACTCAACAAACTTCCTTGATGAACCCTACGAAGTAGATGACAAAAGCTATACGATGCCGGTTCAGGAACTGCTCGACAGTATAGAGGATTCAATGACTGCTATTTTCAGCGAGTTTTATAAGAAGTAGTGCGTGTAGTTTTCGATGTCCCATGCTCGTCCGCGATTATATATCGGACGAGCAATAAAAATGGGTAATCAGCTTCTATGACCTGATTACCCATTTCTTTATGTATTTCTCTATTCTTACGCTACGGCTTCATACAGCTCTTCGCGTTGCGCTTTCACGCGCTCGTCGGAGAGGAATTCGTCGTAGGTCATCAGTTTATCGAGGATGCCCGCCGGGGTAATTTCGATGATGCGGTTGGCAATGGTATGCACAAACTGATGGTCGTGCGACGTAAACAGCACCGGACCTTTGAAATCGATCAGACCGTTGTTGAGCGATTCGATGGATTCGAGGTCGAGGTGGTTGGTGGGCTCATCGAGCAGCAGCACGTTGGCACCCGATAGCATCATTTTCGACAGCATACACCGCACCTTTTCGCCCCCGCTCAATACGGTGGCTTTTTTCAGCGACTCTTCGCCCGAAAATAGCATTCGGCCCAGGAAACCCCGAATAAAGCTCTCATCTTTCTCAACTGAGTACTGCCGCAACCAATCGACCAGGTTCAGATCAGTCTCGAAGAATTTGTCTTTTTCGGCATCCGTTGGGAAGTACGACATTGTGATGGTTATACCCCATTTAAACGTACCTGAATCGGCTTTACGCTCACCCGCCAGAATATCCATCAGCGCCGATACGGCCAGCCCGTCGCGGCTATAGAGGAAGATTTTATCTTTCCGATTTACCGTAAATGACAGGTTTTCGAACAGTTTCGTACCATCTTCGGCCGTGTAGGTCAGGTTTTCGACCGTCAGAATCTGATCGCCCGGCTCACGTTCTGGCTTGAAGTTTACGTATGGATATTTCCGCGACGATGGCTGAATATCGTCGATAGTGAGTTTTTCGAGCAGTTTGGCGCGGCTCGTAGCCTGTTTCGACTTGGATGCATTGGCCGAGAAACGCCGGATGAATTCTTCCAGTTCTTTCCGTTTATCTTCGGTTTTCTTGTTCTGATCCTGCCGTTGTTTCAACGCCAGTTGGCTCGACTCGTACCAGAACGAATAATTACCAGCAAAGAGCTTCACCTTGCTGAAATCGACATCGACAATCTGGGTACAGACCTGATCGAGGAAGTGTCGATCGTGAGAAACCACAATTACGGTGTTGTCGAAATTAGCCAGGAAGTTTTCGAGCCAGATACTCGATTCTACGTCGAGATTGTTGGTCGGCTCATCGAGCAGCAGAACGTCGGGGTTACCAAACAGCGCCTGCGCCAGCAGCACCCGCACTTTTTCGGAGCCGTTCAGATCCGCCATCTGCGCATAGTGCATCGCTTCTTTAATGCCCAGACCCGACAGCAACGCAGCCGCATCTGACTCGGCATCCCAACCGTTCATTTCGGCAAATTCGGCTTCCAGCTCGGCAGCTTTTTCGCCATCGGCATCCGTAAAATCGGCTTTGGCATACAGCTCATCTTTTTCCTGCATGATGTCGTACAGGCGCTGGTTCCCCATAATTACCGTTTGCAGAACCGGAAATTCGTCATAGGCCGACTGGTTCTGTTTCAGCACCGACATCCGCTCACCGGGTGTAATGGTCACACTACCCGTTTGCGGCTCAATTTCGCCCGATAAAATTTTCAGAAACGTTGATTTTCCAGCTCCATTAGCGCCAATGACGCCATAACAGTTGCCAGAGGTGAATTTTATATTAACATCGTCGAATAACACCCGCTTTCCATAGCGGAGGGAGACGTTTTGTACCGTTACCATGCGTGTTGATTTCTGTTCAGAATTGAACGGCAAAATTACGACTTTTTGATGTGAAAAGGGAGTTTTCGCCCAAAAGGACTCGATTATACCCGGAAAAGGAGTCAATTAGAGTACGATTTTCCAAAATCCTTAGCTTTGCCAGTGTTTTATCTTATAACCGCTCATGCTACAGACAACCACGCTGACATTCCTGAACGATTTAAAAGCCAATAACACCAAAGCCTGGTTCGACGCCAACCGAACCGCCTACGAAGCCGCCCGCGCTGATTTTATTCAGTTTGTTGGTAAGTTGATCGACGGACTCAACGAGCAGGACCCGGCCATTGCCGAAACGCCTTTGCAGCCCAAAAGCTGCATCTTTCGCATCAACCGCGACGTTCGGTTCTCGGCTAACAAATCGCCCTACAAAACCAATTTCGGGGCCTGGTTCAACAAAGGCGGAAAGAAGCTGGAATCGGCCGGTTATTACTTCAATCTTGAACCGGGAAAATGCTTTGTTGCTGGCGGTATGTATATGCCCGAAGCCGCCGTACTGACTGCGATCCGGCAGGAGATCGATTACAATGCAGAAGAATTTGAACGTCTGCTAACCCAACCTTCTTTTACAAAACATTTCAACGGCTTAAGCCGTGGCGAAGCCCTGCAACGCCCCCCAAAAGGCTACGCTGCCGACAATCCGGCTATCGAATACCTGAAGTTGAAAAGCTTCACGGCCAGCTATAACCTCCCCGATTCGGCGCTAACGAAGCCCACACTGGCCAAACAGGTTCTGGATGGCTTTGCCGCGCTGCAACCGCTCGTAGCGTTTCTGAATCGGGCGGTTTCGTAGCGAATCGCCTTCCCTAACCAATCCAATCCCCTATCCATGCCAACCTATAAAATCCTGTCTTTAAATCTGTTGCTCCTTAGCTATACAACCGCTTTGGCACAGAGCTATTATGTATGTCAATCCTGTAGTAATGCCAATGACCTCAACGCAGGTACTCTGGCCGCACCCTGGAAAACCATTGGCCGTGCCTGTCAGACGGGCGCTGTTCCGGCAGGTAGTACGGTTTATATTCGGGCCGGAACGTACATCGAAAAGCTGATCATCAATGTATCAGGCACTGTAGGAACCCCCATCACATTCAGGCCGTATAATTCCGATCAGGTGCTGATTGATGGCAACTATTCGGCTGGTGTGTTACTGACAATTCAGAATAGAAGCCATATTACCATCGACGGGCTGACGTTTAGAAATGCAGTAGGAAGTAATTCGGATGCCATTCAGATAACCGGAAACGCGCAACACATCACGCTACAAAACTGCTCTATCTATAATATTGCCTTCGATGGCTCACTAACGACGCCTACCAATTCTTCTCTGCATAATGCACACGGAATTCTGGTGAAAGGCGACGATCCCAATAACCCAATCAGTAATTTATTAATCCAGGGAAACACACTTAACCAAATCATGCCGGGCTATAGTGAAGGACTTACGCTGGTCGGAAATATTGCGGGTTTTCAGATACTGAACAATACAATTACCAACGTTGCCAATATTGGTCTGGTGGTTGCCGGTTATTACGATTGGGCCTGTCCAACATGCCCACTAACGGCCACAACCCAAAATCAGACTCGTCAGGGAATCATTGCCCAAAACCGGGTTTCGTCGTGTCGGGGACCGCTCGCTTTTGCGGCTGGCATTTATGCCGATGGCAGTAAGGATCTGATCATTGAAGGAAATTTAGTAACCGACTGCCAGCGCGGTATTCAGATCAACTGCGAAAATCCAAAGCAAATTGTCGGAGCCAGTGCCAGCAACGTAACCGTGCGCAACAACCTGATTTACCGAAATTCAAGGGCAGGTCTTGGTTTGGGAAGCCACAGCTACAGCACGAATTATGGTAAAGTGGCGAATTGCTCAATTGTCAACAATAGCTTGTTCGATAATTATATAAACCGGCCGGAAGCCGGAGCTGCTATTGAAGATTTTGGTGAAATCACGCTGAGCTATTCCGAAAACTGCCGCGTTGAAAACAATATTTTTCATGCAGGCAGTCGGGACCGACTACTAAATTCGTACGATACGCCCAACTCGGTCAACCTGACGGTTAACTACAATCTTTGGTACACTACCAGTTCGAACCCGTTTTGGGTGCTTTTTTCGGCCGTTTATTATGGTTTCAACACCTTCCGAAGCAGCACTGGTCAGGAAACGAACGGCGTGTTTGGCAATCCGGCTTACCAGAGCACAACGGCTCCGCTTAATCTGAGCATTACTTCGGCATCGGCAGCCATTAATAGCGGCAATCCGAGCGCCACAACGGCGTTGGTTGGTGCAACCGACTACGCACAAACCAGCCGCATTCGGGCCGGACGTGTCGATGCTGGTGCCTACGAATTTCCGAAACCCGTCACGAGTATAGTTGCCACTGGTTCGTGGCACACAGCCAGCAGTTGGGACTGCAACTGCATTCCAACCATGGCTGATGTTGTTACAATTCAGCCGGGTCATGTTGTTTCGGTTACCAATAACAATCTGGCAACAGCTCAGCAACTGGTACTAAAGGGTCGTTTACAATTTCAGAATACGGGAAAGCTACAAATTAAATAAGCGGAAGAGCCATTCGGCAAACAAGCTACTGAACTACAGTACCTTATTGCTTTAGTCACCCTTTCGTCTACAACGTCAACTGTTCTGAACGGATAGCTTCGCCATAAAAAATGGTAGCCTGCCGGTCGAAGTCTTCAGTTGAATCGGTGGTCAGAAAACTACGCTGGCCATGTTTACTACACTGGGTTTCAATTTCGGGATGGCGCTTTAGATAATCGGCCAGACTGGCGGCCACAATACCGCCCTGGCTCAAAATGGTTGCGTTGGCGGGCGCATATTGCCGAATTTTGTTTAACAGAAGCGGATAATGCGTACAGGCCAGCAGAATCGTGTCGATAGCTGGCGATTTGCCCATCAGCCGGTCGATATGTTGTTTGACAAAATAATCGGCACCGGGGCTATCATATTCGCCATTTTCAACCAGCGGCACCCACATCGGGCAGGCTTCCTGAAATACGCTTAGTGTTGGGAAAAATTTCTCAATTTCAACCACATACGATTCCGACGTAACGGTTCCCCGCGTAGCCAGAATGCCAACATTCCCGGTTTTCGAGTAATTACCGATCACTTCCGTAGTCGGTCGAATCACACCCAACACACGCCTATTGGGACCATCCAGTCCGGGGGCCAATATCGGCAAATCGAGTTGCTGGATATTCCGCAGGGCTTTGGCGGAGGCCGTATTACAGGCGAGTACAACTAACCGACAGCCCCGGTCGAACAGATGACGGACACATTCGAGCGTATAGAGATAGACCGTCTCGAACGATCGGGTTCCGTAGGGTGTGCGGGCATTGTCGCCCAGATACACGTAATCGTATTGCGGAAGCGTCTGAACTAGTTCGCGGAGAATGGTCAGGCCACCGTATCCCGAATCAAATACACCAATCGGTTGATTCATAGTTTATAGCTGAGAGAATCGAGTCAATATTATTAGTTTTACTCACCTACCAGTAGGTAGAAAGGTTCAACGAATACCTACCGTATCACTTTATTGAAAACCATTATGAAACCAACAAAACAAACGATCCTTCACAAGAATAAATACGAATTTCTACTGGCGGCTTTATTTCTGCATTTGTTCACTGCCACCTTTATGACCAATCTGACCTTTTATGCGAAAGTGCTCTGGCCATTGAACATGGTTTTGCTGGGCATTTTCAGTATAGGGATTTTTTCTGATCGCGGAAAAATTCACCTTATCCTAAAAAATATACTCTTGTTGCTCGTGATTGCCCTGCCAATTATAATTTCATTTGTTGAACCCACGCTTACGTACATGAGCATCCTATCGGGCATTTATATTACGTTTTTTGGCGTTCTCTTCGTAGCAGTTCTGCAATTTCTGATTCGGCCCAGCTACATCAGCACCGATGTTATTTCGGCATCGATCTGTGGCTATTTACTGCTGATTGAAATTGGTGTCTTTACTATGCAGCTCATATACGCGGGTATCCCCAATGCATTTAAAGGACTGGATACCAGTACATTTACAACTACTTATCTGGACATTGTTTATTTCTGCACCATTACGCTCACCAGCATTGGCTTCGGCGACATTACACCGGCGCATCATATTTCCAAACTGGCAACAGCCGTTTTGGGTATTGTAGGGCAGTTTTATTCCGTTGTACTCGTTGGTATTCTCATTAGCAAATACAGCTCATCTACCCAGTAGCGTCTACAGACAGGCGTTATTTATGTTCACCTTTTCCTTAAAACAAAATTCGTGGTCTGAGGTAGGAGTACCTCAGACCACGAATCGGTAAGTCTGGTTTCCAATTATCCCAGCAATGCCTTACCCTGGGCCAGTGCAGCATCCAGCCCCGACGCATCGGAACCGCCAGCCGTAGCAAAGAATGGCTGCCCACCGCCACCACCTTTAATGTTTTTGGCAAGCTCTTTCACGACCTGACCCGCATTTAGATTTTTACCCTGAATCAGCGAATCGGGCAGCATAACGGCTAGTTGAGGTTTGCCGTTAATATCAGCGCCCAATACCAGCGCCAGGTTATCGACTTTAGCTTTCAGATCGTAGGCCAGTTGTTTCAGCGCATCAGCCGACGGAACATCGACACGCTCAACCAGGCGCGCGTGCCCATTGACAGTTTCAACTTTCTCCAGCAACTGATTTTTCAACTGCTGCACTTTCTCATTCTGCAGTGCTTCGACCTGTTTTTGTAGCGCACTGCGTTCTTCAAGCAGGGTCTGAACCGCTTTCACCACATCTTTGGGGGCTTTCAGCAATTCTTTCAGTTCCGACACAACGGCCATCTGTTCATTCACCAGAGCTTCGGCACCGGCCGACGTTTTGGCTTCTACCCGACGAACACCCGTCGATACCGATCCTTCGCCCGTAAACTTGAACAGACCAATATGGCCCGTTGCCGGAACGTGGGTGCCACCACAGAGTTCGACCGAGTAGTTTGGATCGAAGGTGATGACCCGAACGAAATCGCCGTACTTTTCGCCGAAAAGCGCTGTGGCTCCCATTGCCTTAGCCTGCTCGATGGGGACGTTCCGCTTCTCATCGAGCTTAATGTCTTCCCGAATTTTTTCGTTCACGATCCGCTCCACCTCAGCCAGTTGTTCGTCGGTTACTTTGCTAAAGTGCGAGAAGTCGAAACGTAGGGCATCGGGACCAACATACGAACCTTTCTGCGCTACGTGCGAACCCAGCACTTCACGAAGAGCCGAATGCAGGAGGTGTGTAGCCGAGTGGTTGCTGGCAGTCAGTCCACGACGAGCCGTATTGATGATGGCATAGACCGAATCGGCTTCGACCAGAAGATCGTCGATACCGTCGACGTTCTGGACTATATGAATGGTCAGGTCATTTTCTTTCTTCGTATCGACAACCGTCAGCGTACCGATCTGGTCAGAACCGGCATACAGTTCAAGCGTACCCGTATCGCCAATCTGCCCACCCGATTCAGCATAGAACGGTGTTTTGTCGAGCACTACCTGAATCTGGGTTCCCTGCTTGTTCTGAATCTTCCGATACTTCACAATCTGGGCGTAGGCTTCGGGCTGGTCGTAGCCCACAAACTCAACTTTATCGTCAAGTTCAGCCAGCTCAATCCAGTCGCCAGCCGACGAAGCCGCATCTTTGCGCGATCGGACTTTCTGTTCCTGAAGTGCTTTCTGGAAGCCTGGTTCATCGATACTCAGTCCTTTTTCTCGGGCAATCAATGCGGTCAGGTCAGCCGGGAAACCGAAGGTATCGTTCAGTTCGAAAACCGTTTCGCCGGGAATTTCTTTCTTGCCATCGGTAGTAAGTTGACCAATAATCTGGTCCAGACGCCCAAGTCCTGTTCCTAACGTCCGCAGGAAAGCAATTTCTTCTTCCCGAATTACGGTGGCCACAAAATCCCGTTGCGTATTTAGTTCGGGAAATACATCGGCAAACTGCATGGCCAGTGTGGGCACCAGTTTGGTCATAAACGGCTCGGTCATGCCCAGATATGAATAGCCATACCGAATAGCCCGGCGCAAAATCCGACGGATCACATAACCGGCTTTGGCATTCGACGGCACCAACCCATCGGCAATGGCAAACGACACAGCCCGGATGTGGTCGGCAATGACACGCATGGCCACATCGGCTTTGTCCATTGTGCCACCGTATTTCTTACCCGACACTTCTTCGATTACGTGGATCGTACCCGAAAACACATCGGTGTCGTAGTTCGATTTTTTGCCCTGAATAGCCATGCACAACCGCTCGAAGCCCATACCCGTATCGACATGGCGGGCAGGTAGTGGTTCCAGCGACGCATCGGCCTTGCGGTTAAACTGCATGAACACCAGGTTCCAGATTTCGACCACTTGCGGGTGATCGGCATTAACAAGCTCCTTGCCCGGTTTTTCGGCTACTTCTTCGGGCGAACGCAGGTCAATGTGAATTTCGGAACAGGGGCCACAGGGGCCGGTATCGCCCATTTCCCAGAAGTTATCCTTTTTATTGCCGTAAATGATCCGGTCTTCGCCAACAATGGGTTTCCAGAGGTCGAATGCTTCCTGATCGAAGGGAACATTATCTTTCTGATCGCCCTGAAAAACTGACACATACAGCCGGTCTTTAGGCAGTTTATAAACGCCGGTCAGCAATTCCCACGCCCATTCAATCGCTTCTTTTTTGAAATAATCCCCGAACGACCAGTTGCCAAGCATTTCGAACATGGTATGATGATAGGTATCGAAGCCTACATCTTCGAGGTCGTTGTGCTTACCCGATACGCGCAGACACTTTTGCGTGTCGGCCACCCGTTTCGAAGGCGGAGTACCATTGCCGAGGAAAAAATCTTTAAACTGCGCCATGCCCGAGTTGTTGAACATCAGCGTCGGGTCGTTTTTGGCAACGAGCGGAGCCGATGGCACAATCAGGTGCTGTTTAGAGCGGAAGAAGTCGAGAAAATGCCGACGTATTTCGTGGGAAGTCATATCAATATAGTTAAAAGCCCCCATCCCCCAAAGGGGGCAGGGGGCCACAAAATTACGTTAAAACTTGCAGGTTTACCCGAACCTCAGCAAGTTTGTCGTATGGAAAGCCCCGGCAAACTGTATTATGGCATTAAAGAGGTAGCGGAGATGTTTGGTATCAATGCGTCCAAACTACGGTACTACGAAAAGGAATTTCCGACGCTCAGGCCCAGGAAAAACCGCTCCGGCGACCGTGTATACACCCAGGCCGACATCGACCACCTGACCGAAATTCTGGATTTGATTGATCGGCAGAAGTATACCCTGCCCGGTGCCCGCGAATTTCTGAAAGAACGCGATGCCCGTCGGCGGGAAAATGCCCGCTACATTGCCAAGTTGCAAAAACTGAAAAAGTTTCTGGAAGAAATTCGCGATAATTTGGGCGAACCGCAGGAGCAGTCCGTACCTACCAACGACTAATACCTCTCCATCAATCAAACGGCAGTAGCTCAGGCTCCAGGTATTGTTTTCTGGCCCGCTCTGATGAAAAAATATCGGTCTGGTAATGGCAGGCTAACAGTTCCCGAAAATTGAATTTCAGCCGGGGGTTTTCCAGAATAAAGTCAGAAAAAGTATCGGTGTTCGAGTTGAGCATAAAATGATAAACCGCCCGGATGGCTGCCACCGTTACCGTTTCGTTGTATTTATCGCTGGCTCCAAGCGCAGCAACAAAACTCTGAAGCTGCTGCGTAATGTTCTCAATAGCCTGCCCAACTCCATAGTTGTGGATATGAATCCAGGCGAGCCGTAGGTGCGCTTCGTGGCTAAACAGGGATGGATCGAGCAAACAACGGGCAAACTGCTGTTCAAACTCAGGATCAGTCAGGGCGGAATGTGTTTTCATGATTCGATCAGTAAACCCGTTTTTTCAGCGGTATAGCTCGCCAAATAAAGAAAATTCGCCAGCCTTATCCAATTGCGTGAGTCTTTCAGCCAGAAGTTTCTGATAAAAGATGAGAACACGCATAACACTGATAGAGCGGATTGTCACTGATAAAATCTGTCCAATTGGTGTTATGCGTGTTCTCATCTTTTAGTCATACGTGAGAGAATGCCGCTTTTATCTCAAAACCCTGTTCTTTCAAATTGGTATTTCCAATCAGAAATCGCTAAGCTTGCAATAGTCATCACTACTAAATTACTGGTATACTAATTTCATTCTATTCGTTGTGTCCACCGATAAACACTATCAGGTTGCGTTAACCCTGGTTCCGGGCGTAGGCAGCATTCTTATCCGTCAATTAGTTAGCTATTGTGGTTCGGCAACCGAAGTTTTCCGTTCACCTCTGGCCCGTTTGATGAAGATTCCCGGCATTGGCGAGGTAACGGCACGCGCCATTCTAAAATCCGATGTTCTGACCGACGCGGAACGCATACTCAACAGGCTCGAAAAAATGAATGCCTCGGTTTTGTTTTATACTGACAAGGCGTATCCATCGCGGCTAAAATCCTTATATGATGCCCCTGCCCTGCTCTACGTTCAGGGATCGGGCAATCTGAATACAGCCCGCACGGTGGCACTGGTAGGTACCCGGCAGGCAACCGACTATGGTCGACGCATCACCAATGAGATTATTGACGTGTTAACCCCCTACGGCGCAACCATTATCAGCGGTCTGGCGTATGGTATCGATATTTCGGCGCACCGGGCCAGTCTGGTACACGGTGCGCCAACTATTGGCGTTATGGCGAGTGGGCTGGACATCGTTTATCCGAATGTGCATCAGAAAACCGCGCAGGAAATGCTTGTGCAGGGCGGTTTACTCACCGAAAGCCCACCTGGCACCAAGCCCGACGCGCACCTGTTTCCGGCTCGTAACCGCATCATTGCCGGGTTGAGCGACGCCATTGTGGTGGTAGAAGCGGCTGCCAAGGGAGGGGCCTTAATTACGGCAGAGTATGCCAACAACTACCACCGCGAGGTGTTTGCCGTACCAGGTCAACTCAATCAGGCGTTTTCGGCGGGATGTAATAAGCTCATCCGGGAAAATAAAGCACAGATTTATACCAGCCCCAGGGATATCATTGAAGCTCTCAACTGGGATATTACGCCCAGCACATCGGTACTAGCCAGAGATAAAGCGGGTTCGGCAAATACGCAGATAACGCTGCCCCTGGATATAACCGAAGAAGAAAGCCAGATTGTAGCCTTGCTCCGTCAGTCGGCTGATTTACATATCGATGACCTAAGCTGGAAGACCCAGATTCCGATGGGTCGGCTGGCGTCGTTGCTGCTGAATCTGGAGTTTCGGGGATTCGTCCGGTCATTGCCGGGGAAAAAATATTCGATTGTGTATGTCTAACCGGCTTATTGGTTTCCCGCTTACTTTTACAATCTGAATACTCAATCTTTGTCGCCCATGCATTTTCTCCGACTCCGCTTTACGGCTTTTTTTATTGCCTTCATCGTATCGCTTTTGCCAGCACCTGGTCAGGCCCAATCCAGCAAAAAAAAATCGGGCAATCCGGTTTTTCCGGGCTGGTATGCCGATCCTGAAGGTACCATTTTCAATAACCGATACTGGATTTACCCCACCTATTCGGCCCCCTACAACCAGCAGGTATTTTTTGACGCTTTCTCGTCGCCCGATCTCGTAACCTGGACAAAGCATAGCCAAATTCTGGACACGACAGCTATCAAATGGGCAAAGCGGGCCATGTGGGCACCGGCCATTATCGAAAAAAACGGTCAGTATTTTCTGTTCTTTGGTGCCAACGATATTCAGAACAACAACACCATGGGCGGCATTGGCGTGGCCGTGGCCGATAATCCTGCCGGTCCTTTCCGCGATTATCTGGGCAAACCGCTGGTTGGGCAAATCATCAATGGTGCGCAACCCATCGACCAGTATGTATTTAAAGACAAGGATGGACAGTACTATCTCATCTATGGCGGCTGGGGGCACTGCAACATTGTTCGGCTGAAAGACGATTTTACGGGTTTTTTGCCCTTTGCCGATGGAACTCTGTTTCGGGAAATAACGCCTAAAAGCTATGTGGAAGGCCCGACGATGTTTGTCAGACATGGGAAATACTACTTCATGTGGTCGGAAGGTGGCTGGACGGGCCCCAACTATTCTGTTGCCTATGCGGTTTCTGATTCTCCGTTTGGACCTTTTGAACGGGTTGGCAAAATTCTTCAGCAAGACCCCGCCGTGGCTACCGGAGCAGGCCACCATTCGGTTATTCAGGTTCCGGGTACTGACGAGTGGTATATTGTTTACCATCGTCGCCCTTTAACAGAAACCGACGGCAACCACCGCGAAACCTGCATCGACCGGCTTTATTTTGACGAAAAAGGCGCTATCAAGCCCGTTAAAATCACGGTTGATGGCGTTGAAGCCCGATCGTTAAAGTAATAGTTTCTGACGGTAACCATAGCCTAAATTTGACCGGTAAGACTGGCATGTGAGTAAGCAACTGATTACCTTTAAACTACTGCGAACCAACATAAAGTCAAACTAAACCACAAAGTAGTTATGGGCAAAGGCGATAAAAAGTCACGAAAAGGTAAGATTTCAATGGGCTCGTATGGTAAAACCCGACCGCAAAAACTGCATAAATCAACGGCTCCCAAGCCGGAACCCAAATCGGAAGCGTAGCCAGAGCACAGCAACTGCTGTACAATAGGTTCAAACAATGAACCCTGCCATGAATCATTCGTTGGCAGGGTTCATTGTTTTATACTGTTCTGCGGCTAAGGCAAACCGCTTTCAACGTGTTTTTGCTTTGTTGGGCCTGGCAGGTTTTGGCGGCTCAGGTTCCGATGGCTCCGGCGAAGGAACAGGTTCTTTACGACGGCCTCGCCCTTCCCAGAATGCAACAAAACCAATCAATCCAATCAGCAATACATTACAAACCAGATCGATCATATCGCCGGTTCGGGCCAATGGCGGATCAAATCGAAACTCAATCGTATGCTTTCCGGCCGGTACGCGCATCGCCCGCAGCACATAGTTAGCGCGGAGGTGCGGAGCCGGTTTGCCATCGATAAATGCCTGCCAGTCTTCATTGCCCCGGTAATAGACCTCCGAAAAAACCACCAGTCCATCACGAACAGCATTGGCCTGATAGATGAGTTTATCCGGACGATAGCTGGTCAACTCAATGGTGCTGCCGGTATGATCCATTGTGGCAGGCAAATTGCCCAGTTCGGCCGCAAACCGCTTATCGACCACAGCCGAATCGCGGGTGTTGAGGGTTTTCATGGCGGCCATTTCGTCGTCGGCACTGTTCACCTGCTGCACCGTTCCAACAAACCAGGCGGCTCCCAGCACATTCGGATTTGGCAAGGCAACTGGTCCGGCAGGAGCCTGTTGCGGATTGTTAGGATCGGACTGACCTTGCTGAATTACATATTTCGCATTCAGCATGTTCAGGATATTCAGGAAGTTCGACTGAAAGGCGAAGTTAATCAGCTCATTATAGCGACGAAGCCGGGTTGTGTTGTAGCCGCCAATGGACCGATGGAAATACGATGCCCGGTTGCTTTCCATAAACGACTCGGTCTGATCCATCACCCGGAAACCAAGGCTCTTATCCTGCAAAATCTGTTCATCGGCCGCTGTTGGCTCAAAGACGGCTGCAGCCTGTGCTTTCGTAACAAAATCGGCATTATTCAGAAACCGCTTATCGACCGCAAACAAATCGAAGATCACAATCGCCAGCAGAACCGGATAGAAAACCGCCGACTTGATTTTGTTGGTCAGAAACAACCACAGCGTTCCGGCAGCCAGCAAAATCAGAATAACCGACCGGAATGCATCGGCCCGCAACAGACTCTGCCGATCGGCAATGAGTGCCGTCTGAAACTCTTTAGCGGCTTCGCCAAAATACCGCGACAGCATATCGAGATCGTTAGGCTTCTGAAAGGAAAACAACGCGCCCCCTGCAACGGCCATCACCAGTGCCACCCCAGCCGTAAGTGCCAGACTGATGAATAATGGCTGGCGTAACTGAGGCAGGGTAAGTTTCTCGGTCACAATAGTCTGAACGCCCAGCGCAGCCCCGGCTGCCAGAAATAACTGTGCCAGACAAAGCGCCATCGTCATGGCCCGAAATTTATTCAGATAGGGCAGATAATCGAATAGCAGTTCGTTGAAGAACATCAGGTTTTTGCCCCAGGCGAGCATAATCATCAGCACGGCCGCACTCAGCAGCCACCAGCGGATAGGGCCACGAATCACGAACATCCCCAGCACAAACAGGAACAGCAGGGCGGCTCCGGCATAGGCTGGCCCGCCCAGAATAGGCTGATCCCCCCAATAGGTTGGCGCTCCTAACTCAGCCATTTGTTTGGCCGCTCCCGGATCGATACCCCGGTTCGTCATGGCTTTATAAAACTCCGAATCAGTCGTTAAGCCCCCGGCTGATCCACCACCGTATACGTTTGGGACGAGAAGGGTAAAGGTCTCGGCTTTGCCGTAACTATATAAAAAGGCATAATCTTTATCTAATCCCCCTTTCGATTCGCTACTGGGTGATTTCCCATCGGGATTGGTGATTTTGGCCGTTAGTTCCGACTTCCCACGAATGGTTTCCTGTGTATACTGATTAAGCACCAGCAGTCGCTTCCCGAAACTACCGGCCGCCAGTAGGCCAACTAATACCAGCGTTGCCAGCCCCAGACCAAGCTGACGTCCTTTGCCTGCGCGCAACAGCGCAATGCCTTCAATAAGGACATAGAGCCCAATGGTCATGAAGAGGTAATAAGTAATCTGAATGTGGTTGGCTCCCAGCTCCATACACATAAATAACCCCGTTAGCGCAGCCCCCAGCCAGTAGCGACCACGCAAGGCCAGGATCACCCCGGCCAGCATACCGGCACCGTAACCCAGCGCAAACAGCTTCGAGACGTGCCCCGCTTCGAGGCTGACAATACCGAAGGTACCAAAGCCATAGGCAGCCGCTCCCAGCGCCGAAAGCCAGGCATTACAGCCCAGTACAACCAGCAGAATATACATACTAAGCATGACCACGAAGATGATACTTGCCGTGTTGGGCAGAATACTGACTACCCCCATGACGGCCTTATAGACCAGAATATAGGGGTAATAGAAATCAATCATATAGCTGGGCATTCCGCTAAAGAGCGCATCGGTCCAGAGCGGTTTTTCGCCCGTTTGCTGGGTGATTTCCCGGATTTCGCGGGCGGCTGCAGATGCCTGCTGCACATCGGGCATGGAAAGCGTTTTACCCGAAAGTACTGGCGAAAAGTAGATGAGAGCCAGTACGAAAAGCCCCAGCACGGCAATCAAATGCGGGCGAAGGCCAGTATGCCGGAGCGGTTGAAAAGGGGGTTGATTGGTCATAAAAACAGACAGTACGTAGCCCAAAGATACGCGTTTGTCGTAAAACGGAGGTAGCTCCGGCCGGATTGTTGTTTTTACGTCCTATTCAGAATAGCTGCACCCTATACTTGTAAATACCTACAGGTCTGTCTGATTGATCCGACGTATAGCCCTATTGTTTCTACCATTCTATTCATAGAAGTTCCTGAGGAAGGTCGATCTACAATTTCAGGACTGCGGACCGAATTTAATTTCGATTCTCCTGAGCCTGCCAGATTAACAATGTAGCGTTCAGATGTGCGGTTTCTTTCAGTTTCATCGTGAGCATTTGCCGCTGAACCTGATACAATTCTTCGTTCACTGGTTTGGGGGGTTCGAACGCGGAAATTTTCGCGGTCAACTCCTTAATTTTCTCACGACGCTTGCCCTCTTCATAGTCGCTTAGACCTGTTTGATTCGTATGTTCGTATAGGTCTGCGCGGTGTCGTTCCAGTTCTGCTAGTTTCGCGCGGTACTTAATTTGTTCGGCCCGATGCTGTAGATCGAGTTGCCGAATCTGGTATTCGGTTGCTGAATTGTCGATGGCCATTTGCCGGAATCGTGCTTGATTCAGGAAATGACCAGATGATTCGTTGTCTTTGTTCATAATCGTATTTTCAAAATAAGCAGATCTTTCGTTTTAAATCTGCGTTTGCTGACCAACCTCTTGTCAATCTATCTGTTGGTGGAGTTTACCATGAAAGAAGGTAAATTAGTCGCTTATTTGATTGAAACCTGAGTTAACCGCATACCTAAAGCACGTACAGCATCCTCAATTTTCCTGGCCTGTTTGGCCGATGCGTTTTTCGTCCCTGAGGCATACTGCCGCATCAATCCTGAGTTGATACCCGCTAATTTGGCGACAGCGCTAATCTTTAACGCATCGAAAATCTGGAACAAAGTGGTCAGGTCATACTCGATTGAGTACTCAATGTCGTCAACCTTCACGTTTTTCCAGGATGAACTTTCCTGCCCTTCGTGCTGAATAAAATCAGCAATTAACATTTTTAAATTCTGAATTACCTCTTCTTCCATATTCGCAACGGTTGTCAATAAGAAATCGTCAGTACTTATACTTCCTGCAATCTCTTCATCATCTCCTTTTTCGATGACGATGCTTAAATGTTTTGCGTTCATTTTGTAATGAAATTAAGATATATACGTTTCAATCCATCTATTCGTGGAAGTTTCTCTGAAAGTTCAAAGACGGCCTCTTTGTGGCTAAAAAAGCTGTCCAATAGGTTGAAAATAATCGTCTAAGCCTTGACACGTAACGTGCCAAGGCTTATCTTTATAGTATTATACACCAACCGAAAAACTTGAAAAAGAAAGATTTAGACCAATTGGTTGCCTTACATACGAGGTTGCTAAGTTTGGCCAAACAACAACTCGACAACTTCTACGAAAATATGTCAGACGAGGAACAGGGGCGCTGGCTGAATGAATACCGCAAACAAAGCCAGATCCTTCGCTGGCTGAACGAGCAACTACCTGACTCAGACGAATAACTAACCGAGGCTTCGGCCCCATTTCCTATATATTTATGGCAACGACAACACTAACGCCCAATCTATCGGATACATTAGCTAATATACAGGCCAAAACTGAGGAAACATTAAAAGTCATTACCCCTTTGGGTTTTGTGCTGGATACTAGCGAATGGCTAACGATTACACGCTATGCTCAAAAATATGGAGTAACTACGCAATTAGTGAACAAATGGATAGAGCGTGAGGTTATCCCTGCCGATTGCGTAGAAACACTAACTGAACTCAATAATATCAAGCTGGTTAAAGACCAGGCTTACCGTTAACCGTGTAAACACGGTTGTTGTATGATGCCGAAATGCCCCCGCTTTTAGTGAGGGCTTTTTTGTTGTTGAGTAAGCCTGAATGATCGTTAAGTAAGTCACCCTGTACATAATCATACTGTTTCAATCCATCTATTCGGGGAAGTGCCTCTGAAAGCCCGGCTCGTATTGAGGTCGGGCTGTTTTTTTACCGTGTTTCAATCCATCTATCTGTGGAAGTGCCTCTGAAAGCAGATAACTCTGTTCCCTTTTTCATAATCGTATTTTGTTTCAATCCATCTATCTGTGGAAGTGCCTCTGAAAGAAGCCGCTTCTTTCGCGTGGAACTTCGAAAAAGTAGAATGTTTCAATCCATCTATCTGTGGAAGTGCCTCTGAAAGAGCTAACTTAAAACCGGCAGGCCAGACAGCCAACCGGTTTCAATCCATCTATCTGTGGAAGTGCCTCTGAAAGTTTTTAGGTCGTTGGCGTGACGGTCTGCCAGTTCCGGTTTCAATCCATCTATCTGTGGAAGTGCCTCTGAAAGCGTGTGTTCAGCACGAAGGTATTTACGCGGCTACCTAGTTTCAATCCATCTATCTGTGGAAGTGCCTCTGAAAGAGGATATGATGGGATTACGGATTGCTACCGAACTGGCTAAGTTTCAATCCATCTATCTGTGGAAGTGCCTCTGAAAGTGGTATCAGCTACCAATGCCTGAACCATCAGGGTACGTTTCAATCCATCTATCTGTGGAAGTGCCTCTGAAAGTGTATTCTTGAATTTTGCAATATTCCTTTTCAAGAAGGTTTCAATCCATCTATCTGTGGAAGTGCCTCTGAAAGATGAAAATAAACTCATACTGTAGACCAACCGAGTCCAGAGTTTCAATCCATCTATCTGTGGAAGTGCCTCTGAAAGGGCCAGGTCTACCGCCAAACATGACTACTGGTATGGGTTTCAATCCATCTATCTGTGGAAGTGCCTCTGAAAGGGCCAGGTCTACCGCCAAACATGACTACTGGTATGGGTTTCAATCCATCTATCTGTGGAAGTGCCTCTGAAAGTTTCGTCTCATTTTCGGCTTCATAACGAACCAACCCAGTTTCAATCCATCTATCTGTGGAAGTGCCTCTGAAAGCCATTCTTGTCAATCTGAATAATCGGGGTTGTACATCGTTTCAATCCATCTATCTGTGGAAGTGCCTCTGAAAGAGCCATTGCCCCTAGCATACGCAGAAACAACTTACCATGTTTCAATCCATCTATCTGTGGAAGTGCCTCTGAAAGATCCGGCACGATATGAGCAAGACAATTACCAACTACGGTTTCAATCCATCTATCTGTGGAAGTGCCTCTGAAAGAGGAAAAACGTACTGGGTGCCTGCTGTGCTGTTTCGGTTTCAATCCATCTATCTGTGGAAGTGCCTCTGAAAGCGTAATTTCTTGTGCTTTTCCCAGAAATGGAATGGCCAGTTTCAATCCATCTATCTGTGGAAGTGCCTCTGAAAGACAACAGCTATACGCCATAACCGCCGAGGCAAACGAGTTTCAATCCATCTATCTGTGGAAGTGCCTCTGAAAGCGTAATTTCTTGTGCTTTTCCCAGAAATGGAATGGCCAGTTTCAATCCATCTATCTGTGGAAGTGCCTCTGAAAGACAACAGCTATACGCCATAACCGCCGAGGCAAACGAGTTTCAATCCATCTATCTGTGGAAGTGCCTCTGAAAGTAGTACGCCTGTGCATGGGCTATATAGTACCACTTAAGTTTCAATCCATCTATCTGTGGAAGTGCCTCTGAAAGGTGTTATTAACTTGCCTGCCGTTGTTAATAATATTAGTTTCAATCCATCTATCTGTGGAAGTGCCTCTGAAAGCCTGGTAACCTCTTTAACCTCTTTGCCAGCATCGTGTTTCAATCCATCTATCTGTGGAAGTGCCTCTGAAAGTTTCATGTCGTGCAGGGACGGTCTAGCATGTTCGAGCTAGTTTCAATCCATCTATCTGTGGAAGTGCCTCTGAAAGCAGTGTAGTTTGCAGTTTTCCGACTGTCTGTGGGTTGAGGTTTCAATCCATCTATCTGTGGAAGTGCCTCTGAAAGAAAAATGAGTTGGTTGCAGAATTAGCGGCAATGCGGGTTTCAATCCATCTATCTGTGGAAGTGCCTCTGAAAGTTCACCTTAAACTATCGAACAATCGTGGGATATACCAGTTTCAATCCATCTATCTGTGGAAGTGCCTCTGAAAGAATAGAGCATAATAATCTAATCGAAACCATTGATACCCAGTTTCAATCCATCTATCTGTGGAAGTGCCTCTGAAAGAACTTCCCACAGAAGAAGCATGCAATGCGCTGGGCATGTTTCAATCCATCTATCTGTGGAAGTGCCTCTGAAAGGCACATGGTCGGTATTCTCGAACGTTCGACCAACAAGTTTCAATCCATCTATCTGTGGAAGTGCCTCTGAAAGAGGATTATACTCATTATCACAAGCGATTAACTGAATTAAGTTTCAATCCATCTATCTGTGGAAGTGCCTCTGAAAGGTCAGCCCAACCCTTGCACAACTGATAAATAGAATCAGTTTCAATCCATCTATCTGTGGAAGTGCCTCTGAAAGTCAGACCCCCCAAGTGGTCTCAGGAAGACCAGATGATGTTTCAATCCATCTATCTGTGGAAGTGCCTCTGAAAGAATAGAGCATAATAATCTAATCGAAACCATTGATACCCAGTTTCAATCCATCTATCTGTGGAAGTGCCTCTGAAAGATTCATCAGCCACAAGCATTTTTAATCCGGAAACAAGTTGTTTCAATCCATCTATCTGTGGAAGTGCCTCTGAAAGCTGCCCGATGTAATTTGTTTCGATGGAGTAAAGGGATGTTTCAATCCATCTATCTGTGGAAGTGCCTCTGAAAGGCCACGTGAGAGGGAAATCCTGATTTCCAGTGTAGAGTTTCAATCCATCTATCTGTGGAAGTGCCTCTGAAAGTTCTGGGATGGAGCCGCCACGAGGTACAGGAAAATGGGTTTCAATCCATCTATCTGTGGAAGTGCCTCTGAAAGGTCCACCCATCCCAGTCGATTGGCCTTTTCTATGCACGTTTCAATCCATCTATCTGTGGAAGTGCCTCTGAAAGCCGTACAGTCGGTTAATTTTCGGTTTGCCACTGAACGTTTCAATCCATCTATCTGTGGAAGTGCCTCTGAAAGACTGCATCCATGTTCTTGATTTGATCGAGCGTTACACCGTTTCAATCCATCTATCTGTGGAAGTGCCTCTGAAAGTTACCTCACGACCGGGCCGCGCAAATGTGTAGTGTAGTTTCAATCCATCTATCTGTGGAAGTGCCTCTGAAAGTTTAGATATTCGTGTTGCTCACGTTCGCTTAGGCAGTTGTTTCAATCCATCTATCTGTGGAAGTGCCTCTGAAAGTGTTGGGCGGTGGATTTACAAAATAATAACTGACTAACGTTTCAATCCATCTATCTGTGGAAGTGCCTCTGAAAGACTGAAACCCAGTCAGTTTGAACGTTCCAATAGTAATGTTTCAATCCATCTATCTGTGGAAGTGCCTCTGAAAGTTTGTGGTGTATGATTAGTTTTTGGTTAAGAAGGGTTGGTTTCAATCCATCTATCTGTGGAAGTGCCTCTGAAAGTAAGCCTGAATGGGTTTATACTGTAATTGCTCTGCCTGTTTCAATCCATCTATCTGTGGAAGTGCCTCTGAAAGGGCCTTTCTATTTCCGTACTTGCCGGAGAATTACGAGTTTCAATCCATCTATCTGTGGAAGTGCCTCTGAAAGCAACCGCAAGCCCGCAGCCGCCTAGCGAGCCGATGGGTTTCAATCCATCTATCTGTGGAAGTGCCTCTGAAAGACATCCAGTCGGTTTGGGTAGTCGGCACCGGATAGGGTTTCAATCCATCTATCTGTGGAAGTGCCTCTGAAAGGCTTCGTCAAAAGCAGATTTAAAGTCGTCACCCGTAGTTTCAATCCATCTATCTGTGGAAGTGCCTCTGAAAGCCGTCTAGACGCATAAACTCCTGTCTAATAATCGGTTGCACGTAAATCAACCCACCTCTTTTTAATCGAATCCAATAAGTCAATGAGCGTTTTTCAGCCAATTCAACTCCATTTTCCGGAAACATAACACTCAGTCTACCAGACAATTAAACCCACTTTTCGCACAAACAAAAATAAATTCGGACCCGGAACCGTACCAGACTTACTTAATACACAAATTTCGGTAGGTGCAAGATACGCAACGCGCCTTAGCTTTAGTCGCTTTCGGAAAGAAATTCCGGTCAATTATTTCCAGTATCGCCGTTGCCGCTTTCTGCACATCTGCTTTATTCTCGGCGGTAATCGGAATCTCTTCCACCCGATTCTGACTACGTGTATAGACCAGAAAACCACGTGTCACCGATCGCCCGAAGTTTTCTTCGATCAGCCAGGCATAACAGTATAATTGCGTCCGGTAGGTATCGTAAATCCGGTTTTTAAACTCCGCAAACTTGTAATCGAGCGGTGCCATCGTTCCGTCGGCCAATTCAAGCACTTCATCGACCCGACCGCGAATCAAATCATTCGTTAAATACTGGTCCAAATACTTATTCACCACGCCAAGCCGTCGGCGAAGGTAGTTTTTGTTCTGCTCCAGTCGCTCGTCGTGCAGGTGTCGACCCTTCATCACTTTATAATTGTGCTCCTCAAATTGCGGCACCGCCAGCACATATTCGAAATATGTGAAGCGTGGGCAGAACAAATACTCAATGATATGCGAAGGCGTGAGAGTCATAAAAAAAGTAGGAACGATTCCATTTGTCAGAAAAATAAAGCGCGAACCTCATCCGAAACCAGATTTTTGTCGAATGCCTGCCCAAGCAGATCCGTTTGTCGAAGCTCATCTTTACTCATAGGAAAGATGTACACTTTATCGCGGTCAACATCGATCAGATCTTCCAGCTTAAGCCGAAGCGTATCTTTTTCGTTTGATGTCAATGTGCCCAGAAAACAAGAGAATTGTACCCGATACAATCCAGCCTGCTTGCAAACTTTAGCCGCCTTTGTGCGACTACGATCCTTCTCAATATCGTATAAAACCCAGACGAGCATAATCTTAATAAGCGAAAGTATGAAAGAGCGAAGGAGTTATGACTAATGCAGCTACTCGCTCATTCACTCTTTCGCTCTTTCACTCTTTAATTTCTGTGCAAACTGGTGAGCATCAAGCTGGATGCAATGATTACGCGTCAGGTTTCGGCCATTGTATCGAACCGGATCAGCATCCATAAACGTATTGAAAGCCGTAACCAGCAGCAATTTCCCTTCCTTATTGAGCGATACCCCTATCCCACCCTGCCGATTGACAAACTCCTCGACATGCGCCTTGTTGATCTTCTTGGCCGTGAACAATCGAAAGACCGTCTCATCGGCAAAAATTCGGTACGGCTCAATAAAGTCATACACCATACTCAACTGGTTGTAATCGTCGCGGTGCATAAAACCCACATACGGGTCAATCCCCGCCACAATCAGACACTTCTCTACCTGCCCATACAGCATCCCATACGCATAGTTCAGCATGGCGTTGAACGCATCACCGGCCGGACGAGAACTTCGCCCCGAAAACCGATACTCAGCGGGCAACACGTAGCTCAGGGTCTCGAAATACAACCGCCCGGCTGTGCCTTCCAGCCCCCGCAACGTATCGGCAATGTCGGCCACACACCCGGCATCCAGCGTTCCAATCGACATGCCCAGGGCTTCCATCCGGGTCACTTTATCATCCAGAAAATGAGCATGTTGCGGACGGTGCTTTTTCAATCCTTTCACGAACGCCAGTTGATTGTCGATCTTGGTCAGCAACCACTTCTTCACCCACATCACGCCCGATGGCCCCAGACTGGCCACTAGCTGCTCTTTGCGGATACGGGTCGTACTGCCAAGTTTCGAATGCCACACCCGCCCAATCGGATCGCCCGACTGCTCCACAAACAGAATATCGACATTGTTCCGCATAGCCAGCCGCACCGCGTCGGTACTCAGTGCGCAACCCGTTGCCAGCACAATGCCCGTTACTTTCGCGGCCGCGTATTGTTTGTGTTCAACAACGCCCTCACTGTTCTTAAATCGAATGTCGAATAACTCTTCCTTGACGTGGACGTAGGTGCCGTAGGAGTTGATATGGAGATGCATAGGTGCAAAGAGCGAAAGAGCGAAAGAGCCAAAGAGTGAAAGAGTGAAAGAGCGAAAGAGTGAAAGAACGAAGCTGCGAAACACATTCAATAACCGTTGTGGCAACCATTCACTCATTCGCTCATTCACTCATTCACTCGTTGAATAGTCCCAAACCCTCTCGAAACAGACTTACCTAATCCGATACCGTCGGGCAGTTGTACATTCGTGACGAACGACCCCATAAAGGCCAGCATCGACTGGTTTTTGAACTGCGTATGCGTAACCGAACGGATGTTGAGCTTCACCAGTATACGCTCCATATCGGGCCGGAACGCATCGGCCGATTTCAGAAACGCCAGGATGTTGTTCCGCAAAATCCGCTGAAGTTGCTGCTGCCGCCCATCGTCGTCCAGATCCATGTGTTCGCGGTAGTTGGTCTGGTTGAGCGCCATCCAGAGCGTCTGAAACCGATACGTCAGCAGATCGCCAACGGGACCAACGGGAGCCTGCTCATGCCGAATATGCTTGGCCAGTACCGGAAACGTGTAGCCCTGTCCGTCGCCACAGTCGATATCGAGTTGGCGGACCCGCAGAAACAGTTGCGCCAGCAACGTAGCGCCTTCGCCCAGCCCCACCAGCGTCGGAATCCGGTCGAGGACTTTGTACTGCACCAGCGGATAGGCATACCGTAGCCTGCCATCGTCGTAATGGTTATGCAGCAACGGCGAATGTTCTTTGAAGAACTCACCAAAATACCCCCGGAGCTTGTGCGCATCGCGGGTACGGAGCGCAATTTCAGGAAACGTAATGGTCGTTAACGGGAGGGTTGTAGGCTGGGTGGTGGTCATATAGTTACAGTTAGGGGCTGTAAAATGGGAATATAGCCTGTATTATTCCGAAAATCATCAGGAGCGTAAGAGTAACAGGTAGATGGATTCTGCAAGTATGACACGTAAAAGAAATGATTCTTTTCACCGTCAAACACAATACTTTTGTCATTACGCGGAACAGGTACGTTAACTACATATTCGTAAAATCGGGATTTTATAAGGGCAAATTCACGCTTACGTTCGTAAGGTTTCAATTCCTGTTTTTCACTGATTGCTATGTATTGATTCCATAGTTGTTCTGCTTCTTCATTTAACTGAATGTAAACAGACTCCGTATTTTGCTCTTCGACAAACTGAAACTCCCCTACTTTTTTAAACTCAAGTGCCTGTAAGGCTGTCAGTTCAGGCGAAACCAATACATCAGCCTGCTTTTTCACTTCTTCAAAATAAGCCTCTATTAACTCAAGATAGCTGTGTTCATCAACCTCAGTTATGGACTTCAATACGTTTGCGGTTTTTACTAAAAGGTCACCTCCATAGACCATACCACTAGCCCGTTTCATCTCTGCAATTGCGTATAGATACACTTCACTAATTCCCTCCTTTTCGTTGTAACGATTCGCTCGCCCAGCCGCCTGAATAATGGAATCTAATGGAGCCAACGCCCGAAAAACGGTATGAACAGAGACATCAACACCAGCTTCTATTAGCTGAGTGGAAATAATGACCTGCTGCTTTGCTCCTCTGTAGTTTTTAATTCGATCAATGATTCGCTTACGTTCGTAAGGAGTAATAAGCGTAGTTAGGTAATACACGTCCGTTGTCTCCTCATCCAGAGCGTCGGCGGTAATTTTAAAGCAGTCTAAAGTGAATTGCTTTGTGTTCAGAATAACCAGTACATTTTTGTCGGCCTGATCTTGGCAATACGTAATTACGTCCTGCACAAAATCAGCAAAGCTTATTTCCTGCTGAGCGCGATTAATCAGTTTAGTCCGGTTGAAATGTTCATTTCTGAAATACGTTCGATAATGCGGGACTAGCTCAGTAATTTCTTTTCCGGGAATAAAAATTAATGGCTGCGTGGCAGACATCAGAATAAAGTAGCAGTTATATCGTTCACCCAGCGTTACGAATGCTTGCCGAATCAGTGGCCATAATTCATAGTTTATCTGCTGAATTTCATCCAGAATTATTACTGAATTAGCTAGATTGGGCAGCTTAAGTAATTTGGTTTTATCGTTAGAAAATAGCGATTCCAGCAATTGTACAAACGTAGTTACGACAATGCCTGATTGCCATGTCTCGATCAGAAACTGACTTTTATCCTGGTCCAGAACATCATCGCCAACTTTGTAGGCAGGCTCAGCCAAATGATGATGTTTGAGCAAGACATCAGAAGAAGGCTTTTCAAAAACATCCTGAAAGACGCTGAAATTTTGATCAATAATAGATGTAAAGGGGATCGTAATAATAAGCCTACCTGTTAACGCACCCAATTTTTGCTGAACAGCGAGTCCAACAGCCAGCGATGTAAGAGTTTTACCAAGTCCTGTAGGTAAGGTGATAGAATACAAGTGCTGGTCAAGCGAAAACACTCGGTCAAGCTCTGACAGCGTTTCCAGATAAGCCTGGTTTTTAAGCGCATCCAGCGTTGTCTGGGGACTATCAAAACCCTTTTTTTGGCGGTATGTATCTAACGATGAAAGCGAAGGTCCACCAGATTCCGTTTGTCGAACACCTTTTAGAATAACGTCTGATTTATCGGAGAGTAATAATGACCCATAAAATAGCTGATGCCAGTAATAGTATCTGGTCTTAATCTCTCCCGATAGATCAGCATAGTTACCCAGATCAAAAAAATCCAGCTCAAAATCACCATATTCATTAACATATTCGCGACGCTGAATGTAGCCTTTGAACTGTTGCCAGTTGAACTGAAAATCGATGACTCCCAACAGTTCATCAAGAATTGACTGTATAAGTATTTCGTCATCAAACACCTCTATCTGTTCGGATAAAACATCGGCTTTGGCCTCAAGAGAAAGCTCTACTGTAAAATCATTTAGGTTACCATGATGTCGTTTCACAGCAGTAAAAACCAAATAGGGTAATAATTGACGATCCGTTTCCGTCAGTTCAAATCGCATCAGGTACTGTTCAACCACCTGTTTCGCCAGTAACGATGATAGAAGAGCATGCTCTTTGGGGCCTATAACCTCATGATTAACAGTCAATAAATAATGCTGAAAATAACGGGTGCCTTTAGCAATATCATGTGTTACGCCCGCTAGGTATCCTAAATCCGAGAGTAGCCCATCAGGTAAACCGAAATCTGTTACCCGACTCCGTAAAAAATAACGACATGAGTCAGCGACTTGACGTAAATGATCGATCAGTGGAACATCAGGATGTGAATAAAGCATTAGAGGAATAAAATATTGCCAAAATCAGGCGTTTCAAACCATTCATCCACTCGCACAGCAACGGCCCCGCCGTCAGCATCAACCAAAATCTCTCCATACCGAGTTACTACACGTTCATGACTTAGCTCCATAGGCATCGTTTCGACGTAGTAATGCGCTGTTTGATTAAACTCAATCGGTTGTTCAGCGCTCAGTAAAGACAAATTTACGGCCGATTTTATGGGGGTATAACCTGAGCTCGCACTACGTATAGAAATCTGTGTTTCAAGCGCATTATGAATCATTGCCGTGAACTGGCTTAGTCCTAAGTAGGGTGTAAAGTGATGATTACGATTTAATAATCGCTTAGCCAGTTTATCCATTAATTCATCGTCCCGAAGCCGCACAAAAACTCGAAACACCGGATTTTTTAGCAACTCAAACTCAATTTGAGTACGTCCGCTTTTCTTAATTTCAAAAAACGAATTACCGGTATCCAACAGATTAAAACCCACATTTACTCTTTTAACGGGCGCTAATAGTTGTACCGTAAGATTGCAGTTAGCACCGCTAAATAATTCCTGAACCGGTATCACGTCATGGGGAAAACGGCCAGCCGCCGTTTCGCGCTCGACGCCTAAAATAGCTCCAAGTATTCCAGTTAAGGCTGTACGAGTCGGAATTGGGTACGTTAGAGGTGAAGTTGTGGTGTTGAATTTGCGAAAATGACCATATTCGCCCGACAACTCAAAAACAATCAGGCGGTTATCATTCATAATGTTAGGAGACCGTTGGTGAGCGGTTGTGATGTTTTTAAACGAGGGTCAATGCGCACAGTTACACTACTAACTTTGTCTTTGTGAGCTGTTAACTCAGCCAGTAAAAACGATACATCAAGCGTGTAATCATCAGTGCTACGTAATTGCATTTCGTTTTTATCCGTTATCAGTTTCAGACGTTGGCGTAGTCCTCCAATGTAATACGGCTCGTTATAGTCAACAGTCAATAGTAATAAGGGAGTTTGCCCAAATTTGGAGCGCGATATTAGATTCTTAGTACCTTCCCATATACCTTCTAACAACAAGCTCTTATCGTCGTCGGTCATTTGTGAATAACTAGCTGCTTTCTCATTAATGATGCCGTTGAAACCAATTAAGGCGTACGGTACTTTGTATTCTGTTCGAAAAGTAGCTTGTCCTTTTTTGTCGCCTGACGCAAAGGCACCTGTCCCCTGCTCAGTAATAATATCTGTTTTATTAATCGATTTACCCATCTGAAACTGAGTAGGCCCAACGAGTGTAATTGAGTCTTTATCAAGTGGCAAAACGCCCCCAAATGTTCGAACATCAATGCATTGATCCAGTACGGTCTGCTGACTTTCCTGAAAGGCTTTTGCCCGTCGTTTCCCATCCGATACGTAGGTTTTATCACCATCCTGATATGTCGTTTCTCGTACAAAAATATCTTTCCCGTTGGTGCCGTTATACCCTTTGTATTCATACCAGTAATCGCGAATGGTACGTTTTAGCCGCACGTCCGATACTAACACACGGTTCTCTTCGGAATCGTATCGAGGCCGATTTTCATTTAGGGGGTCGCCGTTTGGATTGGCATTTTCAATTTCGTAGAGAAACAGAATTTCGGTGCGTTTAGTGAGCATAGCTTACATGGGTTTAGTTATTAGAGCTAGAGGTTGTGTTCGTTTGAGGGGCTTCAATTCGGAAACGACTGGCCATTTCTATACCAGCCACAAAATAGAAAGACAGTTCGTTATTGGAGATAGCAGGCAGTCGGTGGCTATTTAGCGTAAAATACTCACTAATAATTTGACTTAGAGAATCGTAGCGCTTGCCATAATCACGATACTGAGCCAGTTTAGCCATTGTTTCGAGGTAAATTGTCTTCAGCGTTTCAGGATTAAGGTTGTAACCTTTGAGCTTTTTCTCAAATGGCGTGTTGCCTAACTCTCGCTGTTGAATGTTCAGTAGTAAGCGAACCAGTACACCCACAGCGAAGATGCCTACTTTGTAGTCATCATCCAGAAAATTGGTGTTATCAGCCACGAACTGCCGAAACTTGGTTTCGTCAAATGCTCGGCCATACTTATCTTCTGGCTTTTCGCTAATATCCTCTTCGGGAAGCATTGTTATGAATTGGTTTGTGGTTATAAGTTTCAAATGCGCGAGGTAGTTTAACACAAAATGAGCCTTTAACACGGTTAATCCAACCGGTTCAACATACCCATCTGATGTTTGGGCTTTATTGTAATTTGCCCGGATTACTGCCATAAATCTGTTATACAGTGTCTGTCTATTAATTGAACGACCAACAAATACGTCATTGACAATACCATAAAAATCATCTTCATAGAATTGCTTTAATAGGCCAAATGAAAATGTCAGATTCTGTGGTTCGTTCTTAATCCGGTAAGAGTTCTTGTAGATTGACTCCTTATTGATGATATCGGGTACTGTTGAGAATAGTATTCGAAAACGAGAGGGAACAATCTCTTCCAGCAACAGTCTGATTTTTATAGCTTTAGTAGTAGGGTTTTCCTCAAAAAACAGAAGATTTAGTGTAAAATAGTTGGCTTCCTTACCAATTTCCTGCATAATTCGATCTTCAACCCGCTTCTCTTTTGAAGCTTCCGCCAATTGAAACTCAAGATTAGTAATGAGTTTCAGCGCCTTCTCTAAACCACCTTTATCCGAACTCAACACTGTTTTCGGAATGGCATAATAACTGCTACCGTAAAAGTACTTTTTGAGTTTTTGGGCTATGTATTTCTGGCCGTATTCAAAGTCAAGTGAACAGTCAGAACAGATTGGATAGTTTTTCCAGTTATTACGTTGATTGAAAAAACCGCTTACCATTCCCGGTTTATCTACGGTTGCATATTTGAAAGGCGACGCGAAGCCATGTAACAATGGCTTTTGTTTCAGGCACACCGAACAGAGTTGATTGCTACCTTGTGAAGTAACCCCATATTTTTCTGATTTACCCGACGTACCACTTAGCAGTATCTGTTTCTGAAAAATCGGGAAATCAGCCAGGTACCGTCTTACATCGTCTGATTCGAAACAGATAGTCAGACCAGAAGATTGTTGTCGCTTCTTATCCATTTGATTATAAGCGCCCTGCAAAGCAGCTAGCACGCTTGCATAATCAATACTCAACCGATGCTGTAAAGCCAGCAGGAGATTTAAATCATCCTGATAGTTTTCAACCCGACATAACGCAATTGCATTCTTAAGCTGAACCGTGAGTAACGTGTTCAACTTCTTCGATAAATCACCTGCTTTTGTCGTGAACGTAATATCTCCGCCACGGGGAGAACCGCCCCGATACAGGTATTTTGGATACGTTGTTTCACTAACTTTTTCTACATCTACGCCCTCAAAAAGACATGATAGCTTTCCATCCTGTTCGTTGAGAGAGAAGATAGCCACAATCATGTCGTAGTTGACGCCCGGAAACATATTCTGGACGTACAGTTTATAGGGTTCAACTTGCCCACTTGCCTGTAGAGCCAGTTTACCAATAGCGGCAATTGCCTTGTCCTGCATATTCCTCCTCGTATTTTATATCAGCAAAGTAAATCCCCTGCTTTGTCATATTGTGTCAATCGGAATCAGTCGCGAAAGGTGAATCGAAAATCACCATAATTTTTTCGCGGCCCGTTCGCGCAGATAGTCGCGGAATGCTTCGTCTACTACTTCTATTTCGCCGGGCAAACCAAGCACGAATCGCCCGATGCCCACATAGCTCCGAACTTCGCCCCGGAAACGATACGGAAACGCTTCGTCATCATACAGTTCCAGAAACGGGCGGCAAAGTGGTCGCTCTTCCAGAAGAAGCCTGTAGGCACGTCCGCTCAGGTGAAGCGTCAGCAATAGCGGCTCTGGCCCCGACCACCCAAACGCATCCAGCACTTCACCCGCCGTTACGCAGGCGCAGGGCGTGTCGAGTATCACTACATCGTCCATACGCCTGATTTTGAAGCTTTTTTCTTTACCTTCTTCCGGGTCGTAGGCTTTCAGCGTAGCATAATGATCGGCAAAGCCCACAGGTTCTACAATCCGGTCGGCAATGGTGTCGGAATTGGTCGAGTGATAGCGCAATAAGCGAACCTGTCGGCCCTCGCGCAAGGCCGTTGCCAGCCGCTCGACCACCAGCGCCTGATGTCGGTCGAGTAGTTCATCGGCGAAGGGAATCAGATCGGACGTCAGGAAGAGTTTGCGCCGGATGCTGTCCGTGAGCGGAAGGTCGGCCGGAAGCGACGAAAGCAGCCGATCTACCAGCGCCGACTCGTCGGCCGTAAACGCCGGTCGTCGGGTAGCGTCGGCCTCAAACAGAAAATAACGCTCCTGCTCGTCTTTGTCGATCAGATACCCTAATTGCTGTAAGGTATCGAGGTAGCGGTAAACCGTCCGTTCGGAGGTTTCCAGCGTCCGGGCTGTTTGCGAAACCGTACGGCCGGGCCGGTCGGCCAATAGCCGAACAAACTTCAATAAGCGAAGCAAGTGGGGTTGAGCAGACATTACGTGTGGTTGGTAGCCAGTAAGTTTGGCATTTCCGCTCAAAACAGAAATTAGTCACCACAAATAGAAATCTATATTTACTTATCGGTGGATCGCTCGCCCGTTCTGGCTTTGCAGCGCTGCTAAAGATGCTATTCTTTCGTACATTTCTGGCTACGATCTCCCCTATTGAATCTTGGAAAAAGAAGCCCTAAAAAAAACCGTATTTCACACCTGGCCATTGCCCGACGAGGCTTGGAACGCCTTTGCCGATTGCTGGCACCCGGTCAGCTACCGGCGCAAAACCCTGTTGACCAGCGCTGGCGAAACTGAGCATTACGTTTATTTCGTGCTCGATGGCGTTCAGCGGGCGTTTTATCAGGGCGACGACGCCAAGGAAACGACCCTGGTTTTTTCCTATACCGGATCGTTTTCGGGGGTTGTCGACTCGTTTCTCTTACAGCAACCCTCCCGCTATTATCTGGAAACCCTAACGACCAGCCATATGCTACGACTGTCGTTTCCTGATTTTACGCGGCTGATGGATACTTATCCGGCTATCGAACGCTGGGTGCGGCTGGCCACAGCACAGGTGCTGGGCGGAGTGCTCGAACGGCAAATTGAGTTAGCATCTTTCAGCGCAGAGGAGAAATTTCGGATACTCCTCACCCGAAGTCCGCACGTTCTGCAACTGATTCCGCATAAATACCTGGCCTCTTACCTGAGCCTCGATCCCACTACGTTCAGTAAACTGCTGAAATCAGTCCGGCTGTAACGATCAGATAGACACAAGGAATGGTCGCGCCATTATTTCCATAGCCAGGCAAAAATCTTGGTCCAGACCAAGATTTTTTGTTGTGTGTTCCAGTAGGTTTGGGGCATAAATCAAGCTACCATGCCACGTTTTACAACAAACTTATTGTTACAGGATCTATACAACGATGTAGATGCCCTTCAACGGATTATCGAGCAGGAGTTCAGGCCATTGACCGAAGCTCAGTTACGTCAGGCCCCTGCTCCCGATCAATGGAGTATTGTGCAATGTCTCGACCATCTGAGCAGCTACGGGTTTTATTATCTGCCGCTTATGGAGAAAAGCATTCAAACTGGCCAGCAGCAGTGTCTTCTGCCTCAGGAAACATTTACGAGTGGCTGGTTAGGGAATTATTTCGCCGAGACGATGCAGCCGGGTGCCGATGGAAGCATTCGGCTGAAAATGAAAGCAGTGAAGAACCATACGCCACAACAACAGCTCGACACAGAGGCTGTTCTGACCGAGTTTTTGCGACAACAGGAACGCCTGCTCCAACTGCTCGAACGGGCACAACAGGTTGACATTAGCAAATTACGCATCCCGATTTCCATTGCCCGCTGGATCAGGCTAAGCCTGGGCGACACGTTTCGGTTTCTGATTGCGCATGAGCAACGGCATGTTTTACAGGCACAGCGTGTACGCCATCAATTATTCAGCCAGAGGGCGTTCAGTGAATAAACGACTCAACAGTTCAAACGCAAAAGCCGATCATCGCTGGATGATCGGCTTTTAACCGATACATTCATATAATTTATACCGACAGAATGTCTTTTTCCTTGGCGGCAAACACGTCATCGACACGCGCAATAAAGGCATCGGTCAATTTTTGAACACGTTCTTCACCCTGTTTAACGGCATCTTCCGAAACGCCTTCTTTCACCAGTTTACGAATGTCTTCGTTGGTATCTTTCCGGATATTACGAACGTTTACTTTAGCTGTTTCAACCTCCTGTTTCACTTTCTTAACGAGGTCGCGACGACGTTCTTCGGTCAGGGGCGGGATGCTCAGGCGAATAATTTCACCGTCGTTATTAGGAGCCAGCCCCAGATTCGAATTACGAATTGCTTTTTCGACATCACCAATAATTTTCCGTTCGAAGGGCTTAATAGCAATGGTGCGGGCATCGGGCGTAGTGATGGAGGCAACCGTATTCAACGGCGACAGCATCCCGTAATATTCGACCTGAATACCGTCGAGCATCTGCGGTGATGCCTTTCCGGCCCGAATTTTAGTCAGTTCAATGGCCAGGTGCTTAAGCGCCTTCTCCATCGTATCTTTTGCATCGTCGAGATATAGCTCGATCTCTTCCATTGTTGTGGTTTGTAGTTTACGGTTTATGGTTTACGGTTTATGGTTGCGCTGCGTTAGTAAGATGTGCGCTAAAAGGCGGAGCAACCATAAACCATAAACCGTAAACCATAAACGTTTTATACTGTTTCTTCTGGTAATTTAGCCGTAATCAAGGTGCCGATATCTTCGCCCTGGACAAGCCGGAGCAAACTACCGGTTTCATTCATGTTGAAGACGATGATCGGAAGGTTGTTCTCCTGGCATAGCGTAAAGGCCGTCAGGTCCATAACGCTCAGTTTCTTTTCATAAACGTCGTCGAAGGTGATGCTTGTATACCGCGTAGCCGTTTTGTCCTTAACCGGATCGGCCGTGTAAACACCATCTACTTTGGTACCTTTCAGAACAACATCGGCTTCAATTTCGATGGCCCGCAAAGCAGCCGTTGAATCGGTTGTGAAATAAGGGTTACCGGTTCCGGCACCGAAAATGACGACCCGGCCTTTTTCGAGGTGCCGCACTGCCCGCCGACGAACGTATGGTTCACAGACCTGTTCCATTTTAATGGCCGACATCACACGGGTATACAGTCCATGTTTTTCGAGCGAGCTCTGAATAGCCATTGCGTTAATAACGGTAGCCAGCATTCCCATATAATCGCCCTGTACCCGGTCGATACCTGATCGTTCGCCCGATACGCCCCGAAAGATATTACCCCCACCAATTACGATGGCGACCTGAACGCCCATGTCGACCACCTGCTTAATTTCATGGCTGTATTGTTCAAGTACAGCCGGATCGATGTTGTAACCATTAGGACCCGCCAATGCCTCTCCGCTCAGTTTGAGCAGAATGCGTTTATAGTTCGTCGAAGGTGTCATGAGGAGAGATTTTGGGTGCAAAGATAGAAAAAAGCATGGGGCATGGAAGCTAGCCCCCGGAGATTTCCGATGGGTTTTTATTCTACGACCGATCGCCTTACTGATACTTAAGCCGCAAACTCAATCAGCACCTGGCCTTTTTCGACCCGATTGCCTTTTTCGACCCGAATGGTTTTTATAGTACTATCGGCGGTGGCTTTCAGCACGTTCTCCATTTTCATCGCTTCCAGAATCAGCAGGCTATCCCCCTTTTTCACTGTATCGCCGGGTTGGCTGTTTATCCCCACAATAAGCCCCGGCATCGGTGCTTTCAGATCATTAATTTTTGCATGGGCAGCACTACTGATGCCCATTTTTTCGAGCAACAGATCGAACCTGTCTTTTAGCTGAACCTCCTGAATGTGGCCATTGATTTTCAGTCGAACCATTTTTTCGGCGCTGTTCAGTTCAAGAACTTCGGCCGTATAGGAACGATTCTGGTGCAGAATATGGAACGTGCGGTCGGTGAGTTTGACAAAATCCCAATCAAAACTGTTGCCATTGACCTGCGGGGTGTCGCCGGTAAAATCAATGGTAATGACCTGGTCATTCAGGGTTGTCTGATACATGGTTTATGCGAACGAATGAAGCAGAAAGCGATAACGTCTTCCCGAACAGCTAAACTATACACACAACGCCATAAACCATAACTTTTTTCAGGACTTATTGATGAGCCATATGCCGAGCAGGCAGATGCCCAAGCCCATAAACTGAACAGGATAGATCCGTTCGCCATCTAAAACACCCCATAGCAGTGCTACTCCGGGCATTAGATACGTAACCGATGCGGCAAACAAAGGCGATGCCAACTGCACTATCCGGTTAAAAATTACCGACATCACACCCGACCCCAATACGCCAAGACAGATTAGTGTTGCCAGCGAAACGCTGGCCGTGGGGAGCATCAGCTTCGAAAAGAAATCAGTGAATACTAATATTACAAACGCAATTGGCCCAACAAACGCAAAGATCCAGGCCGTCGATACCAGGGCTGGCATATGGCTCAGAAACCGGCCAATTATGTTAATATTGATGCCATAGCACAACGTTGCCAGCACTACCAGCAAGGCATAACCGTTTACGGAAAACGTGCCGGTGGCGCTATAAAAAATCAACAAAACCGAACCAGCCAGCCCGAGCAGAATTCCCAGACTCTGCCAGATGCGCAATACCCGCCCGAAAAAAACAACGCCAATCAGCAGGGTGAACAATGGGCTGAGTGCGTTCAGAGCCCCCGCCAGCGAACTGTTGAGATGGGCTCCCGCTTCGGCAAACAGAAAAGCCGGTATCAGATACCCAAACATGCCCGCCCCCAGCAACGCCAGCCAGCGGCTCCGTACCGACATCCGGATGTCGGTATTGCGGGCCTGCACCCCCAAAAAGGGCGAAAAGAACAGGAAGGCGAAAAAAATACGACCAGCAGCTACCTGATCGGTTTCAAAAGCAACCAGGCTCCGCTTGATCAGAATGAACGAACTGCCCCACACCAGTGCCAGAATGAAAAGTAATACCCAGGCTAAGAGTGGTCGTTTTTGGGTCGATAATGTTGTTTCTTGTGTAGAGATTGATGGCATACATAGTCAGGTTGTGTATTTTCCCAATAGCTAATGGCCAATGACAAGTAACCAATGATTAGTAAACAAACGGCCTGATTTGCAAGTAAGTTCGGTCCAGAATCGACGCTGGCTGGCTTTTACCTGCTAAAATGAACCAGTAGTCGATAACCGTTCAATTGCTTTTATTGGCAGACTTTTGTTGCCCGAACACAACCTCAACACAATGCATACTGACTTCCAGCCCGATCTGGCACCCATTACCCAACACCTGCGGGCTATGTTTGGCTCCCGTTTATTAATTGCCGCCGTAAGCCATTTGCACGTATTTGATTTATTGGCCAATAATCCGCTTAGTATTCAGCAGGCAAGTACCAGTCTTGGTCTTGCCGAACGGCCAGCTCTGGTGCTGTTCCCGGCGCTGTGTGCGATGGACCTGCTACGCATCGACCAATCGGGTAAGTTGACCATTACTGAACTCGGGCACTTTCTTATCCAGTCGAATGTACCTAACCTGACTGGCTATGTGGGTCTGGAAAGCAATGATCCGGGCGCTCTCGACATGGCAATCCGGCTCAAAAACGATGGTCCGCTGGACACTCTACAGGGTATTTCGTTCGTGAAAGAAGGCGAAGGTCCGTCACCTATGGACGATCTGGAACTGGCCCGCAGCCTTACGCTGGGATTGGCCGGACGTGCCCGCCGACTGTCGCCCATTGTGGCCTCCAAACTCACCAAACGCGAAGGGCATTTACTGGATGTTGCCGGAGGTACGGGTTTTTACACCTACGAATGGTTGCTGAATAACCCAACCTCAACGGCTACCCTTCTGGACCGGCCAGCCGTTCTGGCGGTAGCGGCAGAACTTTTAGACGAACTAGTTATGAGTGGTCGGCCCGGCACCGAAACACTACGCGAACGAATAACGTTTTTACCCGGCGACATGCTAACCGACGAGTTACCCAAAACCGATCTGCTTCTGGCAGCCAGCCTCTTTCACGACTGGCCGACGCCAACCTGCCAACGACTGGCCAATCGGTTCGCGGCTGCCATTCGTCCGGGGGGTGAACTTTGGGTCCACGACGCATTTCTGAACGACGAACTCGATGGACCACTCGCCGTGACGGACTATTCGGCGCAATTGTTCTGGAATACCAAAGGGCGCTGCTACAGCCGGGCCGAGTATCGTGGCTGGTTTGAAGAGGTTGGTCTTGTTCCGACAGTCCACAATATTCCTACACAAATGGATTATGGCCTCATCTGGGCACAAAAACCATCGGTTTAAGTGTTGTCATTGGAGAATACAGGGCTTTTTGATAAAAATGCCGTAGGCATGTCACCGTAGTAGCTCTTTAGTGAGGTTGTGTATTTGTAGCTCTGTAAGAGCGGCATGATTCCGGCAGATATCGCTCCTACGGAGCTATAAAAACAGGAAAACTACTACTAAGATGCCCCCACTACGTGGTTATACGTTTTAAAGCCCTGTTGGAGAATAAGCTAATGACCTGATAACAAAATACAGATAACGAAACAGCATGGACGTAGAAATTTGGAGTGATGTGATGTGTCCGTTTTGCTATATCGGCAAGCGCAAGTTTGAACAGGCCCTCAGTCAGTTTCCGCACAACGAACAAATCAACGTGGTCTGGAAGAGTTTTCAGTTGAATCCAGCGATGAAAACCGATCCCGGCAAAAATATTAATGAATACCTGGCCGAAGTGAAAGGCTGGAGTGTCGAGCAGGCCCGCCAGATGAACGACCGCGTTACGGCTATGGCGCAAGAAGTAGGGCTGGCCTACGATTTTGACCGGGCTATTGTTGCCAATTCGTTCGACGCTCACCGGCTGATTCAACTAGCCAAAACGAAAGGACTTGGCGATGCTGCCGAAGAACGGCTGTTTCGGGCTTATTTTACCGAAGGACGAAACACGGCCGATCATGCCACCCTGCTTGAATTAGGAACAGCTATTGGTCTCGATGCAACTGAAGTGCAAACCGTACTGGCAGGCGATGCGTTTGCCGATGACGTGAATCGGGATATATATGAAGCGCAACAGGTAGGGGCCAGAGGGGTACCTTTCTTTGTATTGAACCGTCGCTATGCGGTTTCGGGAGCCCAGGCCCCCGAAACGTTTCTCGGCGCGCTGAACACCGCCTGGGCCGAAACAGTTACTACAAGCTAAAAGCGCGTTGTTATACCGTATTCGCAACGCTTACAGAACAATAATCCCCGGTGAGCGTTGCGAATCAGCTTAATAACCTTTGCGATAAACCAGTTTTAGATTTTCTGGCTATTCTGAATAAGCGCCACATAGAAGCGGATCATGTTCTGGTAATCCTTAACGCCGATTCGCTCATTGGTGCCATGAATCGTTTGCGTTTCGGCATCGTTCAGCGGCACTGGCGAAAACCGATAGATGGCCGATGTTACGCCCGCATAAAACTTGGAATCGGTAGCGCCCAGCATGATGTAGGGCGCTACCACCACATCTGGAAACACACTCCGAATCGTTTTGTGAATCGTCATGAAGGCCGGACTTTCCGGATCGGATACCGGAGCCGGATTGTTGCCTTTGCCCAGCACACTAACGGTGATGCTATCGTTTTCGATGACCTTTTTCACGTGCTCAATTACGCCATCGACCGTATCGCCGGGCAAGATTCGGAAATTAATGGTGGCAGTGGCATCGATTGGCAAAACGTTATCCTTCGCTCCTGCCCGAAAAATGGTGGGAGCCGTTGTGGTTCGGATCGATGCATTTCCCGATTTGGTTTCCGACATTGTGCGCTCAATTAATGGCGCAAACAGCCACTGATTGGCAAACACAACCCGTTGGCCAAACGACACTTCCGATGCCAGATAATCGAGTAAGTGCGACACCCCGCCATCGAGCCGGGCCGGGAATGGGTGTTTCTCAAGTTTACTAACAGCTTCGGCAACCATACCAATGCTGGTTTGGGCGGGTGGCATTGACGAGTGTCCTCCTTTACCTATGGCGGTTAACTCCAGACTCAGATAGCCCTTCTCGCTGATTCCGACCAGGGCTACCGGCTTTTGCAACCCCGATACTCCATCTGTTTTAATAACCCCTCCTTCATCGAGCACATACTCTGCCGTAACACCGCGCTTTTGCAAAGCAGCCGCAATCGTCTGCGCTCCCCGCTTCCCCGACGTTTCTTCATCCTGACCAAATGCCAGCAACAGCGTGCGCTCCGGCTGGTAATTAGTCCGCAATAAATACTCCACCGATTCCATCAGGGCTATCACGCTCATTTTGTCGTCGAGTGTGCCACGTCCATATAGATACCCGTCCGCCACAATGCCATCAAACGGAGGGCGTTTCCACATCCGCTGCGTTCCCTGAATAACCGGCACCACGTCGTAATGTGCCATCAACAAAACCGGTTTCAAGGCCGGATTTCGGCCTTTCCACTCAAAAAGAAGCCCATATTGATTAAACGTATCCCGCGTCAATCGCTGATGGATAAGCGGAAAGGTCGTTTGGAGGTAACGTAGAAATTTATCAAACTGCGTAGTGTCGGTCAGCGAATAATCCGTATAGGAAACCGTCGGAATCCGAATTGCGCCAGCCAGCCGGTCAATTGCTGAATCAGGCACAATTATTGAAGGAGCCGGAGATACGTCTGCTAGTTGATGCGACGTTAACCGTAAGGTATTGACCAGCAAAACGAGGAGAAGTAAAACAAAAAGGAGCCCAATAGCCCGTAACACTATTTTCATATTAGTTTAGGTCGGTTATAATCCAGATGCGCTATGCCTTCATTGACGATCGTTAGTGATTTGCCGCCTGCTCATCTGGCTTTTCCGATGGCAAATTATCCGCTCTAACTACTCATCATAAGTTAAAATGCAATAAGGCCAAAAAATCGATAAGTACGTTTTAATCAGGGTTAAACCACTATTTTTCTGTATATTGTTCATCTAAATTCAGATTCAGAATCCAAATCGAGCCCAAAAGCGTATAGATCTTTAGTCAGAGCTTTCGTAGTCAGTTGTGCCGCATTACTTTGTGACGCAAGAAGTATATATGGCACAGCTACTACGAAAGCCCTGACGCTTTAGTCAAGAACTACGTATGCTTCAGGCTCTGCTCATTTCGAATAACATTGCGGGATTGTCAGACTATTATGTCTCCAACGACCTGATCACTTATACCGTTGTCAGCATAACCCAGGATTTTGATCCCGACCTCACTCCTTTCGATGTACTGGTTGTACCAAACGGCTCCGATCACGTTGCCATGCTTAAGCTTAGGAACAAGGTGCTCGATTTTTTGAATGATGGCAAGGCGCTGGTCTGTTCTGACGGCTGGTTTACAAACTGGATTCCGGGAAATCAGTGGATAATGGACAATTCGAAACGGACTATCGAAACCCGTTATTTCCTGAAAACGGATCGGTATCATCTCACTGATGGCGTTGACATCAACGAGCTTATCTACTCGCATGGTATGAGCGGATGGTGGGCCTGTGGCTACATCGAGGCTGCTCCTGGTGCCGATATTGTGATCGATGATACCTGGCAACGCCCCATTGTCGTACTCGATGAAGTTAGTACCCGTGGCATCATTTTCATGACCGCCAGTGGCCCTCTGGCCGATGTGACCTATGCCGGAAAACAGGACGTGGCTCTTGTAAAACTATATCGCAATTTCCTCCGGCTGCTATCGTCTAAACCTGTTGTAGCCTAGGTCTTTTCAGTAACTCAGTTTCTTGTCAACTATGCAAACGATCGGACTTATTTTTAATGGGGTATGGTCGCACTATGCGATGGCCACCGCCCCCAAATACCGCGACATTTATAAACTCATTTATGTTTACGACCTGACCAGCAACGCCGTGGCCGGACTGGATGCGCTCGTAATCCCTTTTCAATCGAATCAACAGGAACTGGCCAGTCGCCAGGAAGTCATCTATTCGTTTCTGAATCAGGGAAAGAAAGTATTTGTTGAAGGCGATAGCACGGCCGACTGGCTCGATGCTCAGTGGGAAGATCGACCGGTAAACAACTATTGGTGGGTAGAAACCCCCAACAATCCGCCCGTTTCAGCAACCAATTACCATCATCCGATTTATCGGGGGCTAACTCCGCGTCAGGCCTGCTGGCATACACACGGGGTTTATACCCGGATTCCACCCCAGGCCGAAATAATACAGGCCAACCCGGAAGGTGATGTAATTTCGTGGGAAACCAGTCAGTATGGCGGTACACTTTTTGCGACTACCCTCGACCCTATTGTTGAACATGGCGTGCAGCAGATTAGTCACCTCGACAATTACGTCGATAAGTTAACAGAATGGCTATCGGGCATTAAGCCCACACCCGGCAAAATGACGATCGACAAAGCAATGTATGGCGAAGGTGCCGTTGCCTTTTTATGACCCTACCCGGTAAAGAAAAGCGGGTAAATGGTCAACCTGTTGTACTTTCGCTCTATGCTTGATGTTCTTGGCTTATCGAAACGATTTAACCAATCGTCCATTCTGAGCAATGTATCTTTTGAGTTGCCAGCGGGCGAGGTGTTTGCTGTGCTGGGTCGGTCGGGTTGCGGCAAAACAACGTTGTTGAAGATTCTGGCAGGGCTTGAATCGGCAAACGACGGCGACATTCGAATGGACGGAAAAAGTATATTGACCATTCCTCCCGAGCGCCGTCAGATCGTTTATTTATACCAGGAACCGCTGCTGTTTCCGCATCTGAACGTATTTGAAAATGTAGCCTTTGGTTTACGGATCAGAAACGTCGACAAAACGAGGGTCGATCAGCAGGTAAACGACTTATTAGCGGATCTGGAACTTAGCGATCAGGCTCAAAAACACCCAGGTCAGCTATCGGGTGGGCAACGACAGCGGGTTTCGTTTGGCCGGGCACTAATCATAAAACCCCGTTTGCTGTTATTAGATGAACCTTTTGGCAATTTAGATGCTCAGACAAGAGCCAGTATGCAGTTGTTGTTTGGCCGGGTAGCTCAGCAATATTCGATGACCGCCTTGTTCGTTACCCACGACATTCGGGAAGCGCTAACAGTCGGTACGCGCTTCGGCTATCTCGACCGGGGCGTCATGACTTCGTTTGATACCATCAATGAGTTCGTAGCCGATCCACGGACCGGCGTCAATGCCGAGCTGAATTTCTGGGAATCTATTCAGCTTAGATCAACTTCCCTTTAGGAAAAAAGTCATTGGGCACCGGAAAAGCATCTGACCAATGACTCATGATAGAAAACAGCAAGGCAACAGGCGAAGTCCAGTTCTACGGCACTTGCTACAATCAATACAGGGCAACGGGCAAACAGAGAACATACCGGCTTTTCCCGGCTTAGCCTTCACAGGCTTTCTTTGGATCGAAGTATCTCTGTTTTACGACACCTGTACTAGCACTAAATACTTTTTTCGCACTGCCTGTCGACAGCGGCACGAGTTACTCAAATCACTAACTCAAACACCTTCTTAAGAGTCGTTTCTCCTTCTTCGAGGTTTTGTAAAACATCGAATACTTTATCAGACCATCCGGCAATCAGATAGACATCATTCTGTTTTACCCGAAGCGGGGCCTGCCCATATCCAGCCAGATCGAACACGTACAATCGGGCTTCCGGAAACAGTTGCTTATACATAGCCCACGTATACGCTACGGTGTTTTGGTTATTCTGGTTTTGCGTTTTGCTGTCCCACAGTTGCCTTCCTGATTGAAGACTTTCGCTTTGTTGTGGGTTAAAAAGTTGAATTTCATGGTTGTCGATAGACATAATTTATAAGCGGTTAGCTATTGGGCATTGGTTCAAATGACGAACTACTACCCGATTTGCCAGCTTGACAACACAAAGATTTATGGCTTCTGCGCAGCCTTTTTGCGTTGTTACTTTTTTTTTGACACTATTTTTAATTGTTCATTGCGCATCTTGCCCGTGATGCCGATGCAACATTTCTGTTTTTTCCTCCTCCTTGATTTGATCAATTTTACGTCCCAATTCTATGAAAGCTGGTAGTAATCGGGCAATCTGGCTCGACTATCTGCGTGCGTTTGTTACGCTACTGGTTGTAGCCCATCATGCCGCTATGGCTTACCCTACCTACGGCTATTTTAACCCTGCACAATACATTCTCTCAACCGCTCCCGTTGTCGATCAGGCCCGCTGGCTGGGTATGGATGTGTTCATCGGCTTCAACGATTTGTTTTTCATGCCACTTATGTTCCTCATCAGTGGCTTATTTGTTTATCGGGGGCTTGAGCGGAAAGGCACACAGGCTTACTTAGCCGATCGCGCAATTCGGCTAGGCATCCCGTTTCTGATAGCCGAATGCGTACTAATACCGCTGGCCTATGTACCTTCCTACTACCTGGCTACTCACTCGTTTACGCTAGAGCAGTTCATTAGCGATTACATTGTCCACCAGCAATGGCCCGTCGGTCCTCCCTGGTTTATCTGGCTTCTGCTGGTTTTCGACGGCCTTGCCGTACTGATTTATCGAATTTCGCCAACGATTTATCCAGTGATGGGGCAATGGTTTCTTCGTCAGGCCAGTTCCCCAATCCGATTTGGCATCATCCTTTTCGGCCTAGTTGCCCTGAGCCTGATTCCACTTAGTCTGTGGGTAGGCCAATATACCTGGATCGGCCGGTGGGGGCCATTCGATTTCCAATTGAATCGACTTTTATTTTACCTGCTGTTCTTTTTGTTGGGGAGTTGCCTGGGCGCTACTTCCTGGGAGCCGTTCTTTTTTTACTTTGGTAAACTGTTTGGCAAAAACTGGCTATTTTGGGTTGGCCTAAGTATAGGATGCTACGTTTTTTTTCTGGCAGTTTCAGATTTTGGTACCGCTCAGGTCAGGCAGGGAAATCTGACCGAAACCCAGGGCTTTTTCTTCTATGACCTGGCATTTGTAGGTAGTTGCCTGGCCAGCATTGGCGCTTGCCTGAGCATTTTTAAACAAATCTTCACCCGGCCAGTCCGATTCTGGACAAGTGTATCGGCCAATGCTTACACGATTTATATGGTCCATTACGGATTTGTCACCTGGCTTCAGTTCGCCCTTCTTTGGGTCAACGTGCCAGCTTTCGCCAAATTCATTTTTGTCTGTATGGGTGCCGCTAGCCTGAGCTGGCTTTGCAGCAATCTACTCCGCCGAAACAGCTACATTGCTCAGTTGCTGTAAACACCCTGCCATTGGCCATCAACCGCTGCCGGTGCCCGGTTGCTACCAACTAATGTTAATAATTCTTTAATGGCAGTTTGTTTAAAGTGTTATAATTATGCCGTACTTTTGTAAAGTAACTTAACAAGTTTTCCTTACAAAATGAGCACTACCCAAGACGATACTCATCTACCTTCCGACCTGCGGATGGTTCTGTCACGGCTCGTAAAAAAACTGCGTAGTAAGTCGCCAACCCACGAAAAACTCTCGCTGACAGAGCGGGCTGTCATTAAGCAGCTCAACGAACATACACAAATGCTACCCAGCGAACTGGCCCGGCAAGAAAAGGTCACTACGCAGTCGATGTCACAGATACTGAATCACCTTGGAGACCTTGGCTATATTGTTCGCACGCCATCAGAAACCGACAAGCGTAAGGTAATGATCTCGCTGTCGGAAACCGGCCAGGCCCTTCTGACCAATGCAAGGCATGAAGGCAATGAATGGCTGAACAAGGCCATAACTCAAACCTGCTCGCCAGAAGAACAGGCTATCCTGCGACAGGCTCTAGGCCCATTAGGCAAACTGGTCGACTTCGATTAAAAGAACTAGTTAACATCAGCAAGTTGTAACCGATCAACCCATCAACAGTATGAAATGGTATCAGTATCTTGCCGCCTTTTTTGCTGGCCTGTTTTTAGCCAATGTAGTTCCTCATTACACGCACGGCGTTTCTGGCGATCCATTTCCAACGCCATTTGCCAATCCACCCGGCAAGGGTCTGTCATCGCCAACTGTCAATGTACTCTGGGCCTGTTTTAATCTGCTGGTGGGCTATGTTCTGCTACGGGTAAGCAACGTATCTCCTCAGAATAAGCTATCGATGCTGCTCCTGTTTTTAGGTTTCGTAGTGATTTCGATCATGGCGAGCATAACCTTCATGGATAAGTTGACTCCCTGAGCTTTTAGCGATAAACGAGTGGATACCAATAAATCCGCTCAGGAATTTACTGATTGATGAGCTTCCCCGACCAGTCAGCAATACAATCATCAACGTTATGAATCTGACTACATTTCGTGCTTTTAAAAGCCGTAACTATCGATTGTTCTTTACCGGCCAGTCGATCTCCTTACTGGGAACATGGATGCAGAAAACCGCCGTAAGCTGGGTTATCTATTCCATGACGCACTCCAAATTTATGCTTGGCGTGAGTGTATTTGCCACCCTGTTTCCATCGGCCGTGTTTACGTCCATTGGCGGAGTTGTATCGGACCGGTATAATCGGCACCGGGTTTTGCTGTTGACGCAGGTTCTGTCGATGGTTCAGGCCATTTTGCTGACGCTGGTGGTTTTCTTCAAGCACTATGCGGTTTGGGAAATTATTGCGTTGAGTGTCGTGCTGGGCATTATCAACGGCTTCGATGTTCCTGCCCGCCAGTCGCTGGTTTACGAAATGGTCGACGATAAAAGCGACCTGCCCAATGCCGTGGCGCTGAATTCTTCGATGGTCAATTTATCTAAACTGCTAGGTCCTGCCATTGCCGGAATCGCTATCGAAAAACTGGGCGAAGTCGTTTGTTTTGGTCTGAATGCCGTCAGCTTTATTGCCGTTATTGGCTCCTTACTGCTCATGAAACTGCCAGCGTACGTGCCGAAGACCCATACCAAAAACATTCTGGGCGAACTAGCTGAGGGGTTTAGTTATATCCGGCAAACGCCTTCCATCCGCTACATAATCAGTATGCTGGGCCTGGTTAGCTTGCTGGTGCTCCCTTTTACAACACTGATGCCCGTTTACGCAAAAGACGTCTTTCACGGTACGGCTTCAACCTTCGGCCTAATCGACAGCGCCATTGGTCTTGGTGCCTTTATCGGAGCCATCTTTCTGGCCTCACTTAAAGCCGGAACAAACCTCAGCAGAGTGCTCATGATCAACACCTTTGTCTTTGGCACGGGCCTTATTCTATTCTCCTATACGCCCTGGTACCCATTGGCACTGCTGTTTATTGTGATTGGCGCTTTTGGCATGATGTCGCAGATTACGATTAGCAATACCCTGCTGCAAACTCGCGTAGCCCCATCCATGCGAGGACGAGTGATTAGCCTCTATGTCATGGCTTATTCCAGTGCCTTACCCATTGGCAGTTTGCTTGTGGGTGCTATTTCACAGCACATTGGCGTACAGAACACTGTGCTGTGCCAGGGGATTCTAGCCCTGCTTATTGGCGTTCTGCACCTGCGTTTTTTTCAGAGAAATAAGCTTAAACAATCGGCATCCGCCTTACCCACTACTTCACCCACTGAAGTTCCTATATAAGTCTGATTCTTTTTCGTTTTTCAAACCTAACAGTAGTATGATCACAGCTCTCGATCCCCAAACAGCTCTCGTTTTAATCGACCTCCAAAAAGGTGCACTTAGCTACCCGTTATTAATCCCCGCCAGCACGCTGCTCGGCAATACAGCCAAACTGGTATCTGCTTTTCGAAACGCCAATCTACCAGTAGTAATCGTCACTATTGATCCGTTGGGTGGCCCTACACACAATATTCGTCGGGATACTCCGCTAAGACCACGGTCGTCTTACACTCCGGAATCACTGGAACTAACGTCAGAAATTAAGCCGGAGGCCAACGATATTTTAATTACGAAACATACCTGGAGCGCCTTTTACGAAACGGGGCTGGATGAAGAATTAAAACAGCGGGGCATTACGGGAATAGTGCTGGCGGGCGTTTCGACCAGCATTGGCGTAGAAAGTACCGCTCGGGCTGCCAGTGAACGGGGCTATAATATTGCATTTGCGCAGGATGCCATAACCGATGTGGTTGCAAGTGCGCATGAGCACAGTCTGAAACTAATTTTTCCGAGAATTGGTGAAGTCGGCGATACCGACGCCATTATTGCTGCCTTAAACTAGTCATTTGGCACTGACACACTACTCAGTAGGTGAAAAAAAGACGCCCGGTAGTATGGGGCGTCTTTTTTTCACCTACTGAGAGAAATAACCGATGGTCAATGGCTTAAAAAAGAGTGTCAAGCAGCAGATATCCGTTCAGGCCGATAATAATGACAGCCACTACCCACGATACACTTTTTAGCCAGCCAGGATTTACAAATCGGCCCATTTTCAGCTTATCGCTGGTGAACGACACTAATGGCACAACGGCAAAACTCAGTTGCACGGATAAAATCACCTGACTAAACACCAATAGCTCGGATGTACCATGTTCGCCGTAAAGAATGGCAACAACCAGAGCCGGAACAATTGCCACCAGTCGGGTAATAAGTCGACGGAGCCAGGGTTTAACACTTAAGTTTAAAAAACCCTCCATCACAATCTGCCCGGCCAGCGTACCGGTCAGCGTCGAGTTTTGCCCCGAAGCCAGCAATGCCACAGCAAACAATACGCCCGCCAGTTTTACGCCCAGAATCGGGTCGAGCAGCCGATGTGCGTCGGTGATGTCGGCCACGTGCTGATTACCGGAAAAATGAAATGTTGCCGCCGATAAAATCAGAATGGAAGCGTTGATAAAAAAAGCCAGAAAGAGCGAAACGGTAGAATCGATCGTAGCAAATTTAATGGCCGACTTACGTCCCTCATTGTTGCGGTCGAAATTGCGGGTCAGAACAATACTGGAGTGCAGATAGAGGTTATGCGGCATAACCGTTGCGCCCAAAATTCCGATAGCAATATAAAGCATACCCGGATTTGTAACGACTTCCGGACGCGGTAACAGGCCGTTCAGCACATCGGCCACTACGGGTTTCGAGACAATAAGTTCGTAGCCAAAGCAACCGATAATCAGAAAAATAAGGCTCGCCACAATACGTTCGAGCGTCTGAAAGCCTTTATTCTGGAGGTATAACAGCAACAGTACATCGAGTCCGGTAATGAGGATACCAACCGTTAGCGGTAATCCAAACAACAGGTTAAGGGCAATAGCCGAGCCTATCACTTCGGCCAGATCGGTAGCCGCAATGGCAATTTCGGCCAGTAACCAAAGTCCAACCGCCACCGGACGGCTGTAGTGGTCACGACAGGCCTGTGCCAGATCGCGACCGGTAACAATACCCAGTTTAAGCGCCAGGTGCTGAAGAAGAATGGCAAATAAATTAGAAATCAGCACAACCGATAGCAGCCGATAGCCAAACTGTGCTCCACCGGCAATGTCGGTAGCCCAGTTACCGGGGTCCATATAACCAACGGCAATCATTAGCCCTGGGCCAAAATAAGCCATCAGGGTCTTAAAAAAACCACTATTCTTTGGCACATGGATGGAACTGTGGACATCGGGCATTGAATTTTCCAGATTATCCCGCTGCCATCCTTTCATGGTTGTATTCGTAGCCTCCATATTCATCATATACGCTAAAAATCCGACTTCAGATGATAAAACCTATGCTGCCCAGCATGGTGCGTAGACCAGGGACAACGCAGGTCCGGCATCGGACACTCCTTTTTTTTTCTTACAACGCTCAAATATAAGGATTGTTGAAATATTTTTTTAGACTAATCTAAATTTTTAGAAAGTTTAACATTAAAACTATCTTTGCGGTCAAACTGTTTCATGCTACTTCATCGTTTTTACTGAGTAGCCATTGTTTATGCAGTCATTTACCGAAGAAAACTACCTGAAGACCATCTATTCGCTCGCTTCCCGTCAGGAGGGCGAGGTGAGCACCAGTGCCCTGGCAGAAATGACAGCTACTAAAGCGGCTTCAGTTACTGATATGCTTCGTAAACTGGCCGACAAACAACTGATTCATTACAAAAAATACCAGGGGGTACGGCTGACCGATGAAGGCGAACGACTGGCCCTTCAGATCATTCGGCGTCATCGGCTCTGGGAGGTCTTTCTGGTCGAAAAATTAGGCTTTGGCTGGGCTGAAGTACACGCAATAGCGGAAGAACTCGAACACATCCGGTCTGAAGAGCTGGTGGCCCGGCTGGATGCCTATCTGGGTAATCCGCAGTTCGATCCACACGGTGATCCCATTCCTACCCCCACTGGCAAAATGCCACAAACCGAATATCGAAAACTATCCGACGTATCAACTGGCGAAGATGTTCGGCTCATGGCTGTGCTCGAACACTCAACCGAATTTTTGCAACACCTCGACCATTCCCGGCTAACGCTTGGCTGTTCGGTTACTGTAGCCGAAATCAATGCGTTCGACAAATCTGTTATTCTTCACATCACGAATGGTCAGCCCGTATTTGTTAGCCACGAAGTCGCGAAGAATTTATTAGTAAACTGAGTTTTCTGTTCCAGTTTCTGGCTTGTTTAGGAGCCACAGCCTGTAACAAACGGAGAACGCCATGATGAGCAATGAAACTACTCGACAAGTATATATTAAAACGGTTTCTGCAAACCTACCTGTTTGTAGTTATGGTTATTGTGCTGGTTGTTGTCATGATCGACTATACCGAAAAGGTTGACAATTTCCACAAAACCAACGCCCCGGCCAACGAGATTCTCTGGCACTATTATCTCAATTTTATTCCCTATTGGGCCAATTATATCAGCCCGTTGATGGTGTTTATTGCAACGGTTTTTCTGACCTCACGGCTGGCCGCGCGTACGGAAATTATTGCTATTCTGAGTAGTGGTGTCAGTTTCATACGACTGCTGTTTCCCTACGTGCTGGGGGCCACTGTACTGGCTGTTCTGACCTATTTTATGGTCAACTACATTATTCCGAAAGCCAATAAAACCCGGATTGCCTTCGAGATTAAGTACATTAACGAAGCCTTCACCTACTCGCACCGCAATGTCCATCTGAAGATTGCCCCCAATGTATATGCTTATCTGGAGAGCTATAATAACCAGAGCAATACGGGCTATAAGTTTACCCTGGAACGGGTCGAGGGCAATCAGTTAAAGCAAAAACTCACTGCCGACCGGATTGAGTGGGACCCTAAAAAGAAAAAATGGGGCGTTTATGACTACAACATCCGCAACATCAACGGACTACAGGAAACGCTCACGCCCGGCACCCGGATAGATACCACTCTGAATCTCAAACCCGACGATTTCAGTTCGGATTTTAACCTATACGAAACCCTGACCCGCCCCGAACTAAACGATCATATTGATCTCTTACGCAGTCGTGGCTCCGACGGTGTTGAAACATACTTACTCGAAAAATACAGCCGGGATACCCGCCCCTTTGCCATTATTATTCTAACGATCATTGGAGTCATTATGTCGGCCCGAAAAAGTCGCCGGGGTGTAGGCTGGCAGGTAGCTCTGGGATTTTTTCTGGCATTCACATACCTGCTGTTTTTTATGCTCGCAAAAGGCATTGCCGAATCCGGTAATCTAAATCCAATACTGGCGGTCTGGCTTCCTAATATTATTTTTACGTTCATCGGCGTATTCCTTTACAACACTATTCCGAGATAATCTTTATAAAAGATGAATTATGAATGATAAATGATGATGCGTTGCAGGTTACTCATCATTCATAATTTTCAACCTGGTATATGTCGCATAAGCCCACGTTTTCCGACTATTTTCAACTCCATTTTATTGTTCTTATCTGGGGGTTTACGGCTATTCTGGGAAAACTACTGGAACCCCTCGACTCGTCGGCTGTGGTTTTATTTCGGACTGCACTTGCGGTTGTTGGGCTTGGCGTTGTGCTGGCAGCCCGCAGGCAAAGTTTTCGGGTGGCTCGCCGGGACTACTGGCGTTTATTTGCCACAGGCTGTATTATTGGACTTCACTGGGTACTTTTTTTCATGGCAGCCCGGCTGGCCAATGTGTCGGTCTGTCTGGCTGGCATGGCTACCAGTTCGCTCTGGGCCAGTTTGCTGGAACCGCTGATTCTGCGCCGGAAAGTTCAACTCATTGAAGTTGTTCTGGGAGCTGTGGTCATGGCGGGGCTATACCTTATTTTTCAGTTTGAGTTCGATAAAGTAATGGGTCTGATCGTGGCTATGCTCTCGGCCATGTTAGCCTCTCTCTTCACCATCATTAACAGTCGTTTTACCCACCGGTACGATTCGCTGGTTATTTCACTTTATGAGATGATCGGCGCATCGGTCTGTGCATTGGGGCTTTGGTTCATAACACAGGCCCTCGACCCACGGGAGGCCATTTCACCTATTCAGTATATACCCCAGACAACACTACAATGGTTATGGCTTTTGATCCTGTCGATGGTCTGTACGGTCTATGCTTATTCGGTTGGTGTGGGCCTGTTACGAAAATTTTCACCGTATATGGCTGTCTTAACCGTAAATTTGGAACCTGTGTATGGGATTTTACTGGCTGTAATGATTTTCGGCGATGCTGAACGTATGACTGCCGGATTCTACCTGGGCACACTTGTTATTCTGGCTGCGGTTGTTGCCTACCCGCTCTGGAAAAACAGGCCCAATAGTCAGAAATCTCAACTACCTACACCGTTATAATACTACATTCATGACTAAAATTTCGCCAATAGCGCGTTCCACTACGTTTATTCTTCTAATTCTTTCTATTGTCGTTGCTCTACCACTCATCGCCCTTTCTTTCTACAATCACCCATCTCCTGCCGACGACTATTGCTTTGCCAGCACATCGATGCAGTATGGTTTCTGGCAATCGCAACAATTTTATTATGATGGCTGGAGTGGTCGCTTTTTTCATAATTTTCTCGTACACGGCAGTCCACTTACCTACGGTTGGTATGGGGGCTATAAAGTTTATCCTGTTATTCTGCTCTGTTTGCTGGCACTAGGTTTCTATGCGCTGGCAAGTCAGTTTTTGCATGGCTTTACCATAACAGCCAAACTGGGGCTGGCTGCCGGGCTTTTCGTTGGCTTTATAGCGACGCTTGCCAGCCTGTCAGAATATATGTACTGGTATGCCGGTATGGCCTGCTATAGTTTATCGACTGCTTTTCTGCTGTTTCTGTTAGCCACACTGATTGCCCATCAACGACGTGGTTTTGGTACTCTGCCGGGCTACCTTCTTCTGGAAAGTTTCCTCCTTGTCTGTATCATTGGTTCCAGCGAAACCGGTATGGTGATGGCCATGTCGGTTCTGGGACTCATTGCGTTTGCTGGTTTACTACAAAATCGACGCATATCGGCTACTACCCTGATTCTGTTTGCAGTTGGTGGCATTGCCTGTTATTATCTGATAACGGCTCCGGGCAATGCCGTGCGGATGGGCTCAAACCCCAATAGTGCGAATATACCAAAGACACTCATATCGGCACTGAAGTTTTCGGCTGGCTATATTGTCCAACAACTATTTCTGACACCTTTGCTGCCCCTCTCCCTTTTGTATTTACCACTTACCTATAAACTAACCGGCAACAAACCTCTTCCCGCTTATCTTCGGGTGCATCCTTTTCTGGGCATGCTGCACGGCGCGGCCACGCTGATCGCGCTTATTTCCCTTCATTTCTACGGAGTAGGCGTTGCTCCGGCACTACGCCTAGTCAATATTTTCAACCTGATGTTTTGGCTTAGCTGGACCTATAATCTTACCTTGCTGATCGTAACAGTTCGCCACCGGATTCAGGTAGAGACCTGGACGCGATATTCTCGTCCAATAGCCATGATCACACTTATCTGGACAGCCCTTGCTATTGGTGCTGGCCCTGTACTGCCCTTAGCCTATGGCGACTGGCTGAGTGGGCGCGCCAGTCGCTATGATCAGGCTATGCAGGAACGATACCAGCAAATGACTCAGTCTGAAAGTGATACTGCCTTGATAAAACCATTGCCCGACCATCCGGCATCTATGTTTCTGGAGGATGTAAAAAATGACCCTAAACACCTCTGGAACCGTTGCTGGGCCGATTATTACCACAAAAAAACGATTGTATTACAGGAGAAAGCAGCCCTTACTACTCACTAACAACGTTTGCCTGACCTCCTGTTAATTACTCCAACTATGTCTGAAATTTTAGATTTTGTTGAACCAATAGCCTCCCAATCAATTAACCATGCTGCACTCAAATCAACACCCACCGAAACACACTTATGTATGTCATCCATTTGCATTGTTATTCCCTGCTACAACGAAGCCAATCGATTGCCTGTAGACGTTTTCCTTGCATACTTAAGCCAAAGTACCAACGTAAATTTTTGCTTTGTCAACGACGGTAGTACCGACCAGACCCAATTTGTCCTGGAAACGATGCGTGAGCAGTGCCCGGATCGAATTGACGTCCAAAACCTTACTCAAAATAAGGGGAAAGCAGGAGCCGTTCAGTTGGGTATGTTAAAAAATGCCATCAAGCCATTCGACTATATTGGTTTTTTCGATGCAGATTTAGCAACGCCACTCAACGCCATAACCGATTTGACTCAGGTGCTCGACTTCAATCCAGCGCTTGATCTGGTAATGGGGTCACGGATTAAATACCTAGGCAACAACATCCAACGCAATCCTTTCAGGCACTACGCTGGACGTGTTATTGCCACCGTGATCAGCAATATCCTGAAGCTTCCGGTTTATGATACCCAGTGCGGAGCAAAAGTATTCCGACAGAGTGTTGTTAACAATCTGTTTGAGAAACCATTTATCAGCCCGTGGCTATTCGACGTCGAAATACTGGCCCGGCTCATCCAGCATCGGGGTCGACTAAATGTCATGAGCCACATTGCTGAGCAGCCCCTCAAACAGTGGATTGAACAAAGTGACTCCAGAATAGGCTCAGAATACATCTCTAAAATGTGGTACGAACTGTACCGGATTCAACGAACTTACCGAAACGCATGAATCGACTATACCGACTGCTGGCAACACCTCCCCTAACAAGCGTGTTACTGCTGTTGCCGATCGCCGGTTTTTTTATTTACTTTTTCACACTTCGTTACAACATTCCCTGGTTCGACGATTTTGAGAATATTCCTTATTTTCTGGATCGTTTTCTGGGTGCGCCCTCCTTTCATGAAGCAGTGTCGGCACTGTTGCGCCCAAATAATGAACACCGGGTCGTATATGCCCGACTTGTTGTTCTGGCACAATACGCACTGACGGGCGGCATCAATTTTGCCAATCTGATGTTGTGGGGAAACGCCGGGCTGGTACTCATTTTCTATCTGCTCTACCGCGCTCTCAAACAGCAGGAACTTAGCCCGCAGACAGCCCGGGTAGGTTTGTTAATAGCTCCACTCCTGCTCTTCACGGCCCAAACCTACATCATGACGTTTACGGCCATTTTTTCCTTACAATATCTTACCATCATTACTCTCGTTACGGCAACCTTATTTGTGCTTGCTACCGAACGGCGTTCCTATTTTACCGTAGCTATAGGGCTGGGATTGCTCAGTACGTTTAGTATGGGTAACGGGCTTCTGCTCTGGCCTGCCGGGGCCTGTATGCTGTTTATCCAGCGTCGGTGGATTTCGCTGACAATCTGGATTGCGACAGGAATACTTGGCGGGTATCTCTATTTTCTGGGCTATCCGGTTCAGCAGGGTAATGCCGAAGGGTTTAGCTATGTTCTTGAGCACCCGCTAAAAACCCTGGCCGGATTTTTGATTTTTGCCGGAAGCCCTTTCGATTTGTTTCCGACTCTTCCCGAAACATATCGATTTTATCTGCCATTTCTGGCGGGTTCCATTTTAATAGCAGGGCTTGGCTATTGGCTACTAAAAACACTATTCAGCTCCCGAAAAAACAACTCGTTTTTCGAAACATTTATTCTGGGATGCCTGCTGTTTCTGGTAGTAAATATTGCCCTGATTGCGTTTTTTCGGCTTCGGTTTTATTTCGGTATGGCACTTCATATTCCTTACCGAATCTATGCCCTATCCTTATGGGCAGTTGCCAGCGTTCTTTTATTCAGCCAATTAACCAAAACTGCCCGAACACGCTTCTGGCCACTCGTCTGGGGTGTGTTTTTGGGGCTTAACCTATTCACCTATTATACCTATTTACCCGAAGCCATTGAGCGCCGTAAACATATGCAGGGCCTCGCCTTCAATCAGCTCCATAGCGCCATTGGTCTGGGAGGAAGCCGCAACTCTAATTTAGCTCAGTATATTGCCAGTCTGATCGACCTTATGGCAAAGCGAAACTGGTATCATTTGCCCGATCCAGCTATTACCCCCGACGAACGGAAAGTGCTGCTACCTGTCAACAAGACTGCTTCGCTTAATCCATTACAGATCAAACGCGATGGCGATTATATTGTCGTTGAGAGTAATGAACCCAATTATTCTGTTGGCCTACATCAGGGAATCTACCTCGTCATGCGGTCAGATCGGCATGTTTATCTGCTGGATGCCGTCAAAAAACGCCCAGCCTCGTTTAAACCGTGGCAGGTTGAACCCGGCTTTTTTACTCCAATGCCCATTTATATGATTCAATCGGGCCGCTATCAGTTAGGCGTGTTCCGAACCTACCCCGACCATAGCGAACTAGCGTTTGGTAATCAACAGGTTGATGTACCCTAAACCCATTTTTTCGATGTACATACCAGCCACAACCGTGCTATACGATAAGTCGTCTGGTCATTTTTTAGGATAAACCTCTATTTTTGCCGCTCAAACCACCCATCACGTTGGAGAATAAATCCCATTTGCTGCCCGAGCGTATAAATGTTGTCATACCACTATTTAATGACTGGCTGGCTGTAGGCTTGCTACTCGAGCGCATTCAATCGGTTGTTGACAAACCGTTACTCAGCCGACTGGCCTTCCTGATTGTAGACGATTGTTCCGCTATAAATTACGAAACGTTGCCAACAGGTGTTGGACAGTCGTTGTCTATACTTCGGCTTTATCGAAATGTTGGACATCAAAAAGCCATTGCCCTCGGATTGGCTTTTCTGGCCGATCAGCCCGAGCTATATCCAACCATTGTCATGGATGCAGATGGCGAAGACCGTCCCGAAGATATTCATGAACTCGTCCATCGAGGGACCGAGAAACCAGGCCATGTGGTTTTTGCACACCGGGCCAAACGCCACGAAAGTTTGACCTTCCGCCTGTTTTATTCGGTCTACAAATCGGTGTTCAGGCTGCTTACGGGCAAAGTTATCACCTTTGGTAACTTCAGCCTGGTACCGGCCAGCCAGCTACGCAAACTGGCTCATGTATCCGAAATCTGGAATAACTATCCGGGCGGGGTTATTCGATCCCGATTACCCTACACGGCCGTACCACTGGAGCGCGGCCGTCGGCTGGCGGGCGAATCAAAAATGAATTTCGTGTCGCTGGTGTTGCATGGATTGAGTGCCGTTTCCGTTCTGATCGATACCACCGCCGTACGACTGGCGTTATTCTGCGTCATGATGGTTGTGGCCTCGATATTGGGAATTTGCGGGCTACTGTATCTGAAGTTTTTTACCAATACATCCATTCCTGGCTGGACGAGTTATTTGACTTTCTCCTTCCTGATCGTCATTTTACAGGCATTTTTGATTTCGCTACTACTGGTCTTTATTGTGCTTTCGTATCGAATACAGCCACAATTTATACCGGCACGCCAGTTCAGAGACTTTGTTGAACGGCTCGAAAAAGTGTATTGAGCATAAATAGGCTTACGGTGACTCGTTTGGGTCTTTTCTTGATTCGTTGCGCTTCCCAACGGTGAACAGTACCGACCAAAAGCCGTAAATCATAAACGAGCGTTATGTTTATTGTCTACATAAAAACGGCGGTATCGGTTGCGCTTGGCGTGGCCCTGTTGCTTCTTCTCTGGCAACGAAGTAAAGTAACTCAGGTTCTACAACAAACCGGCACCTGGGTTCTGGATAGTTGCTGGCTTGCGCTGCGGCTGGTGCCGTTTGTGATTACCTACATTGTTCTGGGCTACCAGCCACAGTCTGATGTAGCAACGTTTTATTACCCAATCGGGATGTCGGCCTTGCAGGGTGGAATTCCGTACCGCGATGTATATAGCTGCTATTCCCCTTTGTTTGGCTATTGGCTGGCTCCGTTTTTAAGTCTCTGGAGCGATATGCGGATGGTGGTTCTGGCGATGCTGATTGTGGAGGGGTTGGCCGTTCGGCTCACGTTTCGGTATTACCAGACGCACGAATCACTGGGCGAACGGTTGTTCCGGGGGGTGTTTTATTATTTACTGCCGCTTCCATTTGTGATGAGTGTCTTTAGCGGCCAGGAAGATGTCATTCTTTGGCTGTTTGTTGTTCTGGCCATTCCGCTGATGCAATCGCGTCCTTATCTGGCAGGGTTAGTGTTAGGCCTGGGTATGCTGGCCACAAAAGCCGTATTCATTCTATTGCTTATCCCAATCTGGCTGCTTTCCCTCCGCAATACCAGGTTTGCAGTTCAGTTCACAGCCGGCCTGCTAACGATTGGCCTACCGGTTGCTTTATTTATTTTCTGGAAAGCCGGTCCATTGTTTCTGGAACAGCAGTCGCACGAAGGCGACTATCTGAAAGCCCCCAACTGGCGGTCGCTCCTCAACCCGTTTCTGTCCGATGGCGTTCGGGCAGCCAACAATTTATGGAAATGGGGGGGGCTGGTACTAACCATGCTGATTATGCTGGCTGGCGTCTGGCGGATCGATAAAAAGAAAGGCCGCTGGGCTTATAAAGACTACATCCCCTTTCTCTACATCCTGATATACAGTGCAATGAGCGTGATTCAGCAAAATGCAATCAGTAATTACGCCTATCTGTTTATGTTGCCGCTGGTATTTACGATGACTAATTTCCGGCATACCGGATTTTGTATTTGCCTGATCGGCTTTACTATTCTGGCGGCTATTCACCCATCGTTATGGTGGCGGCTTGGTGAGCCGTATTACGATCGGCTCAGTGCATTAGGCAATCCGGCAGCTGCACTCGACTATGCCATTGAACTCTTAATAGTAATTGGTTTTATTTACTACGCCATTCAGGCCATGAAAGCGCTACGGAAACAAAAACCAGTAGCGCAGGCCGAGACATATGCTATTTAACTCGCTTCAGTTTCTCTTATTTTTTATTGTTGTAACCCTAACGTACTTTGGGCTGAAGTGGCAGGGGCGCTGGATGTTGTTGCTGGTAGCCAGTTGCTACTTCTACATGGTCTTTAAGCCAGCCTATATCCTGATTCTGCTGCTGACCATTGTTATCGACTACATTGCAGGAATCTGGATCGAAAAATCGAGTGGAAGTGCTCGCCGATGGCTTCTGATTGTATCGCTGGTTACCAACATCGGTATTCTGGCTTTCTTCAAATACCTGGGCTTTTTTACCGAAAACCTATCCCTGCTGTTCGAGCAGATACACATGCCCGAACTGTCGGCACAGGTCTTCAATCTGGGCAACCGCCTTTTTATTCGAGTTCTCCGTTTCTTTGGCGAAAGTGGCATTGCGTCCTTTAAAGACAATATGAGCATTCTGCCCGTTGGCTTGTCGTTTCATACGTTTCAGGCCATGAGTTACACCATCGAAGTATATCGGGGCAATCAGAAAGCCGAACGGCACTTTGGCATCTATGCCCTCTATGTGATGTTCTATCCGCAATTAGTTGCCGGACCAATTGAACGGCCGCAGAATGTATTGTGGCAGTTTCATAAAACCTTTCCTTTCGATGCGGAGAATGTGAAGGCTGGACTCATGCAGATGGCTTTTGGCTTTTTCAAGAAAGTGGTCATCGCCGATCGGTTGTTTATGCTGGTCGACTATGCCTATGCCAATCCGTCTGAGCACAATGGCTTAACGTTGTTAGTGGCCACGTTTTTCTTCACATTCCAGATCTATTGCGACTTTTCTGGCTATTCAGACATTGCTATCGGCGCGGCACGGGTGATGGGCTTTACGCTGATGGAGAACTTCCGAACGCCCTACATAGCCCAATCCATTTCAGAATTCTGGCGTCGCTGGCACATTTCGCTGTCGACCTGGTTCCGCGATTACCTCTATATTCCGCTGGGAGGCAACCGCAAAGGCGAGTTCCGGCAATATCTCAATATGCTGATCGTATTTCTGGCCAGCGGCCTCTGGCACGGCCCCAACTGGACGTATGTAATTTGGGGGGGGCTAAACGGGTTTTATCAGGTTTTGGCTGTTCTGCGCGACAAACTGCTGGCCCGCCTTGGCTTTATCCATATTCCGCCCCGCCAGATCACTTCTCCTGCCAGTGAACCGCATCCAAAATCGTCACCGGTCAGGGTTGTTGCCAACGTGCTGATTACGTTCGTACTGATTATGTTGACCTGGGTATTTTTCCGGGCCCGTAGCGTGGGCGATGCGTTCCTGATTCTCCAACGAATTGCTACGCTATCGCCCAGTGATTCTATTGAGAGTCCGATGAACACAACGGAAATGTGGTTCAGCCTTTTTCTGATTGCTTTTTTGCTCGTGAAGGAGTATTTCTATCTCTACATTCCAACGCGCAATACCGTTCGCTTTGCCGTTCTTTTCGTACTGATCACGTTCGTAACATACCTCTTTGGTGTTTTCTCATCGAACCAGTTTATCTATTTTCAGTTCTAGAGAATCTCTTTAGCCCCATAAAAAAAGCCCGCCAGGACTGACGGGCTTTTTCAAAACAGACAACCGTTCGTTTATACTTCACCTTTCTTCATCGCTTTCACGGCATAGTCGGCTGCGCGGGCAGTCAGGGCCATGTACGTAAGCGATGGATTTTGCGTTGATGTGGAAGTCATGCAGGCACCATCGGTCACGAAAACGTTTTTAACCGCATGAAGCTGGTTCCACTTGTTGAGCATCGATGTTTTCGGATCTTTACCCATCCGGGCTCCACCCATTTCGTGAATATCGAGCCCCGGATTGCGATGATCATCACGCACACGAATGTTGGTGAAGCCTGCCGCCGTGAACATTTCTGTCATCTGCTCCTGATAATCCTTCACCATTTTATCGTCGTTGTCGTCGTAGGCAATCGCGATTTTCAGTTGAGGGATACCAAATGGATCTTTCAGGCTAGAGTCGAGCGCAACGTAATTGGTTTCTTTCGGAATAGTTTCGCCCATCATGTGCGAGCCTACATGCCAGCCTCCCAGCTCAGGATTTAGCAGATTCTGCTTCAGGTCGGCACCAATTGCATCCTGGTTTGAACGCGAAATACGACCCGCAGAGAAACCAGCCGCATAGCCCCGCAAAAAGTCGGTTTCCTGCTTATAAACATTCCGAAAACGCGGAATATAGGGACCGTTTGGCCGACGGCCATCGGTCGTTGAATCCAGATTCCCATCAAATTGAGCCGAAATTCCTGCCCGGTAGTTATGGAAGGCAACATATTTTCCGAGCACACCGCTATCGTTACCGAGTCCATTCGGGAATCGATTCGATGTTGAGTTTAACAATACCAGATTAGAGTTCAGCGCGGCAGCATTCAGGAAAATAATGCGGGCATAAAACTCCTGCATCTGTTTGGTGTTGGCATCAACGATTCGAACCCCGGTGGCCCGGCCTTTCTTCTCGTCGTAAATAATCGAATGCACCACTGAGTTTGGTCGCAACGTCATTTTGCCGGTTTTGGCCGCCCAGGGAATGGTAGAGGCATTACTACTGAAATACCCCCCAAATGGGCAACCGCGCTCGCAAATGGTGCGGTGCTGACATTGCGCCCGGCCCTGCTGGAGATGAATTGGTTGCGGCTTTGTGATATGAGCGGCCCGGCCCATAATCACATGCCGGTCTTTATATTTACCCGCTACGGCTTTCTGAAAATGTTTTTCAACGCAGTTCCATTCGTGCGGAGGCAGAAACTCCCCATCAGGAAGTGTATCAATACCATCTTTATTTCCAGTGATGCCTGCAAAGCGCTCAACATAGCTATACCACGGCGCCAGATCGGCATAGCGAATGGGCCAGTCGACCGAATAGCCATCGCGGGCAGGGCCCTGGAAATCAAAATCGCTCCAGCGCTGGGTTTGCCGTGCCCATAGCAGCGATTTACCACCCACCTGGTAGCCACGAATCCAGTCGAATGGTTTCTCCTGAATGTAGGGATGCTCAGCATCCTTTACGAAAAACTGCTGAGTACCTTCATAAAAAGCGTAGCACTTACTAACAATCGGGTTGGCATCTTTCACCTCCCGCGTCAGTTGGCCCCGGTGTTCGAACTCCCAGGGCTGCATCATGGTAGTTGGGTAATCGGTAACGTGCCGCACATCGCGACCGCGTTCCAGCACCAGCGTGCGCAATCCTTTTCCAGTCAATTCTTTGGCAGCCCAGCCACCGCTAATCCCCGATCCGATTACAATTGCATCGTATGTATTCTGCGCCTGCGCGTCAATATTCAGGTTTGCCATTATGATCAGTTTTTTAGGTTTAGGGTTTATGATTGCTTCGCTCATTTAGGTTCTGAACAAGCAAAGCAACCATAAACCCAACCCCTTATTTCGTTTGAGAAACGGCTTTGGTAGGAACAGGTACGCAGCCGTAGTAATGTCCAGGAATCATCTGGTAATGGGTGAGGTTGGTCATGACGTATTCGGAGTTCATATAGCCCCGGATTGTTAAGCCTTTCACCATTGAGTAGAATTCTTTTTGTGCAGGATCGGTCGATTGCGACAGTTGCGTAAGCAAGGTTGTTCGCTGGGTCGTATTGCCTTCTGCAAAAGATTTACCAAACGTTTTGCCGGCAAGTTCATCAACGGTTGTCAGCCCTTTGCGAAACGTATCCTGCGCAGACGGATCGTAGCAGTCGACAACAATTTTCTGGATAAACTGATGCACATTCAGTGCTTTAGCGCCTGGCGTATCGGTGGCCGGAATAATTGTTTCGACTATATCGGCCAACAGATCATCCTGGCTACGCGAGAGAAAGTTATGGGATAACTGGACCGTTTCGGCCGTCCAGCCTTTAGCCCAGCCTGGCAGACTGATGAGAGCACCAGCCGCAACTGCCATTGATTTAAGCGCACTACGTCGTTCCACAGCAGGTTATTATAAGTTCAATACATTCTTTCAAAGATACAAAAACAGATGAAATTAACCCAATATATCACCCATTTAAAAACAGCCTACCCTCAGCAATGCGGTTTTGATTTTCATTCACCTAAAACGGAAACTAGTAGTTTTTACTCATCCTTATTTTCTAACTCCACCTTTCTGTTTGGGCACCGCTTTTTTTCCTGGCCCCCAAATGGCCCGGCCAGGAAAAACGCCCGTATGCTCACCATCGTTCAGCACTTGTTTTCCATTCACGAAAACATGCTGAACTCCTATAGCATACTGAAATGGTTCGGCAAAGGTGGCCTTATCGGCAATGGTAGCGGGATCAAAAACGACAATATCGGCAAAATAGCCGGGCTGAAGCAGGCCACGATCAGGAAGTTTATGATTCATTGCTGGTAGGCTCGTTAGCCGCCGGATGGCTTCTTCCAGTGAAATCACGTGTTCGTCGCGAACATATTTCCCCAACAACCGGGCAAAATTTCCGAATGTACGCGGATGCACAACGCCCATCATTTTTCGGTCTTCCGACATCGATCCGGCATCCGATCCAAACGATACCCAGGGCTGGCTAATACCTCGTTTCACGTTTTCTTCCGACATTAGAAAATACGTAGCTTCGACCCGTGTTTTGTCAGCAACAATCAAGTCCATCACCGTTTCGATTGGATCTTTATGCCAGATAGTGGCTATCTGGCCCAGCGTTTTACCGTTATACTTCTTCAGTGAATCGACTTCGAAAGCCGTCAGGATAATGTTCTCGGGCGAACCGGCCAGTTCATACATATTTTCCCAGTCGTGGCCTTTTTGTTGTACTTCTGCCTTTAGTTTCTTACGGGTTGCGGAGTCCTGCAACCGTTTCCAGCCTGCCATAAACCCTCCGTTGAACAGGTAAGGAGGCAAACAGGATGTCAGCCCCGTTGCACCTGCGGTATAGGTATACATGTTAGCCGTAACGTTTTGCCCCTGCCGCCGAGCCGTATTGATGAGATCGATGGTCGACTGCATTTTAGGCCAGTTTCGTTGCCCCGATGCCTTAAAATGATACAGTTCAACCGGCACTTTAGCTTCCCTACCAATTTTGATCAGTTCGGCTACCCCTTCTTCGAGCCGATCACCTTCACTGCGTATGTGGGCAATGTAGCGCCCGCCATACCGACCTGCTTCCTTACAAAGTGCAATTAGTTCGTGGGTATCGGCAAACGAATTGGGCGGATAAATAAGCGCAGTAGTAATGCCCAGAGCACCCTCCTCCATGCCTTTGCGAACAATTGCCCGCATCCGATTTAATTGGCTGGGCGTTGGTTTGACATCGGCCTCACCCAACACAACCTGACGCACCTGCGCAGCCCCCAGGTAAGACGCAATGTTGGGCGTAATTCCTTTGTTCTGCAACTTGGTCATAAACTCCGCCAGTGTGGTCCAGTCGCAGGTCAGGTTGTAGGGTTTCAGGTAAAGATTTACCTGCTGACGCATTTCATCGGTACTGAGCGGCCCCCAGGAATCCTCGCCAAAGACTTCCGTTGTGATGCCTTGTTTGGTGTCGCTCATCGAATGACCATCCCGCAAAAATTCAAGCCCGGTATGCGACAGCACATTGATAAAACCAGGTGCCACGGCTTTCCCTCTGGCATCGATGACAGTAACAGCTCTGGCCCCCGACAGCACACCAACCGCAACGATACGGTTGCCCCGAATACCAACATCGCCCGATTTGGGTGGCTTTCCCGATCCGTCGTAGAGTAACCCGTTTCGAATCAGAATATCAAATTGAGAAGGAACTGTTTTAGCTGGCTGTGCAGCCAGATACCCAACACGAATCAGTATCAGGACGAGGAAAGTAGAAAATCGCATGGCAGGTAGTAGAGTATATCTATTCTGAAATCGGGAAAATCTGACCATCACTGAATAAGCATCAGTGCAGCCAGGGTTTCGAGGCCTTCCCATAGGTAATTTACCATAACATTCTCGTTTTCGGCATGTTGATTATTATCGTAGTTGACTACCGGAACTGATAATACATTGGCTTTCAGGGTTTGTTCGAAGACGTACAACGGAAGGCTACCTCCCGCAGTCGGCAATAAAACAACCGGCTCCTTCGTAGTCGACTGAATGGCCTTTATGACCGACTGCGCAATGGGTAAATCCATCGGTGTTCGTTGGGCATTATAGCCAACGCCGGTTTCAACCTTTATGAGTTTTGGATACTGCTGCCGTTCGGCATCAGTTGGATCATGATCAATCACGTGGTAGCCCTGAGCACGGATATGTTCGACCACGCGCTGGGTTTGCCGCAACACATCGTTGCCGCGTACCAACCGCAAATCGAGTACCGCTTCTGCTTTTGCCGGAATTATGTTGCCTGCCATTGCACCTACGTTGGCACTCTGAATGCCGTTGATATTCAGAGTTGGGGTCATCAGCAATTCCATAAATGGCTTGCCGTTTCCGTCGGGTCTGGCAATGCCCAGTTCTTTCTTCAGAACTGCTTCCATATTCGGAACGGCAGCAATTGCCTGTTTTTCGCTGGCAGTCAATGGAGTTACATCATCGTAAAATCCCTTAATCAAAACGCGGCCATCGTCGTCTTTCATGCTGGCCAGCAAACGAACCAGCCGCTGCGCTGGATTAGGTGCCCAGTTGCCATAATTACCACTGTGCAGCGGGCGTTTAGGGCCATATACCGTTAATTCCATATTGACATCGCCCCGCACACCAAACTGAATTACTTTTTTTCCCGACACATGACGAGGTCCATCAACAATAATCCATAGATCACTCTGTAATTTGTCGCGGTGTTTTTCCAGAATGTCGCCCAGATGCGTGGAACCAACCTCTTCTTCCCCTTCAAAGAAAAACGCCAGATTAACGGTTGGCTTCATTCCTGTTTTTACCAACGCATCGTAGGCGTTCAGAATAGTTATGACACCAGCCTTATCATCAGCGCTCCCCCGCCCCGATAGTCGCCACGTTGGATCAATAGGATCGCCCGACTTGTAGGTAGTAACGATTTTGCCACCTTGTTCAATAGGAGCGGTAATAAACACCGGCCCGAAGGGTTCCAGGCCCTCGGCCCATTGCCGGGGGTTTACGGGCTGGCCGTCGTAATGGGCATAAAAAATAATCGTTTTAGTAGCACCTGGTGCTTTCACCTCTCCAAAAACGGCGGGCGTCGTACCTGCTTTTTTTCCGTCGAGCAGGATAGCGGCAATGCCTCGCTGTTTCATCATGGAGACGATGTGAGCTGCATTTTTTCGAATATTTACCGAGTCTGACGATACGTTTGGAATGCTCACAAACTCCCGGTAGTCGGTTATCAGTTCGGTTTCGTGAGCCTGTCGATATTGTCGAATACGTTGCTGAACAGTCTGGGCGCAGCAAATCTGCCAGCCAATAAGCCCAGCCAGCAGAGCCAATCTTGTTTTCAAGGAATTATCAACTTTGGTTTATCAATCGTTTATCAACGGCAAAGCGCTTACCGCTCGGCCACTCCTTTACCCGAATTGTCGGGGGCTTTGTCCAGTTCAATTCCTCCCCAAACCAGCTTACCAACCTTTCCCTGCGTGTTAAGCACAAAGCTCACCGGGTCATTCCCGTTCCAGAACTGGTCATAAATAAACCGGAACGTATCGTAGTGCCAATGCGCGAGTTTGCCCGTCATTACTTTATTGACTGAGACCCGCAAACTACCATCCTGAAGTGTTACTTCGGCTTTGCCATACAAGGGGCTACTGTAACTTCCAACATAGGCCAACATAGGCAACGATGGTTTTGTATTGGGCACACGGGCACTATCGGCTTTTTGCTGGGCAAGTTTAGCCCGCTGTTTTATACTGCCATAGAGCTGCCGAAATTCGGCGCTCCAGTCGCGGGGTGTGCCTAACCCAAACTCATCGAAGGCCCGGTACATGATGGCATGGCGAAGCTCGGCATGATCGAGATTGCCCTGTACATAAACGGCCAGTTTCTCATCTGGCAACTGCCCATGAATGGCAATCATCCCCGTCAGGCTACCCGTATGAAAGTTTACCCGGTGTCCGCGATAATCGTGCTGGAACCAGCCTAGCCCATACGTTTTCCAGACGGGCCTGGTCAGTTGCTGGGTCGGATAAAACTGGCTATCAGTCACAAACGTTTGTGGTTTAAACAGTTCGGCCCAGGTGGCCGGTTTCAGGAGCGTTTTGCCATTATAGCGGCCGCTATCGAGCATACACTGCATCCAGGCCGCAATATCGTCGGGGCAGGTCCAGACCGATCCAGCCGGCCCAACCGCATCGACCAGCCCTTCTTCCTGCCGACTATCGACCAGCCGGATGGTGTCGTTTAGTTCGATATGTGGTTTCGCCCGATTCGCATCCGTCACCTCCCTGAACATGGCGCACGTCCGGCTCATGGCCAAAGGCTCGAAAATACGCTTCCGAATAAACAGTTCCCAGGGCATTCCACTCACTTTTTCGACCACTTTCCCAGCCGCCAGATACATGATATTCTGGTAAATAAAACTCGACCGGAATGAATAAACTGGTTTCACGAGCCGCATCCGATGCAGAATTTCGTCGGACGGAATTTGCATAGCCGCCCACAGAAAATCAGCATTTCCAACACCGGTGTCATGAATCAGCAGGTCCCGTACACGTAGCTCTCGGGTAACCGCCGGATCATACAATTGAAAATCGGGCAGATAATCGGTCACGGGATCGTCCCAATGCAGTTTCCCTTCGTCCACGAGCATACCCAGACAAGCCGCCGTCATGGCCTTCGTAGTCGATGCCATAGCAAAAAGTGTCTGCGTATCGACCGGTTCCGGTTTTCCCAGTACCCGAACGCCATAGCCTTTTTTAAACAATATCCGTCCATCTTTTACGACCGTAACGGTCATACCGGGCACCTGCCAGTCGCGAACCGCCTGCTGAACGTAACGATCAAACTGAGCAACGGGATCTGGAGTCGTTTTTTTAGAACGCCCGGTTTTGTTGGGCTGTGCTGCGAGAGGAAATCTGGCAAAAACAGAAAATAGCAGTAGGAATACGAGGTACGTCTGTTTCATATCAGGGCATTTATTTCCCCAAGTTAATGATTTATTGATGTAGCGCTCTACGGCGTGCCGACTCTGTGTATATTTGTTTTTACCCAATCATCAACGTATAACGAAATAATGATTTATCTGAATTTTCGACGGATTCTTTACGTTACCGCTTGCCTGGGATTCTTACTCATTTTCCTCACGGCTTTACCAGCACAGGCACAGTCTACCCCCAGCAAAGGCAGTAATGCACTGTCGGCCATTAAAGAAACGGACATCAAACGTGATCTTTTTGCGCTGGCGGGCGATCATTTTCGGGGCCGGGAAGGCGGCTCGCTCGATGAGCTAAAAGCATCGGTCTGGATTGCGGATCAGCTTCGGGCAATGGGGCTGCAACCGGCGGGTGACGATGGAACATTCTTTCAGTTTTTCCACATTCAGCGGACACGTATTACCGAAACCAGTCGCCTGACTATCGGAACCCATCAGCTTACGCACGGCCAGGATGCCTTTATTCTGGCACCAGCCATTGCATCGGTCGATGCGCCATTGGTTTTTGTGGGCAAAGGAACGCCCGAAGAGCTGGCAAAAGCTGATATTAAAGGCAAAGCCGTAGCGCTGGAATTTTCGGGAACGGCGCCAGCCGAATTGAGTTACCGCCGATTTCTGTTTGGCACCATGAATCGCAAGGCAGCAGAGCTGGTCAAAGCGGGTGCGCTGGCCGTTATCTGGGTTTCCAACGCTGATGCCCAATTCTATTTTGACCGCTGGACCACTGGGCTCGAACGAGGCCGTTACGACTTACCGGGCGGCCCAAACACCCGCGTTTTCTCGCAGGCACCTACGGTTTGGCTACCGGCCAGTGCATTGGAATGGATCAAACAGCCCGGTCAGCAATTTACCAACGTCGTCAATGTCGAAAGTTTTAACTATCCATCGGTCAATATAGTAGCGAAGGTTCCGGGAACCGATCCGAAGCTCAAAGACGAGTATGTGCTCTTCAGTACCCATCAGGACCACGATGGCGTTCGTCGGGCGGTTGCTGGCGACTCGATCTGGAACGGTGCCGACGACAATGCCAGCGGCTGCGTGGCCACGATGGCTATTGGACGGGCTTTTGCCAAACAACCCGGAAAACGCTCGGCCCTGTTTGTTTTCCACGGTGCCGAAGAACGCGGTTTGCTGGGGTCGCGTTATTTTGTGGAGAAACCTACTGTGCCTAAAGGATCGATTGTAGCCGTTCTGAACGCCGAAATGATTGGCCGAAACGCTCCCGACAGCGCCTGTATTCTGGGCCAGCAACCACCCCACCGAAACTCTACCGATCTGGTCAATGCCGCGCTGGCCGTCAATCAGTCGGAAGCCCATTTCAAACTCGATACGCTCTGGGACAAACCCGACCATCCCGAAGGCTGGTATTTCCGGTCAGACCACCTGCCCTATGCCCGGGCCAATATTCCGGCCATTGCCTTTACAACCCTGCTCCATGCTGATTATCACACGCCCAAAGACGAACCCGATCGCATCAATACAGAAAAAGTTACACGGATAGCCCGCTGGATTTACCTTACGGGCTGGGATGTGGCCAACCGTCCTCAGCGCGTCCGGGTCGACGATGGCTTTAAGCTGGAACGCTAGACCATACCGAACCCACGTTCCGGCTCGCAAACGGTGTTCTTATTTACTGGCTTTAATCAAAACATTATCAATATAAAACGATGTTGGTGCACAAGGCTCGTCGGCCCCTTTGAGCGGAGGGTCGTTTGTTTCGTTGGGGGTTTGTCGGGTAGGAGAATCCCGAAACGCCCCCGTTCGAACCGACAATCGTTCGATGGATTTCACGGCTTCGGCTAACTGAGCCTTGTTCAGAACCTTTTTACCATCAATTGTCAGCGAATAAGTTCCGTGCAGGGTAGCCTCGGTTTCAATTTCAACACGATACCACTTCCGTTTTTGGTAAACGAGAACCGATTTCTCAACATGGCCATCCGTAGCCATAATTTGTCCACTTTCGTCAAAACGAATGCGTACGGGTCGGTTTCCAAATTGGTCGGCCAGATCAAGTTCAAGTCGACCCGTATTGGAGGCTTCGGCATAAACATCGATGGTTGTATGCACCTTAGTTCCCTCTTCAAAAACCCGAATAGCCCGCGCATAGTCATACAAATCCTGATCGAATAGTTTAAGTGCCTGCCCTGCTTTACCCGGTGTTTTAACCACCGAAACGGGTGCCCAGAGCGGTGCGTAAATATTCCAGTCGGGTACCGAACCATCCAGTATCAGCCCGTCAAATGTATCATTGACAGTACCTTTCACGGCATAGGTTATCGGCACGGGAATTCGGCTAATCCACACATCTTCTTTGTTGACAGTATAACTTAGCCACATATCACTACCGGGAGGATTGCCATTGCCTTCCACAATACCTCGCATGTAGCACGGGCCAAAATCCTTCCAGCGCCCACTAAAACGCCGGGGAGGCACTTCGCTGTGAACCAGCAGCATGTTATCGAACAGAATGCCGTCGTCGCCAGTAATAACAACCAATGGGTAGCGATATTCCGACTGCTCAATAGGGTTATAGCTAATCGCATACCGTCCATCTTCGGTGCGCTGGCCCCATTGTTTTCCTCCCGACATCAATAAGGTCGGCACATTCACAGGTTCGGAAAACGTTTTGCCTTCGTTGTCAGACAAGCCAGCCAGGGCATGTTTCCAGAGAGCCACCACCCTACCGTCTTTGCGGTGGTAGTAGGATAACGCCTGTCCCGATTTGTTATAGTTGTAAAACCCATCAACCCCATGATCTTCGTCGTACCATTGGAATGTTTTCAGCCGGTCCTGCAGCAGCGCATCGCAGGCAGCAATAAAGCCCGCATCAGGCGATTTTTTGTAGAATGGATAGCTGGTATTGGTTTCATTCCAGGATGCCTCGCTTTCATAACGAATAAAAAAGATCGGCCCGAAACGTCCATCCTTATATATTTCCCGCACTACGCGCCCAATTCCTCCCTCTCCAAAAGGGTCTTCGGTATGACCATAGAAACCCAGTACTAAAAGTCGACCATTGGGCGCTACATAAAACCCCATGCGCTGATGCATCATGTAGCCATTATACCCTTCCTTAATTTTTACGCCTTCCGGTGCTTTATAAGGCGGAAACACCACTTCGGGCGTTGCCCAGTGGCGTCCATCTTTCGATTTAATCAGTAGCGTCTGGCCGGGAGCAATATGTTCGTCAACTGGATTACTGAGATACTGCTGGAAAAACGTTCCCTCCCAGTAACAGAGGTTCGACGCATGGTTATACGTCCATCCATATTTTTCGGCATAGTTGGGGTGCGTTCGATTAGCCCGTAATGTCTGACGATTTTCGGTGCCAATAGCATAGCGCAACCGCCCTTCATGCAAGCTGGGGTCTACGGTCTGCCCACCCACGTATCGAACAGGTTCATTTGGGCTACCGGTCTGAGCGATGCCCGGAATTGTACTGAAAAGAAGAACGGAACAGGTTACCGACAGGAAGACTTTTACCATGAAACGTATATGTATAAAACTTCAGCAAAGCTAGCCAGCTCTGTTCTATACTACTGAATTAACCTCGTTTCATACTACTCCTTCAAAAACACGCACACACGCGGCCTACTTTGGGCAGAGCAGTTCTATAACAACTAAATCAGGCCAAAGCTAAGCGAGCTCTGACCTGATTTCCAGTTACAATTTACGGTAAGTTCGGCTTGATTTCGACCATCGGCTTAGCGTCGGCCACCACCGTGGAAACCACCGCCACCGAAGCCACCACCGTGAAAGCCACCACCACTAAAACCTCCGCTGCGGAAACCACCACCATTATAGGTACGAGCACCACCCCAGGCCTGCATATGATATCCACCAGCGTTTGCATTCATGTTAGGGCGAACAACCGTACCCCGTGATGGCGCACTCCAGTTCTGAGGACGATGATACTGACCGGCATTGGTTAGCCAGTTACCACGTGCATTGTTAAAGCCTGCCGTTGGAGCAAATGCCCGACGAGCCGCTGTCATGAAGCCTGCGTTGGCCGGTGCCCAGAAACGGTGTGCCCCGATGTTGCGGGAATAATAGGTGTTAAACCGATTATACAGGTGCGGATAATTGTAGTACCCCCGTCCAAAAAACCAGTTTGAAAAACCAAATGAGGGCAGACCAAACACAACCATATTGCCACCTAAGCCATAATAGAAACCCGTATTATACCACCAGGCTCCCGGATACCACATCGGCGACCCATACCAGTATGGATACCCAAACCAGAACGAATAGGGATTCTGGTAATAGTACGAACTATTAACCCAGGCCGGATTTGGGTTGATGCCGGTGTTGTACCCATTTGCCTGTGCATAGGCCTGCCCGGCCTGCTGTAGCTCCTGACGAGCCTGCGGATCGTTGTTGAGCTGATTCTGATAATCGGCCAGTTCCTGCTGATTCTGTACATCCAGACTATCGTGCAGGGCGGTCAGATCTTTCGTAACCTGGTCGGGATTAGCCATATAGGCTTCTCCCAATTGCGTAGTCAGGTCCAGGTGGTCGGTCAATTGGCTCAGCACGTCGGGCATATCAATCAGTTGCCGAAATGCGGTCTGAGTCGATACATCGAGGGGAGCAATCAGCTCTTCAAAATTTTGCTGAGCCCGCTGATTCAGATTATCGACCTCAACCAAATCGTTGTTGTGATGGCGATATAGTTTCCAGGCTGCCTCCTGCAAATCAGCAGGCAAAGTATTCGTTAAGGCATTTACCGACGATTCGCTACTACCCGCAGGCAAAGTAGCTAACGTGTGCATAAGATCGGGGTACCGTGACAGGGTATAGAACCAGCTTTGTTTATTCTGACCATACGATTGAATCAAGGTAGTAAATGCCTGCTGACTGGCCTGTCGTTGCTGAGCCAGTTTATCGAGTACTAGGGGCTGTGCACTCACCAATAGAATGGATCGACGAACATCGTCGCGATAAGGAGCAATGGCCGGAACAATTGTTTTATCGGTATTGACAATCGACTGCTGCCCGGCGTCTGGTGCCTGAGCAACAGCTAGTTGATACCCGCCTACTAGTAATCCAACAGTAAGCAGTAACGACTTGGCAGGTGTATTCAAAAAAAGCGTTTTCATGATTGACAATCTAGCTTAGGAATGTGCTTCCTCGTCTTGAATGATCTTGTTTAAAACCACAACGAGCTAGCCCGGTACCGCGAAAACCGACACCGTCTGTATCGGGCATCGGGGAGGTTCATTGTCTGTACATAAAACAGAAATAGTACCCAAAACGTAATAAAATGGAGGTTAATGTTTCGTTAAAAATCACAAAACCCAATCGTCTGTTTTCTCCATTCTGTTAAATTATCCTACTATATATATAGAAAAATTATACTTACTCGGCTTTTATAGTACATACCTAAGAGGGTTTATAAATTGACAAAGAAGCTTTAGATTCTCGTCCTCAAACGGGCTAAATTTTTCCTTAAATCCTATAACTTAGAGCTTTAGTTTCTCAAAGCAGTACTGGGAAAACACCGATTCAATAGTGAAGATGCCCTTACCTCTTTTCCGAAGACTTGCTTTCATTGCGTTAGCGCTGCTTGTTTTAGCAGGCTGTCGTCGATCGGCTTCTGTATCGAAACTTTATTTCCCTCCTGAAGGTGATAACTGGGCACACCTTGCTCCGGAAAAAGCGGGTATGGATGCGGCTTTGCTCAACGAAGCAGTTGCCTTTGCCAAAACGCAGGAAACCAAACAGATGGCTCCTGACTTTTCAACGCAGGAAGAAATTTTTGGCAAGCTGCTAGGCCCAATGCCCTCCAGCCGGGCAGCCACGAATGGCATTGTTCTACGGCATGGCTATATTGTTGCCGAATGGGGCGACACCAGACGCCCAGATCCTACTTACAGTGTTGCCAAGAGCGTTTTGTCGACTGTAGCGGGCATTACGCTGGAGCGCGGTATGATTCCCGACATTCACGAACCGGTGGCCAATTTGATTCATGACGGCGGTTACGAATCGGCCCAAAATAAACCCATAACCTGGGAAAATCACCTCCAGCAAAGTAGCGAATGGGAAGGCACTCTCTGGGGGAAAAATAGTGATTTCGTTGGTAAAGAAGCCTTTGGCAAAGGCGAACGCAAACCGCGTACACTTCAAGAGCCGGGTTCTTATTATGAATATAACGACGTTCGGATCAACCGACTGGCACTATCGTTGCTGCGATTATGGAAGAAACCCCTGCCCGAGGTCGTTAAAGATGAAATTATGAACCCTATTGGGGCATCAACTACCTGGCAATATGTGCCTTACCCAAATGCAGTTGCAGAGGTCGATGGTAAGCAAATGCCATCCGTAAGTGGTGGAACTCGCTGGGGCGGTGGCCTCTGGATCAACACCCGCGACGAAGCCCGTTTCGGCTATCTGTTTTTGCGTCAGGGTCGTTGGAAGAACCAACAGATTGTTTCAGCAAATTGGGTGAAACAGGCAACAACGCCAAGTCCTGTTGGTCCTGATTATGGCTACCTGTGGTGGCTAAATACCGGAACGAGCAAAACGGGTAAAAAAGCATGGCCCGATGCTCCTGCCACCAGTTTTGCGGCCCTGGGAGCTGGCTCAAACACTATTTGGGTCGATCCCGAACATGATCTTGTGATTGTCTGGCGATGGCATAATGGTAATCCTAACGAACTGATCAGGCGAGTGCTGGCAGCAGTAAAGGAAAAATGAGACGGTGCTGTACTTTTTCAGTCTAAGGAGATATGCTCTGCCATCGACTTACAGAAACCTATCTAGTAATCAATTAGTTACCAAAACAGGCGTTTTTGCAACTCTTTCAATGTAACTACATGATTTGTTTTTGTTTCAATGCAAGGATAAAAACTAACAACTATTAACCTACCGTACAACAAATGCCAACAGCAGAGCGCGAACGTATTTACGAACGAGCCGACAACAAAGGCTGGAAAAAATGGGGTCCTTATCTTTCAGATCGTGCCTGGGGAACAGTCCGCGAGGACTATAGCCCCTATGGTGATGCATGGAATCATGTAAACCACGATATGGCCCGTTCCCGTGCGTATCGCTGGGGCGAAGAGGGAATTGGGGGCATATCGGATAATAAAGGCCATATCTGCTTTGCGCTGGCGTTCTGGAATCATAAGGATAACATTCTGAAAGAACGCTTTTTTGGCCTGTCAGGCCCGGAAGGTAATCATGGCGAAGATGTGAAGGAATTGTACTACTATCTGGATAGTACACCGACCCATTCGTACATGAAAATGCTGTATAAATATCCGCAGCAGGAGTATCCCTACAATCGGCTGGTCATCGAAACATCGCGCCGGGGCCGTCAGGAGCCTGAGTTTGAGCTAATGGACACGGGCATCTTTAACAATGATGAGTATTTCGATATATTCATTGAATATGCCAAAGCCGACCAGAATGACTGGCTGGTAAAAGTAACGGCTCATAACCGTTCGGAAAAGCCTGCTCCTCTGACTCTGTTGCCTACCATCTGGTTCCGAAATACCTGGTCGTGGGGGTATGAACAATACAATGCCAAACCAATGCTCAATGGCATTGGCAACCGGCAAATCGAGGTCAATCATAAACAGTTAGGAAAATACAAACTGTATTGCGAAGACGCCGACGCCCTGCTTTTCTGCGAAAACGAAACCAATACCGAACGGCTCTATGGTCGTCCTAACCTGTCGAAACACCCAAAAGACTCAATCAATAACTATATTACCTCGGGAGGTAAAAAAGGGTTTATCAATCCAAATCAAATTGGCACAAAAGCCTCAGCGCAGTATACCCGACAAATACCGGCCGGGAGCAGCGTAAGCATTCGCCTTCGTTTTAGTGACCAAACCCATTTGGCTCAACCCTTTGCCGATTTTGATGAAATCTGGAACAAACGGCTGACCGAAGCCAACGCTTTTTTTGGGGAGCTGCAAAAAAACGTTACCGACACCGAACTGCTGGCCATTCAGCGGCAGGCTTATGCGGGTATGCTCTGGAACAAGCAGTTTTATTACTACAATGTGAACGAATGGCTCAAAGGCGACCCTAAAATGCCAGTGCCTTTTCAGGGGCGTGTATACGCACGTAACGAAAGCTGGCGGCATATGTATACGGCCAACATTCTGTCGATGCCCGACAAATGGGAATATCCGTGGTTTGCCGCCTGGGACCTGGCTTTTCATACACTGACGCTGGCCCGGCTTGACCCTCATTTTGCCAAGCGGCAATTGGCCGTTATTCTGCGGGAATATTATATGCATCCCAACGGCCAGATACCTGCCTACGAGTGGAACTTCAGCGATGTAAACCCGCCGGTTCATGCCTGGGCAACCTGGAAAGTCTACGAGATCGACCGCGACCTCAATGGCGTTGGCGACGTAGGATTCCTCGAACGGGTGTTTCATAAGCTCCTGCTGAATTTTACGTGGTGGGTCAATCGAAAAGACGTAGCCGGAAATAATATTTTTGGGGGTGGGTTCCTGGGGCTGGATAATATCGGCGTTTTTGACCGGTCGCAGCCTCTGCCCATGGGCGGACGCATCGAACAGGCCGACGGCACGGGCTGGATGGCAATGTATACGCTGAATATGCTTCGGATAGCCTGCGAGATTTCACTGACCCGCCCCTCCTATCAGGATATGGCCAGCAAGTTTTTCGAGCACTTCCTGCACATTGCGTCGGCTATGAATAACCTCGGCAAACAAAATATTAGCCTCTGGGACGAAGTCGATCAGTTTTATTATGATGTATTACATACACCCGACCAAAACGCCCGCCTGCTCAAAATCCGCTCTATGGTGGGCCTGATTCCCTTGTTTGCTGTTGAGATTCTGGACGAAGAGCTGTTGTCTAAGCTCCCAGATTTTAAACGGCGCGTGGAGTGGGTGCTTACCAACCGACCCGACCTGGCCTCACTGATTTCGCGCTGGCACGAACCTGGCAAAGGCGAAACACACTTATTGAGTCTGCTGCGGGGCCATCGGATGAAAATGATCATGAAACGGATGTTCGACGAAACCGAATTTCTCTCTGATTATGGCATCCGGGCTTTATCGAAGTACCACGAAAAAACACCGTATCAATTCGAACTGAACAGCGAGATCTTCCAGGTTCGCTACGTACCGGCCGAATCGGAAATGAGCATGTTCGGTGGTAATTCTAACTGGCGGGGGCCCATCTGGTTTCCGGTAAACTTCCTGCTGGTCGACGCTTTACTTAAGTTCTACCAGTACTATGGCGACGATTTTGAAATTGAATATCCGACCAACTCAGGGCAGGTCATGAGCATTAAGGAAGCTACGATTCTGGTCGTTGAACGATTAATGAATATTTTCCGACGCGATAGCAATGGACGAATTGCCGCCTATGGCCATCAGGAAAAAATGCAAAACGACCCTAATTTCCAGGGCCTTTACCTATTCTACGAATATTTTCACGGCGATACAGGTGCTGGCCTTGGCGCGAACCACCAAACCGGCTGGACTGGTCTGATAGCCGATCTGATCGAATACTGGTATAACTATCAGCCCGAGGCCGTAACAGCCTTGAATGCAGGAAAATAGCATTCATTAACCAGTTTCTTTACGGGCAAGCCCCGCGGCTCATGCTCGTAAAGAAACTGGTTAATTTCTCTTCTACGTGTATGCTGCCTATTACCACTACCCGCTTAACATTACTTCCGCTCGACCTGCCTACCTACGAAGCTCTCTTTGCTGGTCCAACCGAGCTGAGCCAACACCTTTCGATTAAAGTACCGGCTGTTTTGAGCGAGTTTGGCATGGACATATTTCGGTATACTCACGCCGTTTTGGCCGACGATGCGAGTGAAGGCCCCTGGTGGCTTTATTTATTCATCCATCGGGCTGATAATGCGCTTGCTGGAGTTGGCGGCTACAAAGGCAAACCTGACTCAGCAGGTATGGTCGAAATTGGCTATGAAATCTACCCTATCTACCGTGGACAGGGGCTGGCTACCGAAACGGCCCAGGCACTGATTGACCATGCATTTGAGCACCCCAATGTGTTGATTGTGCAGGCACATACACTGGCCGAAATGAATGCATCCGTACGAGTACTTGAAAAATGCGGTATGCGCTTTAACGATGCCTTTGACGATCCGAACGAAGGCCCTGTCTGGCAGTGGAAAGTCGTTCGACCATCCAAATAAAACTTAGGCGCGCGGTTTTCCTAAACTTGCTGTATTTTCGCGGGTTAATTATGACCTCTAGCATCCGCGATATCACTTACCAACTCCGACAGGGACAACTCATTGCCCTTGCCGACGAAACGGGCTGGTCTCTTGTTGCCGACCCAACCAACAACGCTGCCGTTCAGCAACTACTATCATTTCGGGCTAGTATGCCCGCTGGCCAGTATCCAACTGTAATCATTCAGAGTGCAGACCAACTAGTCTTGTATGTCGCTACGCTTCCAGACATTGCCTACGACGTGGTTGAATTTGCCGAAAATCCCTTAACAATCGTTTATGATCAGGGGAAAAATGTCTCCAGCGAATTACTTGCCTCCAGCAACACACCAGAAACCCTGGGTGAACTTGCCGTTCGGCGAGCACTGAATCCCGACGTTCAACAACTGATTGGGGGGTTTGGGCGTGGATTGCTTAGCATCCCTTTCGAGTCGCTGACGTTACCACCAGCCGCCAAAGCCGCCAGTAAGGGCCAATTTGGCACCCTGCCCGGAATGCCACGACGCCCGCGTATTATGCGATTGGGCATTGGCGGAGAAGTAAACTTTATACGAAAATAATCCGTTTGTGGTCTACAGTTTTCGGTCTGGTTATGGTACTATAAACCCGATCGTAAGCCTGATACCAGAGTTATGAATTTCAGCGACACTTTACATAAAAATCCAGTTTTTGACCTTATTGCCCGTGAGGCTAGTCGGCTTGGCGTGCGAGCTTATGTCATTGGTGGATTTGTGCGCGATCTGATCCTCAATCGTCCGTCAAAAGATATTGATGTTGTTTGCATAGGTAGTGGTATTGCACTAGCCGAAGCCGTTGGGCGTACGCTACATACCAACGTATCCGTATTTGAAAACTTCGGAACAGCCATGCTCCGGACTTCGCACGACCGTACGAGTAGCGATGACTGGGAAGTAGAGTTTGTGGGTGCCCGTAAAGAATCCTATCGCAGCGATTCGCGCAAGCCCATTGTGGAAGACGGTACGCTCGAAGATGATCAGAACCGGCGCGATTTCACCATTAATGCAATGGGTATTAGCCTGAATCGCGATGATTATGGCGACCTGGTTGACCCGTTCGATGGATTGAAAGACATCAAACGCAAACTGATTCGGACGCCCCTCGATCCAGACATTACGTTCTCCGACGATCCATTACGGATGATGCGGGCCATTCGGTTTGCCTCTCAGTTAAACTTCGATATTGAACCCGATACGTTTGATGCCATTGTGCGCATGAACGAACGGATCAGCATTGTGTCGCGCGAGCGGGTAACTGACGAACTGAACAAAATTATTCTGTCGCCAACGCCCTCCTATGGTTTCAAGCTACTGTATCATGCGGGTTTACTGGATCGTATTTTCCCCGAACTGATTGCCCTGAAGGGTGTCGAAACCATTGAAGGGAAAGGGCATAAAGATAATTTTTATCATACCCTGCAAGTGCTCGACAACATCGCCAATCGCGCCGACCAGTCGGAACTATTGCGACAGAATGAACTCTGGTTGCGTTGGGCAGCCCTTTTACACGACATTGCCAAACCTGCCACAAAACGATTTGATGCAAAAGTTGGCTGGACATTCCATGGTCACGAAGATATGGGAGCGCGTTGGGTTCCGGGTATTTTCAGAACCATGAAGCTGCCGCTAAACGAGCATATGCGTTTTGTTCAGAAACTCGTTCGGCTGCACCTTCGCCCTATTGCGTTAACTAAAGAGCAAATTACCGATTCGGCGCTCCGTCGTTTGTTGGTTGAAGCAGGCGAAGATCTGGACGGCCTGATGGCTCTCTGCCGGGCCGATATCACCTCGAAAAACTACGAAAAAGTGCAGAAACACCTGCGCAATTTCGACCGCGTCGAACGAAAATTACATGATCTTGAAGAACGCGACAAACTCCGTAATTTTCAGCCAGTTATCACGGGCGAGCTAATTATGGAAACCTTCAACTTACCCCCCTCAAAAGAAATAGGTGAAATCAAATCTATTGTTCGGGAGGCAATTCTGGATGGTGTAGTGCCCAATAACCTTGAAGCGGCTTTTCCGTTTATGCTTGAAGAGGGACACAAACGGGGCCTGACACCAGTTAAAACCCTGCCGGAGCTCAATCTAAATACGGAATCAACTGAATCTGAAAAATCTGCTTAACTGAATCAATGGAGAATCGAACCAATTTCCGACGTTTTTTTGGTGCCTCGCTCACCATTCTGGGTGTTGTTGTGATCCTGTTTGCATTAATTGCTTTCCTGTCGAATAAAAAACCAATTCTGGGCCTTACGGTATCGAAAGCCGAATCAGCTGCTCCATTCATTGTGGGCATGATTTTCCTGATCACAGGCGTCAATCTGGTGCGGGAAAGTTGATTGGGTTTATGGTTGCCCTGTCCATTAGTATACGTTCTACTACTACAGTGCAACCGCAAACCGTACACTTATTTTGACAATTGGGCTGTTAGTAGCCACTGGTAGGTATTTAGGGGCAGGGGCAGTCCATTGGGTTGAATCTGAAGATACATCAGGTGCAGGTGTGTTGGCGACCGGGCCTTGTAGGCATTAAACCCCGATCGTCCCATTTCGGCAAGTTTCTGCCCGGCCTGCACCCATTGGCCCGGAGTAACCAGCACCTTATTGTTATGGGCATAATAAAACAGACCATGCAAAATTGGGTCATACACCCAAATCCAATTGCCCCCCCGGTATTCGGAACCAGGATGCCAGTCGGTTTCAATAGCTAACACAAGTCCGCTGCTCATGGCCAGCACTTCGACCGGCTCGCCCGTACGGTCGTCAATATTATCCTGATTCCGGTCAACCACAAAAATATCCTGAGCCGGATGACTTCCTCTTACATTATAATCGAACAGGTCGAAGCCATTGCCCCGATAGCCTTCGCCATGTGAACCACCAATAGCGGTTGCTGTATAGCCACGAATCGGAAACGAAAAATAGGTTCCGGACCGGTACAAGCTATCCCGTTGCAGGCTATCGCTCGGAATAGTTTCCGAGCTCAGAAAGCGCTCTTTCAAGCCTTTCATGATACCACTGAATTCGAGTCGGGCCGAATCCGGCGTTATGGTCTGCTCCCGAATTTTGGTATATAGTATCTGATATTGCTGGCAGTAATCGTAAAGCGTAGGCTCATCCGAATAGTTGGTAATCACCTGCGATGATGCTTCATTAATTCCGCCCAGCAGCACTGCCGCTATCAAACCTGCTATTCGCATGAACGACGTCAAACCAATCTTCACTAATTCATTTTTTCAGTTACAGGCTCAAAAATACGCAAAGTCGGCTTCAAACGCAGTGTCTTCCTTTTTCAACCGATAATAAAGCCGTATAAAGCAGCAAAGAACCCTGATAAAAGAAGCTTATTATTGGTCGATATGCCTTTTTTTAAACTGCATTGGATTCTCACCGGTTATTTTTCGGAATGTTTTGTTAAAATACGAAACACTCTCAAAACCACTGGCGAAGCAGGCTTCTGTTACATTATAATCGAGCAGCAGTAATTTTTGTGCCTGATTTATCCGATACTGATTCACAAATTGTGTAAACGTTAATCGGGTCATTTTTTTAAAGTATCGACAGAATGCCGCTTCGGTGAGGTTCACGCGAGCTGCCATTTCCTGTATGTCGATCTTCCGTTGAAAATTTTCCTCTATGTACCGGTGAACCAGCTTCAGTCGTTGTTGCTCTTTCAGATTATATTGATTTTCAATGGGCTTTCCGTCGAGTAGCGTCATTTCGGTACTCGTAGCCAGGTACTGAAAAATGTTTAGTAAGCTCATCAGTCGGTCAAAATGCGACGATTCCACGAGCTGCTCAAGCTTTTCGCCCACAACACGTTTGGTTTCTCCATGAAATGAGATCCCGTGCCGGGCCAGTTCAAACAATTGAGCAATGTCCGAAAACTCTGGAATCTGCAAAAAATGCGGTCCTAAAAAATCTTCTTTCATCTGAACCACTACTTTCCGATGATCGGTCTTCACGCCATAATCGAAATTGAGATGCGGAATATTAGGGCCAATAAAGACAAGATCGCTGCCTTCGTAACGTGAGATATGATCGCCAACGTGCCGGGTTCCGCTCGCTCCCGTAATATAGACGATCTCATATTCTGGATGATAGTGCCAAAGAAAGACCTCGTTGAGATGCGGAGTCAGCAGAATATGAAATGAGCTGTTCAGATCAGGACTGATTTCCTCCCGTTTAACTTTCATAGAGCAGTCAATTTTGTACTAAACTATACTCTTTCCTGATTTAATAACAAACCAAGAGCAATATAGTACAAAAAAAGGCCATCATGGGAGTAGAAATCAGGCATTCAGCAGGAATATCTTTGTTATAACCAAAAAACGCAAAACCCTGATACTTAGCGATGGATACGCAGACAACCATGACTCCAACCATGATTCCCAACAATGCTCATAAAGAGATACCAGGCAATCCGTCAACTGCTACAAGCAGCAAAATAAAGCTCAACGATCGGTCGAATGGCGCGCCCTTACGGGTATTGTCGGAAGCCGACTGGAAATTCTGGCAGGAAAACGGCTACATTGTCATTAAACAGGCCGTCCCTAAAGAAAATGCAGAACGGCTGGCTAAACTGCTATGGGAGTTCGAAGAAAAAGACCCAGCCGATCCTGAAACCTGGTATGCCCCCGCCCGCGCCGAAATGAAGATGAAAGAGCTTACGAACAGCGGCATGGTAGAGCTTTATAATCACCAGTATGAGTGGGATAACCGGCAATATCCGCGCATTTATAATGCCTTCGTCGACATTTGGGGCACCGAAAAGCTTTGGGTGACTATTGACCGAGCAAATCTGAATTTTCCGGTTCGGCCGGGGCATGAGTTTAAAGGATTTATCCATTGGGATTATGACCCGGAAACAAAACCACAGAATGTTCAGGGTGTTCTGGCGCTGGCCGACCAGACCGACGAGAATATGGGAGGTTTCCAGTGTATTCCAGAGCTATACCGCACTTACGATACGTGGAAATTAACCCAACCCGCCGACCGCGATCATTTCAAACCCGATGTTACGGGCTTTGAGCTGGTAAAAGTGAAGATGGAAGCGGGCGATCTGCTGATTTTTAACAGCACACAGCCACACGGCATACGGCCTAATCTATCGAAAGATAAAGTTCGGATTGCTCAGTATATTTCTATGATGCCCGCCGAAGAAGACAACGAAGCCCTGCGGCAGTGGCGCATCACCTCCTGGCGCGAACGGCAGGCACCCGAAGGCTATGCGTTCCCTGGCGACCCTCGCAATTGGGAAAAAACCCGCTACCAAACCGCTACCCTCACCGAACTGGGCGAGAAACTGCTGGGGTTGAAGAAGTGGGATTGAGAAAAGTTATAATGCGCAAAGCCATCCGCAATTTTAGTTTCTAATTCGCGGATGGCTTCATGATATTGGGCAGATTATGGGCAAAAAATCGTATAGAAGGTGTAGCTGACCGTAATAGCAGTATATGTATAACTGTCGTTCAGGGCCGGATTCCCCTGGGCCAGTTTATTGGTTGTTACCCCAAAAGTTCGCTCGCCGAGGCCATCGAGGTAGTCATTATTCGTAAATCGGGTACCAAATTCAATCCCGACGCTCCAGGGGCGTTTGATCTCGTATTTGACTCCTACACCAAGTGGAAAATTAAGCAGGGCGCGTGCTTTAACGACATGATTGGTGTAACTATACAAACCCAGGCCCGCAAAAACATAGGGAGTCCAGTTTTTAACTTTAGGTGTCTGCTTATAGTTAAGAAAGTTATACTCCATATCAACCGTAGCTTCGCTGGTAGTGCTCCTGAATGAGAAATCGCGTGCCTGCTGCAGGGGATCATTACTAAATTTGTCGTCGGCCTGAAAGCTCCCAATAGCAAGGCCTGCCCGCAGCGAAAACGATCGGGTAGCATTATAACGAAAAAACATATTAGCTGCCGGACGATAAAAGCGAGGGTTCAGATGAGGAGAGACATCTCCTTTATAGAGCATCCCCCCTAACCCACCACCGACTTCCATCTTCTGGGCACTGGCACCGAAGCTGATAAAAAGCCCGACTAGCAGCAGTCGGGCCGTAGAGATATGGGCTTTCCTCACAGTTTATTTAATGGGCGGACATTTAATTTTACCCGGAATAATATAATGAATTTGAAAACTCGTCAGCATATAGCCGTCTTTCAAAAAGCCCAGGATATTGCTTGCTGACCCACGAGTTGGCGAGTTTATAGCGGCCAGAACTGATGTCTGACTATCGCCCCCGGCATTGTACATATCTTTTAGGACCTGGTAGCGATCGGGAGGATTATTGTAACGAGCGGCAAACTGCTGTTGCCGACGATCGGCCATTTTCGTTGCTAGCCCGGTTAACACCGCCGGATCAGCATAGGGTCCGCCTACATCATCCAGATAATCTGTAAAGGTATAGCGATAACCTATTTCAAAGCCAAGATTAAAGTTTTCATTTAACCGATACCGAAGCCCGAAGCCAACCGGAATCGATGCCGTAACGAGAGAATACGGTTTGTCGTATCCTGGCTGCCCCTGCCCTTCGGTATGCAATGGCTGTAATTTAACCCATTTTTGAGGATCGTAATCGCCATTGTCAGGCGGAGCTGGAGTCCGCGCTTCGGGACTATGTGCCAGCAAGGCAATTCCGCCAAAAACGTATGGCGTTAGTTTAGCCCGCACGTTTGAGTTTCGCCCATCGGCTACAAAGTTATAAATCCCAGAAATGGCAAATTCCTTAAGGTCATTCCGAAAATGTAGATTTCGGGTGTATTGAACCAGGTTTTCGTTGCTCTTATTTATGCTGCCCTTATTGAAGGTATAATCGTCGCCCGCAATTCGGGCCCAGGTAAAGGAGGCTCTTGCCGCAAAATGAGGAGTAAATTGCCGGGTATACCCCAGGCCAACATTCCAGCGCGGCATAATGTAGGTAGCTTTAATAAACTGCCGGTAACCGGCCAAATCGCCATAGTAGTGGGATGAACCAACGCCAAAACTCACTGACGAATAGGGAACAAATTTGGTGTTCGGCCGTCGTTGGGCCTCACTGTCTGACACACCGCTGAGTAAACATACTCCTGTCAGAACACCCGCTGCCAGATAATGGTATCGCTTCATGTGGTTAAGTTTCGTGAATCAACCGGGTTGCCCCGAAGGTCAGCCATTTCCGAAACGGCCGCCAAGCCGGTTTTATTGGAAAAGACGACCGAAAAATATACAATGGAATAGCAAAGAGAGTGCCAGTATAGCCAAACATGCACTCCAAACCACATCTGCCAGATATGTCTTATCTACATTAACGTGGTTTTATTAATTTCTGATGTCCCAGCCCCAATTTAACTTACTCCGAAGGGTGTTCAGGAAGTTATCGTCGCTGAGTTTCACCAGTCGGGCCTTGAAGGCTTCTTTCTGAACGCTGATCCGGGCCGATACCTCCACCGTAAAGGAGCGGGAATCGAGGGCTGCCAGAAAATTTCCGCTGCGACTTTCAACTTCAAACGCCAGTTGGCAGGTATCCATCACAATCATGGGCCGCACATTCAGGTTGTGTGGGCTAATGGGCGTAATGATAAAATTATTCGTTTGGGGCAGCAAAACGGGTCCACCGCAGCTTAACGAATAACCGGTAGAGCCAGAAGGAGTCGAAATAATTATACCATCGGCCCAGTAGGAGTTCAGAAACTCGCCATCGAGATAGGTGTGTACCGTTATCATCGACGAGGTTTGTGTACGGGTAATGGTAAAATCATTGAGGCCAAAAGGCAGATTACCAAAAATATCCGGATTAGATCGAACCCCAACCAGTACGCGTTCGTCGATGCTGTACTGCTCATTAAAGAGCGCGTCAATCATCAGCCGAATAGACGATGGGGCAACTGTAGCCAAAAAACCTAGTCGGCCAATATTGATGCCTACTATCGGGATTTGTTGAGGTCCCACGTGAGTGACAGCATCCAGCAGCGTGCCATCTCCCCCTAAACTGAAAATAAAATCAACGTCAGAGATACCCTGATCGGTTTGATAGGTGGCTTCGCTGTTGTGGGAAACGGCAGCACTATCTAAGAATTCGCGGTAAACATGAGAGAGAACAACTTCGACCTGACGTTTAGCCAGCTCGTCAAACATAGATTGAATATACGGCCGGGCTTTCTCGGGAAAGTTGCGCCCGTGAATGGCGATTTTCATGGAAAAAGGTTTCGGTTTTCCGTTTATGCTCTACAGGAGTACCGGTTACGATAATAGTCCCGTTTCAATCCAGGCGCCATCGGGCAACTTCTGTAGGCAATAAACCAAAAACCTTAAAACTAGGTATTTAGATAACGAAGCAGCGAATCGAGCCGCTCCTGATCAATGCTTTCGACGGGGGCGTTGGCAAATGCGGCTTCGATATGATAACCAAAGCGCTCAAAGGTAGAAATAACAGACGTAATATCCCGACGATTTAGTTTGAGTGTTAACCGAGACCGGTCTGGCATACCATAGGCAGCGCTGGAGAAATAACTACTGATTATTTTGACGTTATTTGATTCAACCAGTCGGCTTATTTCGGCCATGGAGTAGTCACGCTCATTTAGATTTAGAATCAGAATAGCGCCTGCTTCCTGAACGCCAAGTTCCTGCGCAAACTGTTTTAGCAGTTCATTGGCCGAAATGGTTCCTGAAAACTCACGACCTTCGTTCAGAACGGCGATCACATCCATCCGGTGTTGAATGATCAGACTCATAATCTCATATAAGTGCTGATCCTCATATACGTATATCTGCTCAAACAGGCGCATTGCATTGCTCACTGGTTGATCGATATCGGGAATATCCATCAATAATTCTTCACTAACCACACCCCGGTATTCTCCCTGGTCGATCAGCACGAGTTGCCCGGTACGGTGCTCCTGCATCCAATCCAACGCCTGCTCTACCGTGTCGGTAGGTTTCAGGGCTGGTAGCATCGGGTCTATGAGTTCGGCAGCCAGCATACGAATTGAAATTAAAAGAAACTGTGTGGCAGAAAACTACGGAAATTCTGCCATAGTTTCCAAAACTTAGCGAAAAACAGTTTATCCTGAATTACTTCATTAAGGTATTTACCCCAAAATAGAATAATAAATACCCATTTAATCTAAAAATAGCCAGAACATTTGTCTTTATTGTAAACTACCTACCGACATCGATTCGTTGACAACGGGATGTCGTTCGAGCCAGTCATTGAGCAGTTCGTTAAAGCGACCGGGATGTTCCATCATGGGTGCATGGCAGCACTTGTCGATAAAATGTAATTCCGAATCGGCAATCAATCGATTAAATTCATAGCCAACCTCTGCTGGCGTAATGGTATCATTCAACCCCCAAACCAATAGCGTGGGCACGTTAATTTTGTATAGATCTTTGGCCACATTGTTGCGTTGCGCCGATTTCGCGATACCAACGATGCTCATGCATTTGGGGATGCTGCTGGTAATCTCAAACACCTCATCAATTAACTCCTTGGAAGCAACTTCAGGATCATAGAATGTGTAGGCCACCCGCTCAGCAATGTAGTCATAGCTACCACGTTTGGGAAATGAGCCACCCATGCCGTTTTCAAACAGGCCCGAACTACCCGTAAGCACCAGCCGCTGAACATCCTCGGGATGTTTGAAGGTATACAGCAGGGCCAGATGCCCTCCCAGCGAATTACCTAACAGTGTTAGATCGGTTAATTTCTTTTCCGCTACGAATTTCTCGATAAATGCCACAAGGCCTTCCAGACTGGCTTCCCGAATAGGCATTTCATAGATCGGCATCATAGGAATAACTACCCGATAGCGGTCAGAAAACTCGTTAATAACACCATCCCAGTTGCTGAGCGCACCAAACAGGCCATGGAGCAACAGCAACACGTCGCCCTGTCCCTCATCTACGTAGCGAAATCCCGCTTCTTCCCGAATCTGATAGTTCATACGATGCTGTGTCTTTTATGCAGTAACTCGGCCGAAGCCAATGTTTCCTGCTTAACTGTACTAAATTTTAAAAAATTAATCCAATTCAACAAAATATCGAGTCCAAATGCTGTTAAAGCGGCCTCAGGGTGAAACTGTACACTCCATATGGGTAGATACCGGTGTCGCATTGCCATTAGCTCATACTGATCTGTATGGGCCGTACAAAGCAGTGTATCAGGCAAGCTATGCAACAGCAACGAATGGTACCGCGTTACTTCAAATCGGCGGGGCAATCCACGAAACAATACATCGCTGGTTTGCACCTCAACAGTCGAGACTTTACCATGCATGGGGCGAGCTGCCCTGCTGAGTGTAGCCCCAAAAAACTCGCCGATAGCCTGATGGCCAAGGCAAACTCCCAACAGAGGCACTTGCTGGTAATAATACGCAATTACCTCCATCAGACGGCCTGCATGTTGGGGTGTTCCTGGTCCTGGCGAAAGCACAACACCATCGACAGGCTGCTGCGTCAGGCGATCCAGTGATTCATTGTTTCGTACAACATAACAGGTCGCTCCTGCCTGATGCAGATAGTCTACCAGTGTATACGTAAACGAATCAAAATTATCGACGACTAACAGATTCATGCCCCTATAACACAATCTGCCGCGACAAAATTAACGGTTTCTAAAAAAAAGCATCAAGCTATATTACCTATCTCCTGATTATCAATATATTATTTTTTTATTATCTTTAAATTATACAATAGTTCTAAAAAAAATACTAGACAAATCGTGCCTACTACGCGGTATAGGTTGCAGGATAGTCTAATTTTGGCATTTATTCGGCACTTTAAAACCTGTCTAATATGCCAACGAATTCGTCTGCTTTATCCGCCAACCAGCCTCGTGTTAAGCCATCCGCAGCCGAGGTCAATACGGCTGACCTGGAAACGTCCGTTATCATTGTTGGCGGAGGGATTGCTGGCTTGACCTGTGCTAATTACCTCAAACAGGCAGGCATCCGGGCGCTTATTCTTGAAGCATCAGATGGGGTAGGCGGGCGTGTTCGCACCGATCACGTCGATGGCTTCCGGCTCGACCGGGGGTTTCAGATTCTTTTGACGGCTTACCCCGAAGCACAGCGTTTACTAAACTATGCGGATCTTAATCTTAACCATTTTCGGGCTGGAGCCATGGTTCGTCATCAGAACAACTGGCTTAGCCTTCTCAATCCGTTTCAGGAACCGTTATCAACTTTTCAGGCGCTTGCGTCATCGGTAGGGACAGTTGGCGACAAGCTCCGCATCGTTGAACTCATCCGACGCACACAGGGACTTAGCCTCGACGAACTGTTTCAGCAATCGCCAACCACTACGCTGGCTTTTCTGCGCGATTTCGGTTTTTCAGATCAAATTATTGAGCGGTTTTTCCGGCCCTTTTTTGGCGGTGTTTTTCTGGAAGATGGCCTCACAACCTCCAGCAACTTCTTCGAATTTTGCTTTCGATTATTTTTTACGGGACAGGCTGCACTACCCGCAAACGGTATAGGTGCCATTGCCGATCAACTGGCCAGTCGGCTCTCGCCCGATCAGATTCGGCTCCACAGCGCCGTTGCCCGGCTAGATGGAAAAACCGTTTACCTCACCAATGGCCAATCGCTCATCGCCAACACCATTGTTCTGGCCGTCGATGCTGCTCAGGCGGCTGTTTTGCTGGGACGTCAGGCTCCTGCCGAACACGCCTTTAACCATACAACCTGCACGTATTTTGCCAGCTCTACTCCCTTACCCGATGTGGCCCGGCAAAAACTGCTGTTGCTGAACGCTACCCGTTCTACGGCCGTTCATAATGTGGCTATTCTGAGCGATGTAGCACCTAACTATGCTCCTGCCGGACAAACCCTGGTATCGGTTAGCACGCAGGGCCTCGAAACCGTAAATGCAACGGCTTTAACGGAACAAATAAAGCAGGAATTAACCAGTTGGTTTGGCGACGACGTAAACCACTGGCGACACCTGCACACCTATCACATTCCACATGCGCTACCGGCTTATCCACCCGACCGCGCCGGTACAGATGCAATTCATGAACTACTGAAACTATCCGAAAACCTCTATCAATGTGGTGATCAAACCGCCTATCCATCGCTGAACGCGGCTATGCAAACCGGACGTCTGGTAGCCGATATGATCCGTAAACAGGAAATTCACGTGTAATTAGCAGCTATAGTCTGCAACTCTTTCTCTCAACAAAATCTATGAAAGCTGCTTTTGATGTAGCTATTATTGGTGCGGGGTTTGCCGGACTCACTGCGGCTGCCCGGCTAAAAAAACGTACCCAAACGTCGTTTGTGATTTTTGAACGAGCCAATCAGGTTGGCGGAACCTGGCGCCAGAATAGTTATCCTGGTTGTGCCTGCGATATACCATCCCATTTGTATTCGCTCTCGTTTGCCATGAACCCGAACTGGTCACGAATGTATTCGACCCAGCCCGAAATTCTGGCTTATACCAATCAGATTGTCGACCAGTACGACCTGAACGCGCATATTCGCTATAATACCGACATTGTTAGGGTGGTATTTTCAGATGCTCATTGGCACCTTACCGACCGAACGGGTAATCAGACAACGGCCCGAACTGTAATTCTGGCCGTTGGGCCGCTCAATTATCCGAGTATTCCGAAACTGCCAGGCTTGCAAACATTTGCCGGAACAACCTTTCATTCATCCAACTGGAACACTCACTATGAGTTGACCGGCAAACGGGTCGCTGTGGTGGGTACGGGAGCAAGTGCCATTCAGTTTATCCCTAAAATTGCTCCGCTCGTTAAACAGCTGACTATTTTTCAACGAACGGCTCCGTATGTATCGCCCCGGCGCGACCGGGCCATATCGGCAGTAGAACAACATCTTTTCAGGAAACTCCCGATCGCTCAAAAAGCCTACCGATCGCTGATTTACTGGTACAATGAACTCCAGGGAATGGCTTTTCTGGGCAACGAGGGGTTCAATAAAATCGGCACAAAACGAGCGCTGAAGCACCTGAATCAATCCATTAAAGATCCTGAACTACGGCAGAAAGTAACGCCAACCTACAAACTGGGCTGCAAGCGGGTTTTGATCTCCGATGATTACTACCCTGCGCTCAACCGCAATAACGTTGACCTAATAACGGCGGGCATTACGGAGGTAACAGCCAATTCGATTATCGATGCAGACGGGCACGAACATTCCGTGGATGCGATTATTTTCGGGACGGGGTTTGTTGTAGGCGGTGCCATCGCAAACCTGAACATTACCGGACGTTACGGTCAGAATCTCTTCGAGCACTGGTTAACCAAAGGTGCAGAAGCCTATTACGGCATAGCCATGTCGGGGTATCCGAATATGCTCTTCATGGTAGGACCCAATACCGGGCTGGGTCATAACTCAATTCTTCACATGATCGAATCGCAGGTGAACTATGCACTCAGCTACCTGGATTTGCTCGAAAAAAAACCAGCAGACGCTTATCTGGATGTTAAACCGGAGGTCCAGCAACAATACAATAGCCAGATTCAGCAAAAAATGCAGAACACGGTCTGGGCATCGGGCTGTCAGAGCTATTACCTCGACTCAAAAGGACGAAATACCACAATCTGGCCAGGACTTAGCTCGACCTATCGGAAAGCGACTCAATGCATAAATCCAGCCGACTACGAGCTGGTTTGCCGTAATCGACCCAAGCCCGAAGCTGTTTTCCAGCCGGATCTCATCCAACCTGGTTCGAATCATTGACTGAGCTGTTTTAGGAAAAGTGGCACCATCCTCCTTACTTCGTGTAGTAGCCCATAAGCCGGGCCAATTTTTTATTTTTCATGCGTGGAAACGTGTTTCTCCGGTATGTGCTCCCTCCACTGATTGCCCTGCCGATTGGTTTTTTATTGTTATACCCGCAATTGATTCGGTGTATGCGCATAAGCCAATCGGCAGCTTTTCGATCGCTTAGTCATACTCAGGGAGTGTATGTCAGCCGTAAAACTACGCCCAAACAGGAAATAGTGCTCCGGCAGCATGTTCTGACCGCCCGCGACCGTATTCGACGGTTCTGGAGTGGCCAGAAAGGAAAAGCTATTCTTATTTACTGCCCCTCGCAATCCGATTATGAACAGTATTGCATTGGTGGCGAAGGAGCCGGTTGTAGTCTCGGTTTGCCCTGGGGCGATTCGTATCTGGTTCTGGGTCCAGACGGTAACAATACGGATGTAATTGCCCATGAATTGTGCCACGACGAACTCTTTGCCCGACTTGGCTGGTGGCGTGTCAAACGGCAGATTCCGCAGTGGTTTAACGAAGGGCTGGCCCTAATGGTCGATTATCGATTCAGTAGTCCATCTGTTTGGGAACATCCGGATAGCATACAGACCGAAGATCCTCTGTTTGAACGCCAAGCCCCTGTCTACCGAAATCCTGTAATGATCAAACTTAAGGATCTGGAAACAACCCGCGACTTTTTTGGCGGAGGTTCTGAACACGTGATGCGGGCCTATCAGACGGCGGCCGAAGAAGTAGCCCGCTGGCTTTCTCTGGTGGAGCAACCGGGTGTTCCGGCCCTGGCCAATGCCATTCTGGCTGGAAAACCATTTAGCAAAGCTTATCAGGAGTTGGAACGTACCCATCGGAACAACCAAAAACGCCAGAGCAGCAAGCCATGATGTTTTTGGTTGTTCCAATAAACCGATTAGTTATAGCTTCACAATTCGTTTGGAAGCCGTTCGGTCGCCAACTCGTATTCGTAAAATATAGGTACCAGCCGGATGCTGATCCAGCGTTAAGATCGAAGTAGCCTGGCGAGTCTCCTGCCGGATTGAGGTCCGCCCCGACAGGTCTGTCAATTCCAGCAAAGCAGGCTGACTGGCACTAAGGCCGTTGATCCGAATTGTAAGGGTTGTAGTGGCAGGAACGGGATAAATCTCAAGCGCGTCGACCAGCGACTGGTCTTCGATTCCTAATGGATTCAGGACACTCACAACTGCCACGCCACTCACTTTCGGCCCTACGCCACAATCGTTACTTACACTGGTTAAATAATAGGCTGTTGTCTGGCCAGGACGGGTTTCGAACACATACGGGTTTGTGCTGGCAATAACCGTTTTTATTGTTCCGAGTGTTGTTGTGCTATCGCGGTAGGAAAATTTCCAGGGCCCATCGCCCGTAAATGCGACCGTTAGGCTGGCAGGCTGCCCTTCATACAGGTTCTGATTACCGGTTAGCGTTGCCGTTGCCAGCGGGCGAACCATTAGCTGGGTGGGACTGATATTTCCATATACAGGAATTTTCGGGTTTGTTGCACTTACCCGCACCCAGTATGTTCCGCCCGCCAGCGTATTGGAAAGGGCACCCGTGATCTGTCCATTTTCGGTCTGACTGCTCACCACATCCTGAAAAATTGCGGTGGACGTATCGGCACTAACCGGCGCAATCTGTAATTTAAATACACTACCAGAATTAAACGCCCCCGCTGTCAGAAACCGGGCCGACAGCGTAGTTCCTGCGCATACAGTGGTACTTGTCAGGCCCAGAGTTTGAATGACGGGAACAGTTACGGTTATGGTTGCCGTAGCGCCATTGCCCGGTAATCCAACTCCGCATTTGTTAGCCACCTCCAGCACCTGATAGGTAGTTGTACGCTCTGGTATCACCAAAATAGTGGTGTCTTTAATACTGGTTCCGCTCAATCCGTTCGACAGTTTGTAGCGATAAGGCCCTACGCCGGTAAAACTCAGTTTTAGTGGTACTTCCATGCCCAGATTTACCGTTGTTGTTCCGGCAATAGACATGGTGGGTGGCGTTTGTACAAATACGCGGATTGCTACTTTCGGGCTTTCACAACCATTAGTCCCCGTCTGCGTAACGTAGTAAACATCACCATCAGGTTTCACGGTGGCATTCAGCGTTGGCGGAGTCGGAGCGGTGGTGGTAACGACTCCATTGGGATCTGTCCATTTCAGGTTCTGGCCCACTGCTTCCAGTGGTTGCGCTGTTGCCCCCAGGCAAATTTCAATGATTGGATCGCTCACTGTCGGCGCGGGCGTTGTCAGAATAGTAACCGAAAACAATGCCTTATTACTTTCACAACCATCTACCGTTTGACTCACCAGATAAAACAGTGTATCGCCCTGATTGGTGACAGGTGTAGGGGCCGACAATAGTGCCGTTCCATCAGCAGCATACCATTTCAGATTCTGGCCTGTTGCCATTATGGGTTCAGCATCGGTAAACTGGCAGAGCGTGGTCGATGTAACTCCTGGCGTACTGGGCTGCATTTTTACAGTCACCAGCACCGACGCCCTTGCACTTTCGCAACCATCAACCGTCTGGGTAACGTAGTAATTCGTCTGGCCTGTCAAACTCGTACTGGCCATTGGCGTAATGGTTGTGCTGGTTCCACCTGTGCTAACCATATACCACCGCAAATTCTGCCCATCGGCCGTTAGTAGTTGAGCTGGTGTATTCTGGCATACGGTCAGTGGTGTTGTACCTGGAGCATCGGGAGCCGCCTTTGTAATAACGCTAATTTCGGCACGCTGACTTTCGCAGTTATTGACTGTCTGGGTTACAAAGTAGCTAACCGTACCAGGTTGATCAGTCGAAGGCACCGGAGCATTGCTCAACCGGTTGCCCAACGCATCGTACCAGGTTAAAGCCGTACCAGTGGCAGTAAGGGTAGCAGACGTGGCATTCTGGCAGAAACTGTACGTATTGGTAGCTATTGGTTTGCTGGGCTGAGCCGATACCAACACGGTAACGCTACTCCGCGAACTTTGGCAACCATCAACAGTCTGGCTAACATAATACACAAAACTGCCTACTGAATCCGTTTTGGGGGTAACACTACCGCCAAGCGACGTACCTCCCAACGGCACCGAATACCAGTTCAGATTCTGACCAGCCGCCGTCAAGGGAGCAGCCGATGAGTTTTGACAATAGGCGCTCCCCACCGAATCGACGGTTGGTGCAGCCGGAAGTGGTTTTACCGTTACGGCAATGACTGTGCGTGGACTTTCGCATCCATTAACGGTTTGACTCACGTAGTAGTTTTGGGTACCTGTAACGGATGTAACGGGCGTTATACTGGTCAAACTGGTTACGCCCGTTTCTGATTCATACCATTTCAGATTTTGGCCCGTTGCCGACAGGGATGTGCTTTGCGCATTCTGACAGTAAGCAATCGAATTGGCTTGTACTATTGGCGAAGCGGGCGACTCTTTGATGGTAACCGTAAGGGGCACTCGATCACTTTCGCAGTTATCGCCTACGGTTTGCGTCACATAAAAAGTCTGATTGCCAGCCATACTGGTGTTCGGTATAGGAGCTGTAGCAGAACCAAATCCACCCGAAGCTGCCGAATACCAGTTCAGCGAACCACTGTTCGCAGTTGTTGCCGATAAGGAAGTCGCCTGTGCATTCTGACAGTAGATTACTGCCGATGTGGTTGGTGTGGGCGATACTGCTTTAACGGTCAGGGTAGTTGAACTGGGAATACCCACAACAGACGGATTACTGGCCGACACCCGCACCTGATAATTTGTACCGGCTGCCGTAGTGGCCGGTACAGTGGCCAACACGCTCCAAACAGCCGAAATCCGGTTGGTTTGGATCACATGAGGCATTCCGGTTTCCAGCTTGCTAAAACCAGTTCCATCCGAAAGTTCTACCGTAAATACATTCCCACTATTATACTGACTATCCGTTGTAAACAAAACCTCCAGCGAAGAGCCCGGACAGACCGACGTAACACTGAGCGAATTGGTCAAAATTGTTTGCCCCCGAACAGCGGACGAAAGATTGACTAACAAAAACAACAGGAAGAGCCAACATAAACATCGAAACATACTGCAAAAGATTAGTAGTACTAGCGAACAAATCGGGTGGCAAATATAAAACCCACTTATGAGCTCTTGATAGGCCATAAGCCTTTCTTTTAAGCAACGGTTGGTTCGCCCTATAGAACTATATACCCTTTTGCATAAAGTTTTGTTATTGGGATACTCGTATAACCCGCCCTTTTCCGGAACTAGCCGTTGTTAGTTCGGCAGGTATGTGAAGTAGTATCTCCTGTTTTAAGGCATTGATCAGCTTTCGCTTCAAAAAACTCCGGTGCATCACCAGACTCACCTCCCGCACAGGGTCGGGCTCACTAAATGATCGCAGACGAGCCCGGCGAATGTCGTCCATATCCAGTGTAGCCAGATATGGTAACAGCGTGAAACCATCCTGCTTGTCAACCAGTTTGATGAGGGTTTCGAGCGATCCGGTTTCATAACGCAGGGTCGAATTGGTATTGCTTTTCCGATCGGCACCACAAATGTCTACAACCTGATTGCGGAAGCAATGCCCCTCTGTCAGCAACCAAAGACCCGTGCTTTGCAAGTCCGTTGGTTTCACCCGATCGACCCTGGCAAGCGGATGCGAGTTTGACGTATAAACCACAAATGGCTCCCGAAACAGAGGAATTTCGGTAATACCATTTTCGGCTAAGGGCGTTACCACCAATCCTACATCGATGAGGCCATTGCGCAATCGCTCAATGATCTGTTCTGTAACCAACTCCTGAATCTGCACCGATACGGCAGGATATTTACCCACAAATTCGCCAATAAAATAGGGTAACAGATACGGAGCCAGGGTCGGAATAATTCCCAGTTTTAATTCACCCTGAAAATCATTTTTCGATTCGTTAACGATTTCGGGAATTCGCCGGGCAGCCCGTAAAACTTCTCTTGCCTGGGCCAGTACCGCTTGCCCTGTTTCGGTAGGAACAACAGGTTGTTTTGAGCGATCGAAAACGAGTATACCCAGCTCATCTTCAAGCTTTTGGATCTGCATACTGAGCGTTGGCTGAGTTACATGGCAATTTTCGGCGGCCGTTGCAAAATGCCGGTATGTATCAACGGCAACAATATAATCGAGTTGAGAAAGCGTCATGAGTAGTTACACGATCTGATATTGAGCATTAGCTACTGGACAAAGGCAATATGCTTATTTTTGCGATCAACCACCTTTTATCCATTAGCCCCGTCTTCCATCTATCGAATGTATATCAGTAAAATTTATGCAAATCTAAATCTTATCGCACCAAACAATAACCGTTGTGTTCTACTTTTGTCTAAGAAAGCTTTTCTCCATCTCATGAAACTATACACTCTACTTCTACTAGTCGTTTTTGTTGGCGGAACGCCGGTCTTTGCTCAATCCAAAAAATCGGCAAACCCGCCTGCACAGGGGTTCGACCTGGCAGGCTCCGATCCTAAAGCCATTCAACTGGCCGATCAGGTGATGCAGGCAATGGGTGGCCGCAAAGCCTGGGATAATACACACATCATTGCCTGGAATTTCTTTGGCGTTCGTAAGCTCGTCTGGGATAAATGGTCGGGCGATGTGCGGGTCGATAATCTTCGCGACGACCAAACGGTTATTCTGAACATTAACAACAACCAGGGGCGGGTATTCAGAAATGGAAAAGAAATAACGGAACCCGATTCGATAGCCAAGTACGTAAAACAGGGCAAAAGCGCCTGGATCAACGATTCGTACTGGCTGTTTATGCCCTTTAAACTCAAAGATTCAGGAGTTACACTCAAATACCTTGGCGACGACGCAACCAAAGATGGGAAACCCGCCGACGTTATTCAGCTAACGTTCAAAAATGTGGGCAACACCCCGGATAATAAATACAAGGTCTGGGTCGATAAACAATCGCACCTGGTAACGCAATGGGCACACTACACAAAGTTTACCGATGAACAACCTCGCTTCACACTTCCCTGGGCCGATTATCAGCGGCATGGCGACATTCTGCTTTCGGGCGAACGGGGCGACCGCGACATTACCGACATCATGGTATTTTCGGGCTTACCCGGCGAAGTTTTCAGCGACTTTACGCGTACCGATTTCAGTCGATACCCGCAAGCCAAGTAAACGCCTATACGATCGTTTACCTTTTTTCTTTTCGATCGGTTAATTTTGCAGTAGTCAATGTATTGCCCAATGCCCAATTATAGCCTTGTGGCAAACTAACCTCAACCTATCGTGGTTTTCCTGGCATGGAAGCACCTGTTTTACAACCACCCGTTGCCCGTGTAAAAACACCCGGCAAAACGGGCGTTCTGATTGTTAATCTCGGCACCCCCGACAGTCCGTCTGTATCTGATGTACGCAAATACCTGCGCGAATTTCTGATGGATGGCCGCGTTATCGATATACCCGTTCTTCAGCGCACTCTGCTCATCAATGGCATCATTGCTCCGTTTCGCGCGCCTAAATCGGCCAAAGTGTATAAAGAACTATGGACTGAAAATGGCTCTCCCCTGAAACATTATGGGTATGTTGTTGAACGGGAACTTCAGAAAGAACTAGGCGACGCCTATATAGTGAAACTGGCAATGCGCTATCAAAGCCCCAGCCTCGAAGCCGGGCTCAACGAACTCCAACAGTTGGGGCTGGCCGACATTGTAGTGATCCCTTTCTTTCCGCAATATGCCTCTGCCTCAACCGGCTCTGTCTACGAAAAAGTGATGGACATTGTGAAAAACTGGCAGGTAATTCCGGCAATTCGTTTTGTTAACCGGTTTCACAATCACCCTAAATTCATCGAAGGCTTTGTGCAATTAGGGCGTAAATACATGCAGGCCTACAATTACGATCATTTTATTTTCAGCTACCACGGTTTGCCCGAACGTCAGATTTCGAAAGGCGATAGTACCGGAAAAGTCTGCCAGTTTGGCTCGTGCTGCGATTCGTATCATGCCATGAATCAGCATTGCTACCGGGCGCAGAGTTTCGACACCACGCGCCTGCTCGTTCGCGAGTTAGGCATTCCCGAAGGTAAATACACAACCTGTTTCCAGTCGCGGTTGGGTCGCACGCCCTGGATTAAGCCCTATACCGATGATGTTATTCGCGAGTTAGGCTCAAAAGGTATTAAAAGCGTACTGGCATTCTCGCCCTCGTTCGTAGCCGATTGCCTGGAAACGACCATTGAAGTGGGCGTTGAATACAAAGAACTGTTCGAAGCTTCGGGGGGGCAGCACTGGCAGTTGGTCGAAAGCCTGAACGATAGCCCCATCTGGATCGAAACCCTGGCCGATCTGGTTAAATCGGTCTGAAGCAAAAACCGCTCTGGCTGGTCAGCCAGAGCGGTTTTTGCTTCAGAGTGATACATATTAATCGTTTAAAGCACTGTAATCAATCCTTTGATTACGGCGGCCAGCCGAACTGCATCGAACACACGAGCTTCGGTAGAACCATGCTTTAGTACACTCTCTTCGTGCGACCGAACGCAAAGTTCGCACCCATTAACAGCAGACACGGCCAGACTCATCAGCTCGAAAAATTCTTTTCCCAATGCCGGATTCATCATGATACTCATCCGAATACCAGGCTGCGTTTGCTGATAATAATCCTTACTGACAAAATGCCGGAACCGGTAAAACACATTATTGGTGCTCAACAAGGATGTGCAGGCAGTAGTCTCCGTAATTTCGGCATCCGAAGCACCTTCCTGCTTCGCCATGGCGGTCAATGAATCGATCAGTGGCTGGTATTTTTCATTAACAGCTACCGAAAGTGCCAGTAATGTTGTTTCTTTCTTAGTCAGCGTCTGACTGCTATTCAGAACATTCCCAACATTGATTTTCAGATCGCGCAGGTAGCGATGTTCAGTAACAGCCAATGCCTCAAGTCCTGGATGGTCGCCCGATGCGTCCAGCCCAACCAGCGCCAGTAGCGACGCTACCGTTTCGTTTTGTGTGGTTGTCATAGTGAATGATTGAATTGTTGAATGATTGAGCTGTTGAATGCCGAATTCAACAATTCAATCATTCGCTCATTAGTTAGGCCGTCAGCGTAGCTTCGCCTTTTTGCCAGTTGCAGGGACACAGCTCGTCGGTTTGCAGTGCATCGAGTACACGCAGCACTTCGTTTACGTTCCGGCCTACCGACAGGTCGTTTACGCTAACCCAACGAATAATTCCCTGTGGATCAACAATATAAGTTACGCGGTAAGCCACTTTTTCGTTAGCTTCCAGAATGCCCAGATCTTCGGCCAGCGATTTCGATGTGTCGGCCAGCATTGGAAATTTCAGTCCACGCAAATCATCGTGGTTTTTGCGCCATGCCAGGTGCACAAATTCGCTGTCGGTCGACGCCCCAATCACCATCGTGTCGCGATCCTGAAAATCTTCGAATTTCTTGTTGAATTCAGCGATTTCGGTTGGACAAACGAACGTGAAATCTTTTGGCCACCAGAACATCACCAGCCATTGGCCAGCATTTTTGTGGTCTTCCGACGAGATTTCATAAAATTCTTTGTCTTTGTCGAGCGACACAACGGCCAGTTTCTTGAATTCAGGAAACTCAGAACCAACGGAAATAATTTGATTTTTCATAGAAAAATTCAGGTTGTATTCGATACGAAATCTAAACTGAATACAAAGGTCGGAAGGAATCACGTATCAGCCGTATTGTTTTTATCAATAAGCGATAGAGAGATAGGAAGCCATATAAGCTAATTGCGCGTAATTCAGGTGCTTATGTTAAAAACGCGTTAATAAAAGCCTGTATACTTCTTTAAAGAATAATACAATCAATCAAAAATCTACAAATTATCACTTTGCCAAGAAAAAGAACCGGCCAACTCTTTGAGTTGGCCGGTTCTTAAGCAATATAGATGCTGGTTACGCTGCCATTGGCAACTGATCCTTCTGCTCAGACGAAGTTGCTATCATAGGCGCTACAATGGAGTTCATGCGGTCGCGCACGAAACTTTCCTGTAGATACGAAGGCAGTTTAGCAACCAGTTGCCGATATGCATCCATTCCAAGTGCTTTGGCCACATAAGCTTCATGTACTGAGTTGACATGTGCCACAATATTTACCAGGCTCTGATGGAAAAGCTTCACATCGATCTCTGAATCGACAAAACGTTCGATCTCCCGATTGGTTGAAGAGATTCGCAGGCGGCTCAACATATCGAAGTAAGTTGTATAGCCGATTTGCCTGGCTAACTGTTTGTATTGTTCAATACTGAATTTCTGTAAAATCTCACCCGTTTTCGAGCTACGAAGTGCCGTTTTAGGGTTATTCTGAATAGCATTACGAAGTGCTTTTATCCGCTGATCGCGCGTAGTTTTCAGAAACTGCGACAGTTCAGCCTGCACCGATCCCTCCCGCGATGGCAATAGTAAGTCGCTCTTACCTGCTGCCGCAAAGCGTTTTGCCATAGGCAATCGTTGAATCCGATAGCTGTTGATTGGCCCAAGCGCATAGTATCCGATAGAAGCCGGATAATAGCCACGCACAACCATATTTCCGATCCGTTTCCGAATCAACTCTTCATTGCTAACGTTGATTCCCTGCACGGCCAGAAAAGCCCGTGCACTAAATAACGCACTATAATAGGCCTGCGGAAAGGTCCAGTGCAATGAGCTTTGCAGATATTGCTCATCATTGACAACCGGTGTAATACGCAACGCATATTCCGCACTCCAGCTATTGAGCAATAATTTTTCCAGTGCTTTATAACTCGCATCAGTAACCGAGCCATGAAACTGCTGAAAGATCGGAAACTTAGCGACATCGAAGAGGTCCTGCTGGTGCTGGATATGGTAATCCATGGCAAAAAAATGATTCAGAAACACCTGTGCCGGAATCGATTTACGCCAATTGTCATCGAGCGGCAAACTGCCCCCTGAATTCGGAGCAAGAGGTGCCTGAGCGTTCGGAGAATGCATCGTCACGTTGGTTATCTGTGTCATACTTCATTAACGAAAAAAGTGTTTTTTACGTTCATTTTTCAAACACAATTTCACTACCAAAATACACTGATTAACAGATAGTTAACTGCGATTATTTGAACCCATTTCAGGTACCGAAAAACCGCCTAAAATCTGTTCTTCGAAACTAGCCCACTGGGTTGGTTTTTGACGGTTTGGGCGTACTTTTGAGGTATGTTTTTCGTTGCTTTACATAATGAAGCGAATCTATTCAATACTTTTAGTCAGTCATCTGTTCTTCGGTTCATCGGCGTTTGTTATGAGCTGGGGGCAGTCCAGACCTCAGTCAGCCACCAGCAGTGCCCCAGTCTCTCTTACACTTGAAGGAACCATCGTCGATGCCGGAACACGCGATCCGGTTGTAGGGGCCCTAATCTCCGTAAAGAACCAGAGTGGCACTGCGAGTGATAAACAGCGGGTTGGAGCCGATGGCACTTATACGCTTGTTCTACGGTCGAAAGAAGGCTTCCATATGTCGATCATTGCTGATGGTTATGAGCCATATGAAAAAGATTTAGCGCCTACCTCAACTTATACCAATAAAATTACGGGCTCAATGATTGCACTGGATCGCATTAGTACAAAACCAGCAAGCAAGCCCGTTGCAGCCGCTCAGCAACCACCTAAATCGGAACCTACAGCCGCTCCAGTGGCTTCGTCAACGGTTAGCCCGGTTGCCCAACAAGCGACAGATGCTGGCAATGCTTCAGCGGCTAATCAACGGGTTATTCCGCCCAAAACACTTGATGCCAAGGTTAGCTATACCCCACCGCTGGTTGTAGCACCCAAGGGAAAGGTAACCCAGCTAAAAGCTCTGCAGTTTGTTCAGAGCAAGGCCGAACTTCTACCTGATGCGCAACCGGCGCTGGAACAGCTTTTACAGTTTATGCAGCAACATCCTGCTGTTGAAATCCAACTGGCCGGCCATACCGACAATCAGGGCGATTTCGACAAAAACGTGCAGTTATCGAAAGAACGGGTCGAAGTAATCAAGGAATTTCTGGTACAAAATGGTATCGATCCAAACCGCATTACGACTCGTGGCTACGGCCCTACCCGCCCTATCGCCAGCAATAACTCCGAAGCGACCCGAAAGCTAAACCGTCGCGTGGAAATGACGGTAGTGAAAGCCCCCTAGCCCCCAAAAGAGGCTATTTTCTCCCTAGCCACAACCCACCGATCACCAGCGTTGTGCCGATAACCGTAAACAACGTAATGGGTTCGTCGATAAGCATATACGCATAAACAAAGCCGAATATTGGGCAGAGGAACAGCCAGAGCGACGCCCGGATGGGGTCTTGCCGAACGAGGTAAAACCACAATTGCAACGCTGCCACCGATACGGGTATAATAAGCCAGAACACCGATGTCCAGAATCGTAAATCGAACTGTGAGTTGCGGAACGCAGCCGGATCAAGAAAAGCAGCCAGTATAGTAAAGGGCAACAAGAGCAATCCACCCAGAAATACCTGCCATCCATTAATGACCAGATTAGGCAACCGCCATTGAATTCGGGCATAATAGACTGTGGCAGCCGATACCGATATCATCCCCCCCAACAAAATAAGAATTCCCTCCACTGTGGCATAACTATTCTGAAGCAACGGATAGGTAGCAATACCGACGCCCAATAGCCCCAGCAACAACCCGGCTGTTTCATTCCAGCGCGGCATCCGGCGTAGCCATAGCGCCGAAAGCATGGCTATAAACAGCGGATTAGTAGCCGTCGACAAACTACCAATTCCGGCCGACACCTGTTTTAGCGCCAGCACAAAAGCGCCCAGGTAGATGGTCGTATTGAGCAGCGCAAAAACAGTTAACTGGCGAAATTCCGTAGCCGTAGGCCAGGCGTTTTTAGTATGCTGAATGCCATAAGCAAAAAGAAGCATACCACTACCAGCTATAAAAAAGCGCACTTCGGCCAGAATGAGCGGATGTACTGATTGAACACCAAACTTGGTCGCTGCCGAAGCCGACGCCCATAGAGCCGCAAAAAGAAGGCCAGCTAAGAAACTGGCAGACATCGTGGATTTCATAAGCTGTTTCCCGTCCACTGAGCCAGCCTAAATAAGGTCTCAGAAGTGGGCAACCGGTAAAAAGTTAAGCCGCAAAAATCGGGAATAAACTTCGGATGATGCCAGCTTCTCCTACGTATGTTTTACTAAAACTTTTATCGGCTTTTGTTACTTCTGCTCCGACAACTCGTAATAAGACATAGACAATGAAAGTGTATACTTTCAAATCGATCACTAAAACCCAACAACCAAATGGCTATTGTTAAAGTAATTGAAGTAATTGCCTCGTCGGAAACAAGTATTGATGATGCCGTACATAATGCTGTTGCCGAAGTGTCTAAATCCGTTCGGAATATCGATTCTGTTTACGTGAAAGACATCAAAGCCCATGTCAAAGATGGTAAAATCAGCACCTTCGGCGTAATTTGTCAGATATCATTCCGGGTCGATGCAGTGTAATGGTTTTTAAATGCACAGATCGGTCCCTAGCTTACGGAAACCGATCTGTGCATTTTCCATTCTAAAACCCAATTTTTCCTTTTCGGCTACCAGGCTTCTGATCGGTGGCCCAGTCTCTCATCTCGGCCAGTTCTTTCTCGAAACCACCCGACAGAATAGGGAAACGGCACCACGAACGCGGATCGAGGTTGTGATCGTCGAGGTGGAATGAGGGGGCGTAACGCTCGCGTTTCCACTGGTTGCGGCTCCAGAGCCGGAAAAACCGCTCCACCCAAATCAACAACCTGTCGCGTTCGTAGCGTCCGGCATACCGAACTTCCACCAGTTTCAGCACCTCTACGGGCGGTTGTTTATCCCGGATAGCCGACTCTTCAATGGAATTCAGCACATCGTAGGGCATCAGGTCATCTTCGTCGGTCTGCATCTTATCCAATGGCCGTAGTTCGGCCGTAGGTTGCAGGTTGTTGACGGCATGAAGCCCCTTTATTCGGATCAACTGATCGGATGTGGTCGGATCGGTTGTCGAGCCGGTGCGGTCGGCGGGTGTCCATTCGTTTTTCACGTTGAGCCCAACCGTTTCTAGCCAGCGCAGCCAACCCCGCAAAAAATGCTTATCGATACCCGTAATGGGACTGATACTACCGGCCGTATCGCCATCCATTGTGGCATAGCCAACGGCTGCTTCAGAACGGTTCGACGTACTCAGCAATAGCGCGTTGTTGAGATTGGCCAGCATCCAGATGCTCGGAGCCCGCACCCGTGCCTGAATATTTTGTAGCGCCAGATCGTCTGTCTCCCACGACAATTGTCGGCCAATTTGCTCCTCAATCAACCCGCGATAGGTTTCAACGAGTCCGTTGATATTGATATGCAGGAATTTGGCCCCAATGTCTTCGGCCAGTTCCTTAGCCGAATTGAATGTATTGTCCGATGAATTTTCGGTCCCCTGATACATCACCGTCAGCAGTTTACCGACCATCTCTTCGGGGGTCTGACAATCCTGAATAGCCTTAATGTAGCTCAGTTTTTTCTTGACGCCTTTCAGGCCGATATTCTGAACAGCCATCCGGATCATCAGAAATACCGTAGCCGCAATAGCCGACGAATCGGCACCACCACTCAGCGACAGCACATATCCCTGCGATCGGCTCTTCCGGAGGTAATCGAACAGACCAAGCGCCACTGCCCGTGCAAATTCTTCCTCTTTCAGATAGCCACCCCGCTCCCAGCCTTCTAATTCGGCTTTCTGGATAACGGGAGCAATCTCAGGCCAGTCGAACAGGCTTGTTACGCGCAGATTCGGATACGCCAGCGCCAGGTTAGCGCGGTTTTGGGCCTGGTTCAGACGGGTAGCCTCGACATCGACAACGGCCGGAACAATCAGAAAATCTTCGTAGCTCAGCCGAGGCCCCGACACCAGCAATTCGCCGTTTGAGGCAACCATCGCGTCGCCATCGTAAATCATCCGACCAGCTTCGTTGCCCAGCATGTTGCTATAGATATAACTAACACCAAACGACCGCGACGCATCGACTACAAACCGCTCACGCACCTGCGACTTCAGAAACGCGAAGTGACTGGCCGTTGGATTGAGGATAAGATCGACTCCCCGTTCATACAAAATACGGCCGGGTCGGCTGGCAACCCAGGCGTCTTCGCAAATTTCGAAACCGATCCGAATCCCCGACAGGTCGAAGACAATATCGCCAAACGGGTACATGAAATCACCGATTTTGATTTCATCCCGAACATAAGCAGGCCAGGGCTGAAACCAGCGGGTTTCGTAGTGGACGCCATTGTTGGCCATAAATTGCTTGGCCACAAAGCCCTGAATGCGCTTGTTGGCAATCAGACAAGCCACATCGAACGTTCGGTTGTTATGCCGCAATGGCAGGCCCACCGCAACGGCAATATCGTTGGTGTATTCAACAATGTCGAGCAACGACGCCACCGACTGATCGATAGTATTTTGCGCAAAAAACGCATCCTCGCAGCCGTAGCCCGAAATACAAAGTTCGGTTAGACAAAGCAGGCTAACATTCTGCCGCCTGGCTTCTTCAATGGCATTGATGATGTTTTGTTTGTTGTGATCCCACGCTAATGGGATTTGGTTTAGTACACCTGCTGCTACTTTAAGAAGTTTCATATTCAATGAGTGAATGAGCGAATGAGCGAATAGTTTCCTTGGCAACTACTTGTTCAATGCTCATGAAATAATGTATTACAAGAATAACAAAGATCGAGCGAAAATGGGTTTATACGCGTAAATGTTACTTCTGAACAGCCATTTCCTTCAAAGCATAAAAAAACAGCCCCAGCGATTGTCGATAGAGGCTGTTTTCAAGAAAAATATATATGGAGATGTTACACCACCAGATTCAGCGCCAGCACGCCAAGCAGCCCTACAATCGAAACAATTGTTTCCATCAGCGACCAGGTTCGAATGGTTTCTCCGATGGTCAGGTTGAAGTATTCTTTGAAGAGCCAGAAGCCACCGTCGTTGATGTGTGAAAACATAAGACTTCCCGAGCCAATGGCCAACACCATCAATTCGGGCTTGATGGTCTGACTTTGAATCAACGGAGCGATGATACCGGAGGTTGTAAGGCCAGCAACCGTAGCCGAGCCTACACAAACACGAATGAAAGCCGCAATGCCCCAGGCAAGCACTAAGGGCGGTATAGACACATCGGCCAGTATACTACCAATGTATTTGCTGGTACCGCTGTCGCTGAAAATCTGCTTTAACGCACCGGCTCCGGCAATAACCAGTAAAATGGGAGCCACCGCCTTTACGGCTTCTTCCATGTCTTTTGTGATTACCTTCATCGACTGCCCCCGCCGGATACCCAGCGAATACATAGCAACCAGAACCGACAAAAGCATACCCATATAGGGCTCTGCCAGCAATGTAAAAATTGTTCTTAGCAGTGATCCTTCAGGAAATGAATTCTTCAATGGGCCAAACAGCGTCAATAACAATACGGGCAGCAACGCAACAAAAAAACTGATGCCCGTTCCTGGCAAGTCTTCATCGGGCACCTCCCGAATATCGAACAGGTCTTTATCGGGTGTCACTTTCATATTAACCAGGGTCTTGCCAAAAACCGGACCGGCAATGATAATGGCCGGAATTGCTACAATTAACCCATAGAGCAGGGTTTGGCCAATATTTGCATTCAGTTGACCCGCCACGGCCGAAGGCGACGGATGCGGGGGCAGATACCCATGCGCCACCGATAACGCCGAAAGCATCGGTACTGCAACCGACAGTAACGGCAACCGCGACGAAGCTGCAATTGTAAAAATCAGGGGGACAACGATAATGAAACCGGCATTGTAGAACAGCGGAATCCCTACCACAAAACCGGCCAGAGCCAACCCCCAGCGAATGTTCTTGATGCCAAACAGCCGAATCAGCACATTGGTAATCCGGCGGGCGGCACCGCTTTCAGCCACAATTCGGCCCAGCATAGCCCCAAATCCGATAATGAGAACAAGATCACCGAGGGTGCTACCAATGCCCGTCTGAATGGATTTTCCAACATCCTGCACCGGCATGCCTGCGGCCAGCCCAAGCCCCAGCGAAACCAGAACGAAGGAAATAAAGGTGTCTAAACGAACAAAAGCGACGAGAAGAACAAGGGTAAGAATACCAATCAGGGTAAGAAGGAGGGGCATAAGCGGTTACGGTGTTCAGGTTGAGCAACGTGTTTTCTAGCGCAAAGAAAGCACATCATTGATACGACAAAGCGTAAATGGCCAGTTTTTCTACTTCATTGGCTAGCGGCACTGCTACATCAAACGGCACTACATGCAGTCGTGTATCGGCATCATAACCAAAAACGGGCAATGGCTGTCCAAACGTTTCGCTGGCCGGATAGACCAGAAACAGGTCATGGGCACCGTATTTTTTCCCATACGCATAAAGCTGATACAGATCTCTCTGATCAATTCCATAACTACCTGTTGTATCACGACCATTCAGCTCTTTCCATTTGGTATCCAGCACAATCGTTCGCTCGCCCTGCCGAATCAGAATGTCGGGACGGAGCTTAAATTTTGGCGTTCCAATGTGTTCGTTCACCAGGTGCGCCGACGATTCCTGCACCATTATGGACCCGGCATTAGGCCAGAATCGTCGGATTCCCTGCGCCACATAGTCTTCAAAAACCTGCTCCATGGGAAACAGCAGCGACAAATCAGCCGTTTTTCCGGCTTTTACACCATAGCCTCGTTTACCCAGCAAGGCTATGGCCCATCGCAATACTGTTTCGTAGCGCACAAATAGACGGCTGTTTCGCCTAACGGCATATAAATCATCGTTGACCGATTCCGAAACCGGAATTTCGTCAAACACCCAGTCAAGTTGACGTATTCGCTGCCGAGTTAAAAGACTGTGCTGTTGCTGACCCAGATAAAGCAAGGTGGTTTTCAAAATTCGGTTTGGCGGCACATTGGCTGTCAGTACATCATACTGAATGGCAAGGCGTTCGGCGTGTTGGGCATTCTCCCGTTGTTGCCGGTTTGCCTGAAATTTCCCTTTCCAGAACCGTTCGTTGTTCTCAACCGCTACATAGGACCGTTGAACGCCCTGCCGCACCAGCGTTTCGAGCGCATCCAGAAAAGCCGTTACAAAGACGTCCCAGAGGGGCAATTCCGTTGGTGTTGTATTGGCCGTCGATACGGCTCGAAACGGACCATTGTGCAGGTATCGTAGCATACGAAGCAACATGATCCGGGAGGCTGGGCCGTTCCCGATTTTTGGCAAAACCTCTAGTTGTGTTCCGTCCGGAAGTGTTAGCAAACCAACATACTTGCTTACCCGAATGTATTCGATGCTTTTCTGCACAAAAAATGTTAACAATCCGTCAATCCCTTCTGCGTCGAAAGCCAGTTGCCGGAGTGCGTCAAAAACGGTATCCGACACAACCACATCCGTTGGCAGAACCGGCCGGCCACCGTTTGGGGTTGCTTTCCGAATCAGGCCATTTTCAGCAACAGAAATAAGTGACGGCATAGCAACGTTTAACGTAAATAGTGATTTGTCAATGGTGTAATTGTCCACAGAGACCACAAAGAGCGTATACTCAACTATAAATAGTCTGGAGTTATTACAAGAGCGTTTTTGTAATGCTTCCTTCCTCAGCATTACAAAAAATAATCTAATGCATTTTCGCTAACCTGCTTACCCTCTGTCAGCAGAAAATTTCGGGCAAGTTACGGACTATGCACATAAACCCGAAGGCCCAAAACACCTCAATGCGGTGTGTTTTGGGCCTTCGGGTTTATGTTGACTAATGTTATTTATATGCTCACACTTGGCTGAGCAATGTAGCGCAGAAGTTCCTGTTTGGTAGCCTCTTCCGCAAACTTGCCGCCATAGGATGCCGTAATGGTCGATGAATTCACATCATGGACACCCCGTGTTGATACACAAAGGTGCTTGGCATCAATAATCACCGCTACATCGTCGGTTTCGAGAACGGTTTTCAATTCATTGGCAATCTGCACCGTCAGACGTTCCTGCACCTGCGGACGTTTACAGAAATATTCCACAATCCGATTCAGTTTCGACAGGCCAATTACCTTTCCGCTGGAAATGTAAGCTACGTGTGCTTTTCCAATAATGGGGACAAAATGGTGCTCACAATACGTCTGAACGGTAATGTCTTTCTCGACCAGCATCTCATTATACCGAAATTTATTGTCGAATAATGTCGATGTGGGCTTATTGGCGGGATTGAGACCCCGAAATATTTCTTTCACATACATCTTGGCAACGCGCCGTGGCGACCCTTTCAGACTGTCGTCGGCCAGGTCGAGGCCCAGGATGTTCATTATTTCCCGAAAATGTTCCTCGATCAGGTCAATTTTCAGATCATCGTCCAGATCAAAAGCATCCGCACGCATGGGTGTGTCAATAGATGAAGCGCCATGTGCATCGCCAAGTTCATCCACTAACTCGTCGCTTTCCGCTGTTGACGAATAGGCTCCATTCAGGTCGTGGCCATTTATGTAGCTACCGTTGTGGTGATGTCCATTCGAGCCACTAAGCGGGGTACTCGACGAAGTTCCGTTCAGTTTCATACAATCTAATTTTAAGATCTAAGCCCTCGCTTAGCTGATTACGTAAAATGTTGTAAATAACGATTGCAATGTTTTCGGCAGAAGGGTTCAGATCAGCAAACTCTTCGGTATCGAGGTTCAGATTCTTGTGGTCGAAACGGTCTGTAACGTGCTCTCTGATCAGATCGCCCAGATGTTTCATGTCGATAACATAGCCGGTTTCAGGATCAACAGAACCTACAACCTGCACAACCAACTCGTAATTATGACCGTGGTAATTTGGATTATTGCATTTACCATAGACACGTGCATTTTTCTCGTCCGACCAATTAGGATTGTTCAGACGATGTGCCGCGTTGAAATGTTCCTTTCGAAACACGGCAACCCGTGGGGCGCTGGCCCTGGATAGTTCCATAAAAAGCAAATCGAAAAAAGGGTTCGATCAACCTGTCGTTACAAAGTTTGTGTACAACACAGGCAGACGTCGGAGCGTGTAGCCAATACGCCCCTCAGTGTGTTCATACGGTCTCGTAACGGCGTGTTTTTGTATTTTGTTCAACATTACCTCAACAAAACTTAAACAAATTTGCGCCATTACGCCTTCATAACACCTGCTACCCCGGTATTGTTCCGCTCGTCCTTTTAAGGAACTGTATACTTTTGATGGTCGTTCAGATGGCATGAAACGATTGCGTACCACCATGATAACATTTGCCCTTATAGTAGCCGTTGCGGTTGGGTCGACCATGCTGTTCATGCAGCAAAGCGCCTTTGGCAGCGATCCAACGGCGGTTCGGTTAGCGCGTATTCAGCGTTCGTCGCACTACCGAAATGGCGTATTCGAAAATCTGGAACCCACGGCAGTCATGCGCGAAGGGGCGTCGTACTGGAAAGTGATGAACGATTATTTCAAGAAAGATAAGTACAACATCCCTCCTCAACCCCTTCCGTCTGTAAAAACAAACCTTAAAACGCTTCCCGACGATAAACCAACAATTGTCTGGTTCGGCCATTCGTCCTATCTCATTAAATCAAACGGGACAACCGTATTGGTCGATCCGGTTTTCAGTGGCCATGCTTCGCCCGTTTCGTTTTTCGGCAAATCGTTTGCGGGTTCGGATGTCTATAGCGTAGACGATATGCCCAACATCGACCTGCTTGTTATTTCGCACGACCACTACGATCATCTCGATTATGAGACGGTTTCGAAACTGGCCCCGAAAGTCAAAAAAGTATATACAGCACTGGGTGTAGGTGCCCATCTGGAACGCTGGGGCTTTCCGGCCGATAAAATCGTTGAATTCGACTGGTGGGAAAAGCAAACTGTTTCCGACGCCATTAAACTGACCGCCACGCCCGCCCGGCATTTTTCGGGCCGGAGCTTTGCACGCGGCAAAACGCTATGGACTTCTTTCGTACTCAACCTGCATGGGTATACCATCTTTTTGGGTGGCGACTCTGGTTATGGCAAGCATTTTCAGGAAATTGGCGATACGTATGGTCCGTTCGATCTGGCCATTCTCGAATGTGGACAATATGGCGAAGACTGGCCCAGCATTCATATGTTTCCCGAAGAAGTGGTTACGGCAACGCAGGACCTGAAGGCTAAAACGCTATTACCCGTCCACTGGGCCAAGTTTTCGCTGGCTAATCATGCCTGGAACGAACCCATTCAGCGATTGATCAGAAAAGCCGATGATGAAGGACTGGATGTGACAACACCACGCATTGGCGAACCGGTTGTGCTGAAAGCTTCGTACCCCAGAGCTGTCTGGTGGAATTTTTAAGGGTAGGTGTTTCGGTCGGGAGGGAGTTACGGAAGAATGCTTATCTTTCCAGTCCAAATTAACTGTTTACCAGATGGACCTTACGCCCTCCCGACGCGAGTTTCTTCGTACGGCTGCCCTTACCGGTGCTACCGCCACGGTTTTTCCTGCCATTCTAACCAATGCAAAACCCGTTGAAACAAAAGTCCGGCTAGGGTTCATTGGCGTTGGATTACGGGGTCGAAATCACGTAGAACAGGCTTTATACCGCGACGATGTGGTGATTCCGGCCATTTGCGACATCGACCCTGAAAGCATTGCCCACGCCAACGAGCTTTTTAAAAAGAAAGGAAAACCCCTGCCAGAAGCGTACTCAAAAGGCGACGAAGCGTTTTTGCAGATGCTCAAACGCGACGATCTTGACGGTGTTGTGATTGCGACACCCTGGGAATGGCATGTACCAATGGCCGTGGCAACCATGAAAGCCGGAAAATATGCGGGCGTTGAAGTATCGGCTACAGTAAAATTGCAGGAATCCTGGGATCTGGTCGATACATCCGAAAAAACGGGAATGCCCTGCATGATTCTGGAAAATGTATGCTACCGACGCGATGTGATGGCCATCCTCAACATGGTCCGCCAGGGTATGTTCGGCGAAATGACCTACGCCCACTGCGGTTACCAGCACGACCTGCGCGAGGTGAAATTCAACAACGGGAAACAGCCCTACGGTGGCGGTGTCGAATTTGGCAAAAAAGGCTATTCAGAAGCGCACTGGCGCACCCAGCACTCCGTCGACCGAAACGGCGACCTCTACCCTACCCACGGACTGGGACCCGTAGCCCACTGGCTCAACATCAACCGGGGAAACCGATTTACTCACCTGACCTCCACGGCTACCAAATCCCGCGGACTCCATAAATACGTAGTCGATCATGGCGGTGCCAACCACCCCAATGCCAAAGTCAATTTCAAACTGGGTGATATTGTAACAACGGTTGTCGAGTGCGCCAACGGCGAGAACATCGTAATCATTCACGACACCAACTCGCCCCGCCCCTATTCGCTGGGCTTTCGGGCACAGGGCACGCAGGGCATCTGGATGGACGACAACGACATGATTTATTTGGAAGGCATCAGTCCCAAAGCCCACAGTTGGGAGTCGTTTGCGCCGTATCAGGAAAAATACGACCACCCACTCTGGAAACGCCACGCACAGGCAGCCGAAAATGCCGGGCATGGCGGCATCGATTTCTTTGTGATCCGGGCGTTTATCGAATCGATCAAAAACCAGGTAGCCCCGCCCATCGATGTGTATGATGCTGCGGTTTGGAGTGCCATCAGCCCCTTGTCGGAAGAGAGCATTGCCGGAGGCAGCAAGCCCGTCGAAATTCCGGACTTCACGCGGGGCAAATGGAAAACCAACAAACCCATTTTCGCGCTGAACAACGAATTTTAAGGTGTTGTTGACGGAAGATTCCAATTTCTATTCTTAATTTGTAAAAAATTTTAAAATATAGAAACCTACTCCCCAAACGCTTTCTTACTGACTGCTAATCATGACACCAACCGCAACAACTCCGCAGGTTCGTCCGAATTACACCATCCCTCTTCTGATTATTGGTGCGTTGTTTTTCATTTTTGGTTTCGTAACCTGGGTCAACAGTGTGCTGATTGCCTTCTTCAAACAGGCGTTCAATCTCAGCACAGTTGGGTCTAATCTGGTGGCTTTTGCGTTTTTTATTTCCTACACGCTTATGGCCATTCCCTCATCGGCAGTGCTGAAAAAAACGGGTTTTAAGAACGGTATGTCGTTAGGGCTACTGGTAATGGCCGTTGGCACGCTGATTTTTGTGCCCGCTGCTAAGGCAGTATCCTACCCGTTATTTCTGGTAGGTTTGTTCCTGATTGGTATCGGGTTAACCGTTCTGCAAACAGCTTCGAATCCTTATGCAACGATTCTTGGCCCCCGCGAAAGCGCAGCTCAACGAATTAGCTTTATGGGTGTCGCCAATAAAATGGCCGGTATTTTCAGTCAATTCATTTTTGGAGGTTTGCTACTGGCAGGCGGAAATGCAGTTTCGGGCGCTGCGTCCTTAGAGAAAGTGGTAACACCCTATCTGATTCTGACGGCCGTTCTGGTTGTACTGGCCATTCTGATTCGGTTTTCGAGTTTACCCGAAGTATCGGAAGAGCAGGACGATTCGCCAGCCGATGCAACCTCTCATACCAGCGTGTGGCAGTTCCCAAACCTTGTGCTGGGCGTTCTGGCGTTATTCTGCTATGTAGGGGCTGAAGTAATTGCAGGCGATACCATTATCAATTATGGTAAAGCCCTAGGTTTCGATAACGAAGAAGCTAAGTATTTTACGACCTATACGCTTTATGGCTTACTGGCGGGCTATGTGTTGGGTATTGTACTGATTCCACGAGTGATTTCTCAGCAAACGTCGCTTCGGTTTGGGGCTATTTACGGCCTGGTTTTCACAACGGCAACTTTATTAACCAGTGGTTTCACATCGGTTCTTTGCGTAGCATTGCTGGGTTTTGGGCTTGCGCCGATCTGGCCAGCTATGTGGCCACTGGCGCTTAACCGGTTAGGAAAATTCACCAAAATCGGCTCGGCACTTTTGATTATGGGTATTTCGGGTGGTGCGTTACTGCCACTGTTACACGGTTACCTGACCGATGCGATTAGTCCTAAAATGGCTTATGCATTACTGCTTCCACTATTCGGCTTTATTCTGTACTATGCAACCATAGGCTATAAGAAGACGAGCTGGTAATGTCTGTCGACATCATAAAACTCAGGCAGGCAATACATAAGGGACCCGTTGAATAGCGCACACACTACAACGGTTAGCGGAACGCCACATTTCGCAAGAAGTTACTACATTAAAGCAGCTTCTTACGACGACATTGCTTCTATAGCTTATCAGGGCTTTTTCATAACAATGCCGTAGGCATGTCATCGTAGTAGTTATCAGGATGAAAAGCAATGACACAACCCGATAAATGTCGTTTGTGTGGCGGCATGAAGGCATCAGGACATACTACATTCAGTGTTGATCCTGGAGATGGGCCGGTTGTAGCACACCATGTGCCAGCCACGATTTGTAATCAATGTGGAAAAGAATGGATTGAGACCCAAACAGCTCAGCAATTGGAAACCATTGTAGAAGAAGCACGTCAGAAAAAGCATCAGCTAGAAGTCTTATCCCTTTGATTCCGTCATTAGTCACTAAAACCCTAACGGCTTCTACGCCGGGCCGTATCTGTCTGTTCGGTGAACATCAGGACTATCTGGGTTTGCCGGTTATTGCCGCTGCCATTTCGCGACGAATTCAGATCACCGCTCAACCTGTTGATATCAGGGGTTTTAGGCTTAACCTGCCCGATATTAGCAGTGCGATCGATATTCCATTTGATGGTATGCCCCTGACTTATTCAGAAACCAGGGATTACTTTCGGTCGGCCGTCAATATTCTGCTTCGCGAAGGGTTTCGGTTTACAAAGGGCATCGACGGCGAAGTTCGGGGTACTATACCGATCAATTCCGGCACATCCAGCTCTTCGGCTTTACTGGTTAGCTGGCTCAACATCCTCACGCAATTAGCTGATATACCACAGACCTTGCCGCAGGAACGGCTTGCCGAACTGGCCTACAAAGCCGAAGTGCTTGAGTTTGGCGAACCGGGTGGCATGATGGACCACTACGCTACGGCTGTTGGGGATGTGATTTACCAGGAATCTATTCCCTCGGTTTCGCTCCGAAAGTTCCATCCAAAACTGGGTACGTTTGTGCTTGGCGATTCGCAGGAACCAAAAGATACCATCGGTATATTGACACGGGTGAAGTTTGGTATGCTGGATATTGTTGCCCGCATTCAGGTAATCAACCCGGCGTTTTCATTGCATACATCCACTCTAACTGAAGCTACTGAGTTCAAAGACATTCTGACTAAAGACGAATATATTCTACTGAAAGGAAATCTGGCCAACCGCGACATACTTCGAAATGCGTTGGCTATTCTCGACAATCCGACCGAATCCGACCGTTCTATCGATCATCATGCGTTTGGCAAACTCCTGACCGAACATCAGAATAACCTGCGAGACGCTCAGCGGATAAGCACCCCAAAAATCGACCGGATGATCGACGAAGCACTAAAAGCCGGTGCACTTGGTGGTAAAATTAATGGTTCGGGTGGAGGAGGTTGCATGTTCGTTTATGCACCCGAGCAACCGGAAACCGTTGCCGCTGCCATCGAACGTGTTGGTGGCAAAGCGTATGTAATTACCATTGATCGGGGGGCAGAGGTTAGGAAGTAGTTTTCAGTTTACGGTTTTCGGTGGCTCCGCGGGAGTTGGGTTCTGAACCAGCGAAGCACTGAAAACTATAAACGTTCACCTCACCTCTGCCGCTCGCTGGGCGGGGAACCACGAGGTCAGGAACGTTACCAGCACAACCAGCAAACCCGTCATCACAATATCGCTGGTATCGAGCCGAACCGGATAAGCATCTATAATGGAGCTAACGGTTCCCATTCCAATGAACCCATAGCGTTCCTGAGCCAGACAAATAACCACTCCCAGTACCAGGCCCGTAATGGCACCAGTCAGGGCAATAATTGCTCCTTCAGTCAGAAATATCCGGCGCACCAGTGTTGTTGTGGCCCCCAAGGCATATAAAATTCGGATGTCTTCTTTTTTCTCGATCACCAGCATCGATAGTGTAAAGAATATATTGATCGATGCCACCAGAATAATGAACGACAACGTAATGGCGACCAGCAGTTTTTCGATACGAATAGTACGATACAGATCCACATTCAGATCGTCGCGGCTTTGTACGAGTAATTTGTCGCCAACAACATCCTGCAAGGCCTCTTTAGCAGTGGCTTCGTCAGTGCCGGGTTGAAGTTGAATTTCGAGAGCACTGACTTCGTTGGGTTGATAGCCAAACAATGATCGGGCAACGGACAATGGCGCCAGCACAAAATTGTCGTACTTCGATTCAATAAAAAACACCCCCGAAACCGTGAGTGCTTCTTCGTTAAAGGCATTCGGGTTCAGCACATTAAACGATTTATCGCTCTGAGGGTAGAGTATTTCGAGCGGGGTCAGAATATCGACGGGCGAAATACTAAGGTCATTTCGAACGCCATCGGCCACAATCGCATAATTAATACCCCGATCGCTAAGACGTAGCTTTCCTTCCAGCAAGGACGAATCAAGTTGTTTTCGCTGGAGATAGTTTTCATCGACACCTTTTAAACGAACAACCGTTTGCGCATTTGCGTAACGGGCCAGCGCATTATCCTGAGCTACCGACGTTAGAAGACTGACCCCCGGCACGTTGCGTAAACGATTTAACAACTCAGGCGAAGCAACAAACCGTTTTCCCTGTTTGGGCGACACCGTCATATCGGCCTCAAACGTCTTGAAAATTTGCCGGTTGAGCTCATCCATACCATTGAAAACCGACAGAACAACCACCAAAGCCATTGTGCCAATGCCAACACCCAGCATCGACAGAATCGACAACCAACTAATAAAACTACGCTTCTTGCGAGAGAAAAAATAGCGCCGGGCAATCCAGGAGGGGAGATTCATAAAGTAATTGTAAATGAGCGAATGAGCGAATCGTTAACGAAAACATTATTCGCTCATTCATTTATTCGTCCTCATCCTCCTCAGGGGCGGGTGGGATGTCGAGGCCAGCGAATAGTTTATCCATTTTGTCGGCATATTCGGCCGTATCGTCCAGAAAAAAGCTTAACTCTGGAACAATTCGTAATTGATGCCGAACCCGATCGCCAAGGTGCTGACGAATCACTTTTCCTTTCTCCTGAATAGTTTCCAGAAGCATTTCTTTGTTTTTGGCAGCCAGAAAACTAAGATAGACCCTCGCTACACTCAAATCGGGCGAAATGCGCACGTTGGTTACCGTGATAAAGGCTCCATTGAACAAATGCGGCACATCGCGCTGAAAAATTTCACTTAAATCTTTCTGCAACTGCCGGGCTACTTTCTGTTGTCGTTTTGATTCCATAATTTCTTCCAGGGTATCTGTTTCAACAGTCTGCCGAACGAATAGTTTCGCCGGGCAGACCAAGTATACCGTCGTTTTTCAGCACATAGCTGCTCTGCCTAACGGATTACCCATGTGCAAATATCTATACCTTTTTTCGTTCTGCCGAAATTGACCGTAAATTCGCAGAAGTAGTCAGGCTATTGCTGTTGAGTAAGAAGACGTAAATTCGTTAGATTTACCAGTAGTTCGCTGATTAACTGATATACGATTTATCGCTTTCCTGTTTTGTTAAGTTTTTTTCGCTCCTATTATCCGTATCAATACGTAAGCCTGTTAGGGCTACTGCTACTGATTCGTCTGCCGCTACTTCTGCATCCCTTTCCCCTGTTGATTCCAGAGCTAAACTGGATGCTGGTTGGCGAACAGATGAGCGATGGCCATCTGCTCTATCGCGACATTTGGGATAGTGTTAGTCCACTTTCAGCCGTAGTTTACTGGGGTTTGCATACGCTTTTTGGCCGGTCGGCACTGTCTCTTCATGTAGCAGCAACTGTTGTCTCTGTTTTTCAGATTGTTTATTTCAATTACCTTACCAATAACCGCGACATTTATCCCGATCGGTCGTTCTGGCCGGGTCTGATTTATATGCTGTTTCTGCATCTCTCGTTCGATTGCCTTACGCTCTCGCCCGTTTTGATGTCGACCAGTTTTCTGCTACTGGCCTTCGGAACGCTAATTAAACAGATGGATCGCCGGGGCGCCACCGACGAGGTCTTTGAAGTAGGGTTCTACATTGGAATTGCAAGCCTGTTTTACCTTCCTTCGGCTTTATTTATCATCTGGGCAACCATTTCGCTACTCTTTTACACCGGCTCCAGCTTTCGTCAGCACTCACTGTCGTTGTTTGGTTTTCTGTTCCCGATTGCTGCCACAGTCCTGTTTTACTACCTTAATAACTGCCTCGACGATTTTAACCGGAATCTGCTGGCATCGGTCTTTCGGGTACGGCAATACTCTCTCTCCGACTTTCAGTCGCTCATTGCGTCGTTATTAGTTCCGTTGGGGCTGGGTATCCTGGGCTTTTTGAGTCTGTTCAGAAGTACGAGCCGGTTTGTCAATTTTCAGCAACGGATTCAGCAAATTATGGCGATCTGGTTTGCCACGTCTGTTCTGACAATTGCGCTCATGCCCTTTCTGGCCCCTATGTTGTTCCTTAGCTTTGTTCCGCCAATGGCTTATTTCACCTTTTTCTACTTCGAAAATGTACGTAAAGCGTGGCTGGCCGAACTGGGTTTTTCTGTGGCATTTGGGTTAATGCTTCTTTTGTTCTACCAGGGAATATTAGGGCTCATTCCAGGGGCCGAGCTGGGTCGACTCAGCAGTCTGCGTGTACGGTCGGCTCCACTTCCCGACAATATTCGAAATCAGCATATCCTCATTATTGGCGAAGATCTGAGTGCTTATCGGCAAAATCGTCCGGCTACTCCGTATTTAAACTGGGATCTGGCAAAATATGACCTGAAAAATCTGGACAACTACGACGCTGTCATTAATGTATTCAAGCATTTTCAGCAAGATCCACCCGACTACATTATCGATCGCGAAAATGTAGTCGATAAACTGTTCCAACGGGCCCCCGCTTTGGCAGCCCGCTATCAGCAAACCAACACGGCGGGCGTATATAAGCGAAAAAATTAATACTGACCGATAAATTACAGGCAGTTCATGGTGTAAATTGTCACTATCAACAGGTGCTGACTACCAACCACAAACTACAAAATCTATGCCTTCCTATTCGTTTACGAACAAACGCACTAATCTCTACATTTTCTTAAGTGCAGTTTTCCTGACCAATGCGCTGGTTGCCGAAATTATTGGTGTCAAAATCTTTTCTGTAGAAACCCTGCTCGGTACTAAACCCGCCCAGATTCATCTCTTTGGTGATTTTATCCTCGATTTCAATCTGACAGCCGGTGCCGTTATCTGGCCGTTTGTGTTTATCACCTCCGACATTATCAATGAATATTTTGGCAAAGCGGGCGTTCGTCGTATTTCATTTCTGACAGCCGGATTTGTGGGCTACAGCTTTCTGATCATTTATGCCGTTACGAGCCTGCCTCCAGCCCAATTCTGGCTTGAAGTAAACGCAACTGATTCGGCCGGTAATCCGATCAATATTAACAACGCTTTTCAACTGATTTTCCGGCAAGGGCTCGGCATTATTATTGGGTCGTTAACGGCATTCCTGATTGGACAAATTCTGGATGTGTATGTATTTCACTCGCTCCGAAAAATAACGGGTAGCCGCAAAATATGGCTTAGGGCCACAGGGTCGACGCTCGTATCACAGTTGGTCGACTCGTTTGTGGTATTGGGCATTGCCTTCTATATCTTCGGCAACTGGTCGCTAACGCAGGTGTTCGCCGTTGGCATTATCAATTACATCTATAAAGCGACTTCGGCTGTTGTACTGACTCCGTTATTATACGCTGCCCATTTTGTCATCGACCGCTATCTCGGGAAGGAACATGCCGAAGAACTAGCCAACGAATCGGCCATGACTTCGTTTATGTAGGTTTACGGTTGCGCTGCCAATTAGCCGACAACCTACGCACTTCTACGCCAGTTATCGAGCAGGATTGCCGTGGCAATACCAACGTTTAGCGATTCGGCACCACCATAGGCCGGAATGGTGATTCGTTGGGTTATGAATTGTTCTACCTCGGGCCGAATCCCGTTCGATTCGTTGCCCATAACCAGATACCCCGAGTGCTGAAAAGAAAGCCGGTGTACATTTACGCCCTCCAGAAAAGCCCCATAAATCACTGGAGAGCCATTAGGATTCTGGTTTAGCTGTTTCAGAAACTGGACAATATTGCCATACCACCAGCTTACCCGCGTAAACGACCCTTTACTGGCCGAAATTACTTTCGGATTATAGACATCAGCCGTTGTTTCGGAGCATATAATCTTTTTTACGCCATACCAGTCGGCAATTCGCAGAATTGTTCCCAGATTACCAGGATCACGAATATCATCCAGAATAAGAGCCATTTCGTCTGGCTCAGCCAATAGAGAGCGGTTTTCTTTCGTTTTGACCACAGCCAGGGCGGCATTGTTGCTTTCCAGCGTACCAATTCTTTCGAGCTCGGCCACAGAAACGATTTCGACTGGTTTTGGTTGGCTATCTATCAGTCTGGTGTTTTCTTTGTAAAACATTTCCGTGATCAGGAGTACTTCAAGCTGAAAATCGGATTGTAGAACTTCCTGAACACTTTTAGCTCCTTCCACCAGAAACGCTCCGTACTGTTGCCGGTACTTTTTCTGGTGCAGGGATTGAATATATTTGATTTGATTTTTTGAGAGCATGTTTTTAAAACTGAATAACAGGGTATGGGTAATGGGTAGAGAGTGGCGCAGGAAGCACATTCGTCATTATTCATTCCTTCTTATTCATTGTTCCTTTCTATTTTGTCTGTCGGGTTGTCTAAGTACGAAGCAACTCCGTAACAACAGCTACCTGCTAACCGCCCAAACGGTTCGTGGTAATCATGCCATTGAGAAAGAACAGCTCGAAAGCCTGATTCCGCAGAAACCCAATCGTCGGATTCTTGGCCTTCCCATTACCCCTCCGCTCTGGTTCTACCTATTTGGGCTCCGGCACTATGACCGTGATGCTATTTTGCGCCAGTTGCAGGCCAAAACTAATGAATTCGAACAGCAAAGCCAGCAACTGGCCAATCAACCCCAGGAGCTGAAAAAACTAAACCGGCGGTTTAGCAAGCAGGCCAAACGGCTCCGCCAAAAAGCAGAAGAAGGCAACTGGTGGATGCGCAACCTGGGCGAACCTCCTTCCTACTTCAACGAACGCGATGCCCAGACCAACGCCGAAAAAATGCAGAAGTATCTGGCCGACAAAGGTTTTTTCCATGGAAAAGCAACGTATTCGCTCGATACACTCCGCCGACGACAAATCCGGGTTAACTATCAGATTACCGAAAATGCCGGATTTTACTTACGAAACATCACCTACGAAATAGCCGATTCCCGCGTTGATTCGATTGTCAGAAAATCACTCAACCAGTCGCTACTCAAATCTGGCGATCGCTTCGACCTGGAAAATATTTCGGGCGAAAAAGTTCGTATTGAATCGCTACTGCGCGACAATGGCTATTACACATTTTCGCGCCAATATATACCCGTTACGGATGTTGATACGACCCGCCGGGGAAACGATCGCCTGCCTACGGCCGACACACTACACCGTCATATGGACGTTTATCTGCAGGTCCTGAATCCACCGGGCCAACCGGCGCACCCAATTTACCGCATCGGTGATGTGGAGGTTCGCGTTAGTCCCGATGAACATCAACCGGCAATTGCCACGACTCAGCTAGATACGGTTAAGCGCAACGGTATTACTTATCTGTTAGGTGGCCGCACCATTTCGACCCGATTGCTCGATAGCAAAATACGCCTTCGTCCTGGTGAGTTATATAGCCAGACCAATTATCGGGAAACACAGCGGTCGTTATTTCTGCTTAATCAGTTCAAATTTGTGAATTTGAATTTTATCGACACAACCAATCGCCGACTGCGAACGCTAATTACAGCCACTCCGCTGGATAAGTACGAGGCAACGGCCGAAAGCGGGGCAACGGTTCTTTACCAGGGTCAAAGTTATCCGGGCGGATTTGGCAACCTGACCTTTCGGGTACGCAATCTGTTTGGCGGCCTGGAAACCTTCGAAACCAGCCTTCGTTATGGGATCGAGTTTCAGACAGGTTTTGCCACAGAAAAGAACCCGACCAACAAGGCCTATAAAGCCCAGGAGTTGGGAGTAAGTGCTTCATTCATATTTCCCCAAATCCTGTTTCCAGGTCGTTTGCGGTTTAAATTCACACCCTATAATCCCCGAACGCAGGTCAGTTTAGGGTTCTCCAATACAATCCGTCCAGATTATCGACGCTCTACGCTTCGGGCTACTACCGCCTACAACTGGCAGGTTTCGCCAACCAAACAATTTAGTTTCTACATTGCTGATATTAACCTTATCAATGCCGGTAGCGGCACCAACTCCGACATTAGTCAACAGTTTAGTGACACGCTTCGCTCTCTGATTGCCAAGGGTAGTACCATCTATCTGGGTTTTCGTCAGTCATTTGCTTCCGGAATCAGTTTCGCTTACACCTATAACACTAATACAGCAGGCCAAAATCGACGAGCCAACTTTCTGCGGACCGTGGTTGAATCGGGCGGAACTACACTCAATTTCTTTCCTGCCAGTCAGCTACGCCGTTTTTTCAATACCACCGACACATCGGGTTTGCAGTATTATAAATACATCCGGTTTAATATCGACTATCGTCACTATATTCCGTTACGGGCACACACTACACTCGCGTTTCGGGTCAATACAGGGTTAGTATACGGCTACGGTTCAAACCGGACAGCCCCGTATGAAAAACTGTTTTTTGTGGGCGGCAGCAATAGCATTCGGGCATGGCTTCCACGTCGACTTGGCCCCGGTTCAGAATGGCCTCAAACATCGGCCAGCAATTCGAACGAGCCCGCAATGAACTCCTCGGGGCAGTTTTTATACACATTCGAAAAGCCGGGCGATATGATTATCGAAGGCTCTGCCGAACTGCGTGGGCGGCTTTTTCACTTACTGGCCGATATTAACGGGGCTTTGTTTATTGATGCCGGAAACGTCTGGACGATCCGTGATAATCCGAACCGCAATGGCGAAAATTTCAGTCTCGACACGTTTATACCACAAATTGCGGTTGGGACCGGTGTAGGAATTCGATTCGACTTCTCTTTTTTCATTATTCGCCTGGATGGTGGCATAAAAGTATGGGATCCGGCCCGGAAGTATTTCGATGAATTTCAGGGTAAATTGATCGATGACCGATTCATATTGCCCAAGTTTTCGTTCAGCAAGCTTTCCAGTGGTCCGAATCCGCTGATTATCAATTTTGGTATAGGATACCCCTTCTAGTAGGTACATTGAGCCGGTTTGCTGGCTTCATTTAAATCCAGGTTTCGACCAGGCTATGTTAATCTATTCTGCCGATAAATAAATTCATTATGTTTATAAGACAAAAAAATGTATACTAATATACAATACATTTACGACAAAAAATACAAAAAAGCCTATACAGAGAACATAAAATACAAAAAGAAAGATTGATTAATTTAAGAATAGACACTTTTCAACAAATAGCTTATTAAATAGTTTCACCTGCTGTATAGGCCTGGTATTTATACTTAAAAATATAACATACCTTTATGTCTGTAACTTACTTAACACCCAGTTAATAGACCAGCCTCATGAAATCTTATCGTACTGATGAACAAACTCATCAGAATGTATCCACCGACACGTTTGATCTACTTTATAAGCAGTATGTAAAAAAAGTATTTCAGAAGTGCCTTTCGATGACAAAAGATTCTGATACTGCCCAGGATTACACGCAGGAAATCTTTTTAAAAGCTTTCACAAAACTGAATAGTTTTCAAAGTCGTTCTACCTTTTCGACCTGGCTGTTTTCGATTACACACAACTACTGCCTCGATCAATTACGGATAAACAGCCGCTATGTACTGGAGGATTTATCAGATGATCTGGTTTCTCAACTGAAAGAAACCGAATACCAGCAGTCTGCCGACTACAAATTACAACAACTTGAAAACCTACTGGCGCAGCTATCAGCCGAAGAAGTAATGCTTCTCCGGCTGAAGCACGAACAAAATATGTCAGTTAAAGAACTCAGTAAACATTATCAGCTTACCGAAAGCGCCGTCAAGATGCGGTTAAAACGAAGCCGGGATAAGCTGATAGCCATTTATACGGCCCAACAAACAGCGTCTTAGCACCGACTATTATAAATCCACTGAAAATCAATATATTACCCAAAACCCCGCCCCTAAAGGTCCGGGGTTTTTGTTTTATTCTCTTGCCAGGCCCAGTAGCCAGTAAGCTTTCAGCCATTGTCTTAAGAGAATTTAACGATCAAAAGCTGCCAAAATGACAGCATCGTTTAGGCTTTCTTTGTAATTTTGCATCTCCGTTGATGATCATACGCATTCTTGGCCGGGGCTCCGGCTTTGGCATTCCATCAACTCCCTGATTTATTGATACTTATGACGCTCATTCCCGAATTAACTATATTACAGCCAGCCGATAAGGAAGCAATTGACCTGCCGCGCACATCTGAAGAAGAGCTGGCTGTAGGCAAAAAACGCCTGTATATTGAAAGCTACGGCTGTCAGATGAATTTTGCCGATAGCGAAATTGTTGCGGCTGTCATGCGCAACGCGGGCTTTGCCACTACCTCGTCGCCCGAAGACGCAGACCTGATTTTTCTGAATACCTGCGCCATCCGGGAAAATGCGGAGCAAAAAGTTCGGCACCGGCTAAAGCACCTCACCGGCCTCAAACGCCAGAAACCCGAACTACTGGTCGGTATGCTGGGCTGCATGGCCGAACGGCTCAAGACCAAGCTTCTGGAAGAAGAAAAAGTTGTTGATATTGTAGCCGGCCCAGATGCCTATCGCGATATTCCGAAACTAGTCGAAGAAGCCGAATCAGGCCAGAAAGCGGTTAACGTATTCCTCTCGCGCGAAGAAACCTACGCCGATATTTCGCCCATCCGTCTAAACTCAAACGGCGTAACAGCGTTTGTATCGATTATGCGGGGCTGCGACAATATGTGCAGTTTTTGTGTAGTTCCATTTACACGTGGTCGCGAGCGCAGTCGCGATCCACAGAGCATTGTCCGCGAAGCGCAGGATCTTTTCGACCAGGGCTATCGTGAGGTAACGCTGCTTGGCCAGAATGTGGATAGTTATAAATACAGCCCCCCAACCCCCGAAGGGGGAGTTCCAGATACCCCTGCCGCGCCCCCTTTGGGGGATGGGGGGCTTTCTTTTGCTGGGCTTCTCGAAATGGTTGCCCGCATCCATCCCGATCTGCGGGTACGCTTCTCAACGTCTCATCCAAAAGACATAACCGACGAAGTGCTACATACGATGGCGAAGTATGAAAACATCTGCAATTACATTCATCTGCCTGCTCAAAGTGGCAATAGCCGGGTGCTTAAGCTGATGAACCGTACTTATGATCGGGAGTGGTACATCGGCAAAATTGATCGAATCCGCGAGATTCTGGGTGAAGATTGTGGTATTTCGACCGATATGATTTCGGGATTCTGTACAGAAACCGAAGATGAACATCAGGAGTCGTTGTCGTTGATGGATTATGTTCATTACGACTACGCCTATATGTTTGCCTACTCGGAGCGCCCCGGCACACTGGCCGCAAAGAAATACGTCGATGACATCCCCGAAGACGTAAAAAAACGTCGACTAAACGAGATCATTGCCAAACAACTTACGCACTCGGCAGAACGAAATCAACGGCATATTGGTCAGATACAGCGTGTGCTGATCGAAGGGCCATCAAAACGTTCCGAGGATTTCCTCTGTGGGCGAAACGACCAGAATAAGATGGTTGTTTTTCCGAAAGGAGCCCTTCAAAAAGGCCAGTATGTGAACGTGCTGGTTACCGAGTGTACCTCAGCAACACTAATCGGGGAAGTGGTTTAGTGTTTACAGTTTCGGTATTTGGCTTATAATTTACCATAAACCAAATACCGAATACCGAATGCCGTAAACATTTATGAATAATCAAGAAATTCAGAGCGTTAAACAACGCTTCGGTATAATTGGTAACGCTCCTGCGCTCAACTACGCCATCAATGTAGCGATGCAGGTAGCATCTACCGATCTGACCGTATTAATTACGGGCGAAAGTGGTAGTGGTAAGGAATCATTCTCCAAAATCATCCATAGCCTGAGTGCCCGCAAACACGGCCAGTTCATTGCGATCAACTGCGGAGCTATTCCCGAAGGAACGATTGATTCGGAATTATTTGGCCACGAAAAGGGCTCCTTTACGGGTGCTGTCGATTCGCGAAAAGGCTATTTCGAAACAACCAACGGAGGAACTATTTTTCTGGACGAGATTGGCGAAATGCCACTGGGAACTCAGGCCCGATTGCTTCGGGTACTGGAAAACGGTGAGTTTATTCGGGTAGGTTCGTCGAAAACCCAGAAAACCGATGTCCGCGTTGTAGCCGCCACCAACGTCAATCTAATGGATGCCGTTGAAAAAGGTAAATTCCGCGAAGACTTATATTATCGCCTGAATACTGTACCTATCTACGTACCGCCCCTACGGGAACGTGGCACCGACATTGAACTCCTGTTTCGGAAGTTTACGACCGACTTTGCCGAACGTTATCGAATCAAACCGCTCCAACTTACCGAAAGTGCCAAACAGGTATTGATGAGCTACCCATTTCCGGGAAACATTCGGCAGTTGAAAAATATAGCAGAACAGGTATCGATTCTGGAGTCGGAGCAAAACAAACCAATTGACGCCGAAACACTGGCCAAATACCTGCCTCAGCAACAGACCAGCAACCGAACGCTGGCGTTATTTCCGCAAAGTCAGGGCAATGGCAATACCGAAAGCTTTTCGGAACGGGAACTGCTCTACAAGGTACTTTTCGATATGCGTCGTGATGTAAACGACCTCAAAAAGCTCGTTCGCGATGTGCTTGGTAGTGAACAGGATGGCCATCAGATTCTCAATAATCATAAAGACTTATTCGACTCCATTCAGCCTGATGGCGACTATCATCCGCAAAATGACACAAGCATAACCCGTTTTTTGCCCGCCGGTAACACTACAGCTCGAAACGAAGTCCCCCGCACTTCCGTACCACCACCTTCAGAAAGCTACGGAAGCCATCCCCCTGTTCAGCTATTCGACGATGTTGATCGGGATATTAACGACGTTCAGGTTGAAGATGTAACGCACGAAACCGAAGAAGATGATTCGCTGTCGCTGGAACGCCAGGAGAAAGAAATGATCCTGAAAGCGCTTCGCCGAAACAACAACAAACGCAAATATGCAGCCCAGGCGCTGGGCATCTCCGAGCGAACCTTATACCGGAAAATCAAGCAGTATGAAATTGACGAAGAATAGTTTTTTAGTGAAGAATGAAAAGTTAAGAATAAAGAATAAAAAAGCTGTTCACTTTAAACAGTTATTCTTCATTCTTAACTTTTCATTCTTCATTCAATCGTGCGGTATTTACTCCTTCACAGGAACTACCCTTTCGCCCGACATAAAGACCGTAACGGTCAATAACTTTGTGCTGGCAACGGCGGGCGGGCCAGCCAACCTGCCACTTACCTTCAATGAAAAGCTGAAAGAGTATTACCAGCGCTATACGAACCTGAAAGTTGTACCCAACAACGGTGATCTGGTACTGGAAGGCAATATTACGGGCTACGACCTGCTGGCTGTAGCGCCTACGGCTCAGGACCAGGCTGGTGTTAACCGACTCCAGATTACAGTGTTGGCTCGTTTTTATAATAACAAAGACGAAAGTAAGAACTTCGAACAATCGTTTTCATTCTATCAGGATTTCCCTCAGAACCAAACCCTTAGTCAGAATGAAAGTCGACTGGTGCCCAAAATCCTGGATCAGATTGTCCTGGACATTTTCAATAAGACGGCTGCCGACTGGTAATTTTTCGTTGACGAACTATGACTTATAGATGAGAAAAGTGAAAAACTCTGGACCATTCTTCATTTAAAATTCATGATTCATCACTACCTTCGAGCTATCGTATTGCGACACCCCAACCCATGCTGGCACTCGACAAAGAAACCTTTTCGTATTGGGTTACCCATCCGGATGACCTAACTACAACTGATTTTGTTCAACTACAGGAAAGTTTACAGGCATACCCATATTGCCAATCGCTGCATACCCTGACAGCCAAAGCGGCTTCTGTTCATCTCAAAAGCCAGATTGTTCCGTTTATCAGGCAGGCTGCTGCTCATGCACTAAGCCGAAATGCATTGCGCAAATTGATCGATAATGAGTTTCAATGGTCTGAAAACCTGCTGACCAGGCTAAACGAGCTATCGACCAAACACGTGCCCATTCCCGACGATTATCAGCAGGAGAGCTATGCACTCTTTAAATCAAAAGCAGGTTTAACTAACGGTTTTCCCAAATTGCCTTTATTACGCTTACCCGAGCCGGCTCCTCTCGAAATTAAGGAAACGACTCCAACCCCCGAAGATCCGACCCTGGCCGAAACCAATCTTCAAAATGAGCTCGCCCAGATTGCCGAAACATTGCCAGCAGAACCCATTCTTTCTGAAGCAGATTTAGCCCGGAAACAACAGTTTGATCTAATTGAAGATTTTATTAAGAAAGAACCACGTATTTCACCCGTACGAACCAAACTTGGTGAACCAATTGAGCAGGAAGACTTAACCAAACGCAATAAACCGGTTAGTGGTGGGCTAGTAACCGAAAGTTTCGCAAAAATTCTGGTAAAACAGGGTAAATTTGACAAAGCCCGCGAAATCTACGAGAAGCTCATGGTGAAAAATCCAGAGAAAAGCGCGTACTTTGCGGAAAAAATCAGTGAACTTACGAGTGCGGCCAACCAGTCGAGCGAATCGTAAACGCACTCAGTTTATTGAAATCAACTCATTTAAGAATAAACGCCCCGGCGTTCCGGTGGTCATTAAACGTTCATGCTAACGGCAACTATTGTCATTATTTGCATTCTCACAGTCTTATTGATTCTGATTGTGCTCATTCAAAACTCAAAAGGCGGTGGACTAGCCGGTGAATTTGGCGGGCTTGGTTCTAACCAACTCATGGGGGTTAAGAAAACAACCGATCTGCTCGAACAGATCACCTGGGGGCTTGGTATAGGTGTTATGGTTCTTTGCCTTGCTTCCTATATCATGATCGATCGTAATCAGGCTGGTATTATAAACAGTGCCAACGTAGATCGGGCTCAAACCCAAACCCTGCCGGGTGCGGCTGCCCCCACTCCTGCTCCTAACGCAGCTAATGGCGCAGCGCCTAGCCAGGCCGTTCCGGGAGCAGCTGCACCAGGTGCTTCAACCTCAGCTCTGACACCTCAGAAGTAAAAACTTGTAGAACCAATAAAAAAGGCAGCTCGTATGAGCTGCCTTTTTTATTGCCCTTGCGTTTCAACCCTGCTAGGCCACGGCTTTTGCCAGCAATTGGCGGGCAATTGGCAACAGTGTTTCCTGAATCGGATAGGGCTGTTGACTTTCGAGCATATAGGTAGCTGGATTGGGCAAGTAACGATGCCGCCGAATCAGGTCGAGTTTAATATTTTCAAATGTGCTGGTAATACTTTTCCGCACCGCTTCAACATAGCGAAGTCGCACCAATCGCCCTCCCGGCTCCTCTTCAGAATAGAGTGTCAGCCGAAAATAATAGACCTGCGTTTCGTCATGATTGGTGGCATGAATCAATAAATAGCCTTCTTCGGGCTGTAGCGGCAACAAACCAATTGGCATCAGACTCATTGAACTGGCAATATCGAGCCATCGTTGCTGCCCTTCTGTCAGCATAGCCTGAAAACGTGGCAGCGCAAAATTCATGATTGCATCGATCTCTGCCATGAATTCATTGTCCGTTACCTCAGATTTATACTCGATTCGGGGAGGTGGTCCGGTAATTCGCTCTACGCGCTTGGGAAACGCAGCATTTAGCGTACCTTTGCCCCTCGAAAAGTGAACACCGGCTTCATAATGACTACGTAAGTCAGCTAAATCGGGGTACAATTTATTTTCGGTAAAATTTTGCCGGACGGCCTGTAAGTATGCCATCACGACATACTTCTGGTACTCGGCATCAATCCAATTTTGCGTAAACCAGTCAGACTGCAATTTTTTCATAGACTCACTAACGCACTTTAATCAGCATATTGGTAGCTCAAAATAAGGAGCGAACACCAGAAAACCAAATTCTATTTGCTTAAAGTGTAGATTTTGAAAATGAAAAACAAATAAACGGGCAAATGGCAGACTGTCAGTTAAAACCCGGAAATTTTGACAGTTTGGCGAGTTGGCACAAAAATTGGCAGTCGGTGAACCGACGTGTAATGCATTGCACAAACAGTTAATAACCTTAATCAACTCATTATCATGGTAGCAGAAACGGAAAGCGTTAAAGTGAACGTGAAACCGCTGGCTGACCGGGTGCTGGTAGAAGCCGCACCGGCCGAAGAAAAAACCTCGTTCGGAATTATCATTCCCGACACGGCAAAGGAAAAACCTCAGCGTGGAACGGTCGTAGCCGTTGGTGCGGGCAAGAAAGATGAGCCGCTAACGGTTCAGGTGGGCGATACGGTGCTGTATGGCAAATATGCTGGTACAGAAATCACCGTTGAAGGCAAAGAGTACCTCATCATGCGCGAATCAGACATTTTCGCAATCCTGTAAGCTAATTATGAATGAAGAATGCTGAATTGTTCTCTGCTATAAAACAATCTTCATTCTTCATACCCATTCATAATTAATCATTCATAATTCATCATTAACCAACAATGGCTAAGAAAATATTTTTCGATACTGAAGCCCGTGAGCGGATTAAAAAGGGTGTTGATACCCTGGCTGATGCGGTAAAAGTTACCCTCGGCCCTAAAGGTCGCAATGTTATTCTTGATAAAAAATTCGGCTCACCAGCCATCACCAAAGATGGTGTGACGGTAGCGAAAGAAATTGAGCTGAAAGACGCCATGGAAAACATGGGCGCCCAGCTTGTTAAAGAAGTAGCATCGAAAACCGCGGATTCGGCGGGTGATGGTACAACCACAGCAACGGTTCTGGCACAAGCAATTTACTCGATCGGTGCTAAAAACGTAGCCGCTGGTGCTAACCCAATGGACCTGAAGCGTGGTATCGAAAAAGCTGTTGCTGCTGTAACTGCCAATCTGGCTGAGCAGGCACAGACCGTTGGCGACGACTTCGGCAAAATTGCTCAGGTAGCTACCATCTCAGCTAACCACGACGATGAAATCGGCAACATGATTGCCGAAGCCATGAAGAAAGTAGGTAAAGAAGGTGTAATTACGGTTGAAGAAGCTCGTGGTACTGAAACGGAAGTTAAAACCGTAGAGGGTATGCAGTTCGACCGTGGCTACCTGTCGCCTTACTTCGTTACTAACACCGAAAAAATGGAAGTTGAGCTGGATCGTCCGTTCATTCTGATTTCGGAGAAAAAAGTATCGTCGATGAAAGAGCTGCTGCCCGTTCTGGAGCAGGTTGCTCAAACCGGTCGTCCACTGCTGATCATCGCTGAAGATGTTGATGGCGAGGCTCTTGCTACATTAGTAGTTAACAAAATCCGTGGTGCTTTGAAAGTAGCTGCCGTTAAAGCTCCTGGCTTTGGCGATCGTCGGAAAGCGATGCTGGAAGATATCGCTATCCTGACCGGCGGTCAGGTTATCAGCGAAGAGCGTGGCTTCAAACTCGAAAACGCTACGATCGACTATCTGGGTCAAGCCGAAAAAATTCTGATCGACAAAGACAACACGACTGTTGTTAATGGCGTAGGTCAGAAAGAAGATATCACGGGTCGCGTGAATCAAATTAAAGCCCAAATCGAAAACACGACATCAGACTACGATCGCGAGAAATTGCAGGAGCGTCTGGCAAAATTGTCGGGTGGTGTGGCTATCCTCTACATCGGTGCGGCTACCGAAGTAGAAATGAAAGAAAAGAAAGACCGCGTTGACGATGCATTGCACGCTACCCGCGCTGCTGTAGAAGAAGGTATCGTAACTGGTGGTGGTATTGCCCTGATCCGTGCCATTTCGGCTCTGGATGGCATCAACACGATCAACGAAGACGAGAAAACGGGTGTAAACATCATTCGTGTTGCGCTTGAGTCGCCACTTCGTACCATTGTTGCCAATGCTGGTGGCGAAGGTTCAGTGATTGTAAATAAAGTGAAAGAAGGTACGGGTGGTTTTGGCTACAACGCGAAAAACGATACGTTTGAAGATCTGTTCGCTGCTGGTATCATCGATCCGAAAAAAGTTACTCGCCTGGCACTGGAAAACGCAGCTTCGATTGCGGGTCTGTTGCTGACGACCGAGTGTGTTATTGCGGATGAGCCAGAAGAAGCGCCTGCTGGTGGCGGTGCTCCTGGTATGCACGGCGGTGGCATGGGTGGCATGATGTAATCGTGATCGGCCTGCCGATATGGCCGGGATTTTCTGGATTTAACAGATCATTCTGGTTTATAATAAACAAAACGCCCCTGGTCGAAAGATCAGGGGCGTTTTGTTTATTTGCATCAATTATTCTTTAACCATGCTAACCTTACAACCGCTCTCCCCTGCCGACCTGGCTTTCGTTATCCAATCTGAACAGCATCCCGACAACCAACGCTATGTTGGCCAATGGACAGTAGAGCAATATCGCAACGCTCTTGACGATCCGAATTACCAGTGTTTTTTAATTATAGCCGATGGTAATCCAGTTGGTCATTGCATTCTATATGATCTCCAGAACCCCGATAATTCGGTATTGCTCAAACGAATAGTCATTCAAACCAAAGGACAAGGCTATGGTCGTATTGCGCTGGAAAACATAATGGCCTACGTATTTGGGGTCTTAAAGGCGAATCGCCTTTGGCTCGATGTAAGAACTTTTAATGAGCGGGCGGAGAAACTATATCAATCCATTGGTTTTCAGTATGAAGGAACCCAACGAAAAGCATCGCACGTCGATCAGGAGTATGTCGACTTAAAACTCTACGGAATGCTTCGGGAAGAATACAATCAACGAACCGGGCAAGCGGGGTAGCTGCTTATTTTGGCGCTGTTGAGCAGGTACATATAAACGAAAAAGCCAAGCGAGACACTCTCTTGGCTTTCTGATTTACTCAACGTTATGAAAAACTTTTCTTTTCGACACAATTATAAAACAAAATTACAGAATATTCATTCTTTTTCGTAAAATAATTTTTTCGCTTTTTCGTAAACACTTAACAGCCAATGAATTAATACCAATAAGCCACCGCCCCCTTAAGTACATATACTTACCAAAAAGAGAGTAAAACTCGCCTAAAGAGTAAACGTTTAGCAAGGCATAACTTAGTTAAACAGTAAGCCATCACGGATGGTTACGGTACGATCGGCCAGAGCAGCCAGCATTTCGTTATGAGTCACAATAATAAATGTCTGACCTAATTCCTGGCGAAGGCGAAAGAAAAGCTGATGGAGCTCTTCGGCATTTCGGGAATCAAGATTGCCGCTCGGTTCATCAGCAAAAACAATAGCGGGTTTGTTGATCAGTGCCCGCGCAACGGCCGTTCGTTGCTGCTCTCCACCCGACATCTGAGAAGGCAAATGATTCAGGCGCTCCTGCAAACCGAGTGTAACCAGTAGTGCTTCGGCACGCTCGCGCACTTCCTGCTCTTCTTTTCCGGAAATAAAACCGGGCAGGCAAACATTTTCCAAAGCAGTAAATTCGGGTAGCAGGTTATTGAATTGAAAGACAAACCCAATTTGCTCATTCCGAAACTTAGCCAGTTGGCGATCGTTCAGTGCGAATACATTCTGACCATTAATCTGCAAATCGCCCGAATCTGGTCGGTCGAGTGTTCCCAGAATTTGTAGCAGGGTAGTTTTTCCGGCTCCCGATGCTCCCACAATTGATACAACTTCGCCCGATTCGATACTTAAATTGATACCTTTCAGGACGGGCAGGTTGCCATAACTCCGGCGTATGTTCGTAGTTTGTAGTAGCGGCATGTAAATAATGATGAATGATAAATGATGAATGATTGCGGAGAAAAGAAGGTAGCATAATCCATTTAAGTCGATTACGTTCATCATTCATCATTCATCATTCATCATTTCCTGTTAACTTGCCGCAAAAATACGATTTCCAATTCTCCTTGTTGCAGTTGCCATGAATATACACGAGTATCAGGGTAAAGAAATTCTGAAAAAGTACGGTGTCCGGATTCAGGAAGGCATCGTGGCCGAGTCGCCTGAGAAAGCCGTTGAAGCCGCCAAACAAATTATGGCGCAGTCCGGCTCAAAGTTCGTTGTCGTTAAATCGCAGATTCACGCTGGTGGTCGCGGCAAGGGAAAAGTTGTCGGGAGTGAGCAACGGGGTGTCGCGTTAGCCAAGTCAGTTGATGACGTACGTGATATTGCTAAAAACCTGATCGGGAATGTTCTTGTCACCCATCAGACGGGGCCAGAAGGCAAGAAGGTAAACAAAGTTCTGGTTGCTCAGGACGTTTTCTACCCCGGTGCCACAGAGCCCAAAGAAATGTACATCAGTATCCTGCTCGACCGGACTAAAGCCTGCAATGTGATCATGGCCAGCACCGAAGGAGGGATGGACATTGAAGAGGTGGCCGAAAAAACCCCGGAGAAAATTGTAAAAGAATGGATTGACCCATCGGTTGGTCTGCAACCGTTTCAGGCTCGCAAAATAGCCTTTGGGCTGGGCCTTGAAGGCGAAGCCTTTAAAGAGATGGTAAAGTTCGTAACGTCGCTCTATAAAGCGTATGTCGATACGGATGCGTCGATGTTTGAGATCAATCCGGTTTTGAAAACATCGGATAACAAAATTCTGGCTGTCGACGCTAAAGTTAACCTCGACGACAACGCGCTTTATCGCCATCCAGACCTCGCCAATTTGCGCGATATTACCGAAGAAGACCCACTCGAAGTAGAAGCTACCGCCAGTGATCTAAACTACGTAAAACTCGACGGTAACGTGGGTTGTATGGTTAATGGTGCTGGTTTGGCCATGGCCACCATGGACATCATCAAACTATCGGGTGGTGAGCCTGCCAACTTCCTCGACGTAGGTGGTGGAGCGAATGCCAAAACGGTTGAAGCTGGTTTCCGAATCATCCTGAAAGATCCGAACGTAAAAGCAATTCTGATCAATATCTTCGGGGGTATCGTTCGCTGCGACCGCGTAGCAACGGGCGTGGTGGAAGCTTATAAAGCAATTGGCGATATTCCAGTTCCAATCATTGTTCGTTTGCAGGGTACAAACGCCGAAGAAGGCGCCCGAATCATCGATGAATCGGGGCTTAAAGTGCAGTCGGCTGTCTTGTTGAAAGAAGCCGCCGAAAAAGTTCGTCAGGTTGTCGAAGCACTGTAATTGCCACTAACAGCTTCCTGCTACTGATGTCTTATAATTTATGATTGCCAGCAAGAAGCTGTCATAGAAAAAAAGAAAGCCGGGTTTATGTCCCGGCTTTCTTTTTTATACTTATTGGTCTATCGACGTCCATTATAATATTTCATGGCATCGGGCAGCAGCTTTTGCAGGTCCGCAATTCGGCGGGCATCGGATGGGTGGTCCGAAAAGAATTCGGCGGGTGCTTTTCCGGCACTGGCTTTAGCCATTCGCTGCCAGAACGTAATGGCTTCGTTTGGATCGTAACCAGCCATTGCCATAAAAATCAGGCCCAAATGATCCGCTTCTGATTCCTGATTACGGCTATGCGGAAGTGCTCCAAAATACTGATACATCAGCGGTCCGCCAGTACCAATAGCTTGCTGAAATAGAGCCTGCGTTTGTGGGCTCTTTGATGCGGTCGCAATACCAGCCGCTACCTGGCCAACCTGAAGTATACCGTTTGCCACCAGGCCTTCACTCATGCGTTCGTTACCGTGTTCGGCTATGGCGTGCGACACTTCGTGACCCAGTACGGTTGCTAAACCGGCTTCGTTTTGCGTATAGGGCAGAATACCGGAGTAAACCACAATTTTGCCACCTGGCATACACCAGGCATTCACCTGATTGCTTTGCACAAGGTGATATTCCCACTTAAAGCCCTCCAGCCGTTTGCTATAGCCATTGGAGTTCATGTAGCTCTCCACTGCCTGACGGATTCGATCGCCTACCCGAGTTACCATAGCGGCATCGCCGGTGCTGGCAATAACCCGGCTAGTATCCAGAAATTGACGATATTGTGTAAAGCTCATTGAGAGCATGTCATTATTGGGAACCAGAATCAGTTGCTTTCGTCCAGTAAGGGGTACTTTCTCGCAGGCTGTAACAGCAAAAACGAGCGACATCATCAAGAATATGACTTTTTTCATTTCCATGTGTTTTTGTTCGGAATGGTCTTCTGACGTTATATGACCCGTAACGTATCGGATTTGTTCAAATATTTAGGCAGGGGTGTGGTAGGGCCCTCTTTAGTCGTTAGATTTGTAGCATTTTGAATAGTTTAGTGAAAAGCGGAGCCGTTCCGCATTATATATCATCCAGTGCGGGGCTCAATAAAGTGCCGCACCACCGCCTTACTTATGAAAATCATCTGCGTTGGCCGTAATTACGCCGAACACGTCAGGGAACTTAACAACGAAAAACCCGACGATCCTGTTATTTTTATAAAGCCTGAAACGGCTGTTCCACTTAAAAATGAGCCATTCTTCTATCCGAGTTTTTCGAACGATGTTCATTACGAAGTCGAAATTCTGGTAAAAATTAACCGGGTCGGCAAAAATATAGAAGAGAAGTTTGCCCACAAATATTACGATGAAATTGGTGTTGGTATCGACTTCACAGCCCGCGATGTTCAGAGTAAGCTAAAAGCAAAGGGGCTCCCCTGGGAACTGGCAAAAGGATTCAACGGCTCGGCTCCCATTTCGACTTTTGTACCAAAAACCGATTTCCCTGATTTACAGAATCTGAACTTCCGGCTCGATCTCAATGGCGAAACTCGTCAGGTAGGCAACACCAGTATGATGTTGTTTAAGATTGACTACCTGATTTCGTTCGTGTCGCGTTATTTCTTACTCCAGCAGGGTGATATCATTTTCACTGGCACCCCATCTGGCGTTGGTCCTGTACAAATAGGCGACCAGCTAACAGCATACATTGAAGATAAACTAATGCTGGCAGTTGACGTTAAATAAACGAATCCCATTGTTGGTTTTTCGTGCCTGATTGAGGTACTGAGGCAGGCAATGATTTTATTATTAGCTTTTGAAACGAGTAATCATTCATAGTTTTCTGGCGGCTATAGTGGCTTCCGGTCCGCTATTGGGACAGACGAGCGTCGACGCTGAAAAACCGTCAGCTAATTCGAAACTAACCGAAACGCTGCCTCCAGATTCTCCCGTGGCGCCAGCGGGCTATTTCATGTTCCCCATCATGCCGGGAGCAGCTAACTCATTGTCGGGTGGCATGGGCGATTTGCGGGCCAATCACTTTCATGCCGGTCTCGACATCCGTACTGGTGGTCGCGAGGGGCTCGATGTTCATGCGGCTGCCGATGGCTACGTTTCCCGTATTGCGGTTTTTACGGGGGGATATGGTAATGTTATTTTCATTAAACACCCCAATGGCCTTACCACCGTTTATGGGCATCTGAAATCGCTGAAAGATACACTGGGCACTTTCTTACGGGAGCAACAGTATCAGAAAAAAACGTTCGAAATCGACCTTCGGCCAACGCCCGGACAATTTCCGGTAAAAAAAGGGGATGTTGTTGCTGCATCAGGGAATACGGGCGGATCGGGTGGACCACACCTTCATTTCGAAATTCGTGACGCGAAAGACAATCTGATTAATCCGTTGCTCTACGATTTTTCGGAACTGCGCGACGATGTTCCGCCCTATTTTGAGCGTATTGCCCTGAAAACCATGACGGCTACATCGCGGGTCAACGGCGAATATCAACGGGTAAGTTATGCTCCTGTCCGATTAGCAGATGGCTCCTATACCCTCAAACAACCCATTACAGCTTCGGGACTGATTGGGCTTGAAATACTGGGCTATGACAAAACCAGCGGATCACCCTACCGGAATGGCATCAACTGCCTCGAAATTAGGCTCGATGGCAAGGAAGTGTTTGCCTACAACATGAATAGCTTCCCGAACGAGCAAACGCGGTTCATGAATATCCATGAAAACTACGAAGTAGAGCAAACCAGCGGTCAGCGCTATCACCGAGGCTATATTGCCGATGGCAACATTCTCAATCTTTACAAGCTACAGAACAATGCCGCTTACCGGGGCCGACTGCCACTACTGGACGGTCAACCGCATGAGGTCTCGCTGACGTTGTATGACGCCTTCGACCATGCAGCCAAGTTAACATTTACCATTCTGCCCGAAAAGCCCATCCCGGCACCCAACCGAACCGATTCGCTGACCATTCAGCCAGATGCCGACGAAGACACAGAAGAGGAATCGATTCAGGGCGATCCATCGGCAACCATTACAACGGATGAAAATGTGCTGAAACTTACGGTAAAAAATGTATCCGTAAGCAATCCACCTATGGCCAAACTCCACATTGGCCGAACCGTTGTTGAGCAAAGTGTCAGCTATATACATAAGAATCAGGCCGTTTATCTGATAGATTTGCGTCAGTCGCTGCCCGACTCTGTTCAGTTTGGGCGTAATGTAGTACGGACAAATTTTAAAAAGCGCATTATGCCGGGTCGCAGTGAAATGCTGGTTGATGGTAATACTCGACTGCGCTTTAGCCCTCAAACGTTGTTCGATACGCTGTATCTGGCCATGCGTACACTGCCGGGTGGAGGCCTGGAAATTAATCAGTCGACCATTCCCATCAACGACTATTTAACAATCCAGTATACGCCAAACTATCCAATTGCCATCGATACCATGCGAACCAAAGCTTACTGGGTAAGCGGAGGTAATGAGAGTTTTCTGGGCGGAACGTGGAACAAAGGAAAAATTGAGTTCAAAACGCGCACACTTGGGCGCTTTCAATTAATAACCGATGCCACACCACCCAGAGTCGAAATTCTGTCGGCAACGCCAAACGGTATTACAGCCCGAATTCGAGACGATTTGTCAGGAATTGCGGACTTCCGGGCACTGGTCAATGGTGAGTGGGTTTTGATGCAATATGATTACAAACGGGCTTTGTTATGGTCCGACAAACTGAATCCTGACGAACCATTCGAAACCGGAGCGGAAGTACTCGTTCAGGTTAAAGACCGATCGGGAAATATCGGTTCCGACAGTACAACCATTGCCATTCCTCGCCCGGCTGTTCGCCATAAGGCAGCTCCCAAACGACGCAGGAAGCGGTAAAGTCAGTATTCGGTTTACGGTGGCTCTGCCTGTTAGCTCGCTTTAATGCAAAGCCACCGTAAACTGAAAACCATAAACCATAAACCATCATGAACCTAAACATTGGCGACCCGGCCCCCGACTTCAGCAGTATAGACCAGAACGGTAATCCGGTAAAATTGTCAGATTTTCGCGGAAAGAAAGTTGTGCTGTATTTTTACCCCAAAGACGATACCCCCGGCTGTACGGCGCAGGCCTGTAGCTTACGCGATAACTACACTAGCCTGAAAGCAGCTGGTTATGAGGTTTTAGGGGTTAGTGTCGATGACGTTAAATCGCACAAAAAATTTGCAGGAAAATATGATTTACCCTTTACGCTAGTGGCCGATACCGATCAGCAGATTGTAGAGGCTTATGGTGTCTGGAAGGAAAAATCGATGTATGGCCGCACTTACATGGGAACTGTACGAACAACGTTCCTTATCGACGAAAACGGCATTATTACCGACATCATTGGAAAAATAGATACCAAAAATCACGCAGAACAAATTTTAAAATAGTTTTACGCGGGCAAAACCCGCCAATTGTTTACCGTAAAAAAAAGCGGGAATCCCCCGCACTACACATGGAAATCGAACAACTCGAACACATTGCCACTGCCGTTCGTCGCGACATCGTTCGCATGGTTGCAGCCGTCAACTCGGGCCACCCTGGTGGATCGCTGGGCTGTACTGACTTCATGGTCGCTCTTTATTTCGACGTCATGAAGCTCAAGAAAGATGCCGACGGCAAACCTATCTTCGATATGGATGCCCGCGACGAAGATGTTTTCTTCCTCTCTAATGGGCATATTTCGCCCGTTTTTTACTCTGTGCTGGCTCGTTCGGGCTATTTTCCACTCGAAGAATTGTCGACGTTCCGTAAACTCGACAGCCGTTTGCAGGGTCACCCAACCACTGCCGAACATCTGCCGGGTGTTCGTATCGCATCGGGTTCTCTGGGGCAGGGCTTATCGGTAGCCGCCGGAGCTGCCTATTCGAAAAAACTCAACGGCGACACCAACCATGTTTATGTGCTGATGGGCGATGGTGAACAGCAGGAAGGCCAAATATGGGAAGCGGCACAATTTATTCCGAACAAAAAGCTGGGCAACCTGACCGCCGTTATCGACTATAACCACGCTCAGATCGATGGTTCTACGGATAACGTGAACAGTAACCGCGACCTTGCGGCTAAATACAAAGCGTTTGGCTGGCATGTCGACGAAATGAAAGGGAACGACATGGCCGATGTTGTTGCAACCCTGAAAAAAGCCCAGGAAAACCCCGACGTACCGACGCTGATTCTGATGCATACCGAAATGGGTTATGGGGTCGATTACATGATGGGTAGCCACAAATGGCACGGTATTGCTCCGAATGCCGAACAGTTGCAGCAAGCCCTCAACCAGTTGCCACTGACCGTAGGCTATTCAGATTATTAATCAGACCGACTCAACTTCGACAACGTTTTAAGCCGCATTGGCGCGGAGTGGCCCGTGCCATCCGATTTGTCAAAGCATAAGGCTCATGAAGATCAAACGCCTGGTTATCGAAAATTTCAAGTCCATCGAACGGATCGAGCTTAGTGAGCCGAACCCGTTCACGGTCTTTGTCGGCCCCAACGGGTCGGGCAAGTCAAATATTTTCGAAGCGTTGGAGTTTGTGAATCTTAATTATAAGCTAGGTAGCCAAGGTGCTTTAAGCGTTATGGGAGGGTGGGATTCTATTCGAAATCGACATCGAAGCCATGAATTGTTTAAATCGATTATTGAGTTTGCTGATTATGAAATTTCAATAGATCCCGCTAAATCGGAGAAAACAGATGTACTATCGTATATATATTCTATGCCTTTAGTAGAAGGTATACATATGCATCCTAATGATTCTCTCAATAAAAAACAATTTATTAATGGTTTCACTCGCTTATTTGTCAAAAATAATCAGATTGTCAAGATCTCTTTAAATGATAATCAGCGTTTATCACTATCGGCGGCTAATCTGGAAAAGGTTCTAAAGCGTATTTTGAGCGACCAAACCTTACGGGCTGAAATTTTCGAATGGCTTGACCTGTTTGTGCCGGGTTTTAGAGCGGTTGAGGTCGATGATCGGGATGAACTTCATTGGTTCGAAGAATCAATCCCCGATTATTTCACCAAGGATCTGATCTCTGACGGAACTTACAACATTCTGGCTATGCTGGCCGCTGTTTACCAGAGCGATGACAAACCCCAGTTTCTTTGCATTGAAGAACCGGAAAATGGCTTACATCCGCAGGTTGCGGGCGAGCTAGTCGATTTCTTCCGTATTATGTGTGAAGAACGTGGTCATTACATCTGGCTGAACACACATTCACAGTCAATGGCGGCACGCGTGAAGCCAGAAGAATTTGTGATCGTAGAAAAGAAACAGGGTGCAACGGTAACCCGGCAATTCAGAAAAGAAGATTTTCATGGAATGCGGGTCGATGAAGCCTGGCTCACAAACGCGTTGAACGGAGGGCTGGCATGGTAAGGATCGGGTTTATCTGTGAAGGTGATACAGAGGTAAAGATTATAAAATCAGATGCCTTTCAACAAGTGTTACAAAAAGCTGGATTACAGTGTATTTTTCCCGTTGAAGACGCTGATGGCAATGGAAATCTGTTGCCTCATAACTTAGGCGAAAAGCGGGAAACACTTAAGAAAGCCGGGGCCGACGCAGTGGTTATCTTAACAGACCTTGATGAAGATTCCTGCATAACCCGAACCCGACAGCGAATTGGCGATTTTCCTAACCAGCACATTATTGTAGCTATACGGGAAGCCGAAGCCTGGTTTCTGGCCGATTCTGCTACATTGAGCGCGTTATTAGGGAAGACAGCTTATTTCGAATATCCAGAACAGGAACCGGAGCCATTTGAAACAATACGTCGGCTCTTCCTCAAAGAAACAGGGCGGGGAGTTGGAACAAAACCAATTCTTGCCCGTCGGATGCTTAAATACGGTTTCACCGTAGAAAAAGCAGCCCAGCATCCCAATTGTCCGAGTGCCCACTATTTTCTCACTAAATTGCAAACCATCGCTTCGGCGAACTGAATACAGACAATGAAAAAATACGAGTATACCGAAAAAAAAGACACCCGCTCCGGCTTTGGCGCGGGCATTGCCGAACTCGGCAAAACCCACCCCAATGTGGTAGCTCTGACCGCCGATCTGGCCGGGTCGCTGAAACTCGAAGCATTCATTAAAGAAAACCCCGACCGTTTCGTGCAATGCGGTATTGCCGAAGCCAACATGATTGGTGTTTCGGCCGGTCTGACTATTGGTGGCCACATTCCGTTTGCTACCACCTTCGCCAACTTCGCAACGGGCCGCGTTTATGACCAGATTCGCCAGTCGGTAGCATACTCGAACAAAAATGTTAAAATCTGCGCATCGCACGCGGGTGTAACACTGGGTGAAGATGGTGCTACACACCAGATTCTGGAAGATTTGGGCATGATGAAAATGCTGCCCAACATGACCGTCATTAACCCATGCGACTACAACCAGACCAAAGCGGCAACCATTGCTATTGCTAATCACGTTGGCCCGGTTTATCTACGATTTGGCCGTCCGGTTATTCCAGTCTTTACACCTGCCGATCAGAAATTTGAAATTGGCAAAGCCTGGACTGTCAATGAAGGCTCCGACGTGTCGATTTTCTGTACCGGTCACCTCGTTTGGGAATCGATCAAAGCGGGAGAAATACTGGCTGCTGAAGGAATTGAAGCCGACATTATCAATATCCATACGATTAAACCGTTAGATGAAGAAGCCATTCTGGCATCAGTGAAGAAAACGGGGTGTGCCGTATCGGCCGAAGAGCACATGATCAACGGCGGTCTGGGCGATAGCATTGCCCAGGTACTGGCGCGAAATTATCCGGCTCCACTCGAATACGTTGGCGTTCATGATACCTTCGGAGAAAGTGGTACGCCCGATCAACTGATGCAGAAATATGGTCTCACCGCCGATAAAATTGTTGAGCAGGTGAAAAAAGTAATGGCAAGAAAATGAGTTTACAGTTTTCCGTTTAGAGTTTTCAGTGCTCTGCGAAGGTCTTAAACAGGCGAGGCACTGAAAACTCTAAACGGAAAACTGTAAACTGAACTAAAATGACTGACGAAGAACTCCTAGCCAAATATCGCGATCCGTCGAGCCGGAACTATGCCTTCAATCTCCTGGTACGCAAGTATCAGCAGAAGATTTACTGGCATATCCGGAAGATGGTCATTGACCACGACGATGCCGATGATCTGGTTCAGGAAACATTTATTAAAGTCTGGAATAGCCTGGAACAGTTTCGGGGTGACAGTCAGTTATATACCTGGATTTACCGAATTGCTACCAACGAGTGCCTCAATTTTTTGAACAAAAAACGGCGTCGTTTTTTCTTACCGATAGGCGATGTGGAGGGCGAGTTGATGGAGAAGCTGGAAAGTAATACGGATTTTGTTACCTCCGGCAATGAACCCAGTGGCGAAGAAATTCAGATGAAGTTACAAAAGGCACTTCTGAAATTACCCGATAAACAACGGCTGGTCTTTAATATGAAATACTTCGACGATATGAAGTATGAAGAAATAGCAGAGATTACCGGCACGTCGGTTGGGGCCTTGAAAGCATCGTATCATCTGGCGGTAAAAAAAATCGAAGAATATTTGGACAAATCTGATACATCCGATTAAACCCCGCTTCATGAAGCTTGTCAAACCTCATATACAGAATGAATTGTGTAACTTGTACACAGAACGACAATGAATGAAATGGAAAACTTCAGGCTCGATGAACTTCCCCCTGAACACGCGCTCAGGCAGCAACCGTTCAGGGCTCCCGATGGTTACTTCGATCAGTTACCATCGCGAATTCAGGCTCGTGTAACGCGTAAGCCCAAACCAGCTTTTAGTATTAGCTGGTCGTGGCAACGAACGGCTGCGTCGCTGGCTGGTGCCAGCCTGCTCGTACTGCTTGTCTGGAAAACACTCCCCCAGCGGCAGGAATCGATTGGCAATGAAGCATTGGCAGGTGTAAGCGATGAAGTAATTGCCGCTTATCTGGACGATCAGGGAGTCGATCCCTACGAATTGGCCGATGGTCAGCAAATTCATGCGTCGTTGGGCAGCGATACAACAGCTATCCAGTATTTAAATGTACAGCCGGCTGATATCCAACGGCACATCGACGAACAAAACGTATCGGACATTCTGAGCTACGGCTCCTGACTTATAGAATGGTTAATTCTACCACAATGAGACACGCATGGATTGGTTGGATAGTAGCTTTTGTGATGACAACCCACATCGCACAGGCACAAAACGACCTCAACGGACGCCAGAAAATTGAATCAGCCAAGATTGGCATGATCACAAATCGGTTGAATCTGACCACGGACCAGGCTCCGCAATTCTGGGCAATTTATAATGAATATAACGCCAGAAAGCAGGAACTGAACCGACGAATTCGCCAGCTAACCAGCGACCCAGCCCGCAACAACCTCAACGACAATCAGTTGGTAAATGGATTGCGCGAGATCAATGCCACCAAACAAAAACTGGCCGACCTCGATCAGGAATATATGAGCCGGTTTCTAAAAGTAATTACCCCCGCCCAACTAACCGAATTGTATAAAACTGAACAGACATTCAATCGGATGCTGATCAATCAGTTGAAACAAAACTAGACCGCCCGGCGGCCCGGCGGGATTTTTGTGATTTATCGGACTGACTTTGATTAAAAATAAAATCAAAGTCAGTCCGATAAATCACAAAAATCCCGGTCAGTAGCGTACCACTTTAAAGCTGGAGATACCACCATCAAAGCGAATCGTCATCTTTTTTTGCGCTGTTGCATAACCAGGACTTTCAAATTCGCCACCCCCTATATCCGTAAACTCGTCGAGTCGTTCGATATTCAGGGCTCCATCTTTTACGACGCGGCAACCTACTTCTTTCGGAACCCGAACCGTAACCGAAGCCGCACCAACATCCAGCTTCACATCCGCCTGATCGGCTTTTGCGCCAAGCTTTAGATCGAGGTCAGCAGCACCAGCGGCCAGTTTCAGATTTTTTACGGCATACGCACTCAGATCCAGATCGCCCTGGCCAGCGCCTAAGGCAATATCCATTGTCCATACCGGCTTTTCGTTCAGATGTACGTCGACCCGGTTTTCAAATTTCCCCTCTTTCAGATCAAATTTCTGATCCTCATCCGTTGGTTTCAACTCAATTGTGGGTACATGCGTTGTTTCATTCCGGTCAACCGTCATGGTATAGCTACCAAAATTGAGCTTCGTGTTGGCTTTAATCAACTCCGACGTTGGGTCACTGATTTCGAAACGCCCGGCACCACCGGCCATTTTAAAGACGGCCTCCCGGGTGTCGGCCTCCATCGACTCAGCAAAGGTATTGGTCTGAGCAGACCCACTTAAATTCCGGTGCTCGCGCTCAGAGCGATACTCATCTTCGTTGTCATTATCGTCATCATCAGAGCGATTGTGGTCATCGTCGTCGTCATCATGGTCCCAGCGCCAATGATAGTGTTCCCGATCGCGATTATGCGAAAAGAAGCCAAATAAGGTAGTGGGTACGGCAACGGCCAGCATTACGGTTGTGACAAACGAGGCTGGATTGCCACGTCGTTCAAGAATTATATTAATACCAGCCAAAATCAACAATAGGGGCCACAAGTTCACAAGCGAATGCCAGTCGACATCCAGCCATCCGGCTCGACGTGCCAGAAACAACACGCCAAATGTGAGTAGACAAATGCCCCAGAATAATCCGTTTCGTCGTTGCATGACATTTTTTTTTAAGATGTAAACGCATGAAATAGGGAGTATGACGTATTTCTGGATTCAGAACCTACCTCATCTCCCCTATTTCAACGCTTACAAAGTGTCATTAGGATTGTTGTTATTATTGGAATCGAAGGGCGTTTTGATGCGATCGCGGAAAATTAGCCACAGACCAATAGCGATCAGGAAAAACGGCCACAGATCGCCGAAATCGATGTCGAAATAACGATCCAGCAAAAACAAAACGCCAAGCAGAATCAGGACAGCTCCACCAACAACACTACGGTCGGGCGATGCGGGTCGATTAGGATTGTAGGGATTCATAGAAAAAACAGGGTTTGCATAAACGGTTGATTGTGCGGCCGATGTACCGAACCTGCGTTCTGGCAGCGCAATCCACAAGATACAGTAAATGATAAGCGCTGGAAAGTGCGGAATGAAAATTCCTATCACAAATAGGACTCGGACTAAGGAGCGATCTATACCAAAGTAGTCGGCTATACCAGCGCATACACCACCTATCTGGGCCTGGTCAGGAATACGTTCTAATCGTTTGTTCATGGCTTTTTGTGTCTAAAACCGATGTAAACCTAGTAACGGAAAAGAACGTATGAAATCAGAATTGGAAGAATGGACGTGCCGTGTGATGGAAGTATGTTTTCAATGATAGTAGGTTATACATAGTAGCAGGCATTCAACTAAATCCTGAAAGATTGTAAACCCTTTCAGGTTTGTTTATTGGCTACCCAGGGAGCTACCTTATTTATTTCTAGTCTTCTTCGATAGCTTCGAGAATATCCATTAACTCGCCAAACTCTTTATTGCCAGGCTGCTCCTCATCTCCTCCACTCAATGCAATTCCCTGCACCGGTAGTTCGGCCAGTAGTTCACGAACATTATTGGCTGAGATACCTACCCCTAGCAGAACCGGGTAGCGACTGGCTAACTGCTGAAGAACAATCTTAAGATCGCTATCAAGATGAAGTGGACCATTATGTTCCAGAAGAATATAATCTGCTCCGGTAGCTCCGGTTCTGATAAGTGTACTGAGTTCGTCGAGCGTAACAAGCGACAGATCAATTCGTAGAATGAGCGGCTTGCCGAGTGTGCCCAGATAAGGTAGCAAAGCGGCCTCATCCACCTGCAAAAGATCGGGCTGGTATGTGTCCAGCATTTGACTGATCTCATCAGGATCGGTCGATACGGTTTCGCCAACAATCAGAACGCCAGCCACCCAGGACTTTATTTCGGCAAACGTTTTGGGCTCAACATAATTTACAGAATCGACATCCATCGAAAAGCCGAGCATATCGACACCCATGCCCGCACAATATCGGGCATCACTCAAATTGGTAACGTTAGAAATTTTGACTAAAGTAGCGAGAGCCATTATAATCTATTGATTGCTGGCACGAAGTTAAGGCTACCAGGTGCAGGGTGCAAATAATGGCGGGGGCTCCTCGCCATCCCTGCGTGACGCCCCCGCCATTATTACTTAAGATGCGCCCGTAGCATCCAGGCAATTTTTTCGTGCTTTTCCATTAGCCCGGTTATATAGTCACTCGTTCCAGCGTCGTGATGAGCTTCCTGAAACTCATTGATATTGCCCCGCAGAAACGTAATAATGCTTTCATGATCGCTCAGAAGCTTTTTAATCAGGCTACGACTATCGTTGCCATCTTCGTCCTGCTCGGTTAAATGGGTCAGTTGCAGAAAGTTTTTCAACGTTGCTGGTGCATAATGCCCTAGCTGCCGGATTCGTTCGGCAACATCGTCGACAATCTCGGCAGATTGGTTATAAAGTTCTTCAAAATAGAGATGGACTGAATGAAAATCCATCCCTTCCAGATTCCAGTGTGCATTGAGCGTTTTTGTGTAGAGCACGAATTCGTCGGCCAATACCTTAGATAACTGATGGGCAACGATTTCACGGTTTTCAGAGGAAATACCAATATTTGCTTCCATAAGACTTGTGAGTAATGAATGGTTGAACTGTTAATTAAATTCCGGCGTAATTTAGTTAGAATTTGCTCAGAAACCGGATCGTCTTAAACGCTATAGCTCATTGTCGGTTTGTTTTCCAATACCCAATGCTGGCCCATATTGGTATTTTCCGCATGACGTTTTTGGCGGCTACCAACAAATTATCCGGCTATATTGAATTGATTTATGCCTGTTGTTGTTAAGCGTTATTGATATGGAGGCATTCCATAAATGGAACAAATTTTCTATAATTTGGTATTTACCCATTGCCATGAATTACAGGAAGTGGGCGATCCTCTGTTAAGTAACATCATATTAAACCAATAATCGCAGGACTTTGAATCCTGGCAGATCGTTATGAGTAAACACGGACGCATTCTTGTTGCCATGAGTGGCGGCATCGATTCCTCACTGGCAGCGGTTATGCTGCACGAAGAAGGCTACGAAGTAATTGGCATGACCATGAAAACATGGGACTATGCATCTTCGGGCGGCACTAAAAAAGAAACTGGCTGTTGCAGCCTCGACTCCATCAACGATGCCCGCAACATTGCCGTAAGCCTGGGCTTTCCGCACTATATTCTGGATATCCGCGAAGAATTTGGCGACTATGTGATCGATCATTTCACGGGCGAGTACCTGGAAGGTCGCACACCAAACCCCTGCGTACTCTGCAATACGCACATCAAATGGGACGCCCTATTGCGCCGGGCCGACCGGCTCGACTGTGAGTTTATTGCAACCGGACACTATGCCCATATCCGGCAGGAACAAGGTGGTTTGGCGGATGGCCGATACATTATTTCCAAAGGAGTAGATACACTAAAAGATCAGTCCTACGTGCTTTGGGGTGTATCGCAGGAAAGCCTGAGTCGAACCAAATTGCCTCTGGGACATCTTCGTAAATCTGAAATTCGCGAAATGGCCAAAGAACGGGGCTTTATCGAACTAGTTACCAAATCGGAATCATACGAAATCTGCTTCGTACCCGACAACGATTACCGGGGCTTTCTCAAACGGCGCATTCCGGGACTAGAAGACAGTGTGGCGGGTGGCAATTTTGTAATGGAAGGGACCGGCAAAATTCTCGGCAAACACCAGGGTTATCCATTCTATACCATTGGGCAACGGAAAGGGCTGGGCATGGCCTTCGGTCAGCCTATGTTTGTTACCGAAATTCGGAAAGAAACCAACGAAGTTGTACTGGGAATCGATAAAGACCTACTGCGCGATGGCATGATTGTGAGCAAACTGAATCTGCAAAAATATGGTCACCTTCCGGCTCCACTCGAAACCATTACCAAAGTTCGATACAAAGATCCGGGAACGGCTGCAACTATATCTCAGCATAACGATAAAATTGAAGTTCTTTTCCATGAAGGTGTTTCGGCTATTGCACCCGGTCAGGCTGCCGTTTTCTACGAAGACAATGATGTTATTGGTGGCGGCTGGATCATGAAAAGTTTTCGGCAGAGCGAAGCCAAAGCAACCCAACAAGCGGCTCTGGTATAACCTAAAAGTCAGCAATCTGCTTTAACACAATCGACTGATTGGCAAGCTATTTCGAACGGCACTGTATAGACTGGGGCAATAAAATCTCGGCATATACGGTGCCGTTCTATGTAAAAACACCTTTCTTTGTAAATAGACTTTACCACTAAACTAGATGAAAAGCTGTCTGCTCCTTACAGGTCTTTTACTGGCATTAACCACCCAATTATTCGCTCAGACTCCACCTACCGGACACCCCAATACGAACGGAGCAGGCTGGAAACCCCTTTTCGAGAGAGACTTATCTGATGCAGGTTACCCTAAAGGCGTATGGAGTTATTCGGAGGGCGAACTCACGGCCACCGAAGATAAAGCCATCTGGACAGCCAGAGCCTATGACGATTTTGTGCTGGACCTTCAGTTTAAAACCGCCGATGGAACCAATAGCGGCATTGTTGTGCACTGTAGCGACACAGCCAACTGGATTCCAAATTCGGTAGAAATTCAGATCGCCGACGACCATTCTAAAAAATGGTCAGAATCGCCCAAAAATTGGCAATGTGGTGCTTTTTTCGGCCATCAGGCTGCTACCAAAAGCCTGGTAAAAAAGCCTGGCGAATGGAACCGGTATACGATTACCTGTCAGGGAAAAATGATTTATATCGTTCTCAACAATCAGTTAGTGAACACCATTGATCTGTCGAAATTCACATCGGCCAAGACAAACCCTGATGGCTCTGAGGTTCCGGCCTGGCTCAGCAAACCCGCTGCCGACTTACCCTTGCATGGCTATATTGGTTTACAGGGAAAACATGCCGGGGCACCTATTTACTTCCGCAATCTGAAGATTAAGGAATTATAGACCGAATCAGCAGTAATGCGCAGTTGATAAGAAACAGACACTGCCCCAGTAGTAACGCAATAGCACATCCAACAAAGCAGTCAGACAAAATCTGGCTGCTTTTTTCTAATGGAAGCACAATCATAAATAACGGACCAATAGTCAGCAGTAGGTGCAGTCTTGTCAGTGTTGGATTGGATCTTTTTAGGTTCCGGCGCATTAACCAATAACCCACACCCACCCCAAACAAAAGTATCGAGCCTAGCCAGGCAAAATTCATATTACCGACTACATAATAAGTATCTGCCAGTTGAATATCAACAGTGCGCCCATTGAAACCTGCCCCAGTCAGCAACAATACGGGTATAGAAAACCAACTCGCTAGATAGGGTTTCCGAAGATCTAAGTTCATATTGCGCTGTTATAGTTGGTAATATTATGGCAGGGCTTTCGCAAAAAATCGTGCCACGGTTCTATCATTATGCGCAAGCTAACCACAGTGCGTCGTACGCTGGCACGGTTTTGTAGTGAAGTCCTGTATTGTTTTTGAATAATGGTAACACAAGTGCCCCATAAGTTTAACGTACCAACAACTATTACGCAACCCTCCCCACAATAAAATCAATGGTTAAGGTCTGCTCTGGCTCTTTTTCGATTCAGATTTTGTTAGAATTACACGATGCAAAATGAACCCCAAACCCGTCATAGCTCCGTTCTACCCGAACTCCGGTTTTCGCTTAGCCTGCTGTATGTTGGGAGGCTACTCGCTGGCATGAAAGCCAATAATACCGAGGATCTGTTTGATGAGCGGATTGAAACCGTAACGGATGAACTTGTCGCCACCGAACTGCTCCACGAAGCGGCTGTGCTGGCTGGTGATATTTTGCCTGAATTACCGCCAACTTCGACGCCCGATAACAACGCTTAAACCAGAATCTGCTTTCTTTGCATGGCTTTGCCCCTGTTGGTATAAACGGCAACCGGCCTCCATCTTTCTTCTGTTTTTATGCACGATTTCCCGTTTGCCGCACTTTTCGACATGGACGGTGTTCTGGTCGACAATGCCGATTTCCATATTAATGCCTGGTTACAGTTTGCTCAGGAGAAAGGCTTTCCGCTGACCCGCAATCAGTATCTCGAACATATTAATGGACGCGTTTCGGCCGATGCCATGGCCTATGTGTTCGGACGGCCTATTGAACCCGGCCAACTCATCACACTGACCGAAGAGAAAGAAGCTATTTATCGGGAACTCTATCGCCCATATCTTCAGTCGACGCCAGGCTTGCTCCCGCTTCTGGACGCCCTGAAAGCTAAGCATGTACGGATGGCCGTGGGTACGTCAGCTCCGATCAGCAATGTGTATTTTACCCTCGACGGATTGCCCTTACGCCCTTATTTCGATACCGTGGTTGACGCCAGTATGGTAACCCGCGGAAAACCAGACCCCGAAATCTACCTGAAAGCGGCCGAACGTGTTGGCGTTGCTCCTGCTCGCTGTATTGTGTTTGAAGATGCTTTTGCCGGAATTGAAGCGGGCTTAAACGCAGGTATGTCGGTAGTTGCTCTGGCCACTACTCACACTCCCAATGAGCTGATATCGACGGGGGCCTCGCTGATTGTTAACGACTTTACGGAGCTTTCCGTAGCAACGCTACAGGATTTGGTACGCAAATCCAGCCGCTGAGCGGGCTATTTTGTACCTTTGTAACAGTACTTTTTTATTGAACCAACGTTCATACCATTGAGCAACTCATTCGACAACTCCTTCATTCCTGCCCGCGAGGGTTTTTTCTTTCCGGCCGAATGGCATCCGCACCTGGCAACCTGGCTAAGCTGGCCACATACCGAAGCATCGTGGACCAAAGAGCGCCAGGAATTGATGTTTCCGGCTTATATCGACTTCATCAAAGCCATTGCCGAGAGCGAACAGGTTTGTATCAACGCTCACAACGACATTGTCATCCAGGCCGCTAAACTCCGCCTGCTCGCTGCCGGGGCCGATATGGACCGCATTACACTTTTGCCCAACCCTACCAACGATTCATGGTGCCGCGATCATGGACCGGCTTTTCTGATCAATCCGAAAACGAAAGACCGCATGATTGTTAACTGGGGTTATAATGCCTGGGGTGGCAAATATCCACCCTACGATCGCGACGACCTTATTCCAATCGAAATTGCCCACTATCGCGGCCTGGAGTATGTAACCCCAGGAATTGTTATGGAAGGCGGATCGGTCGAATTCAACGGAGCCGGAACCGTACTGACCAGCCGGGCCTGCCTGCTCAATCAGAACCGAAACAGCCATTTAACTCAGGAACGGATCGAGCAGTATCTGTGCAATTATTATGGCGTGCAGCAGGTGCTTTGGGTTGAAGATGGAATTGTGGGCGACGATACCGACGGGCATATCGACGACACGGTCCGGTTTGTCAATGAAGATACAGTTATTGCGGCCTTCGAGCCGAATCGAAACGACGACAATTACCCCTTCCTGCAGGAAATTCATCAGGAGCTAAAACAGATGCGTCTCCTGAACGGGAAACAACTCACTATTGTCGAACTACCCATGCCAGACCCGGTCATCAGCGATGGGTTACGGCTTCCGGCATCATATGCTAATTTCCTGATTACCAACAAGTCGGTTATCGTTCCTACATTCCGCTGCGACAAGGACCAAACCGCCCTCGATTTGATTGGCCAGTGTTTTCCAGAACGTACGATCATTGGCATCGACTCAACCGAAATCGTATGGGGACTTGGAAGTTTTCACTGCCTGAGCCAACAGGAACCTAGTGTCTGAACCAGCATGTACGATAACAAAATTTTCCGATCTGTTGCCAATACCGACAATGGCGAAGTGAGTGGTGAAACCCTATTTTATTATCATCAGCAAGACCGTATTGTCTGGGCTGACTATAGTGGCGGGGCCATCATTAAAGGATTTTTGATTGCCACAGTACAGGACGATCAGAGTCTGGAGATGCGGTACGAACACATCAACGCCCAGCACGAACTAATGACTGGCCGATGTAAATCGATTCCAGAACAATTGCCCGATGGCCGAATCCGGCTGCATGAGCGCTGGCAATGGACCAGTGGCGACCAATCGTCGGGCGAGTCAGTTATTGAAGAAGTTCCGAGCTGATTATACAACTATTCATACGTAGTGGTGTGTTTATGACTGAGTTCAACAAAATCCTGAAAATCAGCCTAATCAGTATAATCCTGGTCCAGATAGTGAGTTGTTCTCCGCAGCCGTCAATTCTGGCTGAGTTAGCTCCACGCTCCTTAAAAGCCGTCGATCTGGAAGAAACACTAAGTCGACACGACGAGGTGATGATGGCCTATTCGCTGACCAGCTACGATGCCAGTAACAAAGCAATATCGGTTGTGAATGGCGGCTGGGGCGTTGTATCTATCCAGAAAGGCGAGCAGCTTGATCTGCAAAAAGCGTCTTCAATCAAAGCTCAGCCCATCCATCTGGAACTCCCGCGAAATGGTCGAATTGTGGCTTCGCTGGTGTTGATTGAAGTAGACGACTATAACCGAGCCAAACAAATGCTGGATAAAGTACGTCGCATTCATAACATTGTCTCTGGCCCAGCAGCTTTGGTTGTAACGGCAACGGAAGTATTAACACCCTTAAAATATGTAGCAGCCGGTTTGGCAGCATCGGGTATTGGCTTACAACTCATTGACCACCTCGACGACGACGACCTACTTGGCCAAAGCAGTATTGAACTCAATGAAGCTGAATTACGCAAAAGAAAGCAACGATTGGTGCATGTGCCAGCCGTATTTTCAGGACGAAATATGCGCGATTCGTTCGAATACCGACTTGATTATGATGTTGTACTTAAGGCTATGAAAATCCGGCCAGTTCGCCAATAAGCATTATCTTCGATCGTTGTTTTCATAGATCGAATGTTTTTGTCCTTAACTTCGTTTTATCGTATACAAGGTGTTGCATTCGCTACCTACCCAAAAAACTATCTATTGATTCATGAGGGCGTTATAAGTTAAACAGGGAAACAACGCTACTTAACTGTTATCTGCTTATCTCATCTACCAATATCTGAGTGATTAATAAACCGAATAAATCCATTTTCTTCTCCGACGCTATGCGCCAACTCACAGGCGGAATATTGCTGGCACTTGCCGTAACGGCCTGCAAAACATCCGCACCCGTAGTTCAGCAAACGCCCCCGCAACCGGTTATTCTGACCCTGGGTTCTAAAACCTTCAGTACTGACGATTTTTTTCAGTCGTTTACAAAAAACCAGTTCTCATCAGATTCTACCCAGCATACTGATGTAAAAGATTATCTCGACCTGTATACCAATTTAAAGCTTAAAGTGCTGGATGCCGAAGCCGAGGGGCGCGACACCACCGAAGCCTTTCGGGAGGAAATAAACACCTATCGAAAGCAACTGGCACAGTCGTATCTGACCGATAAGGTACTGGTTGAGTCGATGGCCGCCGAAGCATATCAGCACATGCAGGAAGAAATAAATGTGTCGCATATTCTGGTATCGGTTGTTCAGGATGCTGCGCCTGCCGATACTCTGGCCGCCTATCAAAAAGCGCTGGCGATTCGAAAACAGGCTTTGGCAGGCACCGATTTTGCCAAACTTGCCCAGGACAATTCGCAGGATGTACAAACCGCCAGCAAAGGTGGCAATCTAGGCTACATCACTGCTTTTTCGCTGATCTACCCCCTCGAAACAGCCGCCTATGCTACCCCCGTTGGGCAGATTTCGCAACCTATTCGAACCCGTTTCGGCTATCATCTTTTACAAGTGAATGACCGCCGGCCTGGGCGTGGAAAGATCCGTGTCGCTCACCTATTGGTTCGGCTAAGCCCTGGTGCCGACGAAACGGGGCAGAAAGCAGCAAAAGATCGAATCGATGCCGCCTATGCTCGCCTACAAAAGGGTGATTTGTTCGAAACTGTTTGCAAGGAAGTTTCTGATGATGTTACCTCGCGTAACAATGGTGGCCTTTTGCCTCTATTTGGCGTAGATCGGCAGGTTCCCGCTTTCGAACAGGCCGCCTATGCACTCACAAAGCCCGGAGAACTATCAAAACCCGTTCAAACCAATTATGGCTGGCATATTATTAAACTCATCGAACGGAAAGGACTTGAGCCATATGCCGACCTGGCTCCTTCGCTCCGGCAGCGCGTCACGACCGATACTCGGGCTGAGGTATTACGCCAATCGACCGTTCAGCGGCTTCGGAAAGACTATCCGATTCAGGAAGATAAATCAGTAGTGGCCACTGCTCTGGCCAAAGCCGATAGCAGTCTTCTCAGAGGAAAATGGCGCTTCAGCGAACCGCTGGAAGCAGATCTGGACAATAAAACAATTGCGACGATTGGCGGAAAGCCCATTAGTGTTAACCAGTTTTTTGCCTATGTACGGCTAAAACAACAGCCACAGCGAAATCCGGCACTGGCCGATGCTGAGCCTACCCAGCCCATCGTTGGGTCGCCCGCAGTAGCCATGCGCCGACTATTCGACCGCTTTATTGGCGATCAGCTCATCAGCACCGAAGAAGATAACCTGGACAAAAAGTCGCCCGAATTTCGGGCCTTGCTCAGCGAGATCAGAGAGGGTGTTTTGCTGTCGCAGGTAATGGAAGAAAATGTGTGGGAACGTTCGATGACCGACTCCACGGGTCAACGGCAGTATTTTGAGCAACATAAAGATCAGTATCGCTTTCCGGAGCGAGCCGTAGCAACGATTGTTGTTGCTCAAAACGAAGACCAGTTGAAACAGGCTCGTGAAATGCTGGCAGGCCGTCCGCCCTATCAGTTACGCCGGTCGGCACCAGACTTATCATTTGATCAGAATCAAACCATGTTAACGCCCAAACTTCGGGAAAGGTTGTTTGAGGTAGTTGCCACATTGGCCAGCAATCCGGCTTATGTGGTTGAAGTATCGGGCTCTCATGATGCCACCGAGAGAGATTCCATTTCGGCAGGGCGCATCCGAGCTGTTGTTAATTACCTGCTAAAGAATGGCATTACTCTCAATCGGATTGCCGAAAAAGACTACCAGGGCGTTCCACCACGGCGTACGACCGATGCTCCCAAAGATCCTGCTGTTCAGCGCCGGATTTCTTTCCAGTACTTTTCGAACGCAAAAACCGACATTGCCCGAGTCTTGAACAACTCTTATGGCCAGGCAGACACCGAAGCGGCTGTTACGGTTCTGGACGGTATTTTTGCCGAAGGTGACAATGCCATTCTCGACGGTATCAGCGAATGGAAAGAAGGAACGACAACCTTTAATCGGGATAGCAAATCGGTGATGGTATCCATTAGCCGAATTGAACCCGCCCGCGCCAAAACGTTTGCCGAAGCCAGAGGTTCGGTTATTAACGACTATCAGGGAGTACTCGAAAAACAGTGGCTGGCACAACTTCGGCAGAAATACCCGGTCAAAGTCAATGACGATGAAATTCGGAAACTGACGAAGTAGGCCATCTAATGTCCAATAGCCAACGTCGCTTAAAACGCCTTAAATTTCCTTAAAAATCAGAACCTTTAGCGTTCCGTATGTATCTTTAAAACATGAAAAAATCAATCAGCCATATTTTCGTTGTCTTGATGGGTTGGTTCCTGGTATCTCCTGCCTTTGGCCAGGGACAGGGCATTAGCCTCAATAAGATCATCGCAAAAGTTGATAATTACTATGTGCTCCGGTCCGATCTGGAAGAAGCCTATCAATCGTATGTTAGCCAGAATCAGACTCCTCCCCAAAAATGCCAGCTTCTGGAAAGTCTCGTTATCAATAAGATGATGCTGGCAAAAGCTGAGATTGATTCGGTAGTGGTCGACGATAAGATTGTTGACAGTGAGTTAGACCAGCGAATGCAGTATATGGCCCAGCAGTTTGGCTCGGAGAAGAACATCATTGAAGCTTACGGAAAAAGCCTCGAAATGCTCAAAAGCGAGTTGCGCCAGCAGGTAAAAGACCAGAAGATTGTGCAGAAGATGCAGCAGAACATCACGAGCAATGTAAAAATCACTCCTCGTGAAGTACGTAAGTTCTTCGATGCCATCCCCAAAGATAGCCTGCCATACATGCCTGCCGATGTAGAAATTGGGCAGATTGTGCGCTTTGCCAAGGCTACTAAGGAGCAAAAAGATGCCCTTCGGCAACGTCTTCTCGACATCAAAAAACGGGTTGAAAATGGCGAAGATTTCGGTAAACTGGCCAAAGAGTACTCCGAAGATGTGAGTTCTGCTCAGAACAATGGTGATCTGGGCTTTGCCAAACGGGGGATGATGGTGGCCCCTTTCGAAGGGGCAGCTCTGAAACTAAAACCAAACGAACTCTCCGACGTTGTTGAATCTGAATTTGGCCTTCACCTGATTCAACTCATCGAAACACGCGGAGCCGAATACCACGCTCGTCATATTCTGCTTCGGCCCGACTATAATCGGCTTGATTTAAGTGAACCGACCCATTTTCTGGATAGCCTTCGTACATTGATCGTGGCAGATTCTATTAAATTCGATAAAGCCGCTCATGATTTTTCGGAAGACAAATCAACAGCCGATGCAGGTGGTCTGCTCCGCGATCCGCAAACGGGAACCAGCAAACTGGCAATGGACGGTACAATGGAATATGCGCTGTTTACTATGCTCGATACAATGAAAGTTGGGTCTGTGTCAAAACCCTTACCGTATCGTACGGAAGATGGTAAAAGTGCGGTACGCATTCTGTATTTCAAGAGTAAAGTTCCCCCTCATACCGCTGATTTTAAACTCGACTTTGAAAAGTTACAAAATATCGTGCTAGCCAATAAAAAGAACCACGCCATTGATGAATGGTTCCGCAAATCGGTATCCGATGTATACATCACTGTCGATCCTGAATTTCATGGGTGTCGTATCTTCGGAACGACCCAAAAAAGTGCGGCAGCACTCAGCCAGGGTGACGGAGAATAGTTTTCAGTAGTAAGTTTTCTGATTTCAGTTAATTTGCGTTCTTACGGACAAATACACTGAAAACCGCCCTGGCGGTCCGGTGAAAACTTTAAACTCTTTAACTTTATTATTGTGCCTTACTCATCGGATGTTGCGGCTGCAGAAGCCCTTACTGCTTCTTATCAGAAACTTAAAAGTGAAATTTCAAAGGTTGTAATCGGTCAGGATGAAACCGTTCGGCTGCTGTTAACGGCTATTTTCTGTCAGGGTCATTGCCTGTTGGTAGGGGTTCCGGGACTGGCCAAAACGCTGTTGATTCAGACAATTGCCGGTGCGCTCGACCTCGATTTTAACCGCATTCAGTTTACCCCCGACCTGATGCCGTCTGACATTCTGGGCTCCGAAACGCTCGATCAGGAGCGCAACTTTAAGTTTATTAAAGGGCCCGTTTTTGCCAACATTATTCTAGCCGACGAAATCAACCGCACTCCTCCTAAAACACAGTCGGCTCTGCTCGAAGCCATGCAGGAATATGCGGTTACGATTGCTGGCCAAAAATATAACCTGGGTCGCCCGTTTTTTGTACTGGCTACCCAGAACCCAATCGAGCAGGAAGGCACCTACCCGCTACCCGAAGCCCAGCTCGACCGTTTCATGTTTAACATCTATCTGGATTATCCTTCGTATCAGTCGGAGCTTGATATTGTAAAAAGCACAACGACCGACAATCGCTACGACGTACAACGGGTCATTACGGGCGAAGAAATCAGAGAGTTCCAGCACCTGGTTCGTCGGGTACCGGTGGTCGACAATGTAGTCGAATATGCCGTTAAGCTCGTTCATAAAACCCGCCCCAATACGGAACTGGCCTCGTCGGATGCCAATCAGTATTTAGAATGGGGAGCCGGTCCACGCGCATCGCAGGCACTGATTCTGGCCTCGAAGTGTAATGCCCTGCTGACTGGTAAATACTCACCCGATATTGAAGATGTTCGAGCGGTTGCCTTACCAATTCTCCGCCACCGCGTTGTCCGGAATTTCAAAGCAGAGGCTGAAGGAATATCAGTTGAGCAGTTGATCAAACGGATGTTATAAGTGAATTGTCATTAGTCATTTGCCATTGGACACCAATCTGCTACTGACAAATGACTAATGACAAGTTACTAGTCATCCTTCTTTTTCACATTCGTTTTTCCCAGATAATCGTCTTTGCCCATTCCGGTCGATGTATCATCGACTCCCGATGCGTCGACATCATCGGTTTCTTCATCGACTAAAAAGTGTTCGCTTTTGCTAAAGGCGGAGTCGGTATCCCAGTCTTTCTCGCGCTGAACTGATTCGTCCTTTTTCATAACGCATTGTCTGTTTGTTTATCTCTTTACAACAAAACGAGACAGGAAAAGTTAGTGCTGAAGCGAATGCAAAGCCTGATCGGCGATAACAATTGTTACCTGTTGGCCAATTTGTAAATTATCCTGAACAGATAGCATTCGCAAACAAACATAGCGTGACATTTCGACTTCAACCTCAACGTGGCTTCCCTTAAAAAAAAGCGCCCTGATTTTTCCGGGAGCCCCTGTTTCATTCAGCCTTATCTGCTCGGGACGCAGACAGATCAGCCGTTCGGGATTGTCGGTCTCGGGTAAGCCTACGACAGGCAGGTGTTTGGCTTTAAATATATTGACGAGACCAGTCATTCGGGCAGCATACGCTGTTGCAGGATACCGATACACTTGTTTAGGGTCGCCCAGTTGAATCAGCCGTCCATCGCGAAGAATACCGAGTGTATTGGCAATGGATAAGGCATCCGTGGCATCGTGGGTTACAAACAGGCAGGCTGTACGTTCCTGACGAACCAGATCGAACAAAAGATCGCGAACCATCAGCCGGTTTGGTAAATCCAGATGACTAAAGGGCTCATCGAGTAGCAAAATAGCTGGCTTATCGGCAATAGCGCGCGCAATAGCGGTTCGCTGTTTTTCGCCACCCGACACCTGACGTGGGAGTCGGTCCTGCACCTCGGTTAAACGGCACAGAGTAAGGAGCTCGTTTACCCGAAATTCGCGATAGGTTTTCTCAAAAAACCGAAGCGCATAGGCAATGTTCTCCCGAACAGATACATTAGGCATTAGCTGATATTCCTGATGAACCAATCGGATGTCGTCGTGCCCTGGAATAAGCACTTCCGATGGACCAGCAATCCGTTCATCGTGGAGCCTTATTTCTCCCTCATTGGCGTCAGTCAAGCCAGCCAGCATACTCAGCAGCGTACTTTTACCCGATCCGCTGGCTCCAACCAGCGCCATAATACGTCCGGGAGGCAGTTGCAGCGAAACACGATGAACGGCCGTCTGCGAACCGTATAGTTTAGTTAGGTTTGTGGCTTTCAGCAACTAAAATCAGCGATTAAAAATTAGGCATTGATTAACAATTATGGAAAATATGGCCCATTGCTCAATAGCGATTGACACCAATGCCGGATTTACTTTTTACTTATTGCGTAGAAAAACAGAACCAGTAATATAAAACCAATCACAAGCAGGGCAATTTTCCAGGCCGATTTTGGCCGTTCGCCCGCAATTCGTCCGGTTTGTCCATTAACCAGAAACTGGTAAGCTTTCCCATTGTACACATAAGCGCAAATCCACAGGGGGAGCAGAATATGCTTGAACGTCTGATTGCTCAATTGCGTTGAAACCCGAAGGCCACGCTGTACATTTCCACCCAGTTCCGACGCACAGGCATTCTCTTCGCGGGCACGAATGGTGGATTCGGCCCGGCGGGCACTATCGGACAAATCGATGCTGTACACTTCAGCATCCCAGCCTAACAGAAAGCGCGGGTCATAATCGACAACATCGGTCAGGTTATAACTACTGGCTTCAGCTACAGTCCCCTCCTGCCCTGCCAGTTGTTTCGACGCCATAATTAAAATATCGTCGTAAAAGCTACTATGCGAGCCGCTTCTGGGCTCCCACCGAACACGCTGTTCCTGCTGGTTCATTGTTCCTCCTTTACCGTCGGGGACCTGAATAGTCACGTTGTAGTAAAAGCCAGCCTCGCCCTGCCAATTCGAATAAGCCTGTGCGTCAAACGTCCAGAAGGGAATATAAATACCCCGAAAGTTATCGGGTCGGGCTCCGGCTTTCAAATCGGACGGTGCCAGCAAATCGTCGCCAACCCAACTTTTGAATCGTTCGATTGCCTGCTCGCGCGAAATTCGAAAGGGTAACACACCGGCAGGTTCAATCAAACGAGTATTTTTGGCTTCCGGGTTAACATTCTTTGTGCCACAAAAAGCGCAGGTAATCGTAGGCAGATCGGCATTTACGGTTGTTCGGGCACCGCAATTAGGGCACTCAAACACACGTTTTTCTTCCATTGGCGCATTAGGAAGCTGTTGATTTTCGACCTGATAGCCATGTAGGGGCCGTTCTTCCAGCTTATTTTTTGTAAACGGAATGGCTTGCGTATTACCACAATGATCACAACTCAGTTGCTGTTTTTCGGGAGAAAACCGCATTTGTGATCCGCAGGTTGGACAGGGCACCCGAAATAAATCGGTCGATAGCATGCAGAGGAAAGAGGGATTACGGGATTCGGTTTACAGGATTGGGATTATTGCCTACAGAGCTACCAAGAAATTCAGTATGGAACAGGGTCTCTGTAACTTATAGAATCTGCTTTCTTAAATCAGACTATAGTTCGTTTAGAGTACGCCTATAAGGTTTTAGAAACCTTATAGGCGTACTCATTTGTCAGATTTTAGCCAGCAGTTCAGCTTTTTTGGCCGCAAATTCTTCTTCTGTTAATACGCCCGCAGTTTTCAGATCGGCTAATTGTTTCAGAAGTTCCATCGTTTTTGCCTTATCGTCGCCAGTAGGTTGTTGAGCGTTTTGGGCACTGGCGCCACCCATAAAATTACCCAGACCGCCCATCAGTATGGCGGCACTACCGGCTCCTCCTTCTTCGGCGGCTTTTTCGAGCGATACACCCGCCTGAAACTGCTGAAAACGAGCCATATCGCCCACCATATTCATCTGTGTGGTTTTGTCCAGAAACGCTTCGACCTCGGGCGGCAGGCTGGTATTTTCGATATAGAAACGAGTCAGTTCCAGACCATAGGCCGTAAAATCATCCTGCAAAATCGGGCGCATTTTCTCGCCAAGTTCCTGATAATTGCGAGCCAGATCGAGAATAGAAATATTAGATTCGGCTATTGTGTCAGAAAATTTACTGACAATAGCTGTTCGGAGCTGTTCTTCAAGATCACCTATCCGAACTACAGGTGTTGTTCCGCCAAACTCATGAATAAACTTTCCGCCATCGGTTACCCGTAGCGAAAAAACGCCAAACGCACGCACCCGCACCTGTTTGAACTCAGGATCACGAACGATGATTGGGTTTTGGGTACCCCATTTCAGATTAGTAAACTGCTTGGTCGATACGAAATACACATCGGCCTTAAAGGGCGATTCGAAGCCATACTTCCACGACTGTAGCGTAGTCATAATTGGCATATTCTTCGTGGTGAGTTCGTAGCGGCCGGGCGGATAAACATCGGCCAATTTCCCTTCGTTCAGAAAAACCGCCATCTGCGACTCCCGAACGGTAAGTTGCGCTCCATATTTGATGTTATTGCCGTTATCGGGAAATTTATAGATAACCGTATCAGTGGAATTGTCCACCCAATCGATTACTTCGATGAACTCATTACGGATAAAATCGAAAAGGCCCATTAGTCAGACGTGTTTAGTGAGAAAATACCGAAATAGGAAACAAGCGTAATTCACTGGCAAATTATAGGATTATCATTCAATTGCCAGCACTACACCTGTTTCCTATTCAATGAAGTGCCTCCGGCACTGCCTAAAAAATAAAATTAGTACTCAAAAACTCCGATTTGTGCTCCCGAACAATCTCGTTTAGAATATGTTTGTTTGCTTCGGTGTCTTTAGTAGCTACCGCCGACCGAATCGAAAACGACCGGAGCGCATCTTCGACCGATAGTGTTCCTTCGGCCGAATCTTTACGCCCCGTAAACGGAAAGGTATCAGGTCCTCGCTGACACTGGGCATTGATGTTGACGCGACTTACCAGATTAACCAGCGGGTCAATCAGTTTCGCAATCTCATTGGTATCGGTACCGAAAATACTGGCCTGCATCCCATGGTCGTCGGTGATGAGGTAATCGATAAACTCGTCGGTATCACTGAAAGGTACAACCGGAATAACGGGGCCGAATTGTTCTTCCCGATACAAGCGCATGCCTTCACTTACGGGATACACAACCGCAGGCTGAAACAAAGAAGCAATCATTTCGCCACCACCTTCGTTAACAATTGCGGCCCCTTTTGCCTGAGCATCAGCAATAATCTCGGCCAGATATTGGGTTTTAGTTGGCTCAGGCAAAGGGGTAATCTGCGCACCGGCCATCCAGGGCATACCTAGTTTCAGCTTGTTTACGGCAGTGCTGAACCGTTTCAGAAATTCGTCCACTATACTGCTATGTGCCCAAACAATTTTGATGGCGGTGCAGCGCTGCCCATTAAATGATAACGACCCCAGTAAACATTCGCTCACGGCTACGTCCAGATCAGCATCGGGCAAGATAATTGCCGCGTTTTTGGCATCCAGACTCATAATTGACCGAAGCCGGTTTAGTTTGGGGTGTTGTCGCTGTAGTTCATCAGCCACCCGGCTCGATCCGATCAGGGTCAATACATTGATCTTGCCCGACTGCATGACTGGTGGCACCACATTGGCACCACGACCGTAGAGCGAGTTAACAACGCCCTTCGGGAAACTGGTCTGAAACGCTTCGAGCAACGGATAATGCAATAATGACCCGTGTTTCGGTGTTTTGAACAGGATGGTGTTTCCCATCAGAATAGCCGGAATAAGGGTTGTGTACGTCTCGTTGAGCGGGTAATTGAATGGCCCCATTGCCAGCACAACACCCAGAGGTGATCGGCGAATTTGCCCGATGATACCTTCTTCAATACGGAACCGTGAAGAATTGCGGTCCATATTTTTCAGGGTATCGATGGTATCATAAATGTATTTCGCCGTTCGGTCAAATTCTTTTGTGGCATCGGCCAGATTCTTGCCAATTTCCCACATAATGAGGTTCACGACAAGCTCTTTCTTTTCGAGCATTTTGCCAACAAACGTTTCCATACACTTAATGCGGTCGGCAACCGACATGGTTGGCCATTGGCCACGGCCATTATCGTAGGCGGCAACGGCAGCGTCCAGTGCATCGAGTGCTTCTTTAGGCCCCGTAACCGGATAACTTCCAACGAGTACGCGTTCAAGTGCTCCATTGGCAGCTGGCAAGCAGATAGGCGAGTACACGTCAGAAACCGGGCCATCCCACTGACGCATCTCGCCATTGATCAGGTATTGGCGCTGATGGATTGGCTCAATTCGATAATTGGCCGGAATTTGAGACTCGTCGCCAGGGAACAGGCTGGCGAGTTGTGGGTTTGTCATAAGTTGAAACAGGTTGAATGGAGAACGCGGCAAACGTCGCGAATCGCGAATCGAAATCCAACCCGAACAACAATTAAATTCCTGTTAGCTCAGCCCTCTACCCGGCCCGAATGCCGAATTAATGTTACTCATTTGCCAGAAGTGACTAGAGCAAGTTGAGTCGGCTCATCAGTTCAGATTTGTTGGCCCGGCTGATGGGTATAACTTTATCGGTAATAACCAGCGTATTTTCTTCAATATCGACAATCTTGTTGAGGTGAACGATATAAGACCGGTGTACGCGCAGGAATTGTGGCCCCAGTTTTTCTTCGAGCGACTTCATGGTTGTGTAGACCACATAGGTCTGGGTTGCTGTATAGATTTTTACATAATCGCCAATATTTTCAATGTACGTGATTGTATCGAACGGTAACCGAACATACCGCCCCTCATTTTTGATATAAATCTCTTTTCGGTCGGTGGCCAGTTTATTGAGTTTATTGAGTTCTAGTACTTTTTCAACGGCCAGATTGAAGCGGGGTATGGTTATGGGCTTATGGAGATAATCAATAACCTGATACTGAAATGCCTGATAAGCATATTCCGTTTTGCCGGTGGTCATCACTACCGATGGAATGATGGGTAGGTTTTCCAGCAACTCAAAACCCGATAGTCCTGGCATCTCAATGTCGAGCCAGATCAGATCAATGGCATGGTTTGTCAGAAAACTTAGTGCATCGGCGGCATTATCGAACACCCCAACCAGATCCAGCGAGGCATGATTCTCACACAGGCGCTGTAACGATTTGCGAGCCATAGGCTCGTCTTCAACAAGAATACATCGTAAAATCATAGGTTATAACTGCGAAAACCTGTGCATTTCTTTTTCCAATACAGGCAACACATTATTTGTTTCGGTCACAATAGCATTGCAGTATGTTTCGATCAGTTCTGGTTGGGCACCCTGCTTAACGGCCTCTTCCAGTTCTATCATTTTATTCTGTAGACCGGGCAAACCCACCATACTGAATGTTGGTTTCAGTTTATGAATCATACGGGCAAGTTCGTCCGAATTTTTCTGATCAAGCAGGCTGGGCAGTAGTTGTATATCGGGTACAATATCGGTCAGAAAGGTGCCGATCATCTCCGCTACATAGTCAGGATCGCCCCCATACAATTCCATCAATGCGGCCTGATCTATCTGGATTTCAGGCGAATTTGGCACAGACACAGGAGCGTATCGTTGTAGAATGTCCATGAGTTGATCAGGTTCAAAGGGTTTAGTCAGAAAATCGTTCATCCCTACTTCCATTGCCATGTTTTTATGGTCGAGCATCGCCGATGCAGTTAAGGCGACAATAGGCGTGTGCTGGTTCGGGTTCTGCGTGCTCCGAATAGCCACCGTTGCTTCATAGCCATTCATGATAGGCATTTGAATGTCCATCATGATAACATCGAATTGCTCTTTTTTTGCCTGTTCAACGGCTTTTTTACCATCCATTGCCAATGTATAAGGAATCTTCCATTTGTTCAGCAAACTACAGATGTACTTCTGATTCATCAGGTTGTCTTCTACAACCAATACGTGGCAAACCTTAAGATCTCGGGCTACGGTTGCATCGTTCACAGGTTTTTGCACCGGCTCGCCAGATAAAACCTCTTTTGTAAAAGGTAATACAAACAGAAACGTACTCCCCTCGCCCTCATGGCTCCGCACCGAAATAGAACCGCCCTGAATTTCGACCAGTTCTTTCGTAATGGCCAGCCCCAACCCGGTCCCTTTGTGTTTCTGACCGTATGGGTTTACCTGTTTGAACTTCTGAAAGACCAGATCCAGCTTATCGGACGGAATACCGATACCGGTGTCCGTTACGGCAAATTCAATCCAGCAAACTCCTTTTTCCTCCTTTTTTATTCTGGCTGTTAGTTGAATACTACCCTCTTCGGTAAACTTTTCGGCATTACCAACCAGATTCATCAGAATCTGATTGAGCATAAGTTCGTCGCCCACAAAATTGCCCGAGATGCGCGTATCCAGCATCACGTCGATCGAAATGGGTCGGTCGTGCAGCTTCATCTCAAAAACTTTCTGCGTCGACCGCAGCAAGCCAACCAGATCAAACGGCCGGGCCTGCACCTCAATTCGTCCTGCTTCAATTTTTGTCATATCCAGCAAATCAGAAATCAAACTATGCAGAAAATCGGCCGACGTTTTCAGAATTTCAATGTATTCCCGCTGCTGGTGCGTTGGCTGCGTATCGAACAGCAAATGCGACATTCCGATAATGGCATTGAGGGGTGTTCGGATTTCGTGGCTCATATTAGCCAGAAACTGTTTTTCGGCTTGTCGGGCTTCGTCGGCAATTTCTTTGGCGTGGGCCAGTTCTTCTTCCAGGCGCTTCCGTTCCGTCAGGTCATAGTGGATTCCCATCGATCCCACAATGCGATTCTCTTCGTCTATGATGGGAACGCCACTGATAAGCACCCAGATTCGGCTACCATCTTTCTTACGAAGCTGCATTTCATATGAACTGGCATTACCTTGTTTGCGCTCGCTCTCGTGGTGTTGATTCACGTCCGAAAATTCTTCCGGAAGAAATAATTGGGCAGCATTTTGCCCAATGAGTTCTTCTTCCGAATACCCCACCATATGGCAGAATCGCTCGTAGGCTCTCGTTATCGTCTGGTCGTTATCTACTTCCAGAAGGCCGAGCTCCATGTTATTCATAATGCCCCTATACTTTTCTTCGCTCCGGCGAATTTGCTCGCGGGCAAGGTATTTTTCGGTGACATCCGTAAATTTCCAGAGGTGCCCCAGATACTGATCGCCCAGAGAAATCGGAATATAATCGCGTTCCAGAATATGTCCATTCACCATTCTGATTTCTTCTCCTATCCGAGCCTCCCGATTATGAATCAGATCCTGAACCTGTTGAACATAGCCCTCCGGATCTTCCATCATGTGCTTCACCGCTTCGGCCGACTGCGAATAATCCAGACCAATGAGCTGATCCGGGCGCTTGTCCATACAGAACATATCGCAGAATAGCTGATTGACCAGAATGATGCGCCGGTTTTCGTCTTTAACCAGAATGGCAGAATGCATGCTGGTGATCAGTGTCGAAAGCCGGGTCTGTGTTCTTTGCAACTCGATTTCGGTCTGTTTTCGATCAGATATATCGCGGGCAACGGCCACTAGCTCGATAATGGTGTTACCGTCAACAATAAGCCGAACCGTTTGCCCGATCCAGACCAGATGGCCATCTTTGGCAACAATCGGGAACTCCTGATAGGTGCTATCTATCCGATCCTGAATCATCGTCAGATAGAATTCCAGCAGCCTTTTTCGGTAGCCCGGAGCTACAATATCGGTGAAATGCTTCCCCACAAACTCCTGCTCCGTATACCCAAGGGATCGCTCAACAACGGAGTTGACGAACGTAAAAAAACCTTCGGGCGAAATTTTGTATAGAATATCCTGAACAGACTCAACCAGATGACGATATCGTTGCTCACTCTGGCTCAGTTCGTTCAGCTTATCGCGAATCTGCTGTTCCAGATTTCCGTTCAGGTGCTGAAGCTGCTCATTGGCATTATAAAGCTCCATTGCCTTTTTTTCCAGAATAGCTTCAGCCTCAGCCCGAGCCGCTTTCTCCCGTTCGAGGTGCCTTTTCAGTAATTCGATATCGCTTTGTTCAGTCATAATTTCACGATATCAAAACGTACCTGACTGCCATCATTAACCAGAATGGTTTGGTGGATGGTTGCTTTCTCATTAAAATGAGCCAGACAGGCTTCTATCAGACCATATGCAAAATCAGCCAACTTTCGTTCCGATCGGTAATACATGCACAGATGGTTCTCAGCGAGTTGAGAAACATCGAAATGCGGCAGTTCGGCGTCTGGATAGATCTTTTTCACTTCTACATGGATAGAATTTTGAATAGACTGTAATAAATGAAAAGCATTATCGTATCGATCAATAAAGGAGCTGTAATCGCGCCTGAACTTATCGAACATATAATGGCCATACATACGGAGTAAATCTGGTACTGCAATTTGCACTTCTTGGCTTAAGTTATCAACCAGAGTAACCATTTCGGCAGGATCGTAGGTACCAACTGCAGTATATATCCCACCCGAGGCTAGTTCACTCGTGGTCAGCAAATGATCGACTAAAGCATAATTAAATTTCTTTTCGATCATTTCTAATAACTCGGTAAATACAATTCCTTTCACAAAATAATATAATTTACAAATAGTAATTTCATATATACAATTAGTAACAAATATACTACTACCTGAGCGTATTAATTCATTGAAAAAACAATACTAAAGGATTTTTTTGCCAAAAAACGAGAAAAATATACAGTTTGTCGAATTATCTGAAATTGAAAGCAAAAAGAGGGAAAACTTTAGGTCAGCAAAACACTAAAGCGAATCCATTCTCTCTTACCCTGCTATCCCATGAAACCGAAACTAAAGGATGAAGAAATTATCAGGCAGTATCTGGACTCAAATTCGAACGACTGCTTCGAAACACTTTATAACCGTTACGTAAATAAGGTATATAGTCGGTGCTTATCCCTGACGAAGGATTCGGAGAAAGCGCAGGATTTTACCCACGATATATTTATTCGGATGTTTTCTCATCTCGACCGTTTTCAGGAACGGTCGAGTTTTTCAACCTGGCTCTACTCGATTTCTTATAATTATTGCATGGACCAGCTTCGGGTTGGCAATCGGTTACCAACCTCATCGCTAAGCGACAACGACGATGCCGATGACCGGCAAATTGCCAGCACCGACGACGCCGAAGACCTGAACTACAGCCTGCAAAAACTCTCCTGGGCCATGAAAAATATTTCCCAGGAGGAGGCTTCAATATTACGAATGAAGTATCAGGACGGGCTGGATATACGCCAGATAGCCAACCAGTTAAACCTGAATGAAAGTGCCGTTAAAATGCGGCTCAAGCGAACACGCGATAAAGTCAGACAACTCTACGAGCGAAGCGCATACGTAGTGTAGTTTACTGCCATACGCTACGCAGAAACCGCAGCCAGTTGCCATGCATTACCTTGGCAATGTCGTCGTCAGTATAGCCCCGCTGGCGTAGTAAATCAGGAATTTTCTGGAGATCAGCAATCGTATCTAAATCATAAGGCGATTGTTCCCGACCGAAAGCGCCATCCAGATCAGAACCGATCCCAATGTGATTGGCATTACCGGCCAGTTGGCAGATGTGGTCTAGGTGATCAATCATCACAGCCAGATGACAGTTCATGGCGTCGGGCGTCGACTGGCCACGCACCCAACCCGGAACCATCATCCAGGCATCCAGTGCTCCTCCAATCACGGCATTGCGGGCAATTAGTTCCCGAATTTGCTCGTCGCTGAATTGCCGGTTATGATTCACCAGAGCCCGGCAATTGTTATGACTCGCCCACACAGGGCCATTGAAGTAATCCAGCGCTTCCCAAAAACTATCGTCGCAGAGGTGGGTCGCATCCAGAATGATATTGAACCGCTCCATTTCGGCAAGCAATGCCCGCCCGGCAGCTCCCATGAAGCCCGTTGCATCCGTTCCCTGCGCATAGCGTCCCGGACCATAGTGTGCCGGACCAATGGCGCGTAGCCCATAGCCATACGCCCGTTCGACATACGCGGGAGTAATCAGCGAATCGGCCCCTTCCAGGCTCAGAATATACCCAATCGGTTTATCATCATTGGGTGTGTTGTCGTTCCAACGATTCAGATGGTTTTCTAAACTGGCCAAATCCCGGATTTGTACCATTTGCCCTTCGGCTTCCATCGCTTCGTACCAGCTCCGCTGGCCTTGTGTTTGCGCCCAGGCCTGCTCGGGCGACTGCCAACCCGGCAACGGATTATCGGGAGCAACATAACGGGCGATCTGCGTTGCCACAACCAACCCGATATTTCCCCGCCGGAGTTCGGGCAGCGATACCGTTCCTTTGGCTCGGTCGGGCTTGTCGGTCATGCCGGCTTCGCGTTCGCGTATGCGCTGGATGGACTGACGCAAATCACGATTCCATTCCATCGCGTTCATACTTAGATCGAGATGGGCATCTATTGTAAACATAATGTATAGGAGGTGTTCGGTTTATGGCCTATGGTTTCTAGTTACGTTGCAGTAAAGGATACTCATTGGCGGAGTAACTATAAGCCATAAACGATTAGACTGAAATTTTTCTATCGCGGGCAATGGTTAGCCATTCGCCCGTTATGGAGCCGTTTTCTACGGTATAGGCTCGTTCGTAGAGGGCCACCGTTGGGCAAATATGATTGGGGAGCCCATACAGTACGTCGCCGATTTGGTAGGAATGGCCTTCGCCCGCTTCGAGCACCAGATGTTCTTCACTCTGCCCAATGGCTTTTAGTTCTGGCGCATTCAAAAACATCACCCGCTGTGTCAATTCACCTTCGGCAGCTACAGATTTATGACCCAGGTCGACGCAGACTTTTGTTGAATCGGGTAGCGAAATAACCCGCGTTATAACCAGTCCAGCCGTCAGGAATGGCTGTTCGGGAAGCCCTGTCTGATAGCCTTTGTCCCAATAGATAAACGTACCGGGGCTACAATCGACACCCTGCCGTTTGGCATGAATCGGGAACGTCGGACTTCCTCCCACTACAATAACAGGAGGCTCAAAACCTTCGGCAACCAGCGCATCACTCAATTCCTGAACGGGTCTGAAGGCTGCGTCGCAATCGGCCGTTCGGAGCGAAAAGTCGGCATTACGCAGGTGACCATCATAGGCGTGAAAGCCAACCGGGCGAATGCCTGGTAAGGTAGCCAGTTCGGCATACAGGATACGTACGGCATCGGTAGGCACTATTCCGGTACGGTTCATCCCCACATTGAGGTCAATATAGACCGCAACAACCAGGTCTGCATTGACTGCCTGATCCGAAAGCTGCTGCGCCGTTGCCAGGTTATCGACCAGACATGCAAACCGAACGTCTGGATACTCCTGCATCAGTGTCAATAACCGATGCATTTTAGCCACATTAGGCTGATAGGCCAGTAACACATCAGTAGCCCCACACAATGCCAGCATTTCGGCTTCGGCAATCGTAGCACACTTAAATTTCCGAATACCTGCTTCCAGCATCAGACGCGTTGCTTCACGCGATTTATTCGTTTTTACGTGCGGCCGCAGCCGGGCAACATCGTCGATCGACTCGATGAGCAACCGGATATTTTCCCGTACACGATCGGGATAAATGACAAGAGCAGGCGAATCGAGGTGAGCAACATCGTCGATCAAATACCAGGGCTTTTGCTCCATTGCTCAGACCAGTTCAAACAACGCTTCTACTTCCACAGGAATATTGTCGGGGAGCGATCCCATGCCCACTGCCGAGCGTACGCCAATTCCATTGTCGGTTCCCCATACATCGGCAAACAGTTCGCTGCATCCGTTAATTACGTATGGATGACGTTCAAATTCAGGCACACAATTTACCATGCCCAGTACTTTAATGACCCGTTTTACCCGATCAAGACTCCCCAAATGCGTTTTAATAGTCGACAAAATGGTCAGGCCTACCTGCCGGGCAGCCAGTTTACCTGCTTCCATATCCATATCGGCACCAATCCGGCCAATAATCAGGCTCTTATCTTCGCGAACCGGTCCATGCCCGGATACATAGAGGTATTTCCCGTCAATGAGAAAAGGCTTATAAACACCCAGAGGCTGGGGAGCAGGAGGCAACGAAAGTCCAGTTTGCGCAAAGGCTACTTCGGGCGACAGAACGTCAGCTTGCATAACAAATTGATTTTTAAATGGTATTGAGTATGTAACATTGAGTGATTGCCCGACCGATTCGCTGACCGATTAATTGACTCTACAGATCATTTACTGAACCAATCCGGCAATCGGGCTAGCAGCGTTCAAACTTAACCGATTTTTTTTGCAAACGGTCAGAAATTGAATCATTGGTATATGAAATAAAAGAAAACTGTTTTACGACCTTGGCGTCTGTGTCACTACCACCGGGCTGGCAATACCATTCAGATCATAAACGATCTTCCCTTTCCGGATGGTCATTTCGCATTCGAGCTTTTGTTTGCCTTCAATTTTATAGCCCGTATAGTCGAAAAAGCCGAAATAGCCCGTATCGCGCACCTCAAACGTTCCTCCCCGAACGTTCAGAATAGCCACATCAGCTTCTGAACCAACCGATAAACTCCCCAGTTCGGGCCGATGGATAGCAAGTGCAGGACTCCAGGTAGTGGCTTCAATTACCTGTTTCAGGGTCATGCCCATCGCTATAAATTTCGACATCACATTCAGCAGATCTTTCATAGAATTATTCATGCTGCCCGTGTGAATATCGGTGCTGATCGTAGTTGGATAAAAACCACTTTTGAGTGCCGGAATTGCCTGCGAAAACGCGAAACTTACTCCTCCATAGCCCACATCGAACAGGATACCTTTTCGCTTTGCCTCCCATACGAATGGCTTTATCTGGTTTGTTGTCACGTCCAGAATGGGTTCCCGGCTTTTCAACTGGCCAAAACAGTGCGTGTAAATGTCGCCAGCCCTAAGGTGTTTGGTCAGTAACGTTTCGAGGGGCAACGTGGGTGTACTTCCTCCAAAATCGATCATAACAGGTAGGTTTGCCAGCTTTCCGGCTTCGACTGCCCGCTCTGTGGGTGTCCAGTTGTAGCCGTTATAATGCGCCAGTTTCACGCCCACAATCTGCTCAGGATATTGTTTTGCCATATCGGCCGTGAGCTGTGCGTCCATATCATCGACATTCTGTTCGAATTTTCCGCCCCGCATCCCGCTCCCGACAATGTTCAGCATGGCTAAAACACGAGTCTGCGACCGGTCGACGGTTTGCTTTTTGAACGTCGGAAAATCGCGCCAGCCCGAGCAGCCTGCATCTACCACAGTAGTGACGCCATTGCGAAACGTAAAGCCATCCGGGGGTAATGCATTGGGGCCATTGCTGTAGGTCTGATCGAGGTTGGTTCCAAAAAAAACATGCGTATGCATATCGATCAGCCCCGGCGCAACAATCAGTCCATTGGCATTAACAATCTGAACAGCACCCTTTGGATCAATATTCTTGTCAACCCTACTGATTTTTCCGTTGCTGATGGCAATGTCCATCACCTCATCAATCTGATTATGAGGGTCGATCACATGCCCACCTTTAATGACGATACTGTAGGGCTGGGCCACAACCAGATGGCTGCTTAAGAGCGCTATAAACCCGAGAATCAGCTTTTTCACACCAACTAATGAAAATCTAAACGGTAGCTTTTGCTAATTCTTCCTTAATACGCCGGGCAACGATTTTTTCCTGACCAGGCTTCATCATCCAGACCGTAACACCAATATGGCCTGGACCGCTCCCTCCTACTTCAATTGACGGATCACCTTTTCGAAGGGCTTCCTGTAAGTCTTTGCCAGTTAGGTGTATCTTTTGGGGGTCCCAGGCAATCTTGAGCGTTGGTGTATGGTTTCCTAACGGTGGAACCTGTACGTCGACCAGTACGCCGTTTACGGTTTTAACCGTATTTTCAATGTGAGCCGTGCCTTCTTCCCACGTTTTCCAGACTTTGTCGTGGTCTTCGTTGATAAATTTTTCGAGGGCAACATACATACCCAGAATTTCTTCTTTGTTCACCTTCATACCCCGGCCAATGTTGAAACCACGCGGAGGCATATGCAATCGGGCAGCCGAAATAATCGCTTTCTTCCCCATCAGAATACCAGCGCTTTGTGGCCCACGCATGGCTTTTCCACCCGAAATAACAACGAAGCTGAACCCCATGTCGTTGAAGCGCCAGAGATTTTCGGCCGGGGGCACGTCGGCTGCAATATCAATCGATGTCGGTATGTTGTGTTTTTTGCCTAACGCTACCCACTCTTCATGCATAATTTTACCTTTATCGGCTTCAATATGCAGAAAATGCATGAGCGCGGTTTTGTCGTTGATGGCTTTTTCTACATCCTCCGCCGTTTCAACCTGGATGATTTTACAGCCTGTATTCGTTAACGCATGGTTGTAGACAATGTCGTGAGCTTTCTGGCAAATCACTTCGGTTTTCATACCCGTTCCGGCCAGATGCGGCAGTTGTTCCACCTTTTTCTGATCCATGCCCGTCAGAATGCCGGCCAGACCCAGCGTCATCCCCGAAAATGCTCCCGACGTAACAACAGCAGCTTCGGCATGAACCATCTGGGCAATTTTAGCGCCGACCTTATCCTGAATCTCATCGAGCAGGCAAAATTCTTTCGCTCCGTAGTTGATGGCCTCCAGTACTTCGTCGTGCATGAGCGACCCCGTCATGTAGGTTAGCGTACCGGCGGCATTGATAAACGTTCGTATCCCTAATTCTTTAAACAGGTCGCGTTTGGGAGCGGCCAGGGGTTCAGTTGTCGCCAACATGGGCAGCCCACTCCCCGCCAGGCTACCCAGAAACGGAACGCTCGATAAGCGCTTAATAATTTTTCGTCTGCTTAACATGTCTGTTTAGAGTTGCAGTTTTCCGTTTAGCATGTCCGTGCTTCGCTGGTTTGGATTCCTGCCTTTGCGAAGCGCTGAAAACGCTAAATGGAAAACTATTATACATAGGCAATACAATCCATTTCGACCAGGGACGAACCAGGGACGCCACCATATACGGCAACGGTGGTGCGGACGGGTGGCTTATTCCCAAAGCGACCTTTGTAGACCTCGTTCATGGCTTTATAGTCGTTCAGATCGTGCAGAAACACACTAACCTTAAGAACCTTTTCCATCGACGACCCCGCTTTGATCAGTTCTTTTTCCAGTTCTTTCAACACTTCTTCGGTATGCACCTTAATGTCGCCCTCCTTATGGTATCCTTTTCCGGCAACAAATACCAGATTACCTAACTTTGTAGAACCCGAAAAGAGTGGCACATCGTCCTGCATCACCACATTGAAGGCTTCTTTCTGTGGAGCCAGCGCAACCTGCTCCTGTGGGGCAAACGCCTTAGCGGTTGCACTGAGTCCAACAGCCCCAGCCACTGAAGCGAAAAGGCGTTTTAAAATCGATCTGCGTTGCGTTTCCATACTTGTATTGACAATTGATTGGTTAGTTATAAATCAAAAGGGCCATTGGTTATCAGTCGTTGGGAATAGACCCAGCCTTAAATGCCGTACTAATGACTATTATCCAATGACCAATTTCCTAATCAAGCCGTAGTTTGCTGATTTTCTGCGTATTACCATCTATTTTCAGACCGTCCTGGTAGAGAACAGCCCGGTACTCGATTTCGTCGTACGACTGGATCGTACGACGAACGATTTCCAGGGTTTGCTGGCCCGGTTGAGAGATCGGGTAGCTATCGGATTCGGTCCATTGCTGATTAAATTCTTCATTGAGCGAACTCTGAACCGGTCGGTACTCGAATCCTAACCGGTAGTTTTTTCCACTCCCCAGTTTGTCGACAGTTGCGGTGAGTTTCAAATTTCCGGCAGGTGTTTTTTCGGCTTTTACGGTTCGAAAATGGGCTGGTTCCAGCGCTGCGTCAACGTTTTTAAGTTTTACCACAATGGGATTTGGCCACTTGTGGTTATTATAAATCCGCTGCGCCCGAACAACCGAAATCTGTAAGCCCTCCGGTGTTTGCTCAAAACGAGCCCGTCCATCATTGGCAGGCTGGTATTCGACAATATTTCCGGTTTGCCCCAACACACTCACCTCCGTAGAAGCCGTTGTTTTAATGGATTTGAGCAAAAATGTCCGTCGTTCGCCCCGCGGCCAGTCAGACAGATTGGTCAGGTAAGCATATACTGTATTTTCGTCTTTCTGCTTCGTGAACCAGATGTCGCCTTCGTTCCGAACAATCCACGGCCGAACGTTATGAACAGCTTCCTGATTGATAAAATGCCAGGCACCGATCTCCATCAGCCGTCCCTGCTGCCCTTCGTTAAGGCTACCCCACTGCGTTGGGCCAATGTTTAGTAGGTACGAGCCGCCCTTTGCCCGCGATTCAATCAGGAAATTGATTAGTTCGGTCGCCGATTTATAGTGATCGTTGGTAGGTTTGTAGTTCCAGGCTGTGCCCATTGTCATGCAGCTTTCCCAGGCAGTTGTCAATGTTTCGCCCGGCAGGTATTGCTCAGGCGTTTCCAGCACCCCACGGGTGATTAGGCAGTTGGGCTGGTATTTCCAGATAACCGCTTTTACCTCTTCGCGCAACACATCACTATCGATGAAAAACAGATCGACAGGGCCATAGTTGGTCATGAGTTCGGTACACTGCGCTTCTACAAATTGCCTGTATTTTGCCTGAAAAGGCTTTGCTTTTTCCCAATGGTTGTCGCGCGTGATGTCTTTCATGCCATTGCGGTAGGCAAATGAAAAATCTTCCGGCGAGTAATAGAATCCTACAGCTAAACCCCATTTTCGGCAGGCATCCACATATTGCCGTACTATATCTTTTTTGTAGGGTGTGTTCATCACCCCAAAATCATTGGTTTTGGTATCCCACATACAGAAGCCTGCGTGGTGCTTGGTGGTAAACATGATGTATTTCATGCCTGCATTTCTGGCCAGCATCACCAGGCGCTCGGGGTCCCAGTCTTTCGGATTGAAGGTTTTAGGCAATTCATTGAAATAGCGTTCGACATAATCTGGCGATGCCCCAACCAGCGAATGACTAATCACTATACCAAGCTGCGTATCCACATTCCAGTGAATGAACATCCCGAAACCGGCATCTTTCAGCCACTCTTCCCGCTGCGGTTTGTTATGATTGGCACCAATCTGCGCCAGTAGGCTGGTAGTAGACAGGCAAAAAAAGAGGAACGTAAAAATTCTGATAATCTGCATAGCTCATTGACATTTAGGCCCGGCAATCTACTAAGTTAATACTCAGAATATCAACCACTTAATCCACTATTAATTCATCGAGCAGTAGCCATGCTTTGCCTCCTGCTCCGTATTCATTTGGTGGTATGGTTCCTTTGCTGGTGGCCCGGATTCGGATGTATCGTGCCTGAACGGGAGCAAATTTGCCCACTACAGGATTGATTCCATTGACCGGAAACTGTGTTTGCCGATACACTTCCTGAAATGTTTTACCATCGACCGACACCGCAAACTGAATCGTATCTGGCGCCCACATTCGCTGCCAGTGGTAGTTGAGTATCTGTGTACCAATGCTCGAAACCGACTGCGGGCGCTGTAAATCAATCTGTATGTCGACGTCTTTCCCCTGCCAGCCCAACCACTCGCCAGTGTTATAGCGGTTTGTGCCTAAAACTCCATTTACGGCAATCAATGGACTGGCTGGTCGATAACCACCCATTGGCTCGGACGAAAGCAAAACCGGCCTTCCGGTTGATTTACTGATAATTAAGGGTTGCTGAAACACACGTCCCTGCTGTTTGCCTTTCAGAAAAATAGCCGCTTTTATAGTACAGCTCTGCGAAATAAGAATTGGATTAGAATAGGTAAGACTTGTTAGTGCAGGTGTCGATCCATTGGTTGTATAACGAATCGTTGCGTTGGGCAACGTAGTCGACAGAGCCAAGTGCAAGGTTCCGTTCGGGTTCACGATTACGCTATCGGTGAGCTCATCGAAGCGGTTGGCATAATGAACGTCGAGTTGTTTCAATAGGGAGTCGTGCTGCCGCAGCCGTCGAAGAAAATCCGGGTAATTTCGCTTGTTTTGGGGGCTCCAGGCGATTTCGGCAACTGCCAGTGCTCTGGGAAAAATCATATACTCGGCTTTTTCGGGAGTTGGCATGTATTCACTCCAGGCATTACCCTGAACACCTTTCAGGTAAACAGCTTCTTCGGAGCTAATTTCAGCCGGTATCGGTTCGTAGGCATAAACTTTGCTCAGGGGTGTATAGCCTGCCGCAGCCAATGGTTCTTCGGGATAAAGTGACTGGTAATAATCGAAATAAACGTGGCTTTCGGGCGTCATGATGGCCGAATGTTTCTGCCGAATGGCTTCAATGCCACCGTCAACTCCCCGCCAGCTCATCACGGTAGCGCCTTCTGTCAGGCCACCTTCCAGAATTTCATCCCATCCGATCACCTGACGCCCCTTTTTATTCAGGTGTTTTTCGATCCGGCGAATAAAATAGCGCTGAAGTTCATGTTCGTCGTTCAGGTGTTCGTCCCGAATCCGGGCCTGACACCGGGCACAGGTTTTCCAGCGCGTTTTAGGGCATTCGTCACCGCCGATATGGATGTATGTTGAAGGGAACAGCTCGACCACTTCGTCGAGAACGCCTTCCAGAAAGGCAAATGTGCTATCGTTTCCGGCGCAATACACATCGTCGAACACGCCCCAGAACGTAGCCGCCTGATACGGACCTCCCGGTTTGCCGTCGGGTTTCAGGCAGCCTAGTTTCGGGAAAGCGCTTAGTGCCGCCAGCGCATGGCCCGGCATCTCAATTTCCGGAATGATTGTGATATGCCGCCGGGCTGCATACTGCACAATCTCTTTAATTTCAGCCTGTGAGTAGTATCCACCGTACCTCTTACCATCGAAACGGTGCGGCAATTCTTTTTTATGCCCAATAAGCGTCTCAGACCGGTAAGCTGCCGTTTGCTGTAGCGCAGGAAAGCGTTTGATTTCGATACGCCAGCCCTGATCGTCGGTCAGATGCCAGTGAAAGGTATTGAATTTGTAGAGAGCAAGCAGGTCGATGTATTTTTTGATAAAAGCTACCGGAAACAGGTGGCGACTCACATCGAGATGCATCCCCCGATACGAAAATCGAGGATAATCGGTAATTACACAGGCCGGAACAGTCTTTGTTTTTGCTGGTACAATTAGTTGGGTAAGGGATTGCAAACCATAAAACAATCCGGCTTCATCGTGACCAGTCAGTATAATTTTCTGTGGCTGAATCAGTAGCTGATAGCCCTCTGGCTGAGCAACCTGGTGCGGATCAATCTGAAGCGAAAGAGCCGGTTTTGTTTTCGCAACAACCAACGATACACCCGTACAGGCCCGAAATTGTACCTGAGCCAGCGCAATAAGGTCGCCCGACACCCCGGCACCCGGCGCGATTCCGATCTGGTTACCCAATCGAAATTCGCCCGATGTCCGACGGTAGGTTACAGGTTCGGGAATGAGTCTGCTCTGTGCAGACAGCTTTCCAAAGCAAAACAGAGTCAATAAGATCGTTACTATATTTCGCATTCAATCAGAGCGTTTAGATGGTGTTTTCTGCCTTCAGGAACAGGCCGTTCCTGAGGAAAAATTGACTGGGCACAAGGGCGGCCCAGCCAATCACATCCATGAGAAAAGGTATTAAACTCTTGAATCTCCTTTGCTCACTACTACACCAAATTGTCGACCGTTAGGCTACCTAAACCGGTAGTTCTATATTTCTGTCAGTAGCCAACGGTCATTAGAATATACCCATAACAATTGGCTACTGACTAACTATTTATCCAGCCACATACGGGTCAGGAACGTATTATCGCCCTGCCGCGATACGGCACTGTTATAATTCTCTTTATTCAGGTTTTCTTCAGTGGCGGGGTAAAGCATGCGCCTGAAAATTTGCCCACCGGTAATGTTCCCGACATAATTGTTAGGAACCAGCGCCGGATAGCCCGTGCGACGCCAGTTTAAGAATACCTCCTGCGAATTGGGGAAAATAGACACCCAAAACTGGGTGTAAAGCTGCTCCAGTTGTTTCTCGAACGTATTGGTCGTTACCAGCGCATTGGCCGTAGCGTATGCATCAATAGTGGCCTGCGCAATTACGCCATCAGATCCGTACAACGACCACTGACGCATTGCCGCCTTCAGTCCCAGATCATATAAAGTAGCGGCTGGCTTTGCTGTATACCAGCCGCGGAGGGCTGCTTCGGCCAGATAGAAATTCACTTCCGCATTGGTTAGCACCAGCATGGGCGAATTCAGTTTCAGAATGGTGTTCTGGTTTGGCTCCGAATAGGTCACAAAATCAGCAGGCTTTGTATTGGGAATGTTGGCGGCCATTCCTTTCTGAATACGTACATCGGTGCTGGGTTTGCCATTTACATATACTACCGACAGTACCGGTAACCGGGGATCATTGGTTTTTTTCAGGTAGTTAATGAAGGTGTCGTAATATTTTCCACCTTCCGGATTGCTGATCCCATCGGCTTTCAGATAGTCGCTGTTCAGCATCCAGTAGGCCAATGGATTCTGGTTAACAACCTGCCCCGACGCCATATAGGTAATTTTAGCAATGTCGGCATCGTCTTCAATCAAACTCCCGGCAATCGCTTTCTTGACCCAGGTTTCGGCCAGGGCAATGTCGGGTTTCGTCATCCGCATTCCCATCCGAAGCATGAGCGAATAGGCGAATTTTTTCCAGCGGGTAATGTCGCCAGCATAAATTAAATCCGCAGCACCAAAGGTCGATTTTGTAGCATCGAACAACGCAATGGCTTTTTCCAGCTCGCCCAGCAAATCGGCGTAGATGTCTTTCTGCGGATCATACGCTGGTTTAAACAAACTCTGCGTGTAGCCCAGTGCAGCCTGCGAATACGGAATATCGCCGTAGAGATCGGTTATTTTCGAAAACGCATAGACCCGCCATATTTTAGCAATAGCCAGTTTATTTACCAGCGCCGGATCTTTTTCCAGCCCCCGAATCACTTCGCCTATTTCGTTGATCTCGTTGGGGTACGCGTTACTAAACACGGTATAGGGAGCGGTGCCCTGGTTGAAAATGTATTTGGAACCCCAACTGGCTACATCGTTGTAGCTGGTCGTATACTGCATGGTTCCCTGCAAGCCCGTAATTATGTTGCCAACGGCATCATACTGCGCCTTGGTGAATACAAAATCGGGGCTGATGGTGCTGGAGGCATCGGGGTTACTGTTTATTTCTTCTAGGCCTTTATCGCAACTCTGTAGCGTACAAAGAGCCGCCAGACAATAGGTAATTAGTTTGAAACGGTTTTTCATGGCTGTCTTTTAGAATTTTACGATGAGGTTCAGACCATAACTTCTGGTGCGGGGCAATCCTAACGATTCGAAACCCTGGTTTGAGCTGTTGGTGAAGCTCTGCTCTGGATCGAAATTGTCGGTTTGCTTATACAGTGTCAGCAGATTACGCGACACAAACGAAATGGTTGCCGATTGGATCCGCACAACTTTAAGCGTGCTAACCGGAATGTTGTAACTGAAAATAACCTGGCGCAGCTTCACGAAACTACCATCGTGCAAAAACAGATCGGTGTAGTTTTTATCGTTGTCGTAATAGTTCCGCAGATTTTCTTTGGCAATGGTGTTGGTATACGCATCGCCTTTGGCCGTTACGCCCGTTACGGTAAGACCATTTTCGCGACCGTCCAGCGTCCGCTTCAGTTTACCCATCCGGTTGGCATACACCTCCATTACCGAGAAGACCTTGTTGCCGAACTTACCATCGAGCAGGATATTGAGCGAGAAGTTTTTGTAATGAAATTCGTTGGTCAGGCCCATCGTTAGTGGAGGAACACCCCGCCCAAGCTCCTGAAGTGGCGATTTCACGGCAAAACCCGTTGTTGGATCATATACGATGTTGCCGTTGGCATCGCGAACGCGGGTTGTACCGACGATGGTTCCGTATGGTCGTCCCTCAATGGAGTTAATGTAGGCCCAGTTCCCCACCGAGGTGGCCATCTGCATGGAGTTGATGCCATCGGCCAGCTTCAGTACTTTACTGTCGTTGTAGGCTACGTTATAACTTACGTTCCAGCCAAAGTTTGATGTTCTGACCGGATTGAGCGTCACCAGCGCTTCAACTCCCCGGTTGTTGAGTTTACCTACGTTCAGATACACCGAATTATAACCCGACGTGGGCGATATGCTGGTCTGTACAATATCGTTGGTGGTGGCACGATTGTAGTAGGTCAGATCCAGACCAAGTTTCTTGTTAAAAAACTGAAGATCAACACCCACTTCAAACGTGGTAGAGGTTAGTGGTTTCAGACCAGCATTCGTAATGGCATTGCTGGTTACGTTCTGGAGCGGCTGCCCCGAACTGGGCACCATCGAATAGGTTAGATTGATTACGTACGGATCGGGAGTTGCGCCCCCTACCTGCGCCCACGATGCACGCACCTTTGCATAATCGATTACGCGAGGCAATTGAAGCGCCTGCGACAGCACGAAGCTTCCTCCAACGGATGGGTAGAAAATGGTATTATTCTTCGGACTTAGCGTTGAGAACCAATCCTGACGACCAGTCATGGTCAGAAAGGCAACGCCTTTATAATCAAGATCGACCGACCCGAATGCCGAGTTTGTTCGGGTTTGCTGGTTCAACGGCACCGTGCTTACGGTAGCAAGGTTGGTAGAACTGTAGAAATACGGAATAATAAATGTCTGCCCCGAGGTGGTTAGCTGGTTGTAGCGGAAATCCCGACGGTTCATCCCGGCCAGCGCCGACAACCCAAAATGCCCAACGGTTACATTGTAGTTTGCCGTGAGCATCATATTGGTTTCGCTCACGTCGGTTTTCAATTGCGTAAATTGCCCATTCGGGATATAACGGGTGCCTGTTGGCAGAATGTATTTATAGTTGTAGTTGTAAAAATCCCGGCTAACCGTTCCCTTTACAGACAGGTTTTTCAGGATTTTATAGGTCATTCCTACCTGACCAATGAATCGATTCTTGCTATCGTCCTGCTTATATTTATTCACGACGAAATAGCTATTGGAGGCAATATCGGCATCATTCCAGGCTATCTCATTGCCATTGGCATCGTAGCCGGGGCTCAACCACCGAATATCGGAGGTGTTCCCAATCATATAGGGTGTCCAGTTCGGATTTCCAAGAGCATCGCCCGCACCAGTTTTGTTGTGTCCGGTTTCCAGCGTATACTGGGCCAGTGCTTCAATAGAAACCCGTTCGCCAAACGCTCCGCTGAGGTTCAGATTCCCCGTTTTACGGTTGTAGGTGTTGGTAGGCAGAATCCCTTTAGCATCCAGATCGGCCAATGAGAACCGATAGTTAACTTTCTCATTACCACCCGTAAATGCCAGCGTATTCGTGAATGTTTTACCGGTTTGGTAGAAATTCTTGATGTTGTTTTTCTGGGCTACATAGGGATGGGTTTTCCCATCGGCCGCCACAAAATCTGAACCGTCAATTTTAGCGCCCCACGACCGACGCCCCCAGGCAATTCCCTGCGCCTGTGTTGTTGGTTTGGCCGCTCCATCGCCCTGACCGTATTCATACTGCCAATCGGGAAACACCGCGGCATTTTCCATCGTAAAGGTCGAGTTGAATTCCACCCCGACACCCCGTTGTGCTTTGCCTTTTTTGGTAGTAATCAGAATAACTCCATTGGCTGCCCGCGACCCATACAGAGCAGCCGCCGTTCCTCCTTTCAGCACACTGATCGACTCAATATCATCGGGGTTAATTCCGGCAATACCGTCACCACGGTCTACGTTACCCTGCCCCCCATTGGTTGTTGCGCTTCCACCGGGCACTGTGTTATCGATGGGCATCCCATTGATCACATACAGTGGCTGGTTATCGCCCGTCAGCGATCCATTTCCCCGAATAACAATCCGACTCGAACCACCCGGCCCGGTCGATAGTCCTGTTGCGTTAACACCGGCAATTTTTCCCGACAGTGCGTTGGCTACGTTGTTTTCGCGTGCCTGCGTAAATTCGGAGCCTTTTACTTCCGTTACGGCATAGGCCAGTGCTTTTTTGTCTTTGGCGATACCTAGTGCCGTCACAACAACTTCACCCAGTTGCGTGGCGTCTTCTTTCAGCGAAACATCAACAACCGAACGGCCAGCGGCATTCACCTCCTGGGCAACAAAACCAATATAGGAGAAAATTACCGTTGCATCTGGTTTCGACAACCGGAGCGTATACTTGCCTTCGCCATCGGTTACGGTGCCTTTGGTTGATCCTTTCTCAACAATTGTAACACCGGGTAGCAGCGCACCATCGGCCGCATTGGTCACTTTGCCAGAAATTGACTGCGCCAGCGCGGACGCACTCAACAGCAGCAGTACCGTTAAAAGCGTGCTCCAGCGAGCCTGCCAGGGTAGTAGCGTGTAGTTCATAGAGATGCCACTTTACGTTTAGACTAGAGAGGTTAAAAAACGGGAAAAGAGACTTTTGTCTGCAATTTTTGCAAAGTTTATCTGCAAATTTTGCGCAATATAGTGGAGATAAAGAATTTATTACAAATAAAATTTTACCTTTTTGCATGAAATAGCGTCTTTGTATGCAAAAAGTACGTTTTACCTATGTTTTATATAGCAATAATGAAAATTATGCAAATTCACCCAGGATAGATTGCGCTTTTTTTTCGACCAGTCCGGATAAATGCTGTAAATGGGTAAGATTTAGCTCTATTTTTGCTTTTACGTCGAATAACCGATCTCTGTATCCCTCTATGTCAATTGCCTTTTTAAAAGACGAGCGTAAAGAATTGATTATAAAGCAGGTAAGCCTTCATACACGAATGAGCCTGACAGACCTGGCTGCCGTACTCAACGTTTCGGAAGATACCGTTCGACGCGACATCAACGACTTATCGGATGAAGGAAAGTTGATTAAAATTCGGGGGGGCGCCATGTCAAAGGCCTATCATCACTCGTCGCAATTGCAGGAAACGTATGCCCATCAGAGCAAAATTGCAATTGCCGAGAAAGCTCTAACCCTCCTCCACGACGGTATGCTAATTCTGATGGGTGGTGGCACCACCATCCGGGAGTTTATAAAAATGATTCCTGCCGACCTCAAAGCGACGTTTATTACGGTGAATCCATTGACGGCCGTTGAACTGCTCGACAAACCCAATCTGGAGATTATTATGATCGGTGGCCAGATTTCGCGCTATAGCCAGATGAGTGTAGGTGGCGAAGTTTACCAGCGATTGTCAGAGTTGAAAGTCGATCTGTGCATTATGGGCACAAATGCAATCGACCCCAAAGAAGGGCTTACCGATTCGGACTGGGAGACGGTTCAGGCTAAAAAAGCCATGATTCGGGCGGCCCAGAAAGTGGCCGTTCTGGCCATATCGGAGAAAATGAACAGCGTGATGCGAATGAAAGTAGCCGATCTGCAACAAATCGACTACCTGATTACTGAACTACCCACCGACTCGCTGCAACTTGCTCCTTATCGAACGGGTAAAACTCAGGTCTTCTGATATCCACCATACGGCACAACTTACTCATTATCTGAATATTAAAAACCAAGTATCGCCTAAAGCCAGTATGTTTTCAATGTACCGCTTGCTCAGGTTTTTAATCACTTCCGGTGGAACGAAGTTTAGTTCATGTACTAATTACTCAACTAAACTTAAGCTTCTTTATCATGGGAAATCTGCTGTACACCATCGCTGTGGTGTTAATTATTATCTGGTTGCTGGGCTTTTTAGGCTTTAACAGTTTTGGAATGGGTGGTTTAATCCACGTATTGCTCGTTATTGCCGTCATCGCTATCATCCTTCGCCTGATTCAGGGGCGAAGTGTTTAACACAGTATTGTAATAGATTTCAGCAACGTAATTTCCGGGATAGAATTTTTCGGTAGATAAGGAGCCTGCTCCTGTTCAGCGGAAAATCGCCCGGAAATTACGTTTTTACTGTTCCCGATTCGATATGGCTAACGCTATTCTTCTCTTCATAGTACTCTATGGCTTATCTGGACAGTTTTTGAAACAGCCTCGATAGCGCAGGGAATTCGGTAATGTTATACCACTCTTCGCTACCTAAATTAAGCCACTGCCCATCTCGTCGTGGGCGTTTTTGCAGCGCTTCGTCTGGATCGTAATCATGATTATATACCTCCGCCATTGTTTGCTGGAGCGTTGCCCATGGCAATGTTCGGGTTTGTTCGTGCCGGTTCTGCACCGTAGTTACCCGAACCGTCCGATCTGCGAACGAGGCTACCAAATGGAGTTCCAGCTCACCCTGTTTCGCCGAAGTGTCAAGATAGATCAGTTCAAAAGGTCGTTCGCGACCAATGGCTTCATAAGCCGCCTGAATGAGTTCCTGGGTCAGGTATTGCCAGCTATCCGAATTGGCAGGCTGCCCTTTCCTCAGCCCTAGTGGCTTACTTTCGAGTGCAATCTCCCAAAATTCGTCATCCTCGTCCAGACCATCTTCATTCAATGGTTCAACTGCTGTTTTCGCCACCAGTTCGTCAATAGCCTGCAACCAGGGCTTAGGCAATTGCCCGGCCCATTGAAAATCATCGTCGCGGGTGTAGCCTTCCGCAATCAGTTCATCATCGTCAATATCGTCACGATCAGGATAGGTTATAGCCAGATCGACCTGAACACCATTGCCCCCAAGAGGCTTTAGTCGTAACGTATAAAAATAAGCATAGGGTGCTGGTAACGACCGGGCGGTCTGAAAACGAATTTGAAGCTGATTAAACGACATACATCTTATGATCGGGGCAACTGCGCCCAAAGTTAACGGATTTGTGCCATTGTGGTATTGCGGTCAATTTTGCCGGTTGGCGTTTCGGCAAATGCATTCACTACCAGCATCTGCTTTGGTGCGGCATAAGCCCCAAGCGCTTTCCCAACGGCCATCCGAACCGTTTCAAACTGGCTCTCCGGAATTGTTTTTTGCTCAATCACCAGAACTACTTTCTGACCTAACCGCTCATCGGGGATGCCTGCAATAAACAACCGGGGAACCGATTGAGGAGCCAATTGTTGCGCCAGTGTTTGCTGCACAATCTGCTCGACCTGCTCGGGCTGAACTTTCACCCCACCACTGTTTATGACGGTGTCGGCCCGGCCCAGTAACCGAAATCGTTGGGGATTGTCCGTGTCCAGTAGCTCTACGACATCGTTTGTCTGGATCAACTCAAAATTGGTAGCAGCCGCCAAAATCGTCAGACATCCCCGCTCATCGGTACCCAGCACAACACCATCCAATGCCCTGAATGCATCGCTTCGGCCTGGCCCATTCAGCCGTCGCAAGGCAATATGCGATACTGTCTCGGTCATGCCGTAGGTTGAAAAAACGGGGGCGTTAATTACCTGTAATGCCTGCTCCAGCGCCGGGCTGGTAGCCGCCCCTCCTACCAGAATGGCTTTCATGCCAGAGAGAATAGGCACCTTTTCGGGAGTGTTCTCCAGAATCGACTGTAGTTGCAAAGGCACAACAGCCATAAACTCAAAGTGTGTATCGGCAGGGTCAAATGCCGTCAGTGGATTGCCCGATGGCTCGACAATAGTCATTTCCATACCAATTTCCAGCCCCCGAACCAGCATCATTATTCCGGCAACATAACGGATATTCAGGCAAACCAAAGCCTTATCGCCTGCTCGTAAGCCTAGTGTATTGGCGGTGAGTTGAGCACTGGCCTGCATCTGGCTGCGCGTCAGTATAATGGATTTGGGCGTACCGGTAGAGCCTGATGTCTGAAGCACAAACGTAGCCTTACCACGTTGCCACGCCTGACAAAAAGCCAGCGCTTCGGCTTCATAGGGTGTCGACGGAACTGGCCATAAATCTGGAAATGAAGGATTTAAGATCATTAGACTGTTTGGTACCATGGTTTACGGTTGCGCTGCATGAGGTGGATATATGCTGATGAGCGGAGCAACTATAACGCATACGCCATAGCATCAATACCACCTACGTATGCACCCGTAGCGTACCATTCGCCAGATCATTTACTGAATATTGCGTTAATGCTTTGGTGGCAGGCCCTGCCACCACATTGCCGATGGCGTCGAACCGCGACAGATGAAGTGGGCAATAAAACTGATTTTCGGTGGCTTTATAGACCAATGCCACATTACTCTGGTGCGTACACTTCGACGAAACGGCCAGATATTTCCCTTCCTTTGTCTGGGCAACAATGATGTTATTGATTACGACATAACCGCCTTTCACCTTCAGGTTTACATTCGACCGATCGTTCAGGTTGATCAAAAAGTCAATTGGCGGTTCGGGCTGAACCAACGTATCGACGGTATCACCCTGCCCACAGGCGGCACTGCACCGTGTCAGCAAAATAGCGCCGATACTTGTGCCAACTAATCGAAAAAACTCGTGCCGGTCCATTGTCGGTAAGGTGTTTTCCATGTGGTTCGTTGTATTTTTGCAAACATGATCGGTTTTCCGATGTAAAGATCTGTTTTTTTTGTCATTCAACGACAGCGAACCAACAGGTTCGCCGGGCGGTTACCCATCTAGTATGGAAGAAGCAAAAGTAATTGTCAATCCCATTTCTCCTGACAAAGTTGCCGAAGCTCCGGGACTTCTGGCGTATGCACACACGGCAGGAGGAGCTGTTATTCGCCCCGAAGACAAAGGTAAAATTACCGGCCGGGCCGTTGCTGCCATGCGCGAACAGACAGATTTGCAACTAAGCCAGCTTTACCGGCAAATGCAGCTACTGGCCGAGCAGGCTACGGCTATCCGCAATCGGGTCGAAATTTCGGAACGAATCTACGCAGCCCATATGAATTTTGAACCCATTGTAGGCCATACCTATTATTTCTATCAGCGCAAAAACGGCACTGACCTCCTTTCGATGGTGGCACCCAACGAATGGGGTCGTAAATTTCCGTTCGAACGCTGCCTGGCCACCGTTCGAATGATGGCCGATCATACCTGGGATGTGCAGTATCATGAAGTATCTTATAATGAGTGAAAGAGCGAAAGAGTGAAAGAGCGATTGCCGATATTCGCTCTTTCACTCTTTCGCTCTTTCACTCTTTCACTTTTATTCTATGACAAGTAACTACCCCTGGGAGACCATAAAAGAATACCAGGAAATTATTTTCAGCTATTACGACGGGATTGCCAAAATCAGCATCAATCGCCCGCACAAACGAAACGCCTTTACGCCCCAGACGGTGAAAGAAATGTCGGAAGCGATGGAAATTGCCCGGCAGGACGAGCGCGTTGGGGTTGTTATTCTGACCGGCGAAGGTGGTGAAGCGTTCTGTAGCGGTGGCGACCAGTCGGTTCGTGGACACGGCGGTTATATTGGCGAAGATAAAGTTCCCCGCCTGAATGTGCTTGATCTGCAAATGCAAATCCGGCGAATTCCCAAGCCTGTAGTTGCTATGGTGGCAGGCTATGCCATTGGGGGCGGGCATGTGCTACACGTTGTATGCGACCTGACTATAGCCGCCGACAACGCACGGTTTGGCCAAACCGGTCCTAAAGTAGGCAGTTTCGATGGCGGTTTTGGCGCTTCATACCTCGCCCGGATCGTTGGCCAGAAAAAAGCCCGCGAAATCTGGTATCTGTGCGATCAGTATGACGCACAGGAAGCGCTGGACATGGGGTTGGTTAACAAAGTAGTACCGCTCGATGAACTCGAAGAAACGACCATTGTGTGGTGCCGTAAAATGCTGGAAAAAAGCCCAATTGCTCTTCGTATGCTCAAAGCTTCCTTCAATGCCGAACTCGACGGCCAGGCCGGAATTCAGCAGTTGGCGGGCGATGCCACACTGCTCTATTACCTTTCAGAAGAAGCCAAAGAAGGAAAGGATGCCTTTCTGGAAAAGCGAAAACCCGACTTCAGCAAGTTTCCCAAGTTTCCTTAAGTGCCCATATACCAATAAAAAAGGAGCCTTTCGCTCCTTTTTTATTGGCACTCGTTTAGTTACCGATACACAAACTCCCGAACGCTACCGGGTTCCGACACACCGTTGGGCACCACATACTCGCGAATTGGCCGCCCCTGCGAATCGTTATCGTAGTAATACCGAAAAATAGTAGTCTGCGCATCCAGTAATGTAGCTGAGGTTACTACCAATGTCTGTTTGACGAGCAAATTCCGGCTGTGCTGTCCAAGAAAAGTCAACGGCGACGGAACGCTGGGCTTAGTCAGGTTGTATTCGTACGTATTTCGCTGAATCATACCCGAATCAAAGACCGTTTCACGCGCAATTACATTACCATCTTTCACTGTGTAGGTATCCTGCTGCCCGTTGCCTTTATAGCTGATTAGAAATCCATCCGCATCATATACATACTCATCAGGCTCCTGATTTCCTTTCAGGAATCCTTTTTCGTTCAGCAGCAGTACGTTAACAAGATCTTTGCTATCGGCATTCTGATATCGCTGAACCAGATCGGGTGTGTATCGATAGGAAAGCTGTTCCCAATAGTTCGTATTCCAGAGCGTTGTTTTCTGCTGGATCAGTCGGTTTAGTTCGTCGTAGCTATAATCATTTTTGAGCCGCCACCGCAAACCGACCGACGTTCCGTTCAGTGTAACGGTTTTCTCCGGATCTATATTGACAAAATACTCCGTGATTTGCGCTACCGGCCCCAATGGTACAACGTCTGTTTTTTCGGATTCAGACGATGAAGGTATTGATTTATCTGTCGTCGTATTGTTCGGATTAATGTTAGTTTCGGGGGTAACACAGGCCGATACCAATAGAGAGATAAGTGCTGTTATAGCTGTTTTCATGGTGTTGTGTGTTCTCTTCGGCAATGGTTGCTTGCCTTACGTATTGTCTACCCAAATTCGGGTAGGGGCGATAGCCCGTTGCCCATCACCTTTTAACAATTCAATACTATATATTCCGGGTGGCGTTGTCTGTTTATTAAAATAGAAACCTACTTCATCCTGACTTCGGTCATCCGTATTTAATTGAAGCTCGATTGGCGTAGTACTCCCCTCTTTGGTAGCAAAGATTTTAAACCCGCCAGGGTGCCCATCGTATAAGTTACTAACAGGCAAAAAAACCACGTAGTCTTGGTAGTACTTTAGATTGATCCTGATCGTATCAACTGTTGTTCCCCCCGATTCAAATCGCAGCGCCCCATCCGCCTGAAGCAATAGTTTGTATTCTTTTTGTTTTGTCTGCCCTTTTAATCGCGCAAATAGCCGGATAGGATCACTATTATTGTAATTGATGACATCAATTGTAATTGCCTGCGACTTTCCTTCCGGCGAATAGAGCAAATCTATCGTTCGCATATCCACTGGCGCCACAATGGAATTAGGAGTTGTCTGAAACGTAATTACAGAAAATTTACTTCTTAAACGACCAGTCTGATAGGTAAAAGGAGCAATGGTAATTGTACCAGCCGCCTGATCTATTGCTGTCGTTGTAGCCGGATCGCCTGTAATTGACGCGTTCAGAATTTGCGGATCAGTTTCTACTATTTCAGCTTTTCGACAGGAGAAAACGCCTGGCAACAAAAGCCACAGAGCTAACAAATAGCCTTTTCTCATCACAAAAAACAGTTTATCATCACAAAAAAACAGTTAATTATACAATTATATATCCAATCATAAACTATATATTACCTAATTTCACAGTAAAAATAATTGCTCATTATGGTCAAGATTCCTCTACCAATTCTTCTCTTTAGTTTTACCCTCGTATTCGGCCAATCTGACCAACATTCTATTCAGAAATTAGAAAGCCAGATTGCTCAAATCGCCAGCGATGCCCAGGGAAAGGTAGGGGTAGCCGCCATGCTGGTCGAAACCGGTGAATCGGTCAGTTTGAAAGGCAATGAGCAGTTTCCGATGCAGAGTGTCTACAAAATGCCAATAGCCATGGCTGTTTTACACCTCGTCGATCAGAAGAAATTGGCCCTTAACCAGCGCGTTCCGTTTACTAAAGCCGATTATATTTCAGAACGGCAGCACAGTCCCATTCGGGATAAATTTCCGAATGGTTCCTCACTGAGCCTTTCCGAACTGCTGCGATATGCCGTTTCAGAAAGCGACGGATCGGCCAGCGATATTCTTATGAACCTTGCCGGAGGCTCAACGCCAATTATGGCCTATCTGAAAAGCCTGGGTATTCGTAACATCATCGTTAAGAATACCGAACGCGAAATCGGCAGCGACAATGCCGTTCAGTACAGAAACTGGGCTAAACCCAACGAGGCCGTTGCGCTATTGCGGCTCTTACAGCAAGGAAAAGGACTTTCGCCAGCCAGCCGGACCTTTTTGCTCCGAATTATGACCGAAACCGAAACGGGTCTCAACCGACTGAAAGGGCAATTACCGAAAGGCACCGTAGTCGCCCACAAAACGGGTACGTCCTGGACCATCGATGGCGTTACGGCCGCTACTAATGACATTGGGCTCATTACATTGCCCAACGGCAAACACATCGCCATTGCCGTGTTTGTATCCGACGCCAGAACCGATACCAAAACCCGCGAAGCCGTAATTGCCCGTATTGCCCGAGCAGCCTGGGATTATTGGGAAAAACAATAGGAAAACGGCTCTCTCCATAGTCCTTTTCGGGTCATAGTAAGTAAAACAATAGCTGGTCATTTGTTTACAGTTTGGTAATAGTATTCCGGAATCATCCTGGTAGCTTTGCCTATCAAAAACTTCCTCTTTTTTCATGCGGTACTCATCCTCTGTTTGGTATCTGTTTCTTCTATGCTGCCTGATTAACCTGCCAATGCTACGGGCTAATGCTCAGTCGGGTGGAGAGCTCGTGCGTGGGCCCTATCTACAAAGAGCGACGCCAACCAGCATCACAGTCCGCTGGCGAACGAGCACGCCCTCAACCGGCGTGGTGCGCTATGGCACATCGGGCAGTAAGCTCTCTAAAACAACCAGCGAACCCAGCGCTACCACCGATCATGAAATAACCGTGTCGGGTCTGAAACCGAATACGCAGTATTTCTATTCCATTGGAACTGCCGATGTAACCCTACAGGGAAACAACGACAATTTCTTTTATACCTTTCCAACCGAAGGCACTGCCAAGAAAACCCGGATCTGGTCGCTGGGCGATTTTGGTAATCATTCGGCCCGGCAGTTCAACGTAAAAAACGCGTTTAAAGAATACGTAAAAGGTATTGGTGACCCTTACATTGACCTATGGCTCTGGCTCGGCGACAATGCCTATAATCGGGGGCAGGATGCCGAATACCAGCATAATGTGTTTAGCGCCGATACGGGTTATGCGGGCGATCGGTTTATGAAACAAACGCCCATTTTTGCTACACCCGGCAACCATGACTATGCGGGCAACAACGACCTGCGGGTTAGCCTCGACATTCCGTATTATCAGGTAGTATCGCATCCAACTAAGGGCGAAGCGGGTGGTGTGCCGTCGGGAAGCGAATCCTACTATTCGTTCAATTACGGTAATATCCATTTTGTTAGCCTCGATTCGGACCGTTATGACGACAGCACCTACAAAGCTTCCAACGTGCGGTTTGGTGAAGGCAGTCCACAACTGGCGTGGTTGAAACAGGATCTGGCAGCCGCTCAAACTAATCCTAAAATCACCTGGATCATTGCATATTGGCACCATCCGCCCTACACGAAAGGCACGCACGATTCAGACAAAGAAAAACAGCTTCGGGATGTCCGGATGAATCTGCTTCCGGTGCTGGAGCAATACAAGGTCGATCTGGTAATGGGCGGTCATAGCCACGTTTACGAACGGTCGGGTTTGCTGAAAGGGCATTATGGCGATGAACTTACATTCGACGCCAGCACCCATACGGCCAATAGTGCCAGTAAACCAGCCAGTCAGCCAGGAAAATCAGAAAGTCATTTTGTAAAAAATCGCAAAGCGGCTGTCAACGAAGGTACGATCTATGTGGTTAATGGCGATGGCGGAGCGGGGGGGGGTCACGTAAAAACCGGCACGGCGCAATGGCCACATAACGCAATGGAGGTCTCCTATGATGGCGTGGGAGGGTCTATGTACATCGAGATTGAAGGCAACAAACTGTCGGCTACCATGATTGCGGGCGACGGCTCGATTCAGGACCAGTTTACGATAAGCAAGTAAGGCCGAATTACTTTTATAAAACCTGAGACTACAACCAGCGGTTGTTTTGCCGTTATAGATCGAGGATACCAGGGCTTACCATTAGGCATAGCGGTATTTTTGCCAAATATTCAATAGATACCAGCCTTTTTGGCCTAGCCATTAATTGGTTTAAACTAAAAAACCGTAGTTTTACCATATATCGTTCATCCTCAGAACATAAGCTATCATGTCATCCCGCAGAACTTTCTTCCGACAGACCGCAGTTGCTGCCACTGGTGCGCTCACGTTACCTTCTTTTTTACCCGAAGCCTTTGCCAAATCGATTCCCTCGGCCGACATGGGACAGAAATCGGCTACAGAATGGGCTCAGGATGAAGATTTCTGGGCGTGGGTGAAATCAGAATATACCGTTTCCCCTACCATACTCAACCTGAACAATGGCGGGGTGTGCCCACAGCCGAAAGTGGTTCAGGACGCTCACATCCGATTCTATCAATATTGTAATGAGGCCCCATCATACTACATGTGGCGCATTCTGGACCAGGGGCGCGAATCGTTGCGTGCGAAACTGGCCGACCTGGGAGGCTGCTCGCCCGAAGAAATAGCCATCAACCGAAATGCTACCGAAGGACTGAATACGGTTATTTTCGGCCTCAACTTAAAGGCTGGGGACGAAATTGTATTGACAAAACAAGATTACCCAAACATGCTGAACGCCTGGAAACAGCGCGAAAAGCGGGATGGTATCAAATTAGTGTTTCTGGACCTGGATTTGCCGAGCGAAAACGACGACGTACTTGTCGATACATTTGTGAAAGCCTTCACGTCTAAAACCAAAGTCGTGCATGTTACTCACCTGGTTAACTGGGTAGGCCAGGTGCTGCCAGTACGTAAGATTGCCGATGAAGCCCACAAACGGGGTATTGAGGTAATTGCCGATGGCGCCCACTCATTTGCGCTGTTTGACTTCAAAATTCCTGATCTGGGAGCTGATTATTATGCTACGAGCCTTCATAAGTGGCTCTGTGCGCCATTCGGGAGTGGCATGTTGTATATCCGCCAGCCTAAAATTAAAAACGTATGGGCACTCCTCTCGAACAATGAACCGGATGGGCCCGATATTCGCAAATTCGAGAGTTTAGGAACCCGATCATTTGCGTCGGAAATGGCGATCGGAACGGCGGTTGATTTTCATAATAGCATTGGTTCTGCCCGTAAGTTTGCCCGCGCCCATTACCTCAAAAACTATTGGATGGAGCGCGTTAAAGACCTGCCAGGAGTGAAACTTCACACATCGCTCAAACCCGAATTTGCCGGAGCGGTTGCTCTATTTTCGATCGATGGGATGAAAGCCAGCGAGGTAGACGGGCAGTTGATGAACAAATACAAAATCCATACAACAACAATTGATTGGGAGCATTTTCACGGAGTTCGGGTTACTCCCCACGTTTATCATTCGCCTAAAGATCTGGATCGGCTGGTTACGGCCATTTCGGCCATTTCGGAGAAACAGGCCGTTGCCAGTAAGAAAAAAAGCTAGGAAACCCGTTGATTATAGTTGAAAAAATAGAGCAGATGTGGGCAGAAAACAGATAGATTCTGTATACATCTGCTTTTACATTCAGCAAGTAGAACCAGGAAAAAGATCAGGATTAGTTATATGGACCAGTTGAATTGGGGTATCATTGGTTGCGGAGACGTAACGGAAGTAAAAAGCGGACCCGCATTTAATAGAATTCCTCATTCGACACTGGTAGCGGTTATGCGCCGGGACCCCGAAAAAGCAGCCGATTATGCCCGCCGGCACAATGTTCCAAAGTGGTATACAGATGCTGACGAACTGATCAATGATCCTGATGTGAACGCGATTTATGTAGCTACACCTCCAGATAGTCACGCTGACTATGCGATCCGGGCAATGCGGGCAGGAAAACCTGTTTATGTAGAAAAGCCAATGGCCCGAAATGCCGCCGAGTGCGAATCCATGAATCAGGTAAGCCAGGAAACGGGGGTTCCGCTCTTTGTGGCCTATTATCGACGCGCTTTGCCTTATTTCCTGAAAATCAAGGACCTGGTCGACCAAAAAGCAATTGGTGATATTCGGTACATACGGGTTCAGTTGAACTGGCAACCGTATGCAGAAGAAGTGGGTGAAAACCCTCTGCCCCGATGGCGGGTTTTTCCCGAAATTTCGGGGGGCGGACACTTCCATGATCTGGCGTCACATCAGTTCGATTTCCTCGAATATGTATTTGGACCGCTAAAAGAGGCCAATGGGATAGCCAGAAATCAGGCTGGTTTATATCAGGCTGATGATATTGTAGTGGCAACATTTGAGTTCGAATCGGGCATACTCGGAACAGGTAGCTGGTGCTATACGGTGAATCGGGAACAACGCATCGACGAAACGCAATTTATTGGCTCCAAAGGCAAAATTACTTTCTCCTATTTCGAAAATTACCGGATCAAAATTGAAACCGAAACAGGCATCGAAGAAGTGACAATTCCTTTCCCGGATCATATTCAGCAACCCTTACTTGAAATGATCGTCGACGAACTTCGGGGTATTGGTAAAAGCCCCAGTACGGGCCAGACAGGAGCGCGGGCCAATTCGATTATGGACCAGATAACAGCCAGAAAATAAGAGCGCTACGGTATCAATAGTGGGTTCCTACTTTGCGTTGACTACGTAACCAAACTGCAACAGCTCCAATCCAGCCAATCAGTAACCATGCCATTGCGGGCAATCCAAACATGATAATAATGAGGCCGATAACAAATCCGGCCACAACCCCCGACAGCCAGCGTTCGGGCAGCACTTCATAACCGTAGGCAAGGCTATGCATTAGCAAAATCCAGCCCCACCCTGTCAGCCATAGCCACGCTACATAATCGAGTCGAATGTCGGCCGGACAGTTACGCAGCAAAATAAGCAGTTCCGGGAGCCAGATGACTGCGAATGTCAGTGCATACCGGCCCAGGCGCTGTAGCCCGGAAAATGGCATATTAGGCAGCAGCAACAAGTACCGACGCTCAAAATGGCTAATCTGCCCACCTACCTGCGAATGCGCCAGTACAGCCAGCAATAGGCCAATTAACAGTAGTCGTTCATCGTAATCGTCCGTTGGATATAATCGGCAAACACCGGCCAGTATTAAGCCCGAAAATGCTTTGGTCAATACTAGCGACAGGGGTTCGTGTCGGAGCCAGTAGGTCGGAAAAAACAGTTCATAAGGTAGTTGCACCGATAACCGGAATAAACGAATGGATTCAGAACCGGGGTGTTTTAATCGGTAATTGGCGAATAATGCCCCAACAAATACAAGTATGCCAATAAACAGCAGGATAGCCACCAGCGCCAGCCATTGTTGATAGGAAGCCGCAATTTTTATCATCCAGCCTCCATAGCCAATAATTGGCATCAATAAGCTAATCTGTATGACAAACCACATGGCCCAACGCTTTGGTGAAGGAATGAGCCAGAACGTTCTTATAAACAGATGTTCGGGAGCAGCCAGTTGCTGCCCCACAAACGCTATGGTTTTCAGCAGGTATAATGTCCAGAGTCCAAATACAATAGCTAATAGAAAGGGGTTTCCGATTGCCGCCGTAATGAGTGCTTCGTGTTCGTTAGCCCGCAAAAAGCCAAAAGCAAGCAGAAATACGACCAGAAATGTACCGGCATTCTGTACGTAAAAAGACGTAACAAAAATCCGATTCAGTACAGTGAGCATATGCGGTCAGGTTGCGGGTACAATTTCTCCATTGCCAACCTGCCAGGTGCTGGCAATCGGTAATCCCGTCAGGGCAACATCCTGATGTGAAGTTAACCAGAACGACACCTGCCCGGCGGTATTAAGCTGTTGTATAAACTCAAACAGCCGGGCGGCAGTAGTCACATCCAGTGTTGTTAGAGGCTCATCGAGGAGCACCAGTCGGGGCTTTCCTAACAATGCTAATAGCAACGATAATTTTTTAAGCATACCACTCGAAAACGTACCGGTCGGCTGCGTCCAGAATTTATCGACGCCCAGAAGTTCAGCCAATGCATCAATTTGGCCAGCCGGGGCCTGTTTGGCTTTGCCAACAAAACCCGTCAAATCGCGGGCTGTCAGGAAATCAGGATAAACCGGTTCAGCTTCGGCATAATTTACCCGCATTCGATACGCAACCGAATCGCGATTGATTTCATACTGATTGTCGAGAATAATTTGTCCAAAAAACGGCAAAAGGCCCGCAACCGTCCGAAAAAAGGTTGTTTTTCCTGACCCATTGCCGCCCCTGAAATAATGAAAACCAGCCGGAAGCTCTAACATAGGTATTGTCAGAACCGTCCGGCCAGCATAGGCTTTGGTGAGGTTAGAAACAGAAAGCAAGCGGAGAAACGAGTTTATGGTATTTGGTTTACGGTAGCGCTGCGTGAGTAGAGATTGGTTTGTAGTTTATGGTTGCTCCGCCCAGGAAGGATGTAGGCTAACAGGCAGCGCTACCGTAAACCATAAACCGAATCATGCCTTATAAAACACCCATTTCGAGAGTTCTTTGTAGGTCACTTTTTTACCATACATCAGAATGCCAACGCGGTAGATACGAGCTGCCAGCCAGGTGGTCCCCATAAAGCCCAAAACCAGCAGCACCATCGACAGAATCAATTCCCAGGCAGGTACGCCAAACGGAATCCGAACCATCATCACAACTGGCGATGTAAACGGAATCATCGATGTCCAGAAAGCCAGGGCACCATCGGGATCTTTGATAACGAACTGGGCTACCGCAATAGCACCAATAATGGGAATAGTGATTGGAAACATAAATTGCTGCGTCTCCGTCTCGTTATCGACGGCGGCTCCAATTGCCCCGAACAGAGCACTGTAGAGCAGATAACCGCCCAAAAAGTAAAAGAGAAAACTCGCTACAATCAACGGAATATTAAGCGTTTCTACGGCTTTCAGTACGCTGGCCACGGCACCGTTTTTAGCCTTGTCGGTTTTAGCAACCTGGTCGGGTGAGGCTACTGCACTTGAATTTTGCATCGCCTGTCGACCCCGCTCAACCTTATCTCCTACCAATGTGCCGCCCACTGTAAATAGCCCAATGGTAAGCAAAATCCACAGCATAAACTGCGTCAGGCCCACCAGCGCAACACCCAGGATTTTGCCCAGCATTAGCTGGAAGGGTTTTACCGACGAAATAATAACCTCGACAATCCGGTTTGTTTTTTCTTCCATAACGCCCCGCATCACCTGGGTTCCATAGATAAACACGGAGATATAAATCAGGAAGGCGCAGAAATAGCCAATAATGGTCATCGCAATGGCATTGCTACTCTTTTCGCCCCCTTCGCTCAGGTTAATGGTTTGTGCATCGACATTGACCTTGGCGTCTTCAATCACTTTCTGGGTAATCCCGGCCTTTTCTAATTTAATTGTCTCGATCTCTTTCGAGATAGCCCGTTCAATATTACTCTGCAAGGCCAGACTAACGCTTTTCTGCGCAAAAATCTGTACGGTTTTGGGTTCTTCGATTACATTTTTCGGGATAAATACCAGCGCATCGTATCCCTGTTTGACAAACTCTTTTTTGGCTACGGCCAAAGGTTGTTTTGAATAGGAAAATGACGTTTCGTCGTCGTTCTTGAACTTGTTGACGAATCGTTTACTCTCATCGACAACCGCCACTTTTTTCTGATCGATCGAACTAACGGCTGCCCAGCCGATAATGGCATAGAAAGCAAAAATCAGCATCGGGCCCAAAATGGTCATGATCAGAAACGACCGTTTCCGTACTCGCGTCAGATACTCCCGTTTTATGATTAGAAAAATTGTTTGCATACGATTAATGATTGAATTGATGAATTGTTGAATGATTGAGTTGCGGTTGAATTTTCCATGTTTGGGTTATTCAATTATTCAACCGCACGGCAGACCGTAATTCAATCATTTACTTCTCCAACTGCCTGGATAAAAATCTCATTCATACTTGGAATATTCTCGCCAAATGCCCGAACTGCCACCCGGTCGAGTAAGAGTCTGATCAGATCGTTAACGGCTGCATCGGGCGGGATCTGAATATCGGTCCGCAAAAATTCATCCTCAACTGGCTGAGTTTTCAAGACTGAGAATGCAGCAGGCAGTTCTCCCAATTCGCCCTGATATTCGACGTGGTATGTATTTGTTTTGAATTGATCCTTAATGGCTCGCTTTGGCCCATCGAGTACTTTCCGCGAACGGTTAATGAGTGCAATGTTATCGCATAGTTCCTCAACCGACTCCATGCGGTGCGTGGAGAAAATAATGGTTTTACCCTTATCGCGCAGTTCCAGAATTTCGTCTTTAATCAGATTGGCGTTGATGGGGTCGAACCCGGAAAACGGTTCATCGAGAATAATCAGATCGGGTTCGTGCATCACCGTAGCCACAAACTGTACCTTTTGCTGCATCCCCTTAGAAAGGTCCTGAATTTGCTTATTCCACCAGGCTTTAATATCGAACTTTACGAACCAGATTTTCAGCTTTTCCATAGCTTCTTTTTCGCTCAGGCCTTTCAGTTGCGCCAGATAGAGCAGTTGCTCCCCTACCTTCATTTTCTTATACAGGCCGCGTTCTTCGGGCAGATAGCCAATGCGCTGGATATGATCGGGCTTGAGCCGTTCGCCACCAAGTATAACTTCACCCGCATCGGGGGCCGTAATTTGATTGATGATGCGAATAAGTGATGTTTTTCCGGCTCCGTTTGGCCCCAGCAGACCAAAGATACACCCTTGAGGAACGGTTAGACTTACATCATCAAGAGCACGATGCTCGGCATACTGCTTAACAATGTGATGGGTTTCGAGAATATTCATATATAAAAATTGTCAGTTTAGGCTAATGCTGACTATAGGGTAGATCAAACCTACACACGAATAGGCTGCCAGCAAAAAAGATTCGGTTAAGTGGTGACTGGAGCCAGACGAATGGCGCTCTTTTTCTGTATTCGTCTGAAGGAAGCAACGAGTCACTAAAAAATAACAAAGGTTACTGTTGCCCTGTGGTTAAGCCGCAACGACTAACCATGATACACCTAAATACCCGGACAATCATGGGAAAACAAAACCCGAATCAAAGCACAAGAAAACGTCGCACTTGTGCAACTATGGACGAACATCAGCGTCTCGTCTATTTATCGCCTGAATATAGGCGCCGACGCCGAGAGATTGAACTGGAAACCCGCGCTTTTATTGAACGTTATGCCGAAGAAGGGCTTCGTACGGGTATTGTACGCATTCCAGTTGTTGTTCATGTTGTATGGAACACCGCCGGGCAAAATGTCAGTGATGCGCAAATACAGTCACAAATAGACGTATTAAATGCTGACTTTCGCCGAACTAATGCCGATACAGGCAGTATTCCGGCAGCATTTACCGGGGTAGCCGCCGACACTCGAATTGAGTTTGCTCTGGCTGTTCGGGACCCAAACTGCGGCTCAACAAATGGAATCACTCGTACTCACACCAATACGACCGGCTTTACCTACGCCACCCTTAACAACGTAAAGTCGGTGGCTACGGGTGGAGCCGACCCCTGGCCATCAGATCGTTACCTGAATATGTGGGTAGCTAATTTTACAGATAGCCTGCTTGGTGTGGCTACGTTTCCTGGTGGGCCAGCCGAACTGGACGGGTTTATCGTTGATACGCAGGCTTTTGGCACAATAGGAACAGCGGCAGCACCTTTCAATCGAGGGCGTACCGCAACCCACGAAATTGGGCACTGGCTCAATCTGCTTCACATTTGGGGAGATGATCAGTCTCTTGCCAACACCTGTAGTCAGTCTGACGAATGTGCCGATACGCCCAATCAAAGCATTATGAACTATGGTACACCGGCATTTCCTCATATTTCCTGCGGAAACGGGCCCAACGGCGATATGTTTATGAATTACATGGACTATGTTGATGATGCTGCCATGTTTATGTTTACCCAGGACCAGGCCACCCGTATGAATGCAACATTGTCGGTAGCACGTTCAGGTATTCTCTCATCCGATGGCCTGATTCCGGTTACGGAAGCTCCCACACCCGACTTATGGATGCAGGATAATGCCGATGACACCGGTGCCGAACCCGACCCTAGCCCAAATCCTATGTGGATCAGCGACGATATCTGGGTGCGTAATGGGGCAGATGGTTTCATGAATCAAGATCATCAGAACCCATTAGGAGATCAGCTCAACAAAGTTTATGTTCGTATTCGAAATCGTGGCTGTGCAGGTGCAGCCGCTCAATCGGGCACCGTAAAACTTTACTGGGCCAAAGCATCGAGTTCGCTATCCTGGCCTGCTCCCTGGGATGGCAGTGTAACAGCGCCTGCACTTATGGGCGGCTTGATTGGAAGTCAGGCCGTAACCGTTGTGGGAGGAAGCCACGAAATTTTGTCATTTGACTGGGCAGTACCCGACCCATCGGACTATGCTGCTTTTGGGGCCGATAAAGCCCATTTCTGTTTGCTCGCCCGGATTGAGACCTCGCCTGCTTCACCTTTTGGGATGACCACTCCCGAAACCAGCAACCTCTACGCAAACGTACAGAACAACAACAATATAGTTTGGAAAAACGTATCGGTTGTCGATACCGATGGCGATGGAGGGCGTTTTGCCGATGTAGTCGTGGGCAATTTCGACCCAAAACCCCGAAAAATCCATCTGGTTTTCGAAGCTCCTAAACGTGCGAGTTTTACGTTATTCGACTGGGGTCATATTCTCATTGAGTTTCGCGGTGAGGCATTGGCCGCTCTTGCTAAAGGAGACGTAAAATCCCGAGGTTTTGAACGGCTGAACGACGGTCGGCTTATCCAGACTCAGCCTTTCGCACAAATTCTGGGTCTGGAACTTAAGCCAGGCGAGTTCGGCACAGTTCATATTCAGTTTGTACCCAATGGCCGCGTTGCAACAGGTGCACAGGTTTTTGAATTTGATATGACTGAGCTGAACGAAAAGGAACAACGCATTGGCGGTCAGCGGTTTTTGCTCAAAACAACTACCGGCCGAAAACGCCCCTGCTGGGATAAACAACTCAATACGTTCGACGGTGTGGGCTGGACAAATTCCAAACAACATAATTGCGCATGCGGTTGCTAGTTCCCAATTGCTTACTCTTATACTAAGAAGAACCACAGCCAACCTTGGCTGTGGTTCTTCTTATTGGGTTGTACATTTTATGCTTTTACGACAATGGTTTTTGCCCATTTATCGCCAAATCGTTTGCTATCCCCGCTAAATACCATCAGCGCATCGACAATGTTAAAGAAGGGAATGAGCAGCGAAACCTGACGGGTAATGGCCGTTCCATAATCGCCTTCGAGACTGCCACCCGTTTCTTCCTTAATTGCTTTTATACCCATTAACTTTTTGCCAATACTTTGACCACCCAGATACCCATTTGTGGCCGGTAAAGCATCTTTCGTTAGCAAGTAGCCGATGGCAATAACATAGCCTACTGTTACCAGATTATAAGAAATCATCATTAATACCCAGGCAGGTACATTGCCAATAATACCATCGATGAATGCAGCAACAAAGCGTTGTACGGGGGTCGCTTTTACGTATGTAGAAACTGGAGTGAAGGTAGGTTGCACGAGCATACAAGGTTTAGAGTGAAACAAATCGAAATAACTCCTCTAACCTACAAAAACGACAGCGAACCACCATGCAATTTTGTACAATGTGCGAACTGTTTACTAAGCGGCAATCTCTTCTGAATCAACAGGCTGTGTTCTAAATTCGCCCTCCCATTTCGAGATTACACAGGTAGCAACAGCATTGCCCGCTACACTGGTTGCGCTACGGCCCATATCGAGAACCTGATCAATCCCCAGCAGCAAAGCCAGGCCTTCGATGGGCAGGTCAAAAAGAGACATCGTTCCGGCAATAACTACCAGCGACGCCCTGGGCACCCCTGCAATCCCTTTCGAGGTAATCATGAGGGTAAGCATCATAGTAATTTGCTGTTCGATGCTCAGCGGCACATGATAGGCCTGCGCAATAAATGCCGTAGCAAACGTCATGTAAAGCATAGAACCATCGAGATTAAACGAATAGCCGAGTGGCAATACGAATGAGATGATCCGTTCTGAACACCCAAACCGGCGCAATGCTTCAATGGTTTGCGGAAACGAAGCCTCCGAACTAGCTGTACTGAACGATAGAATAATGGCTGAGCGTACCTCTTTCAGCAGTGCTATATAAGGAATGCGAACGGCCAGACAGATCAGCCCAAGAACAACGAAAATGAAGAACAGTAATCCGCCAAAGAAACAGAAAATCAGATAAACATAGCCCGTCAGAATACTCAGTCCCTGTTTGGCCACCACGGCGGCAATAGCCCCCAATACACCATACGGCGCAAACGACATAACATAGCTGGTCACCTTGAACATTATGTGCGACAAGGCATCCAGCGCCTTGATAATGACCTTACCCTGCGCCCCTACCGATCCAACAGCAACCCCAAAGAAGATACTGAATACAACGATCTGAAGAATTTCATTTGTAGCCATCGCTTCTATAAAACTCGTTGGCACAATATGTGTGATAAAGGTATCGAAGGTTAACTTTTTGACCTCAACACCCGTATCGGTCCCCTTTGCGGGTAATGGTAAATTCATGACCTCGCCGGGCTTCATGATATTGACAACCAGCAGCCCTACAATCAGCGACAAGATGGTAGCGAAGTAAAAATAGGCGAGTGTTTTAAGACCAATTCGGCCTACAGTACCAAAATCACCGAGTTTGGCAATACCAACCACCAGGGTCGCAAAGACAAGCGGCCCAATAATCATTTTAATGAGCCGTAGGAAAATTTTGGAAAGTATGTTTAAATCAGAACCAGAAAAGCCTGAACCCGTATCCGGGAAAAAGTAGCCGATCAGGATACCGATCACCATACCCAGAAAAATGCGGGTTGTCAAATTGGGGAGTTTCATGCAAGTAGGTCAAGTAGCCGTATCGACAAATGTAACAGAATTGAAGCACTCCTGAAAATACAACTGCCTAACCAATGAGGCTCTATGACGTTATTTCGTGGCTTTACAACCTCTAAAACACCGAATAATCTACTTTTTTTTGCAAAAAAGGCTTGTATGACTTAATATGCATTTAATCCGGCTAATTAGTCTACAAAGAACTATTCACTTAAATGTATGCTTATAAATAGGTTTACGATAAGCAAACAGTAGCCACATTAGAGGATAAATAAGTATATCAGTTAAGCGAAATGGCGTCTTAAATAAAATATCATCAACAAGTTGGGTTCCACCCTTAGGATCATGCAACAATCGATGCCGATGGTGCCAACTGATCAGAAAAAACGGCAGGCGGGTTCCCTGATCAACAAAATAAATTTCAGCGTCTGTCGTCTGCTGATCGACAATCTGACTAACCCAGTCTTGCCGAAACAGCAGGAAATTCAGTCGCAAATGAACAATGTCGCCTTTCAGGCAACCATCAAACCTAATTATATCGACGGGCGGAAATGGCGGGCTGAGTCGCTCAAACAAAACCCGATTGAACCCTTGCCAAACCGTAGTAATTGGCTGATTGACATGAGTTTTTAGTAGTATATGCATGCGCAGATTCCGGTTAAAAAGGAAGCGAATGAACCATAACGATTACCCTTTACAAACAATAAACCGTCTTTTGTGGCCCGCTCAAACGCTCATGGCCACAAGAGGCAGTTTAGTTGTTTTTTTACTTCCCTGTTTCACACCCATTATGCTTTTCAGTAGGCGCTGGCTCATTCAGGTGGTCGTTTTGCTCCTGGTTTTTATCCAAATTACCCAGGCATCGTCCCCCGGCCCCGAGTACCTTACGGTTCAGAACGGCCTACCACAGGGTTTTATTAAATCAATTTTACAGGATCGCCGGGACTTTATATGGCTGGCTACTCGCGATGGCTTATGTCGTTACGATGGCGTTCGGTTTAAAATTTTCCATCATGACCCACACAATTCCCAGTCGCCATCGTTCAGCAGTATTTATGAAATTCGGGAAGATGTACACGGAGCGCTCTGGACTCGTACCGAAAACAACAACGTCGACTATTTTAATCCAATAACCGAACAGACCCGACGGGTTTCGGATTCGCCCGCCTTTCGGCAGCTTGTTAACCGTAACGTGCTGACATCTATTTATCCCGATCAGCAGGGTAATCTGTGGATAGCCACCCTAACCAACGGTTTTTTTCAATTAAGCCCTAAAGGCGTCATTAAATACCACAACTGGCCCATTCGCAATGATACCGTTCAGCATCGGATTGAATCTCTGCTCGTCGATCGGCACAATAACCTTTGGATAGCGGCATCGGATGGCCTTTTTCGGTACGACACAAAGGCCCAACAGTTTACCGTTTTCCGTACAATAAATGGCTTACCGAGCAATGATGTGCGCGGGTTGCGGGAGCGTAAAAATGGCGAACTGATCATTAGTTTTCCGGGTCAGTTTGCGCTGTTCAACCCCAATGGAGGCACTGTTCGACAGGTAGTTCCAATGCCCGATCAACCCGCTATGGCTCCCATACTGGCTGGCGATTCGCATGGCAACGACTACATCAATTTAAATCGGTATTCCGATCAGTCGGGTTTGTCGCCTTTACCAATCACTACGCCTATTGTTCCGGGAAGTTTGCTTTCGCTATTAATCGACCAGTCGAATGTTCTCTGGATTGGAACAAATGGTAATGGCGTTGTTAAGTATGACCTTAACAAACGTCCTTTTCAAAGCTGGGCCTATACCATTAACTTCCAGATAGGCTGGATGAACCAGCAATTGGGAATTCCGATTGCCGCAATTCCACCCATTGTTCGGCAACAGGACCCTTTTAGCTTACGCTATCAGTTCGACCGGCAAAAAAACCTTTGGATAGGTGGTCTAAAAACACCAGTATATCGCTATAACGCTGTTCAGCAATTATTTGAAGCAATTCCACCAACCGGAATAGAGGCTCGCTGGCTACCGGCAGGTGCCTTCCATTTCTCGGCCCTTACAACAGGCCCCAACGGTGAGCTGTGGGGGCTTCTAGGTGCCGATGGGCGGGCTGTGGCCCGTTATGACCCAGACACAAAATCGTTTACAGCGTTTCCGCTTCCCCTTCCCATTGGGCATCCCTTCGAGATATTGGCCATGACCGTCGACGGTGGCCGTATTTATTTGGCTACACAGAGTCACGGTCTGCTGCGCGCCGACCTGGCCGACAAACGACTGATCCGGTGGCGGGCAAACCCCAACAACCCTAATGCGCTACCAATCAACTCCTTATCATGTCTGATTCAGGACCCGGTCCACTACAATTTTTTGTGGATTGGAACCTATGGTAGTGGACTTTGCCGACTCGATAAACACACCGGAAAGATACGAAGCTTCACCGTTCACGATGGTTTACCCAATAATGTCATCTATGGTATTCGCCCCGATGCCGACGGTCATGTATGGCTTAGTACCAATCATGGCCTTTGCCGTTTCGATACCCGAACCTTTGAAGTCAGAAACTATACCACCGACGATGGGTTGCCGGGCGATGAGTTTAATCGGTTCCATGACGTATCGTTGCCCGATGGCCGGATCGTATTTGGTGGTTACGGTGGATATACCGCTTTTGCTCCCCGGCAGGTAATCGACGATCATTTCAAGCCTGTTGTTGCGCTTACTGCTCTTCGGATCAATAACCAACCCGTTAGTTTAACAAATCCAGAATCTCCGCTTTCGAAGGATATAAATGAAACCCAGGAAATAACCCTCAATTATCAGCAAAACTTCCTCTCTTTCGATTTTGCAGCCCTTCAGTTTAACCACAGCAGCAAAAACCAGTATCGATACAAATTAATTGGGCTAGACGACGACTGGGTGTATAATGGTAATCAGACAACTGCTACCTACACGAATCTTCCTCCCGCTACCTACACCTTCGTTGTCAATGCCTCAAATACGTCGGGAATCTGGAGTCCAAACATGCATCAGATTTTCATACGCATAAAACCTGCTCCCTGGGCAACCTGGTGGGCCTATTCGGGCTATGCTCTTTTGTGTATTGGTGCTGTTGTGGCCTTTGTGCGGGTACGAATCAACCGCATCCGGCTCAAAAGCCGAATGGAATTACGAGAACAGGAATCAATTCAGCTCAAGAATCTGGATGAAGTAAAATCCCGCTTCTTTGCTAACATTACGCATGAATTCAGAACACCATTGACCCTGATTTTGAGTCCCCTTGAGCAGCTACTGCGCGACAGTCACGATCCGCACCAACACAGCCGATTGGCAATGGTTCATCGTAATGCCAGCCAGTTGTTACGACTCATCAATGAATTGCTCGACCTGGCAAAACTCGAAGCAGGTAGCCTGACAGTAAGTCCTACGAATGGCGATCTGGTCGAATTTTTAGAACGCACAACCAGCACCTTTACCGAAGAAGCACAACGCAAGCACATTAAGTTTCGGGTGCATTATCAGATTGAAGGCCGATTTTACTGGTTCGACTCCGACAAACTGGGCAAAATTCTTAATAATTTACTGGCCAATGCGCTAAAGTTCACCGATGAAAAAGGACAGATCGATGTTAACTTTTTTACCTTTTCGCCGGAAACCCCACCAATCAGCGAAATTCTGGGCCCAGTCAATATTCTCCGGCTGACAATAAAAGACACCGGAATTGGCATTCCAGACCATAAACTTCCTTACATTTTCAATCGCTTTTATCAGGCCAACCAGCCCGACAAAGCAACTGGTATTGGCTCGGGTATTGGCCTGGCTTTGGTTAAAGAATTAGTGGATATTATGCAGGGGACAATTAACGTTGAGAGTCAGCCAGACAAAGGCTCCATGTTTATTGTAGAACTCCCCTTCCAGGTGGCTCAGCCTATATTACCTGCTCTTGGAAACAGTACATTCGTGTCTGAGGCCAATGCCACCACGCAATCGAATGCTGGCGAAATCTCCGATTTACCCCACTTATTGCTGGTAGAAGACAACGACGAAATAGCCGAGTTTGTCACGGATATTCTTCGTCCCGACTGGCAGATTCAACGTGCCAGTAACGGCCGGGAAGGCATCGAGGCTGCCCTTGCCGATGGCCCCGATCTGGTTATCAGCGATGTGCTGATGCCCGAACTCGATGGCTATGAACTGTGTCGGCAACTGAAAAGCAACCCTATTACAAACCACATTCCTATCCTACTTCTCACGGCTAAATCGTCGATTGAAAGTCGGGTTGAAGGTTTAGCTGCCGGAGCCGATGATTATCTGGCCAAACCGTTTCAGATTGACGAGTTGCGCTGGCGCGTTCGCAATCGGCTCGAACAGCAACGGCGATTTAGTCAGCATTTTCGAACGCAGTTGCTGAGCGCAGGCTATGTGCCAACCGTAAGCCCGGTGCCCGAAGATGAGTTTATGAATAAAGTCTACGCTGTTCTGAATGCCCGGCTAGGCGATACAACATTTGGTGTAGAACCATTGGCAGCAGCCGTCAATATGAGTCGGATGCATCTGAACCGAAAAGTAAAAGCCTTGACTGGCCTATCGCCCAACGAACTGATCCGGGCCGTACGGTTGAACCGGGCCAGCGAAATGCTGCTGACCAATGTTCCGATTTCAGACGTTGCCTATGCAGTTGGTTTCGACACGCCTGCCTACTTCTCAAAAGTATTCAAGGAACATCATGGCTTAACCCCATCTGAATACATTGAACAGCATCGACACAAAGCGGCCTAAACCCTGCTTACCAGCCTACCCGTAGGTATGTTGCCGACAATACGTTTTTCTTAGCGATTTGCGAGCTACCGCTCAATCAACAAAGCCCCAGATGCACATCTGGGGCTTTGTTGATTGAGCGGTAGCTATTAAAAGTCAACTAGTTATCCTATATGTTACAAATTTTATAGCACTTGTTACGAATGAAAAAGACATTAGACAACCGGATTGCTATCATTGCATCATCTTCTTTTTCGTGATTAGTCAAGCACCATTAAACCAAAAAAACACTCATGACCTACGTATCGTCCGTAATTGCTTCTGCCCGCACAGCTCCCATTGAATGGCCACCTCTAAAATTATACTTACGGGAAACAGGACGCCAGTCGTTTCCGGTTTCGGATCTGGTTTATATGCAGGCCGTAGCAAACTACAGTTGGCTGAACTGGATGGATGGTCGTCGGATGCTGATGCCCCGAACCTTGAAATACTACATGCCCAAACTCCCAACCGAATGGTTCATCCGGCTGCACCGCAACTGCGTCGTTAACCGTCGGTATGTAGAGCGGCTCGAACGCACGGAAACGGGTGGGCTGGTACACTTGTCTACGGGTGATGTGCTGCCCGTTTCGCGTCGGCGGTGGACAAGCGTACGTCGGCAATTAATGAACAACATGCCTCACCTCAATTAAGCATAGCCTTTGGCCAATACCCTTGCTGCTGTTCAGAAGACCCGAATTATAAGCGAGGCAAGTGATTAGCCAAAGGTGTATAAAGCGGTTTTTCGCTTCTTAGAGCACCTTACAGTAAAACATGCACTGAAATCAAATAGCCCAGGTCGGCACCGACCTGGGCTATTTAGTGTCTCAACGAAACTACGCTTTTTTTACATTTTCTCCAGAACCCGCTCCATCGACACTTCCTGACCGATGCGGGCTTTTAGTTCACTGATCGGAACCCGCACCTGCTCGGTTGTGTCGCGATAGCGAATTGTAACCGTGTCGTCTTCCAGGGTCTGATAGTCGACGGCAATGCAGAATGGCGTCCCAATCAGATCCTGACGGGTATAGCGTTTACCAATCGCATCGCGTTCTTCATAAATTACCCGGAATTCAGAACGCAGGTTCTTCACAATAGCTTCGGCTTTTTCGGGCAAACCATCTTTGCGAACCAACGGGAATACGGCTGCTTTTACAGGAGCCAGCGCCGGATGCAGCTTCAGGTAAGTCCGTTCTTTCTGATCGTCGCCCTCGCCCACGGTTTCTTTCGTGAAGGCATTGCAGAACGTAGCCAGGAACAGCCGGTCGGCGCCTACCGATGTTTCAACTACATAGGGAATGTAGTTACCATAAGGCTTGCCCGTAGCCGGATCAATTTCGTTATCGAAATACTGCTGTTTCTTGCGGCTCAATTCCTGGTGCGATTTCAGATCGAAATCCGTACGCGAGTGAATCCCTTCCATTTCGCGGAAACCGAACGGAAATTCGTACTCAATATCTACGGCAGCATTGGCATAGTGTGCCAGCTTTTCGTGGATATGGAATTTCAGTTTTTCGGCGGGCAGCCCCAATGCCTGATGGAACTTCATACGGGCATCGCGCCAGCGCTCGTACCATTCCATTTCGGTTCCGGGCCGTACGAAAAACTGCATTTCCATTTGTTCGAACTCGCGCATACGGAACGTAAACTGCCGGGCCACAATTTCGTTGCGGAACGCTTTCCCAATCTGCGCAATACCGAACGGAATCTTCATCCGGCCGGTTTTCTGCACGTTCAGGAAGTTCACGAAAATACCCTGCGCCGTTTCGGGACGGAGATAAATCAGGCTGGCGTCTTCGGCCACCGAACCAACCTGCGTCGAAAACATGAGGTTAAACTGCCGCACCTCGGTCCAGTTGTCGGTACCCGAAATGGGGTCTTTAATCCCTTCGGCAAGAATCAGGTTTCGCAGGCCTTCCATATCGTCGGCGCTCTGCAACCGGCCCAATTCGTTGCGCAGGGCCTGACCCCGCGCCTGATCGCCCGCTTTTTCGTATTCTTCGGCTTTTAACTCGATGAGCTGGTCGGCCCGATAGCGCTTCTTTGAATCGCGGTTGTCGATCATCGGATCGTTAAACGAATCGACGTGGCCCGATGCTTTCCAGGTAAGCGGGTGCATAAAAATGGCGGCATCAATCCCAACTACGTTGTCGTGCAGTTGAGTCATGGCCTTCCACCACAGGGTTTTCAGGTTATTTTTTAGTTCGACACCGTTCTGACCGTAGTCGTACACGGCCTGTAGCCCGTCGTAGATTTCAGAAGACGGAAAAACGAAGCCATATTCTTTGGCGTGGGCGATAATGTCTTGTAAAGAAGTTGCTGGGGACACTTTCTGCTCTGTCATAATCAGTTACTGAGACCGCAAAGATAGGGGTTAGACCGAAAATCCCCGAAATTGGCTAACTTTCGGCTGTAGGTTTTATCAAGAAACGAGTATGCTCATTAATTCCCTCGGCCTGAAGAATTTCAAATGCTTTGAAGAACTCAACGTAACCTTTGCGCCGATTACCTTGCTTACCGGGGCTAATAGCAGCGGAAAAAGCTCCTTAATCAATGCTATTTTAGCTGTGCTACAGACCGAACAGTTTCCATTATACCTGTCGCCGAATGGGAAGTTTTGAGGAGATAGTCTATCAAAATCAAGCGAGCAATACGTTTTCTATATCTATTCAGTTTGAGGGGAATGACGGCACTTTTGACACCCAATGGTACCGAAATAACACCAACAATTTACCCCAAAACCTCTACGAATTAGATCCAACTTTCGCTCCTGAAGATTTCGATAAAAATTTCAATTATATAGGATCGTTCCGACAGCCTCCAGAAAGAACGTATTATCAAAAGGCGAAAGCTCAATATAAAGTTAGTCCCGACGGGGTAGGCTACATTGATCAAATTGTGGAATGGGAGGAGACAGCTCCTACTAAAGTTCTATTACTTAATGGCATAATGAGAGAAATTGAACTATTCACTAAAGTTCAATCCACAAAATTAAAAGGAGGACGTTTTGACTTAACTATAAAGACTACGACAAATTCTCGTTTTGCCTCCCTCACAGACGTAGGTTTTGGTATTAGTCAGTTCCTGCCAATAATAGTAGCTGATCTTCAGCTTTCCGATAACTCATGCCTGGCAGTTTCTCAGCCTGAAATTCATCTTCATCCAAAAATCCAGGCACAATTCGGCAATTATTTAGCGAATCAAATTAAGCGGACGCAAAAACAATATATCGTTGAAACACATAGCGAGTACCTGCTTAACCGCATTCGGCTTCTGCTGGTTACAGGTGAATTGAACCCAGAAGATGTTTGTGTTTTATATTTTGAAAACGATGGCACAAAAAATACTGTCCACAACGTAGAATTTACCACAAGTGGCGAAATAAAGGGTGCTCCTGCGGGCTTCTTCGATACATATGGAATTGATGTAATGGATATTGCGCTGAATGCTCACTAATGGAAAATCCCACCGGAGAAGAATTAGAAAAAATTCTAAAATCAGATCTTTTTGTCGATACCAACGTCGCAAAAAACTTTAAGAATCCCCTCGATCCTGAGTACAAAAAACTCCTCTCGTGGCTTCGCTCCAGGGGTTGCTGGGTAGTATCTAAAAAACTACTTGTTGAATATGGTCGAAGTAACCAGAACATTGTTGTACTAACCGACATATTACAACGCCAGGGCAGGTTAAAAGTTATTGAAAACGATGCCCACAATAAGCTCACTTTTACAAAGCTTACCGAGAAACGCCTTACCTGCAATGCCGAAGATGGGTGGCGCTTGAAAACGATTCTGCTGTCGCATCGTAAAATCGCCATTATCATTGATGTAGCCTTACGTAATGATGTGAATAACCACCCGATTTTTAATGGCGTAAAGCCACAGGCGGTTGCCCAGCCAGAAGAAATCGACTATGAATTTTTAGCAGTATAACTAGTGCGACATGACAACGACAATTTTCGACTCGCCCCTCGGGCAGGTACGTGTAACCGGCGACAATAACGGTGTCAGCAGAATTTCGTGCACCGACGTTTCGTCCGACGAACCCGTATCCACTGCTTTACCTGAACCGGTTGAACAGGCAGTTGCGCAGTTAATGGACTATTTCGGCGGGTCGCGGCAAACGTTTGATTTTTTGCTCAATCCTGCCGGAACTCCATTTCAGCAATCGGTCTGGAAAGCGCTACTTGATGTGCCTTATGGTACTACCCTATCTTACCTGGCCCTAAGCCGTCGGCTGGGCGACGAAAAAGCCATTCGGGCGGTGGCCGCTGCCAACGGTAAAAATCCACTCTGGATTGTGGTTCCCTGTCACCGTATTATTGGTTCCGATGGGTCACTGACGGGCTATGCAGGTGGCTTATGGCGCAAAAAGTGGCTTCTCGAACACGAACAGGGCGGTTCGGGCCAACTGTCGCTCTTCTGAAAATACCATTTATTTAGTCAGGAAAGGCATGCAATGATCCATAAATGCCGTACGTTTGTCTCTTAAATACACTAACCGATCACAACAGATTACCAGACAAGTGTCCTGTCTGCTTTTGTCGATAAAATAGATTACCGGGTGAAACAGCGATTACTACTTCCTTTGCTTTGTCTGCTCCTGATTGGCCTCATCAATGCATGCACTCAGGGCAGCAACGATGTTACAGTGTCTGGGCCAATAGTGGGGCAATGGGACATCAATCGATACGTTATTTCAGACCTGCCCGACTCCTACTCTACCCTCAACGGAACCATCAATTCCAACCTTGGCACCGATACCTATACGTTCCGTACCGACTCAACCTATTCTGAATCCTACTCATCGGCTAATACCCAAACGAAAGGAACCGAAGAAGGAACCTGGTCTTTGCGTGACTCCGTATTAACCATCAGACCCGTTAGTGCTTCGCCGGGCCAGACACCCGCCCCGTATGCGCTTAAATACATAAAAGCCACGGGTGAGTTAAGTTCAGGTAAATTTCAGACTTCGGAGCAAATCCAGAACCCGACGACTAATGTAGTAGAAACTATTACCTATAACCTCGAATTTTTTTATGTAAAACGATACTAAAAGCTATCCCCATTCACAGTGTCTGGCTGTCGAATTCGCGTTCTATATGCGTGTAGCCACATTGCGGGGTTTGGCAGTTGTATCGAATAAACAGCTCTTTTCCTGACCGTTGGTTTTAGTGAAAGAGCCTTGTAGTTTTGCAAAATGGATGAAATTTTAAAGAGTGAACGGCTCACCAATTTAAAGTATGACATTCGGGGGCCAGTCTATGAAAAATCGCTCGAATTAGAGAGCCAGGGCTATAAAATAATCAGTCTGAATATTGGCAACCCAGCCACCTTTGGATTTGATGCGCCCGACGAAATTGTTCACGACATCATCCTCAATATCCGCAATGCGCAGGGGTATTCTGATTCGCGTGGTCTGTTTGCCGCCCGCAAGGCAGTGATGCACCATACTCAAAACATCGGCTTACCGGGTATCACCATCAACGACATCTACATCGGCAATGGCGTTAGCGAGCTTATTATGCTCTCGATGCAGGCCTTGCTGAACGAAGGCGATGAGGTACTGATTCCATCGCCTGATTATCCGCTCTGGACAGCTTCGGTAGCCTTTTGTGGTGGCAAACCTGTGCATTACATCTGCGACGAAGCCGCCGACTGGAATCCTGACCTGGCCGACATAGAAAGTAAAATCACAGCGCGAACCCGGGCCATTGTTGTCATTAATCCTAACAACCCTACTGGTGCTGTATATGACAAATCGGTGCTGGAAGGTATCGCCCGTATTGCCGAACAGCATAAACTCATTGTGTTTTCCGATGAAATTTATGATCGGATTCTGTATGATGGAGCAGTGCACTATCCCATTTCGAAAATGGTGAACGATACGCTGTGTATTACCATGGGCGGGCTTTCGAAAAACTACCGGGCGGCTGGTTTTCGGGGTGGGTGGATGATTATGAGCGGTGCCCGTCATCGGGCTAAGTCCTACATCGAAGGACTAACCTTACTGGCCAGTATGCGTCTGTGCGCCAATGTGCCAACCCAATATGCAATCCAGACCGCACTCGGTGGTTATCAGAGCATTAAAGACCTGGTTATTCCAACAGGTCGCCTTTATAAACAGATGATGCTGGCATATAACCGCATGACTGCTATTGATGGTATTACCTGCGTTAAACCCAAAGGCGCACTGTATATTTTTCCTCGAATCGATCTGGATCAATTTCACATTGCCGACGATGAGCAATTCGTCTATGAATTATTGACGGAGCAAAAGGTGTTGGTAGTGGCAGGTAATGGCTTCAATTATTTCGATAAAAATCATTTCCGTATTGTGTGTCTGCCCACGGTTGATGAATTAACCATAGCGCTGGACCGGATTGAGGCCTTTTTGGAGAGCCGCCGGAAGGCCTCCTAGCCCCCAAAGGGGGAAGCGCTGCCGCCTTCTTTTACTGCCTTTGGCAGTTATTAGAATGCGACAGCAACTGAGCGGCAGCAGTTCCCCTTTGGGGGCGTGGGGGCTTGGCTTATTCTAACAGGCAATTTTGCCAACGCGCCGTTGGTGACGCTCTCCTTCAAATTCTGTTTCCAGAAAGCGCTGAACGCACTCCAGTGCATCGTTTAAGTCAATAAACCGTTCGGGCAAACAAAGCACATTGGCATCATTGTGCTGGCGGGTAAGTTCAGCTATTGCGGGTTGCCAGACTAATGCCGCCCGAATACCCTGGTGTTTGTTGGCAGTCATGGACACACCTTGCCCACTGCCGCAAATCAAAATTCCCCGATCGGCCTCCCCCGACTCAACAGCAGTTGCTACGGGATGCGCAAAATCAGCATAATCGGCCGAGTCGGCCGAATAGGTTCCAAAATCCGTTACGGTATAGTTGTGCGCTTCGAGCCAGCTTCTGATGGCTTCCTTGTACGAAAATCCGGCGTGATCAGCACCGATGGCAATACGATAGGACATAATAAGAAAGATAGGCTGATAGGGAAACTATTGCGGTTCGTTGTGATTTTGCCAACGATTTAATAACTTATTAACCGCGAATACTTATCTACCTGCATTCAGAAGAAACGTTTTGGCAAAATTATTCGTTATTTGACTCCGCCCGAATAAAAAAATAGATTACGATGGCTGTCGGTCTATCTTTTTTGTAGCTACAGGGCGGTTAATTCGATTTATAACTGAGTGAGTACGTTTCGCGCCCACTACCTTTTTTTAGTACATTGATGGAAGAAACAAAAGAAAATGTTCATCGCTCTGAAACGCAGAGCACCGAACGCATTACGCAGGATTTACCCAAGCGCGACGAGTTACTCCTTACCCCCGACGAACAACGGATTAAAGATGCGTTCCAGGATCGGAACTGGAATGAAATAAAAACGGCCGACTCTTGGGTTATCTTTAAGGTGATGTCCGAGTTTGTGGAAGGCTTCGACAAACTTGCCAAAATTGGCCCTTGTGTGTCGATCTTTGGATCGGCCCGTACTAAGCCCGACAACCCTTACTATAAAATGACCGAAGAAATTGCGGCCAAATTGGTTCGTCATGGCTATGGTGTTATCACAGGTGGCGGTCCGGGTATTATGGAAGCCGGTAATAAAGGAGCCTTCGAACAGGGCGGTAAATCGGTTGGTCTCAACATCAAACTTCCGTTTGAGCAACATAACAATATTTACATCGATCCCGACAAGAGTATCAATTTCGATTTCTTCTTTGTCCGGAAAGTAATGTTTGTCAAATACGCCCAGGGCTTTGTGGTGATGCCGGGCGGTATGGGTACGCTCGATGAGCTATTTGAAGCAATGACACTCATCCAGACCCGAAAAATTGCCCGTTTCCCGATTGTTCTGGTTGGCCGGGCATTCTGGGGTGGCTTGCTCGACTGGATTCATGATGTGATGCTAAATCAGGAACACAACATTAATCCAGAAGATATGAAACTCGTTAGTCTGGTCGATACACCTGCCGAAGCAGTTAAAGTGATCGACGACTTCTACAGTAAATACCTGCTCAAACCCAATTTCTAGCCTAGCCAAACCCCGACAATTGATCAGAAGTATGTTCAAAACTCCAGGTAAGGTGCTAGCTTATCAATCGTTTTCGCATCTAAAATCCGAATAGGTCGAAGCGCTTCGACCGACGAATAGGCTCCGTGTTGCTCGCGATAACGCACAATTATTTCTGCCTGCCGACGCGATAAAAACGGATGCCTATCCAGTTCGTCTGCCGAAGCCGTATTGATCCGAATGCGCCGGGGCGCTGTTCGAATCTGACCAAATTTCTGAAGCTCCGCAAGCGCTACCGAATCCAGTCCGTAAATGTCGCGGTACTGCTCTATCGACACGAATCCGCCCAGCGCGTCCCGAAACGCCAGTATTCGCCCGGCCAGTTTAGAACCAATTCCTTTTAAGGCAATCAGTTGAGTGGTATCGACGGTGTTAATATCAAATGGCTGCAATTCGGGTTTCGCTGGTCGCGAGAATTGCGGCCGATCGCCTGGTTTGTATGCTTCATGTGAAAACGGCTTATCGGCCCTGGCGGCATCAGTACTGCCTGCTTTCCCAGCCTCCTGTTCAGACAAGGTCATGTAGGGCGCTAACTGTTGGTATAGCTCGGATGGGAAATTATAAATCCGCAGCACGTCTTCTTTTTTCCGAAACCGCCCTCCTTTATTCCGATATTTTTCGATTCGTTGGGCTAACCAGCCAGGCGTTCCCAACTGCTGCCACCCGGCAACACTCACCGTATTCGGATCGAACATAAACAGTCGTGGCTCATTAAAGCGTTCAGCCGTTGTTTTCCTATTTTCAGTCCGTTCTGAATACGCTGGCTGGGCAGCCTCCTGCTGTTGCATCAACTTTACCAAACTATCCAGTTTTTGCTGGTCGGCTACCGACGTATCGACCGGGTTCCGGTCGGCAATGAACCGAAACACGAACGGAATCAGCAGACAAAGCAATGTCAGAACTAACAGTACCAGAAAGCCACGGGATTCTTTTTGGGAAAAGCCAAAATAGTCGCGAATAAGCGACTGCAAACGGTTAAACATGGTGGTGGGTATGGTTACGGATTAAAAAACCAATCGTCGTAACCAAAATAGCAAATAAAACCTACTAAAAGATCAATAACGAAAAAATAACGCAGGGGGATAGCTCTAGACCTACTGGCCATTTGCAAAAAGTAGGCTATTTTTGGCAAAACTGTCTATTCATGTCTACAGAGCACGATCAATGGTCTGTCTGTCCTAACTGCGACACTCCCCTTCCCGAACACGCTCACTATTGTCCGAACTGCGGTCAGGAAAATCATACCCATAAACAACCCTTTGGCCATCTGTTGTATGAGTTTGTGGAGAGCATTACTCACTTCGACGCCAAGCTCTGGGCTACCTTAAAGGCAACTGTGCTAAAGCCTGGCCAGTTTGTGGTCGATTTTGTGAACGATAAACGCGCCCGCTATGTGCCACCTGCTCGTTTGTACGTGTTCGTATCGGTAATTTTCTTCGTAATGGTTAATAAGGTTACCGAATCAGCTTTGCACCATTCACTGGAGATAGAAGAAAAAGTTCATGATATATATGGCAACAAGGCCAGTGAGTTTACATTGGATGGAGTTCTGGGCAAAGCTGTTGTTGAAGAGAAAGGTCTTGATGAAATCGGAAATGCCAAGTTTTATTTTAATCAGAAATCGGACCCCAAAGCCCAATCGACCATTGCTTATCTGAAAACGCTCTCGTCAACCCAGCTCGACTCACTCGTTCATGAGTTTTGGGAAGAAGGACAAAATGAAAAGGTGAATATCGACAACGATGCCGAAGAGCAACAGACAGTAGAAAAATCTAAGAATCCGTTATCATTTGCCCAACAACTACAAAAAGGCGTTTCATACTTACCGGCATCACTTCCTGTACGCTATACGGAGGATGATGACGAAACGACGACCAGCGAAAGTTATTCGGTGCCGGTTTCGCGACTGATCGAGCGCGATACACTTAACGCCAGTAATCTTAGTCTTGTCAAAACAATCACCATTCCATTTGCTAACGGAGACTCGCTAGGCATAGCTACGTTAGCCGCCCTTAAACAATATAACCGGCAACAACTTCTGGATCTCTATGGGCAAACTCACGCCATTTTGCCCGATATGCGTAATCAGATCTATTCGGAAATGAAAACGCTGGTAACTCTGCTGCCCAATGAGTACGATCATTCTCGCAATCGGAAAGTAGGAAACCAAGCCGATTATCTAGGTTTAAAACTAATATTTCCAAACGATTCGACCCGCGACGCGCAAATCCGGCTGACGAAATACATGAACGACGAGCAGTTAACCCATTTTATAGCGCAACATTCGAATCAGTCGCTCGACGAAATGAGTTGGTGGAAACGGAGCTTCATTCTGAAATCGATTCGGCAAAGTGCTAAATTCAAAACAACCGAACCCCTGACAGATCGTCCCGAAGTATTGCATAACCTCCTTCACGTCATTATTAAATATGTATCGTGGGTTATGTTTCTACTGATGCCAGTGGTTGCCTTCGTGCTGTTGATTATCTACTTCCGAAAGCGTAAGTTCTACTACGAGCATCTGATTTTTTCGGTCCATGTCCATACTGTTTTTTTTATGATTTTAACCATTGGACTGACCATTAGCTATTATGCTCACTGGGATGATGCTGTTGGGTGGTGTTTCCTGTTGGGCTATCTTTACCTGCTCCTGGCCATGAAACGTACCTACGGGCAGGGATGGGCCAAAACCATTGCTAAATTCGCCCTCTTCACCTTAATTTATGGCTTTGTCTTTGCTATGCTTTTCGGAATAAGTGGGGTACTTGGCTTCCTGAATTTCTAAAAAAAACAACGGCAGCGACTACCATACCTGAAAGGTTTTTTTAACCTTTCAGGTATAAGAAAGAAAACTACTACTTTTCAACAAGTTTCAGAATTTTCCCGCCCAAATCGCAGAGATACATTTCGTGTTTCTGGTCTTCGCCGAAGGCAGAAATAGCTCCCGACCGGGATACAATCTCCTGATTTGAAGCCGCTTTGGTGTCGTTTACCGAAAGCGCCCAGATTCGTCCGCTGGCATAGTCGGCGTAAACGTATTTTCCCTTCAGCGAAGGCGCCAAACTCCCCCGATAAACCAAGCCACCGGTTACCGACACATTGCCATTCTGATGATTATATTGCCAGATAGGGCCAATTAGCTTGTCAGGGGTTGGATTCCCTTTTGCCGTATAATCGTCGCGCCCTTCCTTAATACGCCAGCCGTAGTTGCCCCCTTTCGAGATGATGTCGATTTCTTCGATTTCATTCTGACCAACATCGCCAGCCCATAATCGTCCCTGTTCATCGAAACTGATCCGCCAGGGATTTCGTAAACCGTAGGCAAAAATTTCTTCGAGAAAACCCTCCTTGTTTTTCACAAACGGATTATCGGCCGGAATCCCATAGTGTCCTTTTTTTGTACTGTTCACATCAATCCGCAGAATTTTCCCGAGCCAGCTACTCCGATTCTGTCCGTTATTTTGCGGATCTCCACCACTCCCACCATCGCCCGTAGAAACATACAGATACCCATCTGGCCCAAACAGTACTTTCCCGCCATTATGATTCGAATAGGGCTGTTGGAACGTAAACAGAATAACTTCCGATTTTGGATCAATCTCTGTTGCCGTAGGCGATGCCGCTTTGAAACGACTTACAACCGTTTCGCGGGGATTATTTTTTGTATAATTGACATAGAAATACCCATTTTCTTTGAATTTAGGGTGAAAAGCAAGACCTAGCAGGCCCATTTCTCCACCATAGGCCACCTTTTTGCGAATATCCAGATACGTCTGCCTAACCGAAGCATCGGGGTTATTATCGAACACATTGATCTGGCCAGATTGCTCAACGACAAAAACCCGGTTTGTACCATCATTGGCATACGTAAACTCCACCGGAGCCTCGAACGAAAGCTTCGGATAAGCATTTACAACCCGAACCGCAGTGTGGGGTTTATCCTCCGAAAAAACCGTTGGTATAATTCCTGCTTCGTTTACGGTAGCAACTGCCATTTTTGGGGTAGCCTGCGTTGCGTCGTCATCGTCAGATTGACACAACGACCACACAAACCACGAAAATCCAGCCGTGGCAACCAGCGAAATAAGTAATGCATAAATAGCCTTACCAAACATGGCAATACACTCCGTTTATGTCTTTCAGCATAAGCCTAACAATAGCTTCTGACAAACCATAGCCAAGCTTCCGACGAAAGACGTCGATTTATTAATTAACTAATTATTGATCAAAATCGGAGCCAAAGTAAACGAGCGAACTTTACGGTACGCATTTTGTTGTCATATCAACAAATTATCCCGGTTTATTAGCGTTATTTCGGGTAGATAAATCTTTCGGATTGTTGTCTACTTTCCTCATCACGGGGCAACTATTCCACCTTTTTTCGACGTTCTATAACTACTTGCTATACCTGATATTTTGCGTTTTATGATTGTCGCAAACCCCGCTTTCCTCGAGCATCTGGTAGCTCAGCGATCTCAGTACCGCTTCAAACTTCCATCCCGGCCCGACGCAGGTCGTTTTATTGATCAGCTAATGCGGCTGTTGTTTCCTGTTACGCAGGATTGCCAGTCGGCTTCTCAGCATATTGGCGAGACCTATCAAAAACTAAACGATCAGCTCGTTTGTCTGTTTCAGCCACTGGCGGCTACCCTACCCGCCAGCCCCGAAATTTCGGCAGAGCGTTTCTTCGAACAACTTCCTGCCATCTATGACAACCTCTTTCTGGATGCTCAGGCCATTGTCGACAACGACCCGGCTGCGGTAGGTATTGAAGAAGTAGTAGCAGTATATCCAGGCTTTTATACCATTGCGGTTTACCGGATTGCCCACGAAATGCTCAAACTGAACATTCCACTCCTACCCCGGATGCTAACTGAATATGCACATGGGCTTACAGGAATCGATATACATCCCGGCGCTCAGATCGGGCGGTCGTTTTTCATCGACCACGGTACGGGGGTAGTCATTGGCGAAACCACAATCATTGGCGATAATGTCAAGATCTATCAGGGAGTAACGCTGGGCGCCACTCACGTTGCCAAATCAATGGCCCAGAAAAAACGCCACCCAACCATCGAAAACAACGTAGTAATCTATGCAAACGCGACCATTCTGGGCGGTCGAACGGTGGTTGGCCATGACTCGGTGATTGGTGGTAACGTTTGGCTCACGCACAGTGTTGAGCCCTATTCGCTCGTCTACAATCAACACCAGACCGAGGTTCGGATGAAGTCGCTCGACAATGCCGAGCCAATCAATTTTGTTATCTGATTCGCTTTACTAACCCCTTCCCGAAAACCATGAAAGTCGACAACATTTTAGATACCATTGGGCAAACGCCCCACGTTCGGCTAAACCGCCTTTATCCGGGTTTTGAAGTCTGGATGAAACTGGAACGAGCCAATCCAGGTGCCAGTATTAAAGACCGGATTGCGCTGGCCATGATTGAAGATGCCGAAGCTAGCGGCCTTCTGAACACAGATAGTGTTATTATCGAACCAACATCGGGCAACACGGGCATCGGACTTGCTATAGTTGCTGCTGTTAAAGGCTACAAACTGATTCTGGTCATGCCCGAATCAATGAGTATCGAGCGTCGTAAAATCATGGCAGCCTATGGTGCCGAGTTTGACCTGACCCCCCGCGAGTTAGGCATGAAAGGAGCCATTGCCCGCGCCCATGAACTGGTCGACAGCACCCCTAATGCCTGGATGCCTCAGCAGTTCGAAAACCCGGCCAATATTGCCATCCACAAACGCACCACGGCACAGGAAATTCTGGCCGATTTTCCGGAAGGCTTTGATGTGCTCATTACGGGCGTGGGCACAGGCGGGCATATAACTGGTGTTGCCGAAGTACTCAAAGAGAAATTCCCGGCACTGAACGTATACGCCGTTGAACCTGAAGCCTCGCCCGTTATCAGTGGTGGCGCACCAGGCCCGCACCCAATCCAGGGAATTGGCGCGGGTTTCATCCCCCATAATCTGCATCTCGATGCTATCGACGGCAGTATTCAGGTCAGTCGCGACGACGCATTTGCCTGGGCACAACGTGTTGCCAGAGAAGAGGGCATCTTTGTCGGCATTTCGTCTGGTGCTTCGCTGGCTGCTATTTATCAGAAATTACCCGACATAACGCCTGGTAGTCGAATTCTAACATTTTGTTACGATACAGGGGAACGATATTTATCGATTGAGGGATTATATTAAGTAAATAGTCTTAGGAGTCAGGTCAATTAAATGAGCAGATGTCGGCGACGATTTCTGCTCATTTAATTTGGCTTGGCCGTATCCCAACATTCATTTTCCCCCTTCAACGTTACGTATGGTCCAGCAATCGTCCTCTTTCCGTATTATCAGAGATACCATCTTCATAGTTGCCGGTGTGCTCAGTGCCGGTATGGGCATCAAAGGGTTTTTATTATCCAGTCATTTTATCGATGGAGGTGTCACGGGAGTTTCGATGCTGCTATCATCACTGCTAATCGTTCCTCTTCCGATCTGGCTTTTAGTGATTAATCTACCGTTTATAGGCCTGGGCTATCGGCAGTTTGGCCGCCAGTTTGCGCTTAAAAGTACTCTGGGTATTGCCGGGCTATCTCTGAGTTTAGCGATTATTCCCTATCCCGATGTAACCCCTGATTTACTGCTGACGGCTGTTTTTGGTGGTTTTTTTATTGGTGCAGGCATTGGGCTGGCCATGCGCGGAGGTGCCGTTCTGGATGGAACCGAAATTGCGGCCTTGCTCATCAGCCGCAGTAATCCAGTACTGAAAGTCAGCGACGTTATTCTGGTACTAAATGTTGCAATTTTCGGCGCAGCAGCGTTCTTTTTAGGGATTAATCCGGCTCTCTACTCCATGATTACTTACTTTGCGGCCTCCAAAACTGTAGACTTTATAATTCATGGTATTGAAGAATATACGGCGGTATTAATTATTTCCCGGCAACATCAACTTATTCAGGAACAGATTATCGAAAAAGGCTGGGGTGTTACGGTGCTGAAAGGGCAGGAAGGCTATGGTAAAAATGGTAGCCACCACGACCTTGATGTTGTCTTATATGTCGTGCTCACCCGGCTTGAACTGAGTCGACTGCGTAGCATGGTTGTTAACCTCGATCCAAAAGCGTTTATTATCCAGCATAGTGTTGATGATGTGGCAGGCGGAAAAGTAAAAAGCCTGCCCCTGCACTGATTCGCTGATTGGTAGCCAGGCTTGGCCGCTGGTACTTATTTTAGCCCGTTTGTGGAGAAACTCCGCGCCAGCAAACGCCATCGTTGTCATTAGGCAAAAATCGGTTTCGATCCACCTAAACGACATCCGTATGACTCTTTCTTTACGGGCTTTTTTTGCCTTTTTCTTCTTGCCGACACTTACGATCTCGGTTGCCTTTGCGCAAAACGCGTCTAAAATAACCGGTACGGTGCAGGACTCGACAGGCGTTGGCGTTGAATTTGCTACGGTAGCACTTCACCGGGCCACCGACTCAACAGTCGTTCAAACCGAGTTTAGCGATGCATCGGGAGCGTTTCAGTTTGCAGCCGTTCCGGCAGGCAACTATTTTGTTTCGGCTTCGCAGGTTGGGTTCAATCGGTCGCAAACCGATCCGTTTGCCCTATCGTTTCAGAACGAAACGCTGCCTGGTATCCGGCTCCGGCCAAATGGGAATACAAACCTGAAAGAAGTAACCGTTCAGGCCCGCAAACCCATGTTTGAACGGGAGGCCGACCGTATCGTTGTCAATGTCGATGGCAGTCCGCTCAGTGCAGGAGCAACGTCGCTGGAAGTATTGAGTCGGTCGCCAGGGGTTACCGTTGATCAGAACGACAATTTAGCGCTTCGGGGTAAACAAGGAGTTTTGGTATTGATTGATGGAAAACGTGTGCCAATGACTGGCACTGAACTCGCCGAAATGCTTCGGGCCCTGCCAGCCAATGCCGTCGAAAAAATTGAGTTGATCACCAACCCGCCCGCCAAATACGACGCAGCTGGCAGTGCAGGCATTATTGCCATAAAACTCAAAAAAGACGGACGCCAGGGAACAAATGGTAGTCTGACGACAAGTTATGGTTATGGGCGATACGGAAAATTCACGAGCGGGCTTACTCTTAACCATCGCCATAAAAAAGTGAACCTGTTCGGCAATTACAATTATAGCGACCGAAATGTGTTCACACAACTAAAACTTCACCGCGATTTTTACCAGGACGGTAAGTTTATTGGTAGCAGCGATCAGGATAATATTGGCAAAACCCGCTACGCTACCCACACCTACCGGGCTGGTGTAGACTATACCCTCTCGAAGCGAACAATGCTGGGAGCCGTTGTCAATGGCCAAAATCTCGATGCAAAAGCCAGTATTCCCAACGTTACTCAGACATTCGATGCGGAAGGCCAGCTACAATCCAGCTACCAGTCGGCTAATAGCCGCGGCCTGCGAATGCCTAACATTGCCGGAAACGTAAATCTGAAGCATAGCTTCGACTCGACGGGCAAACGGGAAATCACAGCCGACGCCGATTTCGCTCATTATGAAACCCATCGGCTCCAGAATCTGTCTACTCTGTTCAGTTTGCCGGTTCGTCCGCCAACGGTTCTGGCCGGTGATCTGAATGGTGCCTTAAACATCACGTCATTTAAAACAGACTATACGCATATCTTACCCAATAAAGGCCGCGTGGAGGGTGGTTTCAAAGTGAGTTGGGTCCATTCGGACAATGATGTGTTGTTTACCAACAGCAGCGACGGCCAAAGCGTGATCGATACCACCAAAAGCAATCATTTTCAATATGATGAGAACATCAACGCGGCCTACATTAACATTAATAAAGTATTCAGCAAGCTAACGGTTCAGATAGGCCTTAGGGGCGAACAGACCATTGCCCAGGGTATTCAGTTGATCGGCAATAATGGGTTCAAACGAAACTATTTTCAGCTATTTCCCAGTCTGTTTTTCAAGCAATCGCTTTCTAAGTTGCATGAGATGAGCCTGTCTCTGAGCCGTCGAATCGATCGGCCTACCTACAATCAACTGAATCCGTTCCGGGCTTATATTGATGCAACAACCTATTTTTCGGGTAATCCGTCGCTGTTTCCGCAGTTGAGTTATAACATCGAACTTACGCATACCTTCAAACAGAAATTCATTACCTCCGTCAGTTATACCCGTACCGATCAGCCCATTATCAGCGTAGTACAACCCGCCCCCGAGGGCAACCGGCAAGCCGTATCGACGTTCCAGAATCTGACCCGTTCCGACTATTACGGGCTAACCATGACCATACCCGTACAACCTGCCCGCTGGTGGACAATGGACAATAATCTGGTAGCTTATTACCAGTTGTTTATCGGAAATCTGGCCGGAACGTCGCTGAATGCCGGGCTACCTGCCTTCAGCCTCAATAGCACCAGCACGTTCACCCTCGGGCGCGGCTGGACCGCCGATCTGACTGGCAACTACCAGTCACGTCAGCTATACGGATTTCTCGATATTCAGCCGCTGGGACAGCTTAACATTGGCCTGCAAAAAACGATGCTGAATAAAAAAGGAACCCTCAAACTGAATATGACCGATGTATTCTACACGAGCCCACTTCATGCCACCTCAGCGTATGCCAATTATAAGGAGCGGTTCTATCAGCGGCAAGATACGCGCGTTGCAACCGCTTCGTTTACCTACCGATTTGGCAACGACACGCTAACTCCCTCGCGCCGACGGGCCGGTGGAGCCGAAGATGAAAAACGTCGGGCTGGAGGAGCCTAGAAATTCCAGGTTTATGGCCGTTGAATCTACTTAGGTTCACGGCCATGAACTGCCGAAGAAAGCTCAGCCGCAACGTGTTCAATTGTTGTTTGGGGCTTACCCAAATCAGCCCAGGTTTGACCAGCTTCAAAAACCTCAGGATAGTGATTAATAGCTTCGGTAATATGCCAGCCATAGTCGGCCTGAGCCGAAAACAAACGTCCTGATTTTAACAACAACGGTGGAGTGGTTAATAGCGTAAGGCTTTCTTTCCGGTAGGCCCTTACGAATCGTTCGGCAGCCTCGTGCTGAGTCATGGCTTCTGGCCCCTGAACGACGTATTCCTGATTTTGGCCGGGCTTGGCAATCTGCAAGGCCCGAACGACCTGCTTTCCGTAGTCGCTGGCCGAAATATACCAGGGGCAAACCGTTGAACGGCCAACCAACAACACAAACCGGCCAGCCCGCTGGGTTTGGTTAATTGAATCGATGAAACAGGATGGATAAAAAATACTGAAAGCAATCCCCGAAGCTTTGATCAATCGGACAGCTTCCTGCTTCACGTCAAATGCCCACCACCGGAAACCATTCATGCCCTGGTAGCGCATAACAATCGACGACAGATAGGCAATACGCCTTACGCCAGCCTGGCGAGCGGCTTCGATCAGATGCCATAGCCCCTGACCTTCCGTATGGAATTCGGCCTGCTTTTCGGTTTGTCGGATGGATAAGTTCAGGTAAACGACCTCTACGCCAGCAAGAGCCGTAACTAACCCCTCTACCGATCGTAAATCACCGGCAACAACCTGTGTATTGGGGAATAGCCGTACAGCCTTTACAACATCCCGAGCAATTATCCGGATCGAAAAACCAGCATGGATCAATTCGTGGGTTACAGGTCCGCCGAGCATTCCTGTAGCACCAATCACCGCAACCTGCATGATTGAAAACGGCCAGGTAACTACAGAAAATTATCGCAACGTACGCACAAATCGACGCATCGAATCCCGATATACCTGCTCCGACTGGTCGACAGGCTGCTGATCTTTGAGCATCATCGCCAGCATAATCATACCGTGCGACATAGCCCACCACTCGAAGTATAGTTTCTGGATACTTTCTTTCGATTTTGGAATGAACGAGAAAATAATTTCTCTGACAATGTTGCCAACCTCTTTTATGGCTTCCGATTCGTGAACGGGAAGCGTGCAATAAGCACCATTGAGGTTATACATTACCTGATAAATTTCCGGTTGCTGACGCGAAAAATCCCACTGAATAAGTGAAATTTCGTACAATCGTTTTTCCGGATCACGATACAGTTTTAGGATACGCTCGTATTCCTGACGCAAATGCCGAAAACCTTCATTTCGGATTTCATCCAGCAGTATATCCTTGCTATCGAAATATTCATACACAATAGGCGCACTGTACTCTATAGCGTCGGCAATCTTACGAATAGAAACGGCTTGCCATCCCTCACGACGGGCAATTGCTTTTGCCGTTCCTATGATTCCCGAGCGGGTGTTCTCGCGTGAACGCGGCTTACGCTCGATGGTTTCCATAAATTAGTAGGTAATCAGTCTTGAGTTAACGGTGTTAAATGGCCTGAAAACTACGCATTTATGGTTATATTGTCCACAGTTAATGTAAATATTCTAAAAAAAATAAATTTTGCGCGCTTTTTGTATTCGCCGAATACTTCATAAGAACATATATTATGAAGTTAAGCGACTTATTTATCCACTCTTCCGACGAATCGGCCAATAGGCTATCAATCAGGCTTTTTCAGCGAGCAGCCAAACGCCCTGATCGCCTAATTCATATAGGTCCCCTTCAACCGTTCCATAACATGCAGAAACCGATAAACCAGCCGTTGTAAAGATACGTATCAGTTCGGCCAGGGTGTAAATGTAATGCTCAGCCGTTCGGGTCTGAGTAACGCCTGCCTGAACGTATGTCAGATGCGAATCGATCCGGCTTTCGGTAGGGTCATAGTTATTTTCGACCAGAAGCAGGATTGGTTCTTCTCCTTCGGCATCAACCGGTAGCCAGTTTCGCTGCTGATAATCGGGCAATACCGATTCAGCTATCATTTCGGTATGCGCCAGAAATCGTCCACCAGGTTTTAGCAGACCGGCAATACGCCGGACAAAAGCCAGCATATCAGTGTAAGGGAAAAAACTAAAACTATTGCCCATGCAATAGGCAGCATCAAATAGAGCACTTGTCTGCAACTCGCCAACAGGCATTGTCAGAAAATCACCCTGAATTGCCGTCAATGCCAAACGTTCTGCCGATGCCGTTGTTCTGAGCTCGTTGATATAGTCATCCGAAATATCAACTCCCGTCAACTGAGCGCCCATCTGCGCCAATGGCAATGCATGCCGGCCATACCCACAAAACACATCGAGCAAACGATCGCCTGGGCCAAACTCCAGTGTTTCCACCAGCAGCTCCAGTTCCAGATGGGTTTGCTCTTCGGTTTGAGCGGCTTTCCAGGCACGTTGCGGCAAGCCGTAAAAAAAATGATGATACCAGGCCATGTGTTGAATGATGAATGATGAATTGAGGGTAAACCCGAAATTTATCATTCATCATTTATCATTAATTAAGATTTGCTAACGTTTCCTGTACGGCGGTGAAGTTAGGAACATCACCGGCACTTTCGAGAACTTCGGCATATTGAATGGTGCCTGTTTTATCGACAACAAAAGCTGAGCGTTTGCTTACTCCTTTCAGATTCATGACAAATGTGTCGTAATAAGTATCGTAGGCCTGCGAAACCTCTTTATTGAAATCGGAAAGAAGGTTAAATGGTAATTTCTGATCTTCTTTAAACTTAGCTAGTGTAAATGGTGAATCGACCGAAATGCCAACAATGTCGGCATTCAACTTGGCATAGGTAGTAATGTTATCGCGCATTTCGCATAGCTCGGCTGTGCATACGCTGGTGAAGGCCATCGGGAAAAATAGAATAATAAGATTTTTCCCTTCAAAGTCCTTAAGCGATACTTCTTTTCGTTCGCTATTAAAAAGTGTAAAATCTGGCGCTTTCTGACCCGGAGTTAGCATATTGAATTTTTGATTCTGGATTAATGATTGTTGATTTGAAACCAAATCCGTTTAGGTGGCGAAATTCCGAAAAAGCAGAACGAAAACAAGCACTACACTGTGTTTTATACGCCAATAGTTTATCGGGGAGTACCTAACCGTATTGATTTTGCCTATTGGGTCGGCTCATTTACCTCATAAAAAGGAGTATAAACAGCTAGCCAGACACTATAGTTTACAGACACGCTCATACCTACAATCAGCAATCTTACTTTTTAAATGCAGAACTACTGGGGAATTGATCTGGGTGGCACCAAAATAGAAGGTGTTATACTTTCCGCCCCCTCGCCCGACGCCGTTATTATTCGTAAACGTATTGATACCGAAGCGCATAAAGGCTACGATCACATTATGTCGCAGATTGTACGACTTATTGATCTGTTAAAAGCCGAAACCAGCCTGACTCCCGACCGCATCGGCTTCGGCACGCCCGGTACCTTCGACCCGGCCCGGCAAACCATGAAAAACTGTAACACGACGGTTCTGAATGGTCGCCCCATGAAGCAGGATCTGGCTCGTTTGCTGGGCGTTCCGGTAGCCGTGGCCAACGATGCCAACTGTTTTGCACTGGCCGAAGCAACCATGGGTATCGTTCCAGACGTTGTTCCTGATTTCCAGACCGTATTTGGTGTAATTATGGGGACCGGTGTTGGCGGAGGGGTGGTTGTGAAGGGTCGCGATGGAGCTCCGTTTGTGCTGAATGGCCTACAAGGTATTGGTGGTGAATGGGGGCATAATATTCTGGAAGAAAACGGGTATCCGTGCTATTGCGGGAAGCGCGGCTGCACTGAACAGGTTATTTCGGGGCCTGCCCTTCAGCGCTATTATCAGCAGATCAGCGGAGCCGAACGAACCATGAAAGAGATCATGGAACACTATTCCGCAGGCAGTGATCTGTTCGCCAGTCAAACCGTAAACCGAATGCTTGAATATTTCGGCCGGGCCATTTCGGTAATCGTCAATATTCTCGACCCAGACGCCATTGTGCTGGGTGGTGGTGTAGGAAACGTCGATTTACTTTACACAGAAGGTGTTGAACGGGCAAAAAAATATGTGTTCAATTCGGGTGAACTGAACACACCTTTTTTAAAACCCAAGCTAGGCGACAGCGCCGGTGTTTTTGGTGCAGCGTTGCTATAGGGCGGGGAGAGCGGGGTAGTTCTACGCAATCCCCGCTCTCCCTGCTTTTCTACCTCGGCCGGCCTCCGGTGCGGTTACCACCCGGTGCAGGTTGCTGCTGTTGTTGCTGAACCGCACCATTATTATCAGTTTCTCCGGCTTTCAGATCATCATTCTCAACCGAACGCCCTCTCCGGCGTTGCGGCTGATCGAAGTTTAGCTTACCCAGTTTATAACTAAAGGTGACACGGATACCGGCATTGTAGAGGCTGGTCATGCTGTTTTGCGTAAAAATCGGCGAACTCGACTCCGAACGAATCGTGAAGGGGTGGTTAAAGAAATTTTCGCCCGCAATACCGAAGCTGCCCCGCTTGTTTTTCAGGTCTTTCTTCACACCAAGGCTATAGAAAGCAAAACCACCCTGATAGCCCTGCAACTGCACCCGACGGCCTCGCATAAAGGCAAAGCCCTGAACGCCCCAGCCATTTTTAAGTGTCAGGTTGGAAAAGAACCGTCCCGTAACAACCCAGCCCGAGTTGGTTGCGTTATAAATATAAATCGAACTGTTGTTGGTCAGATAGGCATAATACGCATCGACCCCTCCGCCAATCTGCCATTTCGAGAACAGGGTTGCATTACCAAATACGTTTACGCCATAGGCCGACTCTTTACCGATGTTCTGATACGTGGTTCGGATGGCTCGCCCTACGCTGGTTGTTGCGGTATCCCGAACGCTTGTGATTGAATTGTTGGTCTGGCGGGCAAACAGCGATACGTTCAGATAAACACTCTTTACATACGCACTCGTACTGAATTCGAAGTTATCGGTCAGTTCGGGCGATAAGAGCGGATTTCCCTGCGTAATGTTTGTCGGGTTCGAGGTGTTGACATTCGGATTCAGAAACTGGATACCCGGCCGTTGTAAACGACGGTTATAAGCCAGTTTAATTGTTTTTCCTCCTTTAAGCGTCTTCGAAATATTGATGCTCGGCACCAGATTCCCATAGTTAGGAATGCCCAGATCCTGCCCGGCTGCTCCACCCAGTTCGCCCGGCTGATTCTGACTGTAGTTGGCATGAATGGTTGTATATTCGTAGCGGGCACCAGCCTTGACGGTATATTTCTTTTTTGTCGTCAGCGTATAGGATGCATACCCAGCACCAATGGTCTGATCGTAGTTCAGCGTGTTGGCCGTGCGAGTCGGGTCGGTAGTTAGTTCGCCGGTTCCTATGCCATAATTATAGCTAAAGGCACTTTCTACCTGCCGAAAAATTCCCTTACCACCAAACTCGATCAATTGGTTTTTACCAATTGGGGTCTGATAATCGCCCTGAAGTGTTGTTTCCTGATTATAGCTATTGTTCAGGTTTTGCTGGCGGGCGGCAATAGTTGAGAAATCGGCGTTGCTTAAAATATCGGCGGTGAAGTCGTTATTACGGTTATTGCGACTATACTGAGCCGATACCGTCAGTTCCTGCTGTGGTTTGTAGGTACGTGTATAATCGATATTGGCATCGACCGTACCCGACAAATCTTTCGTCACCACGTTACGCATGCTTAGACTCGGAAAATACCCACTGGGTGTTATTGTTCTGGTCAGGAAGTTATCCTGATTCTGAAAATTGTTACGAGTGCCGTAGCGGAGGCTCGCTGTAATGACACTGTTTTTACTGATGTCATAATCCCAGCCAAGCGTATAATGCCCAAAAATACCGTGGTTACGGGTGTCGGCTGATTGTTCGGTTCGGGTGGTGCCGCTGCTACCGAACGTTTCCTGCGTATTGGCAAATTTACCGATTACGTTATAGTTAGCCCGACCAAATCCGCTCAAACTGAAGCCCATTTTACCGGTCCGCAAATTACCGTTCAGCCCCAGATTGCTACCCCGGTTACCAGCCCCGGCATCGACGTTTAGGGTAAATCCCTGAATAGTCGTTTTCTTGGTGATGATATTGATAATACCAGCCGACCCTTCGGCATCATACTTGGCAGAAGGCGAGGTAATTACCTCCACTGTTTTGATCATATCGGCCGGAATCTGCTTGAGGGCATCCGCCACGCTACTGGCTACAATGGTCGAAGGTTTGTTGTTGATCAGCACCCGAACGTTGCTATTACCACGAAGACTTATATTCCCATCCAGATCAACCGTTAGTAATGGCACTTTTCGCATCACCTCGGTAGCATCGCCCCCTTTGGCCGTAATATCCTTGTCGGCATTGTAGACCAGCCGATCGACTTTTTCTTCGATCAGACTCGCCTGCCCAACCACTTCAACTTCTTTCAGCGTTCGCACATCGGGCGATAAAACAATAGTTCCCAGATCAGTATCACCTTTTCGGTTAAGTTTAATACGGGCTATGGTCTTATTCGTATAGCCTACAAATGAAATCAGAAGCCGAAAATTACCTTCGGGCAGTTTATTCAGCGTAAATCGTCCTTTTTCGTCGGCAACAGTGCCATCAATGGGCTTATTGGTTTTGGTGTCGATCAGGGCAATGCTGGCAAATTCAACAGGTTGTTTTGTGGTTGAGTCGACAATTATACCCGTCAGTTTGGCATTACCGCGAGGAGTGTTGTCACTCGATGTGCCAGGAATGGCAGGAGCCGGTTTCTGTCCACTACCCGGAAGAGTGGGGAACTGAGCCTGAACCGATTCGGATGCGATTAATAGTACGGTTCCTATCCATAACGTTTGTACTAGATTCTTCATAGTCAGGTCAATAAAACAAGATGAGCGAAGAAACTTCTTCGGGGAAGCTTCTCGGAAAAAGACAATTATCAAGCAAAACAAAGGCCAGAAATAAGATTTTTCCCATATTACTACATAAGCGGTATACGTAGTGAACAAATGGAAGAGCTTACTTAAGCAAATAGTGCAGACTGATTTTTAAGCTCCGGATACGTTGCCGGGTCCATTACTTCAGCAACATCGCTAGGTTCCGTACGCGACGTAATTCGTTTGCCGATGCTATAGCTGTGCAACCGACTGGCTGGATACTGTTTAGTTAATAACGCCAAAGCATCGGTTTCGTTCAGGTCATCGTGCAACCATGCCTGTTCGTCGTCTTTGCTCAGCAGACATGGCATCCGTTTTTTCGAGTTATGAATGGCGGCCAGTAACGGATTGGCATCCGTTGTGAGCAGCGTATAGGTCTGAATCAGTTCGCCGGTTTCCGGATCGGGCCACTCGTCCCATAAACCCGCAATCGAGGCAATTTTCTGATCGGTAGTGCTGATATAAAATGGGAATTTTTTGCTACCGATGGTGTGCCATTCATAAAAGCCCGTTACCGGAATCAGGCAACGTTTGCCTGTTTGAGCAGCCCCCCGAAATGACGGTTTTTCGTAGATGGTTTCGGCACGGGCATTAATGGTTCGGGTGCGAATTTCACTGGCATCTTCCTGGCTTTTGGTCCACCGAGGAATCAACCCCCAGCGCAGCATCCGAAACTGGTTGGGTTGCTGATGAGTCAGAATAGGCCAGGTCGGAAACTGGTATGCATTGGCATGATAAACAGGCTGAAAATCAGCCGTATCGGGAAGAACAGCCTCATAGCGGGCTTCGAGTTCTGCGGCTTTGATAGCCAGCGACTTATGATAACACATCGGAGATTTAAAGTGCCCGCAGACAGCTTGATGATTTATTTACTTAACCAATAAATCGCCCTTCTGGTTATCATAAATTGCCCGTATAGGAGCCCATCACCGCAATTCTTCGAGCTCCTGAAGTTGCCCTTTCAGTTCGGTGAGGTAACGGTCGGTGAACATACCGGCCAAGGTTGCCAGACCGATCGAAACAGCCGTCAGCACCATCGGAAACAAAATAACCAACAGCGTATTCTGCCAGCCATCCGTAAACTTACGGGCAATTACGGGTACCATAATCATCGATCCGGCCAGCATAGCCAACATCCAGACCCGTTTCATTAGTTTCGTGTGCTGGGCTCGAAACAGAATCAGATCGGCTAGTGCGTGATACAGGTCGTGAGTCAATAGTCGGGTTTTCTGAAGATCAGTACGGTGTTTCACCAAAAAATAAAGTCCCGATACGGCAATGATGAGATAGCATACGGCAGGCAGAAAATGAATGGGCCGGGTATAATCGAACGGGTTTCCGGCCAGAACGGCGCTAAAGAACAGCACTAAGCCCGTTAGTACGGAAAAGGCCAGGCGAAGTTCCCGAATCATGTTATCAATTGTGCCATTCGAGCGATTTCGTAATACAAGTTGCAACAGTTGATGGCTCAATCGCTCGGTCGAATCCAGCTTTTGTTCGTGGCGTTTCCAGGTTGCTTTTAATTCGTCGATATCCATTTCATTCTTGATTTATAGGTTGTCTTCAGCAACGATTTTCTTCAATTTCGCTTTAATCCGGTTGAGTTTTACGCCCACATTCGAGACCGATATTCCCAGAACTGTTGCAATCTGCTCGTACGAATTATCGTCCAGATATAGAAAAATAACTGCTTTTTCAACTGGCGACAATTGCTCCAAGGCCTCATAAAACTGCTGCATGGGCTCATTGTCTGGTGGCGGATCAATCAGCTGACTGGTTGCTAGCAGTTCTCCATCGGCAGTAGTCGAAACAATTTGCCGCGACCGGCGTCGAACCAACGAAATGGCCGTATTGAGTGCTATTCGATAAATCCAGGTAGACGCTTTTGACTCGCCCCGAAATGTTGAAAAACCCCGCCAGAGCTGCAATACGATTTCCTGATATAAATCTTTGCGGTCTTCCAGTTCCCGGCTGTAGAGTCGACACACGCTATGTACGATTCCGGCATGGGCATTAATTGTCTGGATAAACTCATGTTCCATTACTGCCTTTGTTTACCCTGTTAGTCGCCGGTTTAGTTAAAAACTTACACCGCAAACAAAAAAAGTCTCCTGCCCGTTAACGTTCATATGCTGATCGACCTGATTTATGCCCATTTCTGAGCAACCAAGCGGTGCCAAAACCACTCAAAAAAAAGTACCATCACTCGCTGAGCTTGAACACACTAGCTGGCAGCAACTCGCATCGGCACCCGAAAGCGAACAGGACCCGTTTAAGTTTATGACCGTTGCCACCTGCACCAGCAAAGGGGCCGATGCCCGCATGGTTGTGCTACGCCAGGTCGATGCCGGCCGTAAATATGTCTGGTTTCATACAGATGCCCGCTCCGAAAAGGTTATTCAACTGGAAGCGTTTCCAACAGCTACATTGCTTTTCTGGGATAACAAAAAACAGCTTCAGCTCCGGCTAATGGTAGAAACCCGGCTACATACCGACGACTATGTAGCTGATGATCAATGGCGTGCGCTCTGGACCGGAAATCGAAAGTTATATCTATCCGAGTTGAAACCGGGAACTGAGCAACCGACCCCCTATCCGGGTTTTCCAGTGCATTTTGGCGAAAACCTGCCAACTGAACAAGAAAGTGAAGAAGGTCGTAAAAACTTTGCGGTGATTGAATGCCGGGTGCTTTCGATGGAATATCTGCACCTAAGCCGGGCCGGGCAAACGCGGGCGTTTTTTCAGTATGAGCCCGAATCCAAAATGGTATGGCTGGCCCCCTGATGCGATTTTGTCAGTAGTTGCCAGCCCAAATAAGCGATCGGAATAAACAGTAGCACATCGGCCACGTGTGCCACCGATTCAATACGTGAAATACGACTGACCGGAAACGCAACTGCGCCCAGACAGAGTAGAACGCCGACCCAGACGGGAACTACTTTTTTGCGCAGAAAAACAATCCCCAGGACTAGCAGGCTAAGCGGAAACAATGGTCCCGACATAAACATGGTGATATTGAAACTTACCGGATGAGCGGCCGCCTGCTGCAGCAGAGCCTGTCTGGAAATACCAAAAACATCGGCATAAATTCCCCGCATACCAAAGTTATTCCCACTAATACAGCCAAAAATAGCCACCAGGAGCCCGAGCGTTGCGTATATTGGCATTAGGTGCTTTATTCTGGCAAACAATCCCGTAAGTGCTGGTATCCAGAATACCGTAGCTACGACCAGAATGGTGCCACCAGTTATGGTGTATTCGCCGTTTTCCCAGAAAAAAGTAGAGAGCATGAATAAAAAGGGTGCCGTAATCATTGAAAAGCCCCGGAGCTTCTGCTCAGATGCGGTCACTTCTGATGTAATTGCCATATCGAAAAGGGGGTTAATGTGAGTTAAGACGTGATGATATAATGGCATAATAAAGCAGGAAACCGAGCGCGGCAGACACCATAATGACTCCATACGGCAGACTCGAATCGGGCGGCACCGGCAGAAAATAAACGACAATGAGACCAATGCCCGTAAAGAGTAGAATTAATCCCCACTTCAGGCTTTCGGCTGGCGATTGGTTTTCCGACTCCAGTTGCCGAAGCGTTTGTTCATTCCACTGCCCGAGCTCCATAAGTCGTCGACGGAGCAGATACGTCGTAAGCGGACGCATAGTTAGATAAACACCAAAGGCAATTGCCAGAATGACATAAGCGCCCTGTAAACCATACTGTTGTTCCATTGGATTATGATAGCTTTTGCCCATGAGACAGTTCTACTCTCCGGAATGTTGCAGTTCGTTCTTTTTTTTTAGAAACTGCAACATTTCAGGCAAGGCTACTGTCTAACAGACCAATGAATGATGAACAACTGTTAGTGCGCCAGATCGTAGATGGTAATGTTCGGGCCTATCAGGTGCTGGTCGAGCGTTATCAGCGGCTCGTATTGCATATGATTAGTCGAATCATTCATCACCCCGCCGACATCGAAGATGTATGTCAGGAAGTATTCATCAAGGTATATCAGCATTTGCCTGATTTTCAGTTCGACTCAAAATTATCGACCTGGATTGCGACCATCGCTTACCGAACCGGTATCAACTACCTGAAAAAAAACCGCCATGAGGCCCTCCATCATTCGCTCGACCAGTTGACCGATGCAGAAGCGCTGACCGAATTAACCAGCCCCGACGAGTTGTTGGCATCTGTCGACTGGCACGCCTTTCTGCACGCACAGATTGCCAAACTGCCCGTTCATTACCGAACTATAGTAACGCTTTATCATCTGGACGAGCTATCGTATCAGGAAATTGGAACGATCACCTCTCTCCCCGAAGGTACTGTAAAAAACTACCTCTTCCGGGCCCGGAGACTACTCAAACAGGCGCTGGAACAACACGACAAACAACAACCTAAACATGGATAAACGTACTGACTCGCAGCTACAGGAATGGCTCGACAAACAAGTTCGGGCGAAGCAAAGAACCGAATCATTGAATGAATCGGATGAAGATTTTCTCTTATATAAGCGACTGTTTACCGAACTGTCGAATGAACCAGCCCATTCGTTAAGCCATTCGTTTGCCCCCAATGTGATCCGTCAGATTCAGCAACGGTCCCTTGCCCGTCGCGAAGCCCGACTTTTTCTTTTCTATGGATTAGGCCTGTCCCTAACTCTTATTCTGACCGGCAGTATACTGTTTGCAGCGCAGAATGAAGCACTGACCGCACTACAACAGGCATTCAGTCGCTTAGGTATCCCTATTTTGTTTGGCTTACTGCTAGTAGCACTTATCCAGGGAGCTGATTATTATCTGTTAAACCGGGTACGAAAGAGAAGTTTGGGGCACAGTATGCCCTGATCAGCACCGGGCAATGCCATCAGATCAGCCGTTTGGGCAATCCTTTTGGCAAGTTTTCGAGTTAAGCAGTAATCAATGTTATGAGTACTATGCCAGCCAGCGACCGAGCGTTTAACTACGACCTTGACTATCGAAATCTGAACCTGCGCGACCATCCCGAACTTTACCGAGTTGGCAAGGGCGAAATGGGTGTCTTGCTGGTTCAGCCCTATAAATCCGAAATTCTGCCTCACTGGCGATTCAAGACCCCGGAAATGGCCCGCAAATCGTCCGAACTTATTTTTAAGCTCTTTCTGACCTATAAACAACAGGGCGATTTCGTGGGCATGGATATGGCCCGTAAGTTTCTGCAAATGGGCTATACCCGCGCCCGTCGCTATGCTAATCACCGCACCGGCAAGAAATACGACGGTCCGGTTCCTGCCGACCAGAAAGGTCGTTCGGGCGCCCACGGGCGACCTCAACTGCCGCGCGACGAAGATCCGATTAAAGCAGAATCGGCCCAAATTTTTTACGATAAGTATCTGGAAGTGAGCAAAGATCCTGACTATAAACAGATGAAAAAAGCCTGGCAGGAACAGTACGGATAATCTTTGTGTACTTTTGTGGCTTCTTTGTGTGCTTTGTGTCTTTTTCAGAATTGTTCCCGACACGACGTCAACAAAGAAAGTACGAAGATTATAACGATATTTATGCAACTCCTTGACGGTAAAGTCCTTTCGGCACAAATCAAACAGGAAATCGCGGCAGAAGTCGCGCAAATACGCGAGCAGGGCGGCAAAATTCCCCATCTGGTTGCGATTCTGGTTGGCAACAACGGAGCCTCAGAAACCTATGTAGCCTCCAAAATGAAAAACTGCGAAGAAGTGGGGATGCACTCGACCCTATTCCGCTTCGATCCGTCGGTTTCTGAAGACGAACTGCTTGCCAAGGTTCGGGAAATCAACGATAACCCCGACATGGACGGGCTAATTGTACAACTTCCGCTACCCGATCACATTAACCCCGACCGGGTGATGGAAACCATCAATCCGGCCAAAGATGTGGATGGCTTCCACCCAATCAATATTGGGCGCATGGCCAAAAGCCTACCAGCCTACATTTCGGCTACGCCACAAGGCGTTCTCGAAATGATAAAACGCTATAACATCGAAACATCGGGTAAGCATTGTGTGGTGGTAGGTCGTAGCCAGATTGTTGGCCTTCCGATGTCGATTCTGATGCAGCGCAACACCTATCCGGGCAACTGTACCGTCACGCTCACCCATAGCCGGACTCAGAATCTGGCCGAAATCTGCCGCTCTGCCGACATTCTTGTTGCAGCCCTGGGCCGTCCTGAATTCATCACCGCCGATATGGTAAAAGAAGGAGCGGTTGTGATCGATGTTGGTCTGGAGCGGGTACCGGATGCCAGTAAAAAAAGCGGCTTTTCGCTCAAAGGCGACGTCAAATTTGCGGAAGTAGCGCCGAAAACGAGCTTCATTACGCCCGTACCGGGTGGAGTTGGTTTAATGACGATCTGTTCGCTGATGCAAAATACGCTGAAAGCCGCCCGGGGGGAGGTGTATGTGTAGAGAAATCTTAGTACAGATTATCAAATCTGTGTATTGCTTCGTCGTTAACACCAAACCTAAAGCCTATAAGAGTACAAAAAAGTTGAGCTATCAGAAGCGACTGGTCACCGCTTTTCAGGCTAGCTGCCCGCAACATTCCCCCCTTTCAACGGATCTATATGGGCTAGTTTATCATTTCTTTCGGCGGGATATTGGCATTGATGCCGACAATTTGAGTAAGCCAGTTTGGGATACGTTGAAAGGACTATTATTTGACGATGATAGTCAGGTTAAAATGCGCATAGCCGGTAGTTTCGACCTGTTAGTCAATGACTTGGCAGTTCTCGATTTTTCGGGGTTACCGGGCGGCATCATCAATACTTTGCTGGAGGTTTTAGAAACCGAAGAGCACGTCCTTTACGCTGAATGTGGTAACTTCACAACAGATACAATCCGACTAAATCTGGCCAGAAATGGAAATTAAACAACAGTACTTGCAAAACTACCTGCATGATATAGCCATTGACCAGTTGATGGATGATTATCGGGCCAAGGGGTATCAGGTAGTCAGAGAGGAAAAAGTTGGTGATTACCGGGCAGATTTAGTTGCTAAAAAGAGCGACTCATTTCCACTATCATTTGGGATTATCCTGAAGCATAACGAAACGCAGGAATTGTTTATAGCCGATGCCGAAATGATAGAAGTAGATACGTCATCGTTTTATGACTAGTGCTATAAAAACGACTCGGAATCATAGCAAAACAATTGTAACCTTAACAAACTTTAACAGCCTATCCAGACTCCCCAGGCTACTTTTTACGTATTTTTGGCTGCTACTTACACAAAAGCAGTTCGTTAATCTCCATTTGTATGCAATCATTCAAACGCCTGAACACGCTCACGGGCTGGCTAACTTTCGTCGTCGCGCTGATTACCTATGCGATGACCGTCGAACGAACGGCCAGTTTCTGGGACTGTGGCGAATTCATTGCGTGTTCGTTTAAACTTCAGGTACCGCACCCTCCTGGTGCCCCTTTCTTCCTGCTCCTGGGACGAATTTTTTCCATGATGTCGTTCGGCAATCTGACATCTGTAGCCTACTGGATCAACATGGCATCCGTACTGGCCAGTGCCTTTACCATTGTGTTTCTGTTCTGGACTATCACCATGCTGGCACAAAAAGTACTGGGCAAACCCGAAAATGAATACACAACCGCCGATACACTGCTGATTCTTGGCTCCAGTGCGGTAGGTGCTCTGGCCTACACGTTTTCCGATACATTCTGGTTTTCGGCGGTTGAAGCTGAGGTATATGGAATGTCGTCGTTCTTTACGGCCATTGTCGTATGGGCAGCCTTCAAATGGGAACGTATCGACGATGAAGCCGCGGCCAATCGCTGGCTGATCCTCATTGCCTACCTTACGGGTCTGTCGATCGGTGTTCACTTGCTGAACCTGGTTACGCTACCCGCCCTTGCCCTGATTTATTACTTCAAAAAATACCCCAAACCAACCTTCTGGGGTGGTGCAACGGCTTTTGCAATCGGCATGGCCATTCTGGGTATTATTAACTCCGGTATCATCCCTGGCCTGCCCAGCATGGCTTTCTTCTTCGAGCGGCTGTTTGTCAACTCCTTTGGGTTGCCGTTTAACTCGGGCATGATATTCTTCGTCATCGTGTTTCTAGGGGCCGTTACGTACGGAATTATCTGGTCGGTTCGGCAAAAGCGTCCTGTCCTCAACACATCGCTGCTGGCACTGGCTTTTGTTCTGATCGGTTATGCATCGTATATGCAGGTGCTGGTACGGGCCGATTTTAACCCGCCAATTAACGAAAACAATCCAAGTGATGCGCTGAACTTCCTGTCGTATCTAAAACGCGAACAATATGGCAGCCGGTCGCTGCTGTATGGTCCGGTATTCACATCACGACCCATCGATCAGAAACAGGGCGCGCCGATCTGGAAAAAAGAAGGCAACAAATACGTTATTTTCGATTATCAGCCCGAATATGTATACGCTCCTGGCGACGAAATGCTGTTTCCAAGGGTGTATAGCAGCCAGCAGAATCACCCACAACTATACCGTCAGATGCTGGGGCTGGCCGAAGGGCAGAAGCCAACAATGGGCGATAATATCAAGTTTTTGTTCAGCTATCAGTTGGGGCATATGTGGTGGCGCTATCTGATGTGGAACTTTGCCGGGCGTGAAAGCGACGAAGAAGGCGCAGGTTATCTATTGCCCTGGTCGACCAATCAGAACGCTCCCGATTTGCTGGTTCATAACAAAGCCCGCGATAATTTCTACATGCTGCCTTTCATGCTGGGTCTGTTTGGGATCGCATTCCAGTATTTCCGTCGTCGTCGCGATCTGCTGATTGTTGGTCTGCTCTTCCTCTTCACAGGTATTGCCCTTCAGGTTTTCCTTAACTCGCCACCATCCGAACCGCGCGAGCGCGACTACATCTACGTTGGGTCGTTCTATTTCTTCGCCATCTGGATGGGGCTGGGGGTCATGTCCATTGCCGAAGGGTTGCAAGCCTATCTGAAAGCAGACAAGCTCCGCAATGGTCTGGTGGTTGGTTTGTGCCTGCTGGTACCGGTGATGATGGGCGCCAAAAGCTGGGATAACCACAATCGAAATCACCGCTACCAATCGGTCGACTTTGCCAAAAATCTGCTGAATTCCTGTGCGCCGAATGCCGTTCTGTTTACGGGTGGCGATAATGATACTTTCCCGCTCTGGTATGTTCAGGAAGTTGAAGGATTCCGTCGCGATGTGCGCGTTTGTAACCTGAGTCTGCTCGGAACGGAGTGGTACATCCAGCAAATGAAGCGCAAGACCTATGAATCAGATGCCTTACCGATTTCGCTGGAATTCGATAATTTCAACAAGGGCAAAAATGATATTGTGCCGTTCTATGAAGTACCGGGCGTGAAAGATGGTATCGATCTGAAGCAGTATATCAACCTGATCCGAACCAACAATCCGGCCATTCAGGTACCACTGACCAGTGGCGATATGACCAACGTGCTGCCGTCTTCTATTCTGTTCCTGCCGATCGACAAGGCCGCTATCGATAAAGCGAACTTTGTTCCACCCCTGCTACGGCCCATGTTGAAAGATACGTTACAGTGGACAATCGGAAAAAAAGACCTGTATAAGCCTGATCTGATCATGCTCGATATTATTGCGACCAATAACTGGAAGCGTCCTATCTATTTTTCGAGCACACTGGCCAGCGACAACTACCTGAGTCTGAAGAACTATATGCAGTTGGAAGGCTATGCTTACCGGCTGATGCCGGTGGCGGTTCCGGGCGCTACAGATGGGTATGTCAATTCGGACATCATGTATAACAACATGCTGAAAAAGACGTTCTGGCGTGAGTTCGACAATCCGGATGTGTACTACGACGAAACCTATAAAGGTCCCCCAGTTATCTCGGCCCGAATAGCGTTCTTCCGGTTGGCCGATCAGCTAATCCGCGAAGGCAACATTGATAAAGCGCGTCAGGTACTCGACTTTTCGCTGAAGGTGATTCCCGACAAGAGTATTCCTTACGACCAGATTTCGTCGAATTACGTGCGGTTCCTGTTTACGGTTGGTGATGACAAAAAAGCCCTCCAGATAGCTGATACGATGGCAACCCGCGCCGATCAGAACCTCACCTACGACAAAACGGGAAATCGGTTCGGAAGTCCTGATTCGGACCTGTATATTCTGCAAACGATTATTGAAGCCTGTAAGGATGCCAAACAAACGGCTGCGGCCAACAAGTATGAGGCTATCTTCCAGAAACACATCAATTCGTTTGGTTAACGGATTCCATCCTAAAAGAGAAAGACTCGATCGGTTTACCGATCGAGTCTTTCTCTTTTAGGCAATCAGCAACGGCCAATGCCTCTAATGAATGGGATGGTTCATTTTTTCTTCCTCCAGATCAATTCGGGCTTCTTCCTTCCGAATGATCTCATCATCAAACTCTTCGCGATTGCGTAACCGGTGTAGTTCCCGCCGTTTAACACCGATGATCTCATTCATAATCTGGTTATACTCGGCAATTTTCTTACCATCGCATTCCAACGAATCCAGATGATGTTTTGTCAGGCGAACATCGCTTTTGATTCGGTCCTTCAGATTACGAACCAGGTCGTTAGTTTCGGTAGCACTGGCATACCGTTCTTCTAATTCATGAAGCGCAACTTTCAGTAATTTCAGTCGAATGGCCGATTCCTGTTCTTCTTCAGAGGGTCGGTTATCAGGGTCTTTATAGTTGATTTTTCGGATAACAAACGGTAAGGTTAGCCCCTGAAAAACAAGCGTAACCAGAATCACAACAAACGTGATGAACAGAATCAGATTCCGGTGCGGAAACGCCTGACCGTTGTTCAATGTCAATGGAATCGACAAGGCCGATGCCAGCGATACCACCCCTCTCATACCAGCCCAGCCCACAATAACGGGTCCCCGCCAGCCTGGATTTCGATCGGCAACCGTAATCCAGCGGCCAATCACCGTTGTAAACACAGATGAAAACAGAACAACTGCCATACGGGTAACAATAACCACCGACGTAATCATTAGCGCATACAGAACAGCATCCATTTTTGAATAATTACCCAGCGCACTGATAATAACTGGCAATTCAAGCCCAATCAGAATAAATACCAGCCCGTTGAGCGCAAACACAACCGTGGCCCACATTCCTGTTCCCTGAATACGGGCGCTGTGGTTCAGAATTTTATGGCTATGATTGGACAGAAAAAGACCTCCACTCACCACGGCCATAACTCCGGAAACATGAAATTCCTCGGCCGTCAGATACATGAAATAAGGAGCCATAAATGTCAGCAGTATACTGACACGGGTTGTTGTGAACAGATAGCGATGAATCACATAAAAAACACCCGCAATGGCTAATCCGACCAGAATTCCCAGGAAGGTGACCAGCATGAAGTCGACCGCTGCCGTTTGCCAGACAAACGAACCCGACAAAACAGCCGCCAGGGCAAACCGAAACACAACCAGACTGGATGCATCATTAACAAGACTCTCCCCTTCCAGAATGCTAATGGATCGCTTGGATACGTTTATTCCTTTCAGCACCGATGTGGCCGCCACGGCATCGGGGGGCGAAATGATGCCCCCCAGCAGATAACCCAGCGCAAGTGTGAACCCAGGAATAAATGCACTCGACATGTAGGCAACCGCCGAAGCCGTTACAATAACCAGCCCAAAAGCCAGCACAATAATGATCCGTCGCCAGCGCCAGAACTCCTTCCAGGATGTAAACCAGGCTGCTTCATAAAGCAGGGGGGGCAGAAAAATGAGAAAAATAAGTTCCGGGTCGATAGCTATTTGGGGAATGCCCGGAACCAAACTAACGGCAAGTCCGCTCAGTACTAAAAAAATGGGAGCCGAAATCCGTAAACGCTGCCCTAGCATCACAAAGAGCGATACAGCCAGCATCAGACCTAAACAAAGCAGTAGCGTTTGGTGCATATAGAGTAGAAGAGCCAGATAACAAAAATAACATAAGCGGCCTCCTTTCAAATGACAAACCTACCCAAGAGCGACACTCTAAAAAATAACTACCTGATAAATAAATTTTTAGGGGCTTTTTACCTCATATTGCTTCCCATAAATATACCGCAGTGAAATGCCAAAGCCCCATCCGGTTCCGTTCGCCGTAATAGCCGATTGTTGCTGTGATGTTGTATTGACGGTATATGTCAGATCGGAACGAAGTGCATTGCCAAGTCCCCAATATTTACGAACATAAAACCCCAGTTCAAGGGTCGACGATAAGCGGGTGGCATAGTCGACGCCCAATTCAGCAGCGCCCGATATTCGCTTCTCGGTCCCGGTAATCACATTGAGATGAAGCGTATCGATTCGATGGCTATGGGCATAAGTACTATATCCCGAAAACTTCAGCTCTTCGGTCTGCCCATCGCCATTGGGTATGAGCCAGGCACCTGCCGTAAGCCAGAATCCTGTTCCATTAGCGGCATTCTTTCCTAAACCGATTCGGCGTTTCAAACGCACCGGAATACCAAAGCCGCTATTCTGGTAGTTGAACACAAACGGGCTCGGGTCGTTTGTAATCGTAATATTCAGGTGAACCGGCGCATGCGTATAGCCCGTTTCAATAGCCCAGGCATTATGAAAAGTATAGCCCGTAAGGATACTCCAGGCAAATTTAGTCTGATTAGTACTACGGACCAGGCCATCAAATGAATTGGTTAGTGTGCTCAAATCGGTCCGAAATCCTCCCTCACTGCTTAGATACCAGGTTTGCGTTTCTTTTAACCGATGGAGTTCCAGATAATCGGCCTTCCGATCACCACTTGTCCGCCCTATGTGGCCTTTAGCCCTACGATCTTCGGGGTCGGCCGTCAGAACGCGCCGACGCACAGGCGGAGGAGCATAATAGTTTGTATCGAATACAACCTCCTGAGCCCATGCAGATGTCGATAAGCCTAAAAAAACCAAAAAAAGATAGATGTTCTTCACTATAGATTCAGTGTTTTAACCGAATAAACAGATACCGTACTTCAAATTACGCAGATCTTCCCTGTTGTGTTGCTAACGAAAGGCGCTTCGTCCCGAATTTCTTCGATAGCGATACTGACTCCTGAATGTGCGTCCAGATTCTGGCATCATGTACTATATCAACAGTTAACAAAAATACCCGACCTCAAACAAAGTCGGGCGTTAGGCTACTTATCAACTTTTCAAACGTTTCTTAAAACCAGCGAGGACCTTTACATCGATACTTAAACCTCAAAGAAAAAGTCCGGCCTCAACACGAACCGGACTTTCTGTCACTATCTACATTAAAAAACAGGTTTGTTCTAAAACATACCTCGTTTTGGCAAAACTAACATGAAGGATAGTATTTACAAAAACAGGGGTTTGTATACTAATGACCCGATAAAGGAATCAGATACCCTACCGAAAGCATTGCATTCTGGGGCGTCAGGCTGGTTCCGTCGTCATTACTTGAGAACAAATACGAATAGCGGCCTTCGACCAGAATTGTTCCCGTTCCCATTTTCATTGCCACACCGGCTCCACCCGCAGCTCCGTACGAAAACCGGCCCTGGCCCGTCATATCGATCACCTGCGATTGCGACTGACCGCTTTCCCGAACCGAAATAGAACCGCTCAAGGTGTAGGCTCCTACTGGCCCGGCATTAATAAAAAACCGAAGTTCAGGTTGTCCAAAAGAAGCTTTTAGCAGTACCGGTACTTCAACCAGATTGTATTTAAGCTGCAAATAGTCGGCCCCGAATGCCATACGAATTCCGTATTGTGTGTATAAAAGCTCGGGCTGAACCGAAAATGATGGTCCACCAATATTCATGACAACACCACCGTGGAAGCCAGCAACGCGCTTCAGGGTAAGACCCTCACCCATAGCCGACGCATCGACTCCTCCGATGGTCGAGAAATTACCTCCTACCCGAAACCCAATTCGAAAGCGGCTTTCTGACTGGCGATAGATTGCCACTGGCCGGGCAGGTTGAGGGGTGGCTACAACAGTGACAGGCTTTGGAGCCGGAGTTACCGCAGGCGATTGCTGAACCGGCATTGCAGAAGCCTGTTGAGCCGAACCGGTAGTTGGGGCAGCAAGTGCAGCCCCCCTGGAAACGCTACCTGCTTTTGGGGTCGTTGTACTTTGAACTGGCTGAGTAGTTTTGCGAACCTGCGAAACCACCGGTTTACGCTGCAAGGTTTTGGTTTGTGCCGATACACCCAGGGGCACAATCAGCAGCGCTAGTAGAGGCAGTAAATTGTTCATCCTATTATTATGCTTTTCTTGTTGTTTACAGCCCAAAATTGAGCAACGAGAATGCACTTTGCATTTGTAAACCGTTTGAACTAGCATTTCAACGGGATGAACCGAAAAAAGACGACCTCGAACAACACACGCACCAATGGTCGATATGATTCCGGACTACTAAACGGGAGGCCGTCTGGTCATGCTCTCGACTTCGGCCTGAATGATGGGCATTGCAGCTTTCAGACTTTGCATATACTTTCTGACAAGCGGTATAAGTTTCGGTAAGGGCTGCGCAACAACCAGGTGGGCTTCCAGCTCGCTTATCTGTAACGAAATGTCCTGCAAGCCAAGCATCTGAATGGCAGCCTTCTGCGTGTGCACGATTTTCCCGATCGTTTCCGTATCATTTTCGACCAGTGCTCTTCGTATGGTAGCCAGTTGATCTGGGGTTTGGGCGAGAAAGACGTTCAGCAGTTCCAGCGCCAGTTCTTTATCGTTGCCAACAGACTCCAGGAGTGGGTTAACCGAAAAATGATTGGCAGGTGTGGACGGTGCGGGTTCTGACTCAACGGGTTTATCAGGCTTTACCGTAGCTGGAACGTATTTCTGGATCAATCGTTGCAAATCGTCAGGCAGAAACGGTTTCGACAGGAAATCATTCATACCTGCCCGAAGGCATTGTTCCCGTTCGCTAGCCAGCGCATGAGCTGTCATGGCAATAATTGGAATTGGCATTTGAAGAACAGTTCGTATATGGCGAGTGGCCGTATAACCATCCATCACGGGCATCTGAATATCCATTAATACCAGATCAAAGGATTCCCGCATCAGTTTGTCGATGGCCTGCTGCCCATTTTCGGCAATTTGAGCCGTATAGCCTAACCGCTTCAATACGCCCAGCATCAGCTTCTGATTCATCCGATTATCTTCAACAACCAATATTCGCAGTTCATGTTCAGCCAACCCCCACGAAGAAGATGGCTGTCCTATTGGCTGACCAACAGCATCCTGCGCAATCCGATACGGAATTTCGACCGTAAAGCAGGAGCCTTTTCCGGGCGTACTGGTTACCGTTACCCAGCCACCCTGCATTTGCGCCAGCGACCGAACAATGCTCAGTCCTAATCCGGTACCACCATATTGACGGGTAGTGGAATCGTTGGCCTGCCGAAAACGCTCAAAAATATGCGGTAATACATCGCTATCAATCCCAATGCCGGTGTCCTCGACAATGAAACGCACCCGTACCGAGTTATTAGCTTCCGGGCTGTTCTCGATCCGTAGCTGCACACTTCCTTCTTTGGTAAACTTGATTGCATTGCTGAGCAAATTCAGTAATATCTGGGTTAATCGGGTTGGATCGCCCAGCAAAACAGGCGGAATCGTTGATGCTATTTCCGTTCTAAGATCCAGCTTTTTGTCGCTGGCCGTCGGCAGAAGCATCGTCTTGATTGAATCGACCAGCGATGGAATACTAAACGGAATCGTTTCCAGGGGAAGCATGCCCGACTCGATTTTGGCAATGTCGAGGATATCGTTTACAATCGTTAGCAGGTTTTTTCCGGCAGTGCCTATATCCCGGTTAAATTCTTTTTGTTCTGCTGTTAGTGCCGTTGTTTCAAGCAAACTGGAAAACCCAAGAATTGCATTCAGTGGAGTTCGAATTTCGTGGCTCATATTAGCCAGAAATTGTTTTTCGGTCAATCGGGCTTCATTCAGTGCATGAGCAAACCGGAACGATAATACCAGCGATTGCAGATAAAAGAACCCGACATAGCCAACAAACAGGATAAATTTATCGGGTATCTCCACGCCAAAATACTGCCCCAGAATTAAGCTGAAAACGACCATCAACAAGGCTGTGCTCAGTAATGAGTACTGGGCACCGGGTCGTTTTCGCCGGGCGGCAAGCGAATACACAAAAAATGCATAGCCAATATAGAGCACCATTAGCACCAGAAATGGGTCCATCAACTGTGTAAACAGCAGGGGTGGTAAGATTAGAACCGTACTGACAAAAGCCAGACATATCCAGGCCATAGGAATGGTGATCCGTCGGTCGGTATCGTTCGGATACAGCGATTGTGTATAAACAACAAACAAGGCTACGGCCAGATATAAGGAAGCATATTCGAGTCGGAGACTCAAGGCCCACGGAATAGTAGGCATCAATGTATGCAACACATAGAGGTCGGTTCCGATAATCCGATAACTATACACTAAACAAAACAGACCGAAATACAGCATTGGCCGGTCGGTTTGGCTGAATCCAAACAAACCAATAAAAAACAGCCCGGCCATGAACACGCAGCCTGTCAGGAATAAATCCAAAGCACGGGCCACTTCCAGACGGGTTTGCAACCGGCTGGCTTCACCAATTCGTAAGGCTTTCGCAGAACCTCCTTTAGCGTGCTGAAAATTGGCAATCTGCAAAAGTAATTGGAGTGTATCGCTGCTGGCAGGTAATTGGATCAGTTGTGTTGACCAATGGGCGGTCGTTGAATCGGCTGTACTGGCAGGATTGCCGTCGTGCGCCACCATCTCACCGTTCACAAATAATCGGTAGGCTGTATACTGATCAGGCACTTCCAGCATAAGCGGTACCGATCGTTGTGGCAATAGAACGGTAAGCGAATACGTAGCAAACCCCTGACTGCCCAGGCGTTTTTTTCCCCAGTCACTGGCCGTCCATAACTGCGGAAATGTAGTATACGCAAAAGGCGACTCCGGATTGCCCGGAATGCGTAATTGATTCCAGTACCATTTCCATTCGCCACGCAATTCAGCATCCTGCCGCGAAAAATTCACCTGTCTTAAATCCAATACTCCCTGTTTGGCTATCGGCTGTGAGCCCGCCCGCGTATAGGAAAAGCACAGACACAGGAATAGCACAGCGCATACAGTCCGGTCAATTGGTATGGACCGAAGGCCTTTTTTTAGCCCGGTTGTCGTATTGTGTATAGACGTTACAATCTGGTTCTTTTTACTAGTTTCCTTCCAACAGATACTCCCCCACAGATTCCAGCCAATATGCCTGATGTCTTGCATTAGTAGCTCTTCTACAAGTATTCGATCTATGTATTACCGAACTAATCGTCCAGAAAACGAAGAGCCCTCCAAGAACTACAACCACTGTTTTTTACAATTGTAGTTACCACAAATCTAATTAAACAAATTTACAAGAAAAGGGACAGGGCTAATTCTGTATCCGATAGGACACTAGTGTTTTCCGGATAAAAGCGAACGCACCAGTCCACAAATCAAGATGCCACCCCAAAAGAACAGTCGGCACATCGTCCTGATATTGGTTACAGGAAAAGGCCTAACAGGAAGCCGGGTATTTTATCAAAAAAAGAATGCGCCTTTTGAGTGGCTATAATCGGTCTGCCTTACCGGAAAAAGTTTATTAGCTCGCTACGAAACAATTATCGGTAGCCATTTGAGGCAAAGTGGTTAGAGATTGCTACACTATTTCGGTAATTTGCCCGTGTGTCAGTCAGTCGATGGACTAACACCTTATTTTTATTACCATCTACTCAAGCGTTTTACCAACAGCAGCAAGTCGCAAATGGCATGCTGGCAGGTAGTTAATTTTACTGTTTTACATGATGAAATCAATTCATAGCGCTTATGATGCCCTGATCATTGGCTTTGGGAAAGGGGGTAAGACGCTGGCTGCTTACCTGGCCAATCAGGGATGGACCGTGGCATTAGTTGAACAGTCGCCATTCATGTATGGAGGCACCTGCATAAACATTGCCTGTATACCAACCAAATTCTTAATACATGATGCCGAACTGGGTAAGCCATATGCAGAAGCCATCAGCGAAAAAGATCAACTTATCGGTACTCTGCGGCAACGTAATTTCAACATGGTCGACCAGTCGCCCAATGCTACAGTAATTACCGGCAAAGCCGCTTTCGTGTCTCCTCATCAGGTTTCTGTTCGGCTTACGGATACAGGAGAAGAAGTTCTGATTGAAGCCGGGCGAATTTTTATCAACACCGGTGCTAAACCCCTTATTCCATCAATTCCGGGTCTTCAGCATAGCCAGCGCGTGTTTACCAGTACTACCCTTATGCAACAGAAGCAACTCCCTGATGAGCTGGTCATTATCGGCGGAGGTTACATTGCTCTGGAATTTGCCAGTATGTATGCCCAATATGGTTCCAGGGTCACGATTCTGGATCGATCGATTCATTTCTTACCAAAAGAAGATCGGGATATGGCCGATGCGGTCCAGATCATTCTTTTAAGTAAAGGTATTCGAATTGAACAAGCCGTAACGGTCGACGAAATTATCCCCGGCGACGACCGTTACGATACGGTTGTTTACCATGGACAGGAACAAAATCGGCAGGAAATTTCGGCTGCTGCCATTCTGGTGGCCACTGGCAGACAACCTTATACCGAAGGCTTAAATCTTTCGGCAGCAGGTGTCGAACAGGACGCCAGAGGGTATATAAAAGTTAATGACCATCTTCAGACCAATATTCCGCACATCTGGGCAATTGGCGATGTGAACGGAGGGCCTCAGTTTACCTACATCTCCCTGGACGACTTCAGAATTATTCGGAGCCAGTTCTTCAACTTTAAGCCGCATACGCTGACAGATCGCAGCCAGGTAGCCTTTAGCTTATTTACCAGTCCACCTTTCTCCCATGTGGGTTTGCGCGAACACGAAGCACTGGCGCAGGGCTATCGTATCAAAGTAGCTACCTTACCAGCCGCATCGATCACGCGGGCTCACGTCTTAAAAGAAACGGAGGGTTTGTTAAAAGCCATTGTCGATGCGGATACCAATCAGATTTTGGGATGTACGCTATTGTGTGCCAACTCCAGCGAATTGATCAATCTGGTTCAATTGGCCATGCGTGCCGGATTCGATTACACCGTATTGCGCGATACGATCTACACTCATCCTTCCATGAGCGAAGGGCTAAACGATTTGTTCGCTAAGCTAACCTAATCGGAACCAGTTAGGCTTTATCTGCCTATACTGGAAGGTTAGCATATTGTTTCTTTTCTGAAATAACGCAGGCTGGATTTTTCTTCCAGATGCAATTGATAGACTGGTGGTCTTACCCTACCCATTCTTTCATGTACAGCCCTGTAAATAAGGAATTCACAACAAAAAAGCCCCTTTCGGGGCTGATTTGTGCATTTATTATGTATCGGGTTAGTAACCGCTTTTGCTCAGTACTTAACCGTGGAAAAAGTCCTTCATCTTATCGAAGAAGCCTTTCTCGTTTTTGTTTGGCTTTGGCTGGAAATTCGGCGAAGTACGTAGCTTTTCAAGTAGTGACCGCTCTTCGGCCGATAGCACTTTCGGTGTCCAGACGTTAATGTGTACAAGTTGGTCGCCCCGGCCATAACCATTCAGTTCCTTAATGCCTTTACCTTTCAGGCGTAGAATCTTACCGCTCTGCGTACCGGCATCGAGCGTGATTCGGGCTTTCCCGTCAATGGTTGGAACTTCAACATTGGTCCCAATAGCTGCATCGATGAAGCTCACATACAGATCAAAGACCACGTTATTACCATCGCGTTTCAGATCGGCATCTTCCTCTTCCTCAATAACAATTAACAAATCGCCAGCAACACCTCCGCGTGGGGGCACATTGCCTTTGCCACCCACCGATAGTTGAATACCTTCGGCAACACCAGCCGGAATCTTGATAGGAATCACATCTTCCTGCAAAACACGACCTTCGCCAAAGCAAGCGTCGCAGCGATCGGTAACAATTTTACCTTCGCCATTACAGGTTGGGCAGGTACTGGTCGAAACCATCTGTCCAAGCATTGTATTGACGACTTTGCGGGTTTGGCCGGTTCCATTGCAGGTCGTACAGGTCTGAACGGCCGTACCGTTTTTAGACCCATTGCCACCACAGGTGTTACAGGTAACGTGGCGCTTAACTTTTATTTTTTTCTCAACACCATTGGCAACTTCCTGTAGGTTTAGCTTCAGTTTAATGCGCAGATCGGAACCCCGACGCACGCGCTGCCGCTGACCACCGCCACCTGCTCCACGGAAAAAGCTCCCAAATGGAGAATCATCGCCAAAGACATCGCCAAACTGGCTAAAAATATCCTCCATGGTTGGCCCGCCAGCGCCATACCCTCCGGCAGCACCACCTACACCCGCATGCCCAAACTGATCGTAACGAGCTTTCTTTTGCGGGTCGTTCAGAACGTCGTAGGCTTCGGCAGCCTCCTTAAACTTTTCTTCAGCAGTAGGATCGTCAGGGTTTTTGTCGGGGTGATATTTGATAGCCATCTTTCGATAGGCCTTCTTTAATTCCTCCGGTGTAGCGTTTTTGTCAACGCCCAATATTTCATAATAGTCGCGCTTCGTTGCCATATCTGTTTAGCGAAGAGTGTAGAGTGAAAAGTGAAGAATAAGGACAAGTGCATGTTTCTTTATTCTTCACTTTTCACTCTACACTCTTTACTATTTTAGCTTCCAACAATCACTTTTGCAAACCGAATGACCTTGTCATTCAGATAGTATCCTTTCTCGATTTCGTCAATAACTTTGCCTTTCAGGTCGTCGCTGGGCGCAGGAAATTGCGTCACAGACTCGTGCAAATCAGCGTTGAAAGGTTCGCCTTTCGACGTCATCGGTTTGAGTCCTTTATTTTCCAGTGTCTTGAACAACTTGTTATAAATCAGCGACACGCCTTCTTTCACCGCAGCAACGTCTTCGGCAGTTTCCATCGATTGCATGGCCCGTTCAAAATCGTCGACAACCGGAATCAACGCCTGAAGCAGTCCTTCATTGGCATTGCCAATCAACTCTAGTTTTTCCTTGGCTGTGCGCCGACGAAAGTTCTCGAAGTCAGCGTACAAACGGAGGTATTTATCTTTAAGTTCAGCAAGTTCGCTACCTATCCGGTCGGTTTCAGCGACAAACCCTTCTGCCGAAGCCGTTTCGGGAGTTTCTTCTGGTTCTCCACCATTGACCGTTACAGTCTCTTCACTTGCCAGGTTGTCAGGTTGTTGCGTATTCGCAGACGATTGATCGTCCAAAATGTCTTTATTTTCCATTGATGAGCTTCTATTTCGCTTCCAGAAATTCATATGCAAAGATGGGCAAAAGACCGGCCAAAACCGCATTTCCTGCCAACTTGACATTATCCGAGCCAGGATTTTTGGGATTTAACCGATTAACTGGATTTAAAAAGATGTGGTAAACGTTCTTATATAAAATTGATTCAGTCATTTATCATTGGTCATTCGTCGTTGGTGGATGCAGTTTGCAACAACGATCTGATGACAATTGACAAAATCCTGATTGTATGCATACAGTGGCTGGTCGATACGCCAACCTTATCAAAGCAAAAGCCCGTGAATTGGGCTTCGATTTTTGTGGTATAGCAAAGGCTGATTTTCTGGAAGATGAGGCTTCACGGCTGGAAATCTGGCTAAAGAATGGTATGCACGGCCAGATGAATTACATGGCTAACCACTTCGACAAACGGCTCGATCCGCGTTTGCTGGTCGACGATGCGAAGTCCGTCATTACGGTACTGCTTAACTATTATCCCGAACAAACGCTACCGGAAGCCAGCGACGACTACAAACTCTCTAAATATGCGTATGGCACAGATTATCACTTTGTTATAAAAGACAAACTGAAAGATCTGCTGGCCTTTATTCACAAAGAAATTGGCGAAGTTGGTGGCCGCGCGTTTGTAGATTCAGCTCCGGTTATGGATAAAGCCTGGGCTAAACGGGCAGGACTGGGATGGATAGGAAAACATACGAATCTGATCAATCGCGAGATCGGTTCATTTTTCTTTATTGGTGAGCTTATTCTCGATCTGGAACTCGAACCCGACGGCCCTATTACTGACTATTGTGGCACCTGCACTCGCTGTATCGATGCCTGCCCCACCGACGCCATTGTTGGGCCCTATGTGGTCGATGGCAGCAAGTGTATTTCGTATTTTACGATAGAACTAAAGGAAGCTATTCCAGAAGACGTTCGGGGCAAATTCAAGAACTGGATATTTGGCTGCGACATCTGCCAGGATGTCTGTCCCTGGAACCGGTTTGCCCGCCCGCACCAGACTCCTGCCTTCGATCTGCATCCCGATTTAGCTACGTTCACAAAAACCGATTGGGAAGAAATTACCGAAGAGGTGTTTCGGGAAGTATTCCGGCGCTCGGCCGTAAAACGAACCAAATTAGACGGTCTGAAACGCAACATTACGTTCAATCAGGAAGCGTAGAATCTCTTTAAAACCTCACCAACCTGCCAAATCTCTTCGAACGTATTGTAGAGCGGTGTTGGAGCCAGACGGATGCAATCGGGTTCGCGCCAGTCGCCAATAATGCCTTGTTGAGTCAAGTAGTTGAACAGCGCTTTGCCATTTTTACGCACTAACAGCGACAACTGGCATCCTCGCTGGTTCGGGTCGTCGGGAGTTAGAATCTGAATTTTATCGAAGGGTGTCAGTATGTATTCCAGAAAACCAGTCAGGTGTTCACTTTTTTGACGTAATGCCACTATACCGGCTTCGGCCGTAATAGCGATTGCGGCACGATGCACTGCCAAAGCCAGAATATTGGGCGTACTGACCTGCCAGCCATCGGCACCGGTATCTGGCAAAAAACCGGGCGTCATCTCAAAACGACGATCTTCGCGATAGCCCCACCAACCCGCCAGTCGTGGCAAATGCTGGTCGTGATGTTTCTGATGCACAAATATCCCCGAAACCGCCCCTGGTCCGCCATTTAAGTATTTATATGAACACCAGGTTGCAAAATCGACTCCCCATTCATGGAGTCGTAAGGGTACGTTGCCTATAGCGTGAGCCAGATCGAAGCCAATGGGCACACAATAGTGCCGGGCCGTCTGCGTAATGGCATCCATGGTATAGACCTGTCCGGTGTAGTAATTGAGGCCACTCATCCAGATCAGCGCCAGCGAATCGGCATGTTCGGCAATCGCGTTCTGAATATCGGTCGTATGAATTAGTCCATCGTTGGCGCGCGGAGCAATTTCAATCAGCACCTCGGAAGGCGACAAACCCCGGTGTTTTATATGCGTTTCGAGTGCATACTGGTCGGATGGAAAATCACCGGCAATGGTCAGAATTCTGTTTTTTTTATCCGTAGGCTGATAAAAAGAAGCAAGCAGCAGATGCAGATTTACGGTAAGAGCATTCATCGGACAAACTTCCACTTGCTCTGCCCCTACAATCTGGGCCAACGATTCTTTACAGGATTTATGATAGCTCAACCAGGACTGTTCAGCCCCCTCACGCTGCTCAAACCAACCTTCCACACCCAGATTCTGCCAAGTGTTCAGTTCCTGATTTAGCACTTCGCGAGCACATTTAGGTTGTAACCCCAGCGAATTACCACATAAATAAACTACTGGTTTGCCTGCGTGCTGAGGAATATAAAAACGGTCGCGAAACTGCCGAAGCGGATCAGCGTGGTCGAGTTGTTGCGCAAAATCGAGTGCGTGTTCGTAGATCATTGAGCGGCATTGACTATTGATCTACAAACTACGGTTTTACTCCCGTTTTGTTCAAATCATTCTTCAGATACTGTCCCCGTTTTGCGTTACGTTCGTCCGCAATACAGTTGCAGAAGAACTCTACCAGAACATTTTCATCCGAATTATAGTAGTCATTTCCAATCTGCTTCTTTAAAGGAACAACGACCTACTCGTTTATCCTAAACCCACGGATTTCCCTACCGTATGCAGATTGACTACTCAGTACAACCTACCGACCTTACTACAAAACTTGATCGTTTCTGGGAACTCTCAGGCCAGAAAATTCACCTTATTGAATCCGAATACGACATTACAAATGGCTCTCCCGTTTTCACCGCAGCTGGCAAATACACAACCCGTGGCTGGACAGAATGGACACAGGGCTTTCAGTTTGGATCGGCAATCGTACAGTTCGACGCAACTAACGACACCGATTTTCTGGCAATTGGGCGTCAGAAAACGCTAAGTCTAATGGCTCCTCACATCAGCCATGTTGGTGTACACGACCACGGCTTCAATAACGTCAGTACCTATGGCAACCTGCTCCGGTTGATGCACGAAGGCCGAATACCACACAATGAGTGGGAGAAAAACTTCTACGAACTGGCCCTGAAAATTTCTGGTGCGGTTCAGGCCAGCCGCTGGACAACGATCAAAACTGGCGGTTTCATCAGTTCCTTCAATGGCCCCCATTCGTTATTTGTCGATACCATTCGTTCCTGTCGGGCGCTGGTGCTAAGTTATGCGCTGGGTCATACTTTTCAGGGTGAAGGCGATGTGAAAATAAACTTGCTCGAACGAGCCCTACAGCATATGAAAGCCACGGCCGACTATTCGGTTTTCTATGGCGAAGAACGCGATACGTATGATATCTGGGGGCGAACCGCTCACGAAAGTGTGTTCAACACAAAAGATGGCAATTTCCGTTGCCCGAATTCACAACAGGGCTATTCGGGTTTCACAACCTGGACACGCGGTCTGGCCTGGGCTATGTGCGGTTTCGCCGAAGAACTCGAATGGCTCTCCACCCGCAACGACTCCGAACTGGAACCGTTTGGTGGACGCGCTGCCATTGAAGCCTATATGCTCAAAGCGGCTACGGCCACCTGCGATTTTTTTATCGAGCATACGCCTACCGATGGCGTTCCGTATTGGGATACGGGCGCACCTAATCTTCACCGTTTGGGCGATTATCTGAATTACCCGGCCGATCCATTCAACGATTTCGAGCCAGTCGATAGCTCGGCAGCGGCTATTGGTGCTCAGGGACTTCTGCGTCTGGGGAAATATTTAACCAAACAAGGCGATACAGAAGCCGGGAAACGCTACTGGCAGGCTGGTTTGACCGTAGTGAACACCCTACTCGACGAACCCTATCTAAGCACCAACCCTGTTCATCAGGGATTGCTGCTGCATTCGATTTATCATCAGCCAAATGGCTGGGATTATGTGCCACCCGGCAGTAAGATTGCCTATGGCGAATCGAGTATGTGGGGCGACTATCATATCCGCGAAGTGGCGCTTTATCTGCAACGCATCATTCGCAATGAGCCTTACTACACGTTTTTCAATCGGATCGCCAATCGTTTGACCGTATGAATTCCAATGAGCGAGAAATATAAACCCGCCTACCCTCGCATGGCTCAGCTAAAAACAGCGGCTGACCTGCGCACCTATCTGGAGACAAACGACATCGAGTTGCCGTTTGACAAGACGGTATTGCCACCTGGCGAGACCCCGTTTAACCGGCCAATTCAGCTAAAATCTGGAAAAACAATTGGCAACAGTCTTTGCATTTTGCCGATGGAAGGCTGGGACGGTACTACCGATGGCCGCCCGACAGATTTTACGCGAAATCGATGGAAAAAATTCGCCATCAGTGGCGCCAAACTGCTCTTTGGCTGCGAGGCCGTTGCCGTTTGTCATGCCGGAAAAGCAAACCCTAATCAGTTGGTTCTGAACACGGACACCTTTTCTGACTTTGTCGATCTGAGGCAGCTAATTCTTAACGAACATACCAACGCATTCGGTACTACCGACGATTTGGTAATTGGTTTGCAGCTTACCCACTCCGGGCGGTTTTGTAAACCCAAAAGCCACAAGGCATTTGAGTCGAAAATTCTCTACAGCCATCCGTTTCTGAACAGTAAATTTGGTATGCCAGCCGATTATCCAGTTCTAACGGATGACGAAATCGACCAGATTATTGCCCAGTACGTTGAAGCAGCCGTTCTGGCCCAGAAAGCCGGTTTCGACTTTGTAGATGTCAAACACTGCCACGGTTATCTTGGCCATGAGTTCCTGAGTGCGGTCTGTCGCGAAGGGCGTTATGGAGGTTCATTTGAGAATCGAACACGCTATCTGCGGAATATTGTGGCAGGTATTCGGCAGGCAGCCCCAGGGCTGGGAATTGGCATTCGGCTGAGCGCGTTTGATATGCTTCCGTTCAAGAAAGGGCCGACCGGAACAGGTATTCCCGAAACAGCCGAAGAGTATCCGTTTGCCTTTGGTGGCCAAACCACCGGCTTAGGCCCCGACCTGACCGAGACGAAAGCGTTTTTGTCGCTGGCGCAATCGCTGGGCATTCAATTGGTATGCATTACGGGCGGTAGTCCCTATTATAATCCGCATCTGATGCGTCCGGCTCTGTTTCCGCCTTCGGATGGTTACTTGCCGCCAGAAGATCCACTGCTGGGCGTTAAACGACAAATCGACGTTACCTACGAACTAAAACAGGCTTTCCCCGAACTCGTAATTATTGGCTCGGGCTATTCGTATTTGCAGGAATGGCTACCTAATGTCGCTCAGTATGTGCTGCGAAACGGAATGGCTGATAGTATAGGATTCGGACGTATGGTTCTGTCGTATCCGACGATGCCCGCCGATATGCTTGCCGGTCGGGCGCTGGTCCGCAACCATATTTGCCGAACGTTTTCCGATTGCACAACAGCCCCTCGTAATGGACTCATTTCGGGCTGCTATCCGTTAGATCCGCTCTACAAAAAGAGCCCTGAAGCCGAAGAGCTTAAAACCATAAAAGACCAACTGTGAAGAACATCGCATTCATAACAGGTGGTAGCCGGGGAATTGGATACGGTATTGCCGAGCAACTGGCCAAAGCCGGATTCGATCTGGCCATCAATGGCGTGCGGCCCGAAGCACTGGTGACTGAGGCACTGGACAGCTTACGGGCATTAGGCGCGGAGGTGCTCTACTGCCCCGGCGACATTGCCTCCCGCGACGACCGAATGGCTATGCTCGAAACCATAAAAGCACGTTTTGGTCGGCTGAATGTATTGGTCAATAATGCTGGCGTAACGCCGAAAGAACGGCGGGACATACTGGAAGCAACGGAAGAAAGTTTCCAGCACGTGCTGTCGACCAATTTGCAGGGTGCCTATTTCCTGACGCAGGCCGTTGCCAACTGGATGATCGAACAGAAACAGAATGATCCTGATTTCAAGGGCTATATTGTTAACATTTCGTCGGTTTCGGCTACGGTAGCTTCCCTAAACCGGGGCGAATATTGTGTGGCCAAAGCTGGTTTAAGTATGGCCACACAGTTGTTTGCCGCCCGACTGGGCGAATTCGACATTCCGGTTTATGAAGTCCGGCCCGGCATTATTCAAACCGATATGACGGCCGGAGTTACGGCCAAATACGATAAACTGATTGCCGACGGGCTATGTGTCCAGAAACGCTGGGGCCTGCCCGACGACGTTGGTCGCGCCGTTGCGGCTCTCGCACGGGGCGACTTCCCCTATTCAACTGGCCAGGTTATTATGATTGATGGTGGCCTGACTATACCCAGGCTCTAAGATTTTGATAATCAGCATCCGATTCTAATTAGTTTTAGTCCTTTTTACTCTTTGTTCAGTATATGGTTTACGGTATTCGGTTTCTGTTTACGGTTGCTTCGCCAATTAGTATACATCTCATCGAGGCAGCGCGACCGAAAACCATAAACCGAATACCACAAATCTCTTACATACCCTAAATCCTCCAATCCCTCATGGACAGTCAAAACGAATCCAGAAGAGAGTTTATCAAATCCGCAGCCCTGGGCTCATTAGCAGTAATTGGCTTACCAACCTATATTCCGGCCCATGCCTTTGGTGCAAACGACCGTGTACGGGTGGCCGTTATCGGAGTCAATGGTCGGGGTAAAGATCATATTCAGGGGTTTTCGAAACAGAAGGACGTTGAAGTAGTTACGCTCTGCGATGTCGACAACAACGTGCTTCAGGAACGCGCTGCTGATTTTGAAAAGAAATACAATCGGAAAGTGCAGACCGTGGGCGATTTACGTCAGGTTTATGATGATAAAAATATTGATGCCGTGAGCATTGCCACTCCGAACCACTGGCATGCACTGGCGGCTATCTGGGCTTGTCAGGCAGGGAAAGACGTATATGTCGAAAAACCAGGCGCACATAATCTGCACGAAGGCCGTAAACTGGTCGAAGCAGCCCATCGCTATAACCGAATTGTACAGCATGGCGTACAGTTGCGAAGTTCGGCCGCCATTCAGGAAGCGGTTCAGCACCTGCGCGATGGGCTGATCGGTAATGTGTATATGGCGCGCGGACTGGTGTTCAAATGGCGTCCTGATATTGGCGATCAGGGCAAATCACCTGTTCCGGCCGAACTGAACTGGAATATGTGGCAAGGTCCGGCGCAGGAGAAAGAGTTTAGCAAAAACTACGTTCACTACAACTGGCACTGGTTCTGGGACTATGGCAATGGCGATATTGGTAATCAGGGTATTCACGAAACCGACCTTTGCATGTGGGGGCTCAATGTAGGTCTACCCGAAGAAATCACGTCGTCAGGCGGCAAATTTTTGTGGAAGGACTGCAAGGAAACGCCCGAAACGCTCACCTCGGTCTACAAATACCCCAAAGAAGGCAAGGTAATTCAGTTTGAAGTGCGCCCCTGGATGACCAACAAAGAAGATGGCGTAGAAATTGGCAACCTGTTTTATGGCGATAAAGGCTACATGGTCATTAACGGCTACGACGACTACAAAACCTTTCTGGGTCGCGAACGTACACCCGGACCAGCCCGCAAAGCCGGTGGAGACCACTATGCAAACTTCATCGAATGCGTCCGGTCGCGGGATAAATCAAAACAAAACGGCCCGGTCGAAACGGCACACCTGGCGTCGGGCATTGCCCACCTCGGCAACATCGCCTACCGCTTAGGCCGAACCCTGCATTTCGATCCGAAAAACGAAGTATTCGTCGGCGACAAGGAAGCGAATCAGATGCTTACCCGTAAGTATCGGGCACCGTTTGTTGTTCCCGAAAAGGTGTAATGCCCTAAGTAGTTTCTGGTTTACTGTTTCAGGTATGGCTCCTCTACCCAAAAACAATAAACCAGAAACGATAATCCCTTAATCGATGAAGCCCCTCTCTACTCTTGAACCGTTGCCCCCGAATCGATCTATTCTTTCTCAATTACTGCAACTTCCAGTGCTGGTGGCAGCACTGGGGTATCTGGTCGATATGTACGATCTCTTTCTGTTCAGTGTTGTCCGGGTCCCCAGTCTGAAAGGATTAGGGATCGATGGCGATCAATTACTCAGCAAAGGGATTTTGCTCCTGAATGCTCAGATGGCCGGTATGCTCATTGGTGGGATATTCTGGGGTATTCTGGGCGATAAACGGGGGCGTCTGTCGGTGTTGTTCGGTTCCATTCTGCTCTATTCGCTTGCCAATATTGCCAATGGTTTTATTACCTCGCTGGATCAGTATGTGCTGCTGCGTTTTATAGCCGGAATCGGGCTCGCTGGTGAGCTGGGAGCAGGTATCACGCTGGTTACTGAAATTCTGCCGAAAGAAATTCGTGGCTACGGCACAACGCTGGTTGCAACGATGGGGGTTCTGGGTGCCATTCTGGCTTACTTCATTGCTGACCTCTTCAACTGGCGGATATCTTATTTTATAGGCGGAGGCATGGGGCTGATTCTGTTGATTCTTCGGGTCAATATTCTGGAGTCGGGCATTTTTACGCGCTCACGCCAACGAGTGCTCCCCCGTGGCAATGTGCTGATGCTTTTTTCTTCCCGTTCGCGGCTTCGCAAATACATTCAGTGTATTCTGGTAGGCCTGCCAATCTGGTTTGTAGTGGGCATTCTGATTACCTTTTCGCCCGAACTTGGAAAAGCACTCGGTCTGACCGAACCCGTTGCAGCCGGAAAAGCGGTTATGTTGAGTTTTTCTGGGCAGGTATTGGGCGACATTGTCAGCGGTTTTTTGAGCCAGTACCTAAAAAGCCGGAAGAAAGTGATTCGGCTTTTTATGCTGCTATCACTGGCGTTTATGCTCGTTTATCTGCTCGTGCCGCTAACCGATTTAACGCTTTTCTATGCTGTCTGCGTTTGCCTTGGCTTCGCCAATGGCTACTGGACGCTGTTTGTGACCATTGCCGCCGAACTTTTTGGCACTAATCTTCGAGCCACGGTTGCCACCACTGTGCCGAACTTTGTGCGGGGCGCAACCATTCCCCTGAGTGCCCTGTTCGTGCAATTAAAACCCGGTTTAGGAACGGTTTACAGCGCCCTGGTTGTGGGCTTGCTAACGATTGCATTGGCTCTTGCAGCGTTGACGTACCTCGACGAGACCTTTACCAAAGATCTGGACTACGTAGAAGAAGTTTAGTCCGGAACTGGCAATTCATCATAAAAAACGCCCGACAGGATCACCTGTCGGGCGTTTTTTATGAAACGAAAAACATTATTGATGATCCATTCCACCGCCTTTTTTACAGCAGCTTGGGAGTTTGTTATAGCCTACTTCGTCGGCCAGTACATCTTCGGCATCGTAACCTGTTTTGCTGATGTTGGCCTTTAGTTTGGCCACATCGGTTTTAGCCGGGTTGTAGCGAATGGTCACTACTTTGGTTTTTACATCCAGATTAGCTTCTTTGACTCCTTTTTCAAACGACAGGTTGCGCTCGATACGCGCTTTGCACATACTGCAAATAGCCGACGTTTTAATTTTCACTTCCTTGTCTTTGTCGTCGCGAACGGTCGATCCGGCAAAAGCAGATCCCAAAATCACCAACGACGTCAGGGCAGTCAGAAACAGGTTACGAAACATAGTTGTACGAAGTTTATGAGTTGAAAACAAAAAATTAACGGGAATGGTGCCCGCTCAGGCGGTGCATACTGTTCATTGTCATCAGGCTGGGACTCAGGCGGAGATAAATTTCCCCCGACACCGGTGTTTTGCCGTATATATTCTGTAATAGGCTATGGTCGGGGCGGGCTGCCGTAATCTGCGCTCCGAGTACCAGATCGGATTTAAAGTGCTGCGCCAGCCGATAGTTCATCCCAAGCGTAAGCGAGTTAATGACAAACGTTTCGTGCAGATCAACGCCCAGATCATCATAAAGCGGTATGCTCAGTTCTTCCAGCGACTTCCGTACGTTCTCGTAGCGGCCATAAAATGCAACCCGATCTATCTGCAAACTGCTTTCGGCCAGTATTGAATTTTCGCCCTCGCCATTGTGGCTATTCCGCCCCCAGACAAGCGCTGATGTAATATAACGACCTGGTGAGAATGCTTTACTATGCAATACAGACGCCGTGGTTCGGGTAACATTTTCGTCGGGATGCAACTCTTCGGGACTATGCAAAAATCCCTGCGAAAACTGGAATGCCAACGACGGCGACGGGTTGACCGACACCCGGTAGGAATAGCTATCGAACCGGGGTTTGTCAAAATTATACCGGTTCTCATCTGGTTCACGGCCCGTGAATGACGACCCTTCAATTTTGGCCCATTTATACCGGAAACCTATCGTTGCCACACCGAACAGAATGTGCGTAGCATCCTGCCAATGGTGGCTTAAGGGCGCATCGGGATTGTTGAATGAGGAGATTCGGTGCATAAACGCAGGCGGTCCCAGAGCCGGTTCGCCAGGATAACCGACATACCCATAGAGATCGATATCCTTGCTGAATGCATGGCTATAGCTGATCGACAGTTCCGAAACCAGATCGTGCGGATGTTGTTTGTCGATCAGGGGTTGCCCTTTGTAGCTTTCCCCGGTCTGGAACAGCAGGGGATACCCGCCATTGCTAACCGTCAGTGGGTCGAGCGAAATCATGGCCCGAATTTGAAACAATCCACGTTTCCCTACTTTTCGCTGAGCCATTCCCATAAACCAGTTTGGTGCTCCCAACTGCTGATTATGGCCCCGTTTATCGACATTATTGGCATTCTGGCTGGTATAGCGCAGATAAATCGCATAGTGCAGCATATAACTCCACCCTTTCGGGCTCGGCTGACTCATATAGGCGTACATCGGCGTATTGTCGGGATGCCACGACGTTCCCGATCCGTTTCGGTTCATGGGCAAATTTCGCGACAGCGAATGCGTCATGCCCATGGCGGTATCCATCATCATACCGTAGTTCCTATTCGCCATTGTGCCCATCCTGTCATCCATTTTCATTCCTTCGTGCATGGCATGATCCATCGTGGGGTTTGCGGTATCTGCCTTCGGTTTATCCGGCATAGGCATCCCTTCAGGGTGTTGATGCTGCGCTAATCCTACAGTTGAAACGAGGAAAAGAGTTAGCAGAATTAAGTTATTCATCACGTTTTTGTATTCTGTTTACTGAACGAGCTGCGCCCAAACAGAGCCATCCGCTTCCCAAAATCCCATCACCTGTTCAGGCGGCACAAGCGCTATTTTGGGGTACGCCCCTTTTCCAAGCAACTGTGGCTCCGACTGACCAGGCGCTAACACAAACACATTGGCACCCTGCTGAAATACGATATACTCCCCTTTCCGGGTCGATACAATTTTGGCATTTTTACCTTCGGCTATCTCCCTTTCCGGTTGCCCCGGCTTATCCGTGAAGAGCTTGTTTGTACGACGCCAAACCGTAGAAATTGTTCCATCAGGAGCCATAAACAAGCCGCCCCCATCCATCGGACACGCTTTCAACTCCCAGGTTCCTTCACCAATTTTCTGAGCCTGACCAAACGTTTTTCCAGCGTCTGTCGACTCTAGCAAATACATATCCCGCGATCCGGCCAGGTAGTTTCGAAACATGATTGCCACATGCGCCCCGCGGCTAACAGCCGATACCTGACAACACTCACAAACTGTACCATCGGGCGACTGATACAGAATCTGGTTTGGCGACCATGTTTTTCCTCCATCAGTCGAATAACAGCCTGCGATTTTGTTTCGCCGATTGCCTCGCAGGTCGAGCCAGACAGCATTTATTACATTATCCTCATTCGCAGTTAGTGCAACAAACCCTTCTTTGGCAATATCGGCTACATCGTTGACCTGCACACGTCTGGGCCATTTGCCCGTTTTTCGGTCCATCGAATAAGCCCATACATTTCCAGGCTTATCAGTAGCCAGAACAATCACCTTCTGAGCAGTAGCAGTAATCTGCGGCCCCCGCGAGGCTCCCAATTGAAGATTGGGCAGGCTATCGACCAGAACCGGCTTACTGAATGTTTTTCCATCACGGGAAAAGGCATATAAAATAGCATTCCCCTGACCATAGACGACATGGATTCCTCCGACAGGATCATTCGCCACCGACGGATGGATACCACTACCAATAAGAATCGGCGATCCGGCCAGCCGAATAAATAATGTCAGTACAAGCGTAAATAGAGTCATTGATTTCGATTAAACGAGGTTAACCAGCGTCCAGCCGGAATCAATAGAATTGAAGTCCGGCTGGACGCAATCTTGCTAAGCCGCCATCTGACGGCATTCTTCGGCGCATTTGCGACAGGCTTCCGCGCAGGCTTTGCAATGGGCAAAGTGATCGGCATGTTTTTCGCATTCGGCAGCACAGGCCTCGCAGGCTTCGGCACATACCTTCATGAACGATTTCATAAACTGCGATCCACGCGCCGTCAATCGCCCACAAAGCGTGCAGAGATCGGCACAGTCCCGGCAAAGCATAATACAGGCTGTCATATCGTGGCCTTTGCTATCGGTATCGCCTGCTTCAATACAGGCCGTAGCGCATTCTTCACAGGCTTTTGCACAGTCGAAACAGGTGTCAACATGCGAGGTCATTGTTTCCATGATAGTAGGTAAGTTTGACTTGTTCTGACCACCATTGGTCTTACAAAATAACTCACCGGTTGGTATTGGGTTTTTACATAATTATGGACTGGGGTACGGTTTCACTCTTTCGCTCCGCCCGGCGGCCCGGATTCATTTTTTCGCTCATTTAGCACCGCATCCAGGCTTCGTCGTTCAACATGAGTAGCTTTCCGAAACTGTCCGGGCGTCTGTCCCGTCACGTGCCGAAACTGATTCGACAAGTGCTGCACGCTACTGTACCCCAACCGCCAGGCAATTTCACTGAGTGTCAGCTCATCATAGCGCAGCCACTCTTTTACTTTCTCAATTTTCAGGGCGATGATGTATTTCTCCAGCGTTAGCCCTTCAGTGGCCGAAAACAGTCCACTCAGGTACGAATATTCGTAGCCGAGTTTGCGCTCCAGAAAGGCCGAATAATTTTCGGTAGCGAGCCTTTCGCCTTTTAGATGCTGTATTTCGTTGATCAACAGCACTTTCATGTGTTCGACCAGCGACTGTTTGCGATCATCGATCAGATCGAAGCCGTTGGCCTGTAGCATTTGCCGAATCTGCTGAAGCGTTATGGCTTGTGGCAAACCAGCTACTTCGGCTTCCCCCAGTTCGACCTGGCCAACCGTCAGCCCCATTTTCTCAAGTTCTTCGCGCACGACACGTTTACAACGGTCGCACACCATGTTTCGAATTGTGAGTTTCATAGCTATTAATCTGAACCGGGATTTGCAGGATTTAAATGATTTCCCAGATTAGATCTATCCAGGGAAGAAATCAGGAAAATCGTTTAAATCCCGAAAATTCCGGTTCAGCCAGTTATGGTTGCGGTTTAAATCGAAAGCCCAGATAGACCATCTGGCCGGTAATTGGTCCCCAAACGTGTGCTCCAGCATCGAAACTGGGACCGAAGGGATCATTGGGCGCGATGATTGGGTTTTGCTGGCGAAAGCCCGTGAGGTTTTCGCCACCCAGGTAAATTTCCCAGCCACTCCGAAACGCACGACTAAGCTGAGCATTGAGGTTATAGAAACCTGGCGCATAATCGGTTGGCATATTCTGATACGATGTATGCACATAGCCTTCGGCCAGATACGGAATCCGTCGAGGGCCGTTCCATTGGAGCGTTGCGTCGAACTTCCACTTATCGTAAGGCAATGCATAGCCTGCATTCAACAGCACCCGATCGCGGCTAACCATCATTTTCGGCAATAATCGCTCTTCTCCGAAAGGACCACCCATGCTTTGCCGAACGTCGAAGAGTCGATAAGCGGCCTTAATGTCGAATCGCTTCACGGGCTGAACATTGACTTCGACCTGAAAACTGTTGGCAAACGAAGGTCCCTGTAGGTTGTAGAAATACAATTCACGCGGATGTTCGATGTCTACGACCAACTGGTTCTGGAAATTAGTACGGTGGTAATCCATACTAAACGAGGCTTTCTTACCAAAAACCTGAAAATCGTTGGTGAGACTCACACCGTAGTTCCACGACACTTCAGGGCGCAGCGCTTCTTTCAGATAAACCGTTCGGGAACTAACCAGATAGCCAAAATTTTCGGCAAACGGGTTAGGTACCCGAAACCCCCGACCTGCCGACGCCCGCAGGGCAACGTTATCGCTCAGATTATACTTCAGATGAAGTCGGGGAGTGAATTGTGTGCCATAGAGATTGTGAAAATCTACGCGTCCACCGGCTACCAGAGTCAGCTTATCAGGATAAACATACGTATATTCGGCAAAGACCCCCGGCACCGATTCGGTTCGTGCCGTATGAATCGTTTTATAGGTTTCGTTGTAATCATCGAGCAGATAACTTATCCCGGTTTTAAAGCTATGATTGGTATTGTCGATGATCGTCTGGTAAATCAGATTGGCATACAATGTCTGCTGGCGACCATCGTAGGGAGCAAATCCGAAACGAGCCGACTGCTCATGATGTACGCCGTTTAAGATGAGTCCGAGGCCTTTATAGGGCTTATCGGGATACAGTTTAGCCGTTTTCGAGAAAAACTCCAGTCGTTTTGTCGTATTCAGAAAACTATAGCGCGATTCGCCAAAGCGCGACAATTGTCCGCCATTACGGTCTTCATAAAGTGCCTTAACGCCAAACTGAGCCATAAATCGATCACTACTGTATTTATAGCGATTAATGGCATTAAGCTGCGTATAGAGCGGCAAATCCCGAAATCCATCGTTATTCTGATCGATTTCACGTTGTAGTGTACTGGCATGTCCCAATACGCCCATACTCCATTTTTTGCTTAGCGTTTTCGACCAATTGGCATTTCCTTCAAATCGGCCAAAACTGTTTACATAGCCATTCAGAAAAATGGTCTGTTTATCGTCGGGTTTCTGCAATTCAATATTCATCTGGCCACTCATCGACTCGTAGCCATTGACCACTGAACCAGCCCCTTTGCCCACATCGATACTGGTGATCCAGGTACCAGGAATGAAACTCAGACCAAACGTAGTGGCCAGTCCCCGAATTGTTGGGATGTTTTCAACGTTCGTTTGCACATACTGGCCACCCAACCCCAGAAACTGAATTTGCCTGGCCCCCGTAACGGCATCACTATACGACACACTGACAGACGCATTGGTCTCGAAGCTCTCCGACAGATTGCAGCAAGCTGCTTTGGCCAGCGTTCGTTGGGTGATCAGTTCGGTTTGTATCGGATTAATCCGATCTATTTGCCCCGGCCCGCCCGACACCGTAACCTCCTTCAATGTTTTTTCGGGAGTAAGAGTTACGGTCAATACAGTATTCACACCGGTAAAAGTCAGCGTATCAGGCTGGTATCCAACATAGCTGATAATGAGCCATTTGGCTGCGGGTTGTTTGGCAAGTGCAAAATGCCCCAGCGAATCGGTTAGGGTACCTTTTGTTGTTCCTGCCCACACTACACTAGCGCCAATAAGTGGTATGCGGTTGCCATTAACAACTTCGCCAACAGTTCCCTGAACCATCGACTCAGCCGCAACCGAAGTAGTAGATTCTACGGCAGATTGATTACTGACGGATTGCCCCCATACGGGCGATATAGCCAGCAGGGAAATCCATATATAAAACGATTTCATGAGTTCGTTGATTAAACTATAAACCAGACAGGTGCCAGCAGCAATATGACACTGGCAGAATTGGCTTAGATTTAATCAGCGATTCAAATTAAAAGGCAGCGAACGAGCGTCAGAATGTCACGCCCGGATGGGGATGGGGGATCGGAAGAAAGGGTAGCCGCAACCGAAGCACTTCTGTCGAAAATCCACTCGACAATCCAGGCCAGCATTGCTGTTACACCTGCTAAAACCGACTCAGTGACGATTTTAACAAACTTGGCAACTAACTGACTAAGTGATGAGTTAACATCAATGTTTTCGTAGCGTTGATCTTCCTGGCAGCATTCGGTCTTTTTGACAACCGTTTGCATGGATGGTTCCGAAACAGCATGTCTGGAACAGCCAGCTTCGGTTCTGGTGCCACTAAAAGCAACAACCATCGTTTTTTTCTTGCCACGCATCTGACACGTGTGTTCAACGAGCCCAAACCCCGTACTGCTAAGCAGCACGACGCAGGCCATCAAGACGTTGAACAATTGGAACAGAGTGCGTTTCATATCGGAGTCAAAGGTAAAAACGGTTACTAATAATTACAAGTCCCGCTCTCACGAACTGGTAATTATGTAAGCTTAGAACAGGATTTTATAAACCGTACTTTATTAAACGGTTAGTCAGGATTAATAACCAATAGTCATTTGCCGTTGAGATTTTGCACCAATCAATGCCAACAGACTATTGGCTTCAGATTAAATGGTTTTAATCCTCTGATAATTTATGATTTATCTTCCTGTAGTCGTATTTTTGTTTACCTGAAATGCATCTTATACGTAACTCGCTTTACCTCACGTGAGAAATTTCTCTCTTTTTATCCTAATTGGTATCACGTTTTTTCTGACTTCCTGCGATAAACCTCTTTTTTCGCTCCTTCCAGCCAGTGATACCGGCATCACGTTTTCCAACCGGATTACGGAAAACGATACGATGAATATCATCGATTTTGAATACGTTTATAACGGTGGTGGAACGGCTATCGGTGACTTTAATAACGACGGTCTGGCCGATATTTTCTTCACGGGCAACCAGGTTGCTAATCGGCTCTATATAAACAAGGGCGATTTTAAGTTCGACGATATTACGGCGAAAGCGGGGGTTAGTGGCAATGGAAAATGGTGTTCGGGTGTTGCCCTGGTCGATATCAATAATGATGGCTGGCTCGATATATACGTCGGCGCTACTGTCAGTAAAATAGCTACCAAACGAGAAAATCTGCTGTTTGTGAATCAGGGAGCAAAGCCAGGTGAGTCGCCGGTCTTTCGCGAGATGGCCAAAGAATATGGCATTGCCGATGATGGGCATACGACCAATGCCGCTTTTTTCGACTATGACAACGACGGCGATCTGGATTTATATGTGTTAACAAATACGATCGAGAATAACCCAAATGCCTATCGTGACCGTATTCTGGATGGCACCTCTCCCACCACCGACCGCCTATATCGCAACGACCCCAATCCGGCATTGGGTCACCCGGTTTTCACCAATGTATCCAAACAGGAAGGCATTCAAAGCGAAGGATATGGGCTTGGGCTTAATATTACGGATATCAATCGCGATGGCTGGAAAGATGTATATGTAACAAATGATTATCTGAGCGACGACCTCCTCTATATCAACAACCACGATGGCAGCAATCGCCATACGGGTTTTACGGACCAGGCCCCTCTCTATCTGAAACACACCAGCGGAGCCGCCATGGGCAACGATGTTGCCGACATCAATAACGATGGTTTAACGGATATTGTGGCTGTCGATATGCTCCCACGCGATAATTACCGCAAAAAAATGCTGATGGGTGCCAATAATTATCAGACCTATCTTAACAACGAACAATTTAAACATACCTACCAGTTTACCCGAAATACGCTCCAGTTAAATCAGGGGCTGGCACCCACCGCAACCGGCTGGCATCCGGTTTTTAGTGAAATTAGCCTCTTTAGCGATATTGCTGAAACCGACTGGAGTTGGGCGCCTACATTGCTCGACTTCGACCATGATGGCTACCGGGATCTTTTGGTAACAAATGGTTTTCCAAAAGATGTAACAGACCGCGATTTCGGGTCGTTCCGGGAGCAAAGCGAACGTGTCGCTACCAAATCGTTTATGCTGGCGCAGATTCCAGTCATAAAAATCAGCAACTATGCTTTCCGAAATAAAGGGGATCTAACGTTCGAAAATGCCACCGAAAAATGGGGCCTCCAAAGCCCGTCGTTCTCTAATGGCGCAGCCTATGGCGATCTGGACAACGATGGCGATGTGGATTACGTAGTCAATAATATCAACGATTCGGCCTTTGTTTACCGAAACAACCTTGTTGAAAGCAAAGCAGAAAAGGCCAATTACCTGCGGATTAAGTTCGTAGGTGAAGCCCAGAACCGCATGGGTCTTGGCGCTATCGTTGAGCTATACTACAACAAAAATAAGCCCTCTGGTCCAAAACAACAGCTCTATGAACACAGCCCTTACCGGGGCTATCTGTCTACAATGGAACCCGTTGCCCATTTCGGATTAGGTGATGTAGCGACAGTTGATGAGATACGAATCATCTGGCCCGGTCTGAATGGTAGTCCACAGAAACAGCAGACTCTGCGCAATATTAAAACCAATCAGGTCTTAACCGTTGATGTGCGCAATGCCCGTGAACCCGTGCCATCAACTCCGCAACCCCGAGGTCTGTTCAACGAAATAACCGATTCGCTTAAGATTACGTACACTCATACCGAACCCGAATACATCGACTTTAACGTTCAGAAACTACTCCCTCACAAACTCTCGCAATTTGCCCCGGCGGTCTCGATTGGCGATGTTAACGGCGATGGGCTCGATGATATGTTTGTTGGCGGTTCACGAATGAACAAGGGACATTTTTTGCTCCAGACGCCATCGGGTGCCTTCGTTGAAAAAGATCTATTACCCGAACCCGCTATCTCCACTCCAATTGTTGGCGGCACAGCCAATGCAAAAGACAAACCCGAAGAAGATATGGGCACACTTTTGTTTGATGCCGATGGCGATGGCGATATGGATCTGTATGTAGCGAGTGGCAGTATTGAAGGCAATCCCAACAGTCAAACGTTTCAGGACAGATTGTACCTGAATAACGGCAAAGGTGTTTTCACACGTGATCTGGCAGCATTACCAGTTTGTACGGTTAGCAAATCCTGTGTAAAAGCCATTGATTTTGATCGCGACGGCGATCTCGACCTATTTGTGGGGGGGCGTGTAGAACCCGATCACTATCCGGCTCCAGTATCGAGTTTCATCTTCCGAAACGATTCCAAACCGGGTCAGGCTAAATTTACAGATGTCACTAAAACGGTGGCACCTGCCCTACAAAATCTGGGATTAGTATGCGATGCACTCTGGACCGACTATGACAACGATGGCTGGCCCGACCTGATGCTTGCTGGTGAGTTTATGCCACTAACCATTCTAAAGAACCAGCAGGGTAAACTTCAGCCGGCCGATACAAAACTCCAGAATCAAAAAGGCTGGTGGAACTCTTTGGTAGCGGGCGATTTTGACCGCGATGGCGATATGGATTATCTGGCTGGCAATTTGGGCCAAAACGCAAAAATGCGGGCCAGCGATACCGAACCCGTTCGTATGTATGCCAACGACTTCGATAACAATGGTTTCTTCGATGCAATCCCAACCATTTACCTGCCCGACGAAACTGGCAAAAGCCGGGAATTTACGTTCCACGGCCGCGACGATTTAATTAAGCAGATGATTGTGATGCGGAAACGATTCCCGCTTTATAAAGACTTTACGCAAGCTAGTATCGATAAATTGCTTACTCCCGAAGAACGGGCCAAAGCGCTGGTGCTGGAAGCTACTTATCTTCAATCGGCTTACATTGAAAATAAGGGTGATGGCACATTTGCGATGCACGCCCTACCCACACCCGCCCAGATGGCCCCAATTTTTGGCATGGTAACCACCGATGTTGATCAGGACGGCAATTTAGATGTCATGATGGTTGGTAATGATTTCAGCGGTGAAGTCTCAATGGGTCGCTACGATGCCCTGAATGGCTTATGGCTTAAAGGTGATGGCAAAGGCGGGTTCACGGCCCAGTCCATTGCCACCAGCGGATTTTATGTACCGGGTAATGCCAAAGGGCTCGCCCAAATGGCTTCTGCCGATGGACATGAACTGCTGATTGCGACCCAAAATCGAGGCCGTTTGTGCGTATTTCGCAATACAAAACCCACACCGTTCGTTCGGTTGCGCCCCACCGATACATCGGCATTGCTGACCTTCGCCGATGGCAAAAAACAGAAAGTTGAGTTCAGCTACGGCAATTCGTTCCTGTCGCAGTCGGCCCGAACATTGCTCGTCGATCCTCAGGTGAAAGCAGTAGAAATAACCGATTCAAAAGGCAATAAACGTCAGGAGTTTAATCAGACTAAACTCGTAGGGCGGTAAATCAAAAAGGCGGGTAGAGACCCGCCTTTTTGATTTTTATTCGGCCGCTTCGATAATTTCACTCAATGGTCGTAAATTCCGTTTGTCTTCTTCGTTATAAGGAAAAATTTCCAGAATCTTTGTGGTATTCACGTCGGTAATTTCGAACGGGTCGAGGGCGGTTTTCAGGCTCAACTCCACTCGTTCGTAAGCCTGTTTAGGATTCTCGCCATTCACGAGCATCACACTGGGCGATTTCTTCTGTTTTCCGGTCCGTTCGTCTTCAGTTATAAACATGGCCTTAACCTTATACCAGGTTTCGCCACCATCTTCATGATGGAACACATCAGCGAGTTTCATTCGGGATATGTTCGTAATTTCGAAGTCGGGCGTGTTGGCCGCAATCTCCTGATATAGCCGGGTTTCGGCGTCCGTATAGCTAACGGCATCCACCAGATAAGCCTCCGTAACCGTTTTCTGCTTTATAAATTCTTCGTTTCGCGAACCTACGTTCGCGTCGTCAATGGGTTGCTGATAGCGGATTTTTCCGAGAAACCAGTTGGGCATTTTTTAGTGATTTGATACGTATACAGAACAAAAATTGGTCGGCAAAGGTGCCGAAAAAATCCTCAAATCCACCTACCAGACGCTCGCTTTTTAGTCAGTATTGAACCGCAACACCGGCCATTCGGTTCAACTCTCAACACCCCTACCCGAAGCCCGACAAAAAAAATTAAATCTGATGAAACATTTTTTGAAAATTAAATGTATATACATTAAATGCACGTACAAATATTATAACCAACAACACAACTCGTATAAATATCATGGAAGCTCAAGCAACCACCGCCACAACCTGGGTTATTGATCCGATGCACTCAGAAGTACAGTTCAAAGTAAAACACCTGATGGTATCGACCGTGACCGGCCTGTTCAGTCAGTATGAAGGCCAACTCGAAATGGCTGGCGATGACTTTGAGGATGCAACAATCACGTTCTCGGCCGATATCAACAGCATCAGCACCGGAAACGAACAACGCGACGGTCACCTGAAATCAGCCGATTTCTTTGATGCCGAACAATTCCCAAAACTGACCTTTGTTTCTACGCAGTTTACAAAAACTGGCGATGATACCTACGACCTTATTGGCGACCTGACCTTACACGGCATTACGAAATCCGTAAAACTGAAAGCCGAATATGGCGGACAGATGCAGGACTTTTACGGACAAACCAAAGCTGGTTTCGAAGTTACGGGCATCATTAAACGGAAAGAGTTTGGCCTCTCCTGGGATGGCGTTACCGAAGCCGGTGGTGTGGTCGTTAGTGACGATGTTCGTTTGGTCATGAACATTCAGGTTACCAAACAAGCGTAATCCCTTACCAACCAACCTAACCGGTTTTGAGAACCAATAGGTTTACCACTATTACCCTTCATAACAAACAAAGAAAGCACGCTGAGCATCTTGCCCACCGTGCTTTTCTTTTTTTATTCCTACTACATACTTTGATATACATACAGCTTATTTATCGATACAGAATAATGCGTAGCTCTTACTATTTCACTCAATAAGCGCTACTGGTCACAGTATAGTAACTAATAAATCCACCGTTCTCCTTATCTTTGAAAAAACTGTTTCGATTGTGTTGGGGGGCAGAATTGAGGCTTTCGGGACTCCGAACGGCCAACTGTTATTACTCCTGGATTAATTAATCAACTGTATGAAAAACTGGGTACTGTTAGCGTGCTTCCTCGTTCATCCTCTCGCTATATATGCCCAAAATCGATTCGGAAACGAATGGATCAGGCCCAACCAGCATTATATTAAACTGTCCATCAATCAGGCTGGCGTCTACCGGGTTACTTATCAGGATATTCAGCAGGCAGATGCGACTCTATTACAGACAAACCCCACAAACTGGCAGTTATTCTTCAGAGGTCAGGAAGTGGCCATTCGACTCGTTGGCCAGCAGGATGGTCGTTTCGACTCGCAGGACTACGTTGAGTTTTATGCCGAAGGCAACGATGGTAGCCAGGATTCTCTTCTTTATCGGCCACAGAAACGCCTGCATCCCTATCAAACCCTATTTTCGGATGTGGCAGCCTATTTCCTGACGAGCAGCCCTACCCAGTCTGGCAGGCGAGTGGCCGAACTCAACTTGTCGGCGCAGAACCTAACGGCCGAACCCTACCACATCGAAGAACGTGTTCAGGCATTTACGAGCGACTATACGTTCAACAACCTGAAAGGGCTGGAGCCCTATATTCAGGAAAGCTATTTTGAACCGGGCGAAGGCTGGTCGGGACATAATCTGACGGCCGATTCGATAGGGATTGTAAGGTTTGTGTTTACGGGCAGGGTATCGACAAATATTCCCATTACGCTGGAAGGCATGGTGAACGGCCGCGACAACAACCCTCATCAGATCCAGATTCAGCAGGATAATAACACGACTACCCCGTTAGCCAATTTATCGTTCTCGGGCTTTAACAGCCAGACATTTCAGAGTACACTGCCGACAACAGACATTCAGAATGAGCAGCTTACCCTGCATTTTGTTCCGGCTAAACCCGTTAGCTTTTACCCAACCAATAATTTTTCTGTTACCTATGTAAAGCTGTCGTACCCGCAGGCAACCGACATGACCGGCCAGACGAGCAAGCTCTTCCACCTGCCTGCCGGAACTCGTCAAACAGCTTTGCTGGCCGTAACGAATGCCCCCACAACCGCTTTCGCCTACGACATTACCGACAAAGCCAACTGCCGGTATCTGACCACCCAACTCAGTGGCAATCAGAAACAGGTAGTGGTTAGTGACCTCGGACGAAATCGAAACATTCTCATAACCGATCAGGTAGCTAAACCCCTGGCAATTCAAAGCATACGGTTCCCGGCTTCGTATCCCAAAAACACTACGTATCTACTCATTACGCACGCGTCGCTGAAACAATCAGCAATTACGTATGCAGCCTATCGGACATCGGCGCAGGGAGGTGGCTATCAAACCTTTATTGCCGACGCCGATTCACTGTATGACCAGTTCAACTACGGCGAACGCAGCCCACTGGCCCTTCGGCGTTTTGCCGATTTCATGCTGGCCAATTCGTCGGTGCAGCATCTGCTGCTGGTAGGGCGAGCCTGTAGTTACCCCTATCTGGTCAAAACAACCAGCAATGACCTTGTTCCAACCATTGGCTATCCCGGCTCTGATATTCTGCTTACGGCTGGTTTGAATGGGTACTCGATCAATACACCTGCCATTCCGACCGGGCGGCTTAACGTGACGACCAACGAGCAGGTTCTCACCTATCTCGAAAAGGCAAAGCAGTTTGAAAACTCAACTCCCAATGGGCTCTGGCGCAAACGGATCATTCATATCAGTGGTGGCAAATCGAAAGACGAAGCGCAAAGCCTACGTACGGCGCTGGCTAATCTGGGAACGGTCTTCAGCAATGGGTTGGTGGGCGGAGAGATCAGCGCTTACAGCAAAAACAATGCATACGAAGAAGTTGAACCGCTCAATATCACCCCCGAAGTGAACGAGGGAGTTGGCGTCATTACCTTTTTCGGGCATGCTGGCCCCGCCGTCACCGATATGAATTTTGGCTTTGCTTCGCCGGTCGAAAATGGGTATCGGAACACAAAATACCCACTTATGGTGTTCAACGGCTGCGGGGTGGGCGAGATTTTTTCTAACTTCAATACCCTGTCGACCGACTGGATTCTGGCGCCAAACAAAGGAGCTACCCTGGTGCTGGCGCACTCCTACCTAAGTTTCGAGCAACCCACCACCCGCTACCTCAACGAACTATATGCGCACCTCTATACCGACGCCAGCACCCTGGGAATGCCATTCGGGAAAGTGCAACAACAGATCAATCAGAGCCTCGACAAGGTTGTTAACAATGATTCCTATTTAACCTCTGTTATGCTGGAAATGGTGTTACAGGGCGATCCGGCTCTGCGTGTATATCCCCTGCCAAACCCCGATTATGCCATTGAGGATAAAGGCATTTACATTCAGTCGTCGGTGACGGGCAGCGCCATCAAAAACAGCGATTCCATTGAGGTTGTTATTCCACTTCGGAATCTGGGGAAATTTGTGGCAGGGCAGTCGGTTGCGGTATCCGAAACGCGAACCTTTACTACTGGAGGAACCAGCACTACGCTCCATTTTACGGCCTTTCATTACCAAGACACACTGGTTTATACAATCGCCAAAGATCCTAACCTGAAACAGATCGACATTGCCATCGACCCAACTAATCAACTGACTGAATTAGACAAAAGCAATAACAAAGCCACACTGGCCATCGACTGGACTACCGCCGAAATGGGAACCAGTTACCCTTTAGATGCGCTCCCCGACAATGTTAGCCCTACGCTTAACGTATTCATCAATGGCTCAATTAAAGAAAATAAGGCTGTAGTCAATACCACACCTCGCATCGATGTTTACCTGCTCGACGAAAATCCGCTTTCGGCTACTGATCAGGATGCCGTAGAAGTTTACATAAAAACATGCGATAGCTGTGCTCAACAACGGGTTCCATCAGAAAATATAACCTTTACGCCCCTGGCTACTAATCAATTACAGGCCACCGCTACGTTATCGTTTCAGGCCGGCAGCACCTATCAATTGTTAGTTATTGGGAAAGATGGCTCGGGCAATCGCACGATTCCACCTTATACGATCACGCTGAAAACGCTGGGCAGCGATGAGCCGGTTGTTGTCAATACGTATCCGAATCCCGCAACGACCTACACAAAATTTGAGATCATACTAAACCGGGAAGAATTACCAACCGAATCGAAACTAACGATTTACACCGCATCCGGTGCTCAGCTTTTTGAGCATATATTGCCGGTTGCAACCGGCAACAATTCGTTCTTATGGCAGGGAACAGCCCCAGGCCTTTACCCATATTCGATTCATCTGACCTGGCCAGATGGGCGCATTGAAACCTATACGGGCAAAATTGTCTGGCAACCCTAAGGCAATCGGTTCGAGGCAATCAGTTCCCACTTTTGCGTGGTTCCTGACTCGATCATGGCTTTGCCAATGCAATCGGGAGTTGACTGGCAATAGGCGAGCGACGCATTTTCGCGAAAAATCAGACCGACATTCTGTGCATAAACCCACCGGTTTTTCGCCAGGTTGATCAGGGTTGAATCGTTGGCACCCACAACCGAAACCGTACGATCAAAGGTCAGCGAGCCAACCGAAAACGGACGGCCATTGTCCTGATAATGCAGTAGTGTATCGGGATTAGCATTATATAAATTGGTATTCCACGAATCGGTCAATGCAATCGGGAACACCAGCCGCACAACGGGCACATTGTTATCGACACTAACGGCTTCGGTCAAACTGCGGTAGACGCTACGGATAGAGCTAACCTGCCAGGCTGCCTGTTCTGACGTTCGGGTCGATTCTTCCATCAGGAAAAACAGTTGACCATCTTTGGTATACGAACTACTGATTTTATCCTGTATCTGAAACGTTTGGGTTATTGTGGGGTTTGTAGGAGAATAGTTTTCCTGAGTTACCTGATAAATCCAGTAGTCGCCAGTCTGGAGTGGGAAATAGGTAGAGTCGGCAGGTTCCGGATTGGCAGAATCCTGCTGGCAGGCACCACAGATACTCAGTAAAATAAGTAATGAAATGGTTTTCAGGCCGCTTTTTTTAAGCATTTTCAGGATGATATAGCAATCGTTTTTGGCAGGAGGAACTTAGCACAAATAAGCAAAAGCGAAGATACAAAAGATAGCCATTTAGTAAGGATTTCGGGAATACACAACGATGAGTGGAATTGCGGGAATAGTTCGGTTCGACCAACAGGCGGTCGCCAGAAACGATGTAGAAGCGCTGCTTTCGCGGCTGAAACACCGGGGCACAAGCGTTATTCAGGCCATTGAAAACGGGCTGCTGGTCAGCTTTGGTGGCCTCCTCGAAACCGAATCTGATACGAAACTCTACGCAGTTGCCGATGCCGACATTTTTGGCCGATCTGCGATCAAAAACCCATTCATCACTACCTACCGGAACAATCATCAGGATTCATTCAATGAACTTAACGCCGATTTTGCGGTTGCTGTCTGGAACGAACGTCGGCAAACAATCACCTGCGTGCGTGATCCGTTGGGGGTTAAACCATTGTATTATGTGTTTCAGCCCGGTCGTTTTTTTGCTTTTGCTTCTGAAATCAAAGCGCTGCTCGATCTGACCGATGTTGCCATAACGCCAAATTACACCAAATTCAGAGAGTACCTGACCTGGGCAACAACCTATGTGCCATATGGCGAGGCTACCTTCTATGAGGGCATCTATAGCGTCTTACCGGGTCATTCGCTCGAAGTAACCCATCAAACCCTTCATACCAGTCCATACTGGAATCTGAATCTTTCTCCCTTTAAGGGGTTAGATCGGGCGGCCGACTATGCGAATCTGTTCAGAACGCATTTTACCGAAGCCATTGACCAGCGTATGAGAAGCCGCAAAACCATTGGCGCTCACCTGAGTGGTGGACTCGATTCGTCGTCGGTAAGCTCAATAGCACAACACCTGTTAACGCAACAGCATCGCCCGGCGCTTCATACGTTCAATATCGATACAGGATTAGCTTCAACCGACGAGAGCACTTACGTACAAGCGGTTGTCGATCAATACCATACGTCGCATCAGGCCGTTCGGCCGCTTCAGCATGTGTTGGATTCCATTCTCGAAATCAATCGCATTTTCGACCGGCCCGATCATTTCATTATCCCGTCTAGTTTCCATTTAAGTGTTTCGCGGGCAGCCCGGCAGGTCAACTGCGACCTCATTCTTACGGGTCATGACGGCGACAGCGTAATTACACCTGGTTTCGACTATTTCGATGAACTGATCGAATTGGCCGATTGGGAACGTCTCCGAATGGCCAGCCAGCAATTTACCGCTTATGCCGACCGAAATCTGCGGTATGTTACCCCCAACTGGAACCAATTGTCCGATCAGGCAAAATACGAAAAACACATTCTGTATCTGATTGGGCCAACTCTCAAAAAGCAGTTGAAAGAGCAGCGAGCCACCCAGTTTATGGGCACATTTCGCCAACAGAAACAGACGCTCGGTCTTTCGTGGGCATCCATCATGGGTTACCTCAGCCAGCGAATCCGGGACAAATGGGCGCATAAAGCTTTACTTGACACTGTTCTAAACGCTGAATTCAGGCAACAGACAGCAACAAAGTCGCAGCAATCGACTCAAAAACTTACCGATTCTCTGAGCAGCGAACATCAGGTTCCGGTTAAACCGATTCTGAATCTAACGAACGTGATCTGTAATGAGCAGTTAAACCATATTGGTGCTTACTATGGGCATCAATATTCGTTTCCGTTCTTCGATAAAAATGTCATGGCACTGGGTTTAGCGACGCCACTGGCAGTCGAGTTCGACAATGGGCGCGGGCGTGGACTAATCCGAAATGGCCTGCAAACAATTCTTCCGCATTCGATTTCTACCCGATTAACCAAAGCCAATTTTGTTGAGTATGGAAACTTATCGGCCAGACAACTCTATGAAGCCACGCACGAACAATTCAGTGCCACGAGTCACCCGATCTGGGAGGTAATTGACCGGCAACGGTTTTCACAGATCAAAGATTTTGTTTTCGATGGCCGTATCGATGTTACCCGAAAAACCCGTTATAACTGGCTACTCAGCCGGTCGATTTATTTAGCCTTATGGCTGGGTGCACTTCGCGGCAAACCGTAAAAACTCGGTGCCTCTGTCGACAATTTGAAAGCAACTCTTCTTACTATTTTGCAGGAACGAAAAAGCGGGAAAACGAGCGAATTGCCCGAATAAAGACCGTGATTGGGCCAAACTCCCTCGGAATATAGACCAGTTGTTTCCCTATCTTGAACGTGCTGGCCCTAAATACCCGACTTGTAGCGAACGTAGCGTAAATTTTCAGCTTTTTTCGGGTCTGCTGCTGCGTTTTGGCAAAAAACGTTAACTGACTCAATACCAGCGGACTAAACTCAATCGGCTCGTCCGATTCCCAGTTGGCTTCATACCCATTGGCCAACGAGCGTATTGCATCATCAGCCAGTAGGTTTCGGATTGTTTCGGGCATAGCCAACGACCATAGCTCCTGACACCAGTATAACCCCACCAGAAAAACCCGTTCAAGGCCATACCGACGCATTTCGGCCAGTAGCCACAACCAATCGGTAGGTTTGCCGTTTAGCAGAAAATAGAGATCGTTGATATAATAAATCTGCTGCCAAATGTTGGTTACGCCATGGTGCGAGACCAGTAAAACCACCTGCAATTCGTGTGAATGCGTCGGTTGCGATTGAATGTAGCTCAGATCAAATCCGGCATAATCTTTATTGAAGCACAGAATTTTCCAGTGCAAATCAATATCGATCGGGTTATTGAAAACCTGTTTGAACAGACTAACTTCATACAGATCGTCGAGAAGTTTCTGTTCTCCATCCTGAAAATAAAGCTGGTGTTTAGGGCTAAGGCTATATTTTTCGGCTTGTAGGATTTCAATTGCCCGGAACGCCAATGACTGATCGACCAGCACATCAATATCGCCACTAATCCGTAGACTCGGGTCAGGATAGCCGTGCTCGGCCAGATAGACACCCTTAAAGGCCATGTGCCCAATGCCGTGCTTGTTCAGCAGCGCATCGAGCAGCCGATACTGTTGCTGTTTCACCAAACCATCGATGGCCATCAGCTTATTATCGTTCTGGATCGTCTGCAGAAACGATTCGTTTACCTGAGTAAGAGCAGGTAGGGTTCGACATAGATACGGAATCAGCCGATGCCGTTTGGCCAGCCCATACACCCGTTTCCAATCCAGCGGATACTGAGCCAGAAAATCGCCTAGCTGTTTTTTTCGGGAAGCCGACAACTCCAGCGCACAGGCCATCAACAGAAAGCGAATTTCGGCAGATCGATCGGCCATGTTTTATAGAGTCGTTTTCAGGTATTCGACAAAGTCATAGAGCGTCTGAAAATTGGCCGGGCGATTCATTCTGACCACCGAAATAGCATTGGCAACTTCAATGCTCTTTTCAAAATAGTCTTTTAGGGCCGTTCCATTCAGTAGCCCATCAGGCAACGGAAAATGATTGAGCAGTTCAATCGGCACCTGACTTTTTGCCACCGGATGCATCGGATTGCCGCTTTCGAGTGGGGGTTCCAGCACAAAAATCTGCTCCAGCGGCACTTCATGTTCGTCAAACGAATCGGCCTCTGTCCAGGCAAACTTATTAACGCCCTCGCGCACCGATGCCAGATCTTTTTTTTCGATACCTAACCCTTCAACCGCACTTTCCCAGATTTTTATTTGCGGAAATGCCGGAATCAGCGATGGCCTTCCACTGCTATTTATACGTATACACACCAAATCGTCACATACAACTTTCACACCTTTCTGCGAAAAAGCGGCTACCGTCGTTGATTTACCAGCACCCGGCTGCCCCAGAAATAGAACCCCTTTCTGGTTGATCTGAATGGCGCTACCATGCAACAGAAAATACCCTTTTTGAAACAGAATCAGGCCAAGTGCTTCGCTAAGCGTAAAGAGCGATAATGTGTCGGCATCGACTTCGTCTGCCTCCAGAACCAGTTGATTTTCGTTTACCATCAGAAACGACAGCAAGGGAGGCCAAACCAGCCAGCACTTCCCCTCAGCATCCTGAGCAAATCGGGCATTGAGCCCGGCTCGATACACTTTGGTTGGTTCTAAGGGTGGACTTGGGGGGATGTTTCCGCGGCTAATGAATAAATCAGGCTTTCCTGACTGAGTTTCGGCAAGATGCGGGAGTGGCACTTCTGAAGCAATGTTCAGGCCATAGGCCCTATAATATTGTACACTTATTTCCATTCCAGAATTGGCTCAAAGACCTGGCCTGTCTGTTCGCCAAGGATTGTTTTATCGTTATATGTGATCCAGGCATGGGCCGCAAACCCCCGACTGGCGTTTTTCTGAACCCCAATGCGTAGCTGCACATCGTATCCACGGCGTAGTAACCATTTTGCACTCAGGGCCTGAACCAGACAGGTAAACCCGAGGGGAATATGGCTACTCACTACCCGAATGGCCCAGATACATTCGTGCAGATAGGTATCGGCTGAGTCGTGTACTTTATTTTTAAACCCGGAATCGGTCTTTACGAAATACCTGAATGGCAAAATAAACAACAGCAATTTATAGACAGAAAGCACCCCGAAAGCATAAACCAGAAGCCATTTCCGCTTCCGGTTCAGGTGCCAGAACCTGCCCAGTTTAGACGGTTGCTTCGATAAGTTTCTCATGCAATAGCGATTCCAGAAACGTCATTAGTTCGGCCTGACAAACACTCTCTTCTACATCAAATTCATCAAGTATTTTTTCTTTTATTTCCTGCACTGTTATCGGCGTATTATCTTCTAAAAGCGACCAGATAAACCCACCGATTTCATTTAGTTCGTAATAATTCCCGACTTCATAATTCAGCACAATTGTTTCCTGACCTAACACGGAAGACGATTGCCCACTTACTCGTTTAATTCGACTGCTGGATGTAATATTCATGTACTACGATTCAATAAACGGATTGGAAATTAACGAAAATAGCTTGCTTCGTCAAATTACAGACGAAGCAAGCTATTTTCTTATTAATTAATCGGCAGTTATTAACCGAATGTACCGCCAAAACCGTCGGTGTTCGACCCTACTTTTAAGGTCAGTTTCTTAACATTGCCCAATACGTTTACTTTAGGCGTTTTATAGGCCTTTTTAACAGAGCCAATCTGGGGTTGTTTTGTATTTTTATTCATTATCGATGAGATCTTAAGGTCTTGACTGAGTTTTTTGCGGAGCGGCTTAGCACTCCTGCGTTTTCAAATGATCGGGGTGTATTGTAAGCGTTGAGAACCCGTTCTGTCAACCCTACTCAAAGGCTGACGAACCCTCACCGAAACTATTCTACAACAATCCGATGCTGGCGGCTTAGTCCGCGCTCCTCAACCGTTACGATATAGAGACCCGCCGATAAATTAGCCGTGGTACGCAACAGCAGGCTACCCGACTGAACACCTGCTTTTTGCACAGGTAACGAACGGCCATCTGATGAGAACATTTTCACAACGGCCGTTTCGGGCTCATCGAGACTCAGAATAAATTGCTGACCTTTTATAACCGGATTCGGGAATACGCCATAGTCCCCTTCCCGAACTACTACCGATACAGCGGGGAAAGTCGTCCTTTTTCCACTCAGGTCAATCTGGGTAAGCCGGTAATAGCTCGTACCGGCAAATGGATTCTGATCAATCAGGGTGTAATATTTCTTGGCATTACTATTGGCTGCCACTTCGCCAATTTCACCAGCCTTCTCAAAAGTTTTCAGGTCTTTACTACGCTCCACCAGAAAGCCTTTGTTATTGGTTTCCAGCGAGGTTACCCAATCGAGCTGCACCGTACGATCTTCCAGAGCTTTTGCCGTGAAGGAGATGAGAGATACAGGCATTGCACCGGCAGTAACAATTATTGTACCATTAGCATTATCGTTACCTGACACATTCGTTCCCACAGGTGGAGTTGTAGCAGCATTAATACTGATAGGAGCACCTGCCGTTACAGTTAATCCAACAATATTCAATGTAAACAGGTAATTGGCATTACCTGCCACATCGCCTAAGCTACTAACCACCGTAACGATAGTCCCCGTTGATGGGTCGTATGTACCAATGGTTGTAGTTAGGTTGGATGGAGCAGATGGGTTAAAGCTAAAGCCCGTTACTCCAATGTTAGGAGGAAGATTGATCGTCCAGGTTGCATTATTGGTTTGAGAAATCGGAGCAGAACTGCCGTTACCAAAATTAGCTTGAACAGTTCCTGCTTCGCCAACAGAAACGGAGCCAGGGACCGAAGCGATTCCACCCACTGAGGGGTCCTGCGCATAACTGGCAGAAAGAATACCCACACCCATTAGAAAAACTAGTAAAAGTTTTCTGGTCATGATTACAACTGTTTAGTTTAAAATTTTTGTTAATAGAGGATTTAAATAATTGGTAACTCAATAATGGTACCAAGTACACTTTACTATTGGTAAAAATACTTGGTACCATTAAAAAGTTTATAACGCATTAATATTTCTGGCGTAAATATTATTTACCGGGTTGCTATCATACGTTTCGGAGGCATCATTGGCTACATTAACGGTAATATTTGCCGTACTATTAGAGTTAGCTACCGTACGAGTAATAGTAAAACCTAGATTCATAAAGCCATTTGCAGCAATAAATTGCCCGGCATTTATGGTCAAAGTCAACTGCAAGCCATTATTCGATGTGACCGTCCATTTATTATTATCTACATTAGTTGTAGATCCACCTGACACATTTATAGACGTGCTAGTGTTGTCAAAAGCTAATGTATACCCAAATGGAACCGTTATCGTGAATACTATATTTCCACTTGAAGTCTGCTGGCCTACCAGTTCATAAATACCTACTGTGAAATTTTTCACTGTGTTTGCTCCAGACGTCGTAAAGTTATTCGAAGGCAAATTGATGATTGGCGTCAGATCTGGCCCCGAAGGATTCACCAGAATGTGCAGTGTTCCATTACCGCAAGCCTGGGGAGAACCATCGTCGCAAGTTGTATAGGTAAAGTCGACGGGGCCCGTGAAGGTTGGGTCTGGTGTGAAGGTAAAACTACCATCCGAGTTCAGCACCAATGTACCCGACCCCGGAACGGTAACGTTCTGAGCCGTAACCGTCTGGTTATTTCCTTCGGCATCACTATCGTTGGTTTTCACATTACCCGTCACCAGCAAGCCTTTGGTTGTGCTTACATAATCGTCGACAACTGTTGTTGTATTGGCACCAGCCGGATCTTTCACCGTAATGGTCACATCTGCCGTAGCACACAAACCACTTGGCGTTTCACAAACCTGATAGGTTAGCGTGTCTGCTCCATAATAACCTGGGGTAGGCGTATAGATCACGTTGCCGCTGCCATCTACCGTTGCCGTTCCGTGCGAAGGCTGCGTTACAATAGTCGGCGTACCTAATGTGCCCCCTTTATTACCCGGTCCGTCGTTAGCCGTTACTTTAATGGTAGCAGAGCTCGGTGTAGTATCCGATCCATTTACGATAGCAATATCTGGGTTTGCCACAGGGTTATTGGTCGTTACCGTTGGATCGAGAACCGTAATGGTGAGCGGTTCGGTCTGGCAATTCGTGCTCGACGTGGGCGGACATATCGGTACATTATATACGTACACACCGGGAGTCGCGCTTGTGAAGGTGTAGCTGCCAGTAGAGGTAAGTGTCAGGCTGGGCGTTGACCCATTTGGGCTGCTGGCCGGGCCAGATGGTTGGCCATAGGTTGTGCCCGACACGGGTGTGTCGTTGGTGCTCACATTGCCCGAAACCGGAATGCCCTTATTCGTCACGTTGAAGTCAGGGTTAGCCGTAATGGAACAAACCAGCCCCCCCCCCGTCGAGGTTTTCGTATCGATAAAGGCTCCATAAACGTCGAGGCTACCGCCCAGAACATCTAAACCAACCAGCGGAGAAACACTCAGTTTAATTTCATCAAACTGCTTTGTCGTAACAAAACCAACATTGAAGAAATCGGATGTCGATCCAAACAAAGCAACAGACAAATTCAACAGGTTTCCGGCATTTCTCGACTCCTGTAACGTCCCATCAAGATACGTCGTTACTGTCAGTCGCGAGAACAGATCAGCCGCTACCAATCCAGACACGTTTTTAACCGTAAATCCGGCGAAGGTTCCAATCGGGAAGGTATTGACAGCATCCAGAACCGAAATGGTTGCATCGGCAGCCACACCGGCGGTGTTGGTAATGCGGGCAAAATCAGTAGTGCTGGCCGACACCACGTTCCAGGCATCCTGCACAGTTGTCGATGCACCAACGATACCCGTCACGCCCGTATTTTTCGGGTTAATAACAACAGGGAACGTTGGCGTATTGAGCGAGTAGGTTGTGTTACAGGCAAGGGTGGTTGCACAGTTTTTCTGGATGATGGCATTATAGATCCGTATCGTCCCCAGATCGGCCCCTACCAACTGATTGAATGTAATTTTCACTTCATCGAACGGAACGGTTGCTACAATGCCAACAATCTGGCGGGTGAAGCCCGACCCTAACAGAGAGCTGGTAGCTCCTATTATCAGCCCATTATCAGTGCTGGTTTGTACGGCGCTGCCGTTGTTATAAAGTGTAATCGTTGCCGTGCTCAGAACATTTGCCGACAGCAGGGTATTGGTCTGAATATCAAACCCGGCAAAGGTGGTAGCCGGATAGGTATCGACCGCATTAGCCACAGCAAACGTTGGACTAACCGCCACTCCCGTTGTTAAATCGATCGTTGCGTAATTCGTGGCATCGCTATCGACCACATTCTGTGAGTTATTGATGCTACAGGCTACGCACGCCAACGCACCAATACCGGTATTTGCTCCGTCCACATAAACTGGCTGATCGGGATTGGTTACTGGCGTCAATGTATTACAGGTCAGATCGACGCCAGCACAGAAGCTTTCAAAAACAGCGCCGTAGATGTTAGTGGTCCCCACCGCGTTAACACCACTTAAGGTGAGCTTGATTTCATCGAATGGAGCCGTTGCAATGAAACCAACCACTTGTCGGCCCGTTCCGCTCAAAAGAGAACTACCAACCGAAACCAGACTTGCACCTGTAACGCTTTGCCCGGTAGCCGTACCATTCAAGTATGTCGAAATGGTTAATCCATTCAGAACACCTGCAGTTAGCAAATTCGTACTGGAAATATCCATGCCGGCAAAGGTTCCGGTCGGATAATCAGTGATCTGATCTTTAATGGCAAACGATGCCGAACCAGTACTCAGCAATAAATTAACTGATGCAAAGTCGCTTGTGCTGGCACTAATGGCATTATCCTGATTTGATATAGTCGCTACATTGACACCGCTAAATCCTGTGTTAATGGGATCAACAAAAACCGGGTACGTAGGCGCAGTCGGTGTTGTTGGGGTGTTACAGGTTAATGCAGGCCCGGCACAGAACCGCTCAACAAGTGGAGCATATACGCTCAATGAGCCAGCCACTAAACCAGAATAGGTGATTCTGATTCTGTCAAAACTGCTGGTTGTATAAAAACCAACTTTCGATTTACCACTTAGTATACCTGTCGCTAATAAAGAGCCTGTAGTTTTAGTTTCAACAGCCGTATTGCTGGACCCCAGGTATGTTGAAATTGTTACGGTACCAACGGCGGCCAACAGCGAATTATCATCGACCACAAATCCAGCAAATGACCCTCCTGGATATACGTTTCCGCCGGTAGCATTCAGATCTTTAACTTCCAGCCAGGCCGACCCTCCAATAAGAAAACTAAACGTCGACGCCGTAGAAAAAGTAGCATCGTCATCAATCAGATTAGCCTTGTTAGAAAACGCATCGCCACCAACAATAGCAACCTGACTGGAGGTTACCGACAAGCTGGCAAATGTCGGATTGGTTAATGCCGTAACGGTATTACAGGCTGCACTACCAGATTGCGCGTAGGCCTTTGGCGGACTGGCGAAAAGTAAACAAAAAGCACAGCTAGCATAAAGCAGTAGCATGGCTCCCCTAACTAAATAGTCGGATAGTTTTTCCATAAAACAGTTGAAGTAAAAGTGAAAAAATAATGCGAATAGAATAAATGGGAATGCAATCAGGTAAATGGCACACTGAATTGTACCAAGTCATATTGCTCAGACGGCAATGGACATAGAGAGGCTTCTGTTCATCATAAAAAGAAAAGTGTTGATAGTTGAGTATTTAGTAATTCACAGATGATCAAGTTACCAATTACTGTCGCAAATAAACAATATATAGTTTTAATTCGCGAAGAAATTTACATGTATTTTTAACTATGATCACTGTATGACGCATAAAAGTATACCCAATGAACTTTATCGGTATAAAAAATATATTATTCGGTATATTATTATTAAACAGTAAACAAATATATTTTTTCAGGCGATTTATAACTATGATTTATCAAAGAATTTATTTACAAAATAATCCTACTATCCATACCTAATAGCTATTTATTAATATATTACGTCAATATTATGCGTCACCAACCACCTTTACACCTAATTCATATTTGAATAGTCATAAAATCAAAATAGATAGCCGCAAATAGCCACTATATTTAATGTAACTTTCCAATCCTACTAAAGCCGAATTGTGCTTTTCAACTTTATACATTCATCTATTTAAATAATTATTTACATCTAAATTCACGTCAATAAATTCCATAGAAACAAAAAGGCTACCGCTTCTCAGCAGTAGCCTTTTTGTTTCTATGGAATAGCGATGGCTATAAAACCAAACCGCTACGGCGTAGCATGGCCCTGGGTGATGGTTCGCGCCCCCGGAATTTCTTATACAATTCCATTGGTTTCTCACTACCACCTTTCTCCAGCACATTCTTACGGAAGCTTTCGGCAGCTTCTTTGTTGTCGAGCCCTCCCTTTTCCTTAAAGAACTCAAACGCATCGGCATCGAGCACTTCACTCCATTTATAGCTGTAATAGCCGGCCGAGTAACCGCCCGCAAAGATGTGTGAGAATGCCGGGCTAAACGCCGTTCCTTCAACGCGGGGAAACAGGTTGGCCACCGAATCAATTTTTCCTTCAACCTGCGAAATGCTTTCGCCGGTGGGTTTCTGATTATGGTAATACATATCGACCAGACCAAACCGCAACTGGCGCAGATTAGCCAATCCCGCCAGGAAATTCTGGCTGGCCCGAATCTTCTCAATCAACTCGTTCGGAATCACTTCGCCCGTCTGGTAGTGCTTCGCAAAGAGTTTCAATGCTTCGGGGTCGTAGCACCAGTTTTCCATCACTTGCGAAGGCAGTTCGACAAAGTCGCGTGGAACGCTGGTTCCGGTAAGGCTTTCATATTTTCCGTTGGCCAGCATACCATGCAGGGCATGGCCAAATTCATGGAAGAGTGTTGTTACTTCATAGAAAGTCAGCAGAGACGGCTTGGTATCGGTAGGACGAGTGAAGTTGCACACATTAACAATATGCGGACGAATGTTTTCGCCGTTCTCCACTTTCTGCCCCTGAATGTCGTTCATCCAGGCACCGCTACGCTTACCGGCACGCGGAAAATAGTCGCCATAGAACACCGCTACGAATTTGCCATTCCGATCAAAAACATCGAACGTTTTTACTTCCGAGTTATAAACCGGTATATCGCTGCGCTCTTTGAAGGTGATTCCATACAGTTTGTTGGCGACCGTAAAAACACCATCGAGCACGTTTTCCAGCTTAAAATACGGTTTCAGCGTTTCATCGTCGAGGTCATACTTTTCTTTTTTCAGCTTTTCGGCATAGTAGCTATTATCCCAGCTTTGCAGTTTGTCTTCCGTAAATCCGTGTGCTTTGGCATAGGTTGTTAGCTCAAGAAGCTGACGTTCGGCTGCCGGACGAGCATAGGTAACGAGTTCGTCGAGAAACGACTGTACTTTATCTTTTGAGCCAGCCATGCTTTCTTCCAGCACAAAATCAGCGTGGGTTTTGTAGCCCAGCAGATTAGCACGTTCATAGCGCAGGTTTACGATTTTTTCGATAATGGCCGAATTATCGTTTTTGTCGCCATGAAAACCCCGGCCGTTGTAGGCCAGAAAGAGTTTTTTGCGGAGTTCACGGTTATCGGCATACTGCATAAAAGGGCCATAGCTGGGAGCCTGCAGGGTAAACGCCCATCCTTCTTTCCCTTTTTGCTGAGCCGTTGCTTTGGCGGCTTCGCGAGCAAAATCAGGCAATCCTGCCAGGTCTTTCTCATCGGTCACTACCATCAGATACTCGTTGGTCTCGTTGAGTACGTTCTCCCCAAACTGAAGCGACAGTTGCGACAGTTCTTTGTCAATAGCCCGCAGCCGCTCTTTACCTTTTTCGTCGAGATTAGCGCCATTCCGGGCAAACCGTTTGTAGGTTTTCTCAAGCAGCATACTGCTCTCCGGATCGAGTTTGAGGCTTTCCCGATGATCATAAACGGTTTTTATTCGATCAAACAGCTTCTCGTTCAGCGTAATGTCATTCCCGTATTCGGTAAGCAACGGCGACGCTTCCTTAACAATTTTCTGGAGTTCGGGACTTGTTTCGGCACTGTTTAGGTTGAACAGCACCGACGCTACCTTACCCAACAAATTACCCGACCGCTCAAGGGCCACAATGGTGTTGTCGAAGGTAGGTTTTGCCGGATTAGTAACAATGGCATCGACTTCTTTTCGTCCCTGAGCCAGGCCTTCTTTCAGGGCAGGCAGGTAGTCATCATTTTTGATTTTGTCGAATGGAGCCGTTTGGTGAGGTGTCGAATACGGCACCAGAAATGGGTTCTGGGTCATCTTAGATTGTTTTGGCGTTACCGGCGACTGAGCCAGCGTTGTTGTAACGGCTAAAGTCAGCAGCACCCCCGTTTTTTTGATCTGTTGATGCATTAACATACAGTATTGTGGTATGAGTTTCCTTGAAAAATACGAAACAAAGACAACTCCACCAATTGACCGTTGCATCTGCGGTTATAGCAGCGGCTGAATGGCATACATCGTTTGCTGGTAGCTCTAAAGAGGGTCAACAAAAAAGCAGCCAATCAAACTGATCGGCTGCTTCCAACATACACCACTCCTCTCACCAATCAATACCCTCTCGGATAGTTTCTCCGGTCGTTGCCATACCCACGGCCACGGCTGGCCGACCGTTCGTAGGGGCGCATCCGATCAATTACCCGGTCGCGTTGCTGAGGACTCAACACGGCCATCATGTCGAAAAATTGACTTTGGCGGGCCTGCCGGAAGAAATCACGCTGGCGCAGGTCGCGCGGGTCAATGCCACGGGTTTGCTGTTCAAATCGATTCCGAATACGGCGAATTTCGCGCTCCTGCCTGCGCGACAGATTCAGTTCGCGATCCCACCAGTCGAGGTGACGGTCGAACTGATAATCGTCGTAGTCATAATTGTAATTTGGCTGACCATATCCCTGGCTATAGCCTGGCTGCGACGGATAATTGTTGGGCGAAGGATAGCCATAACGTTGTGCCAGCGCGTTGGTGGTGAGCAGAACGACCAGCGTTGCGGCCGTTATCAGTACTTTGTTCATGGTAGCAACTATTTTCAGGTTGTATTTGCCTCTTTGAACAAGTGCTCACTAAATGGTTTAATTTAATCCCCGAAAAAGAATAAAAAATTTATAAGCTTAAGTAGCCCGTTGTCCACATAGCCCCAGTGGACACAAAGAGTCAGGTGAGAGATTCTTTGTGCCCGCTGGGGCCTGTAAGCCGCTGTTTAATACTTATAGTCTGCCAGTTCGTTTTCGGCTTCCTGTTTCAATACCCGGTTGTATTTTGTCCGGTCGAACTCGCCCTCATTGTTGGCAATAAAAATAGTAGCGGCCGTATTCCCGATAATGTTCGTAATCGATCGGGCTTCCGACATAAACCGATCGACACCCAGTAGTAATGCCAATCCCTCTACCGGAATAACTTTAATGGCGGTAAGCGTACTGGCCAGCACAATAAATCCACTACCCGTTACACCGGCAGCCCCTTTGGAAGTAATCATTAGAATCCCAACAATGGTCAACTCCTGCCCTAATGACAGGTCGATTCCGAACACCTGCGCCAGAAAAACGGTTGCCATCACCAGATAAATGGTTGTGCCATCCAGATTAAACGAATAGCCTGCCGGAACAACCAACCCCACAACCGACCGCGAACAGCCCAGCGTTTCGAGCTTTTCCATAATCTGCGGCAAAGCCGACTCCGACGACGACGTTCCGAGTACGATCAGCAGTTCTTCCTTAATAAATTTCAGAACAGCCCACAGACTGATTTTGTAGTAGCGAAGAATCAGATTAAGGACAACGAATATGAAGATAAACATGGTAGCATACACCGTACCCATCAGTTTGGCCAGCGGCAATAAGGTGCTCAGTCCATACTTGCCAATGGTAAACGCCATACCGCCGAAGGCCCCCAATGGAGCCAGCACCATCACCACGCCCAGAATATTGAAAAACACCTTCGAAAGCCGTTCAAACGTCTGAATCAGCGACTTTCCGGTTTCGCCCATCCGTGTCAGGCCAACCCCAAACAGAATGGAAAAGACCAGCACCTGCAAAATATCGCCTTCGGCAAACGCTTTGATGGCATTACTTGGAACAATGTGCAGAAAGAACTCGGTCCAGTCCATTTCGGCACCCTGCTCGGCATATTTACTGATGTCGCCCCCTTTCACCTCTGCCGTTTGCACACCAGCGCCTGGTTTAATGACATTGGCCAGCAACAGCCCAATTGCCAGAGCACCGGTAGTAACCACTTCGAAGTAGAGCAATGCCTTTCCGCCTACCCGGCCCACTTTCTTCAGATCGCCCATATTACTGATGCCCAACACAATGGTCAGGAAAATAATAGGAGCTATTACCATCTTGATCAGGTTGATGAACAGGTCGCCGAGGGGTTTTAGCTTAGCCGCCGTTTCGGGGAAGAAATAGCCGGTCAGAATGCCCAGCGTAATGGCAATCAGAACACGAACAGTGAGGTTATTGAGCAGACGCACAGTAGAGAGGGTTTCAGTAACTAGTTTGTAGTTTGTGAGTTCGAAGCCTGATCAGAATTGCTTCCAGGCCACGCACTGACAAACTACAAACTTTTTTTCAAACGGGCGTAGAACATGTTTTTTTTCGACAGGATTGACATGATTTTCAGGATTAGTCTTGAAAATCATGTCAATCCTGTCAGAAAGAGCTTGTTCTATACCCTGACCGGGACGAGTTCCTGCTTGATTTCGCGAATACGGTCGTTAAAATTTACTTCTGGATAACCGACGTGCGGATACTTCGTTGCTTCCAGATAGGCCATAACGTCGGGGGTATGTGGCGTACGTTTACCTGTTTGCACACTAATGTACTTCGACGTCATCCAGAGCACGTTTTTCAGTTCCGTTTTGTCATCGTTGGTCATGAAAAACTCTTCAACGAGGGTATCTTCGTTGAAATAAATCAGCCGGGAGGTGATGCGTACCCACTCACTCACCAGTGCGGGTCGGATGTAGGCAATCTGGTGCTGGTATACGACCCAGCTCGTTTTCAATTCCCGAAACATCTGGCCATAGTTAATGTCGTAGAGTTTGGCTACCTGATCTTCACGGGCATTAAAATAATAGTCGAAATACTTTGCGTTGTTGAGGTGCTGAAGAGGATCGCAATCCTGAAACCGAATAATTACCCGCGATTCGGTTTCGGTTGGATAGGTCCGGTTGGGATCTCGATGAAACATAGTTACTGATTAATTCACATAGAATACCTGAGCCAATTCGGGAATCTCCCGAACTCAAAATCCTGTAAATCTACGGATATGTGGCATCTGGGTTCAGACTTTTTAGTCCATATTTACGTTAATACAGCAAATTTACCGTTTCATTTTAATTAACGAGTACTTATGAAAACCCTACGTAACCTGGTCGCAATCTTCATTCTGCTCATTGCCCAATCTGCTTTTATTGCCGACGACGACTCTGATGCGGTAGTGGGCACCTGGCTAAATGGTACGAAAAAAGGGCATGTGCAAATTTATAAGCGCGGAGGCACCTATTTTGGTAAACTTATCTGGCTTAGCGAACCCAATGACCCCACAACGGGCAAGCCAAAAACAGACATCCGCAATGGCGACCCCTCCAAACGAACCCGCCCCCTGATGAATTTACCAATCATGTATAATTTTAAATACAACGGAGGCAATGTCTGGAGCGATGGTAAAATCTATAATCCGGAAGATGGGAAAGAGTACAATTGCAAAATGACGCTGAAAGACCCTAATACGCTGGACGTACGAGGCTATATGGGTATCTCACTGATTGGCAAAACTCAAACCTGGACCCGGATCAAGTAGGTAAAACCGGTTTACGGTTTATGGTGGCTCCGCCTGTCAGCGTTCATTCTTCTAGTACAGCGCAATCGTAAACCGTACACCATAAACGGTACACCCATGTCAACAATCATCATTGGGGCTGGTCCGGCGGGGTTGGCCATTGCCGGGCAACTGGCTCACCGAAAGCTCCCGTTTACGGTTCTGGAAGCCAGCGACTACATTGGTTTTGCCTGGCGTAATCACTACGATCGGCTGCATCTGCATACCGTAAAAGAACATTCGGCTCTCCCCCACTTTCCTTATCCGAGCAATTACCCAACGTATGTACCTCGCCTACAGGTGGTTGAATACCTAGAACGTTATGCCGAACAGTTTAACATTCGTCCACACTACAACCAGAAAGTGATTGGGCTTCAACGAATAGCCAACGGACAGTGGCAGGTACAGACCGAAACCGATACGTTTACGGGTGAGCAGGTGGTGGTGGCAACGGGCTATAACCGCATACCGAATATTCCAGAACTACCAGGCCAGCGCGATTTCCGGGGCATTATCTGGCATAGCTGCGAATATCGTAATGGCGCACCCTTCCGCGACGAAAATGTGCTGGTTGTAGGTATGGGAAACACGGGTGCTGAACTGGCGCTCGATTTACTGGACTATGGAGCCAAACCCTTTATTTCCGTTCGTAGAGCAATCAATATCATCCGGCGCGATTTGTTCGGGCGACCCGCTCAACCGACGGCGATCTTCCTCAGTAAATTTCCGACCTGGTTTTATGACTTTGTGGCTGGACTTTCGCAGAAAATCAGCGTTGGCGATGTATCGGCCTATGGGCTAGGAAAACCGGCCCATCCGCCGTCCTACGATACCCGACGCGGTGTGATTCCCGTTATCGACATCGGTACGCTCGATCAGATTAAGGCCGGAAAGATCACCGTTGTTCCGGGTATTGAACGAGTCAACGCTAAAACGGTCACCTTTACCGACGGGCGCGAACTTCCCTTCGATGCTATTATTCTGGCAACCGGTTACCGACCGGGACTTACTTCGTTTCTGGACTCGACCCTGGCCGCACAGATTTTAAATGATCGCGGCTATCCCAAACAGCTTTGGTTCAGCAATCCGCCCCTCAAAGGGCTTTACTTTCTGGGATATACAACACCAATTACGGGTGTTATTTATAATCTTACCATCGATTCTGACCAGATTGCAACTCATATTGCCCAAAACAATTCCGTCATGGCATAGTTATACTTATGTAATCAGGGCGATTACACTAATTTCTCAACGTTATAAACACTACGACCATGAACGAGACAACCGTGAAAGGGGGCTGGAACGAAATGAAAGGCAAACTGAAACAAGCCTATGGCGACCTCACCGACGATGATTTAACCTATCAGGAAGGTCAGGAAGACGAAATGTGGGGAAAAATCCAGCAAAAAACCGGAAAAACGAAAGACGAAATCAATAAAGCGATTGCCGACCTATAAGTAAGCCAGTAATCGTATTATTGAAGCCGGAGCCATTCGCTCCGGCTTTTTTTGTTTCTGAAAACAGTGAATACTTTCTCCGACTATTCACTTCGCAAACTTTTAACGGGATTCATCAACGCAGCTTTGATACTTTGAAAACTGACCGTCAGCAACGTGACGACTAAAGCGCCTAAACCGGCTGCCACAAAAATCCACCAGGATATTTCGGTGCGGTATTCATATTTCTGAAGCCAGTTGTTTAGGCCATACCAGGCTATAGGTGTAGCAATGCTAAAAGCAATAACAACCAGTATCACAAAGTCTTTGGACAGCAGCGCCCATACATTCGTTACGGATGCGCCCAGTACTTTGCGCACGCCTATTTCCTTTGTCCGCTGCTCGGCTACGAAGGAAGCCAGCCCAAACAGACCCAGGCAACTGATTAGAATGGCCAGGATGGCAAAGCCCGAAGCCAGCTTACCGATCCGTTCTTCGGCCGCAAACTTTAGGGCATATTGCTGATCCGTGAAGCGATAATCGAACGGGCTGCCGGGATTGAATTTACGGAAAACACCTTCGATTTTAGCCAGTGATTCTCTGGTGCTTTGGGCCGGATTGAGTTTGATATTGATGACATTTGCCCAGCCATAATCCATAACATAGACCGTCTGATAAACAGGCTTAAACGGCGAGTCCATGAGCATATCCTTTATAACTCCCACCACTCGGTATGGCTTACCATTCCATTTAACCTGTTTACCCACCGGGTCTTTCAAACCCATATACCGCACAGCGGTTTCATTGATGACCATGCCCGATGAATCGCTGGTAAATTGCCGGGAAAAATCGCGACCTTGAACAAACTGCCAGCCAACCGTTTTGCCATAATCGTGCGTAACGGCAATCGTTCCAAAGTTGTCTTTGAAGTTCGGGTCTTTACCCTCCCAATCGAAGCCGCTATTTTGTGAGTTTAGATCCGTTGCCGGAGCCGATGAGGTCGACATATCAACAACGGCTCCGGTCTGAATCAAAGCATCCCGAAGCGCATTGTAATGCTGATGTAACTCCGGTGTATTCATCGCTACCGTAATCAATCCAGTCCGGTCGTAACCAACTGGTCGATCTTTGGCGTATTGAATCTGCCGGAACACAATGATCGTTCCGATAATCAGCGTCACGGAAACCGTGAATTGCACCACCACCAACACCTGACGCGGAATCGAGGCAAATCTTCCAACCCGGAATGTGCCTTTCAGTACCTTGACAGCCTGGAACGACGATAAATAAAGGGCCGGATAACTTCCCGCGATCAGCCCCGTTAGTAAACTAAAACCAATACCACAAAACCAGAAGACCGGGTTGGTCCATAAAATGCCAATCTGTTTATCGGCCACCTCATTGAAGACAGGAAGGATTAGGAGAACTAACAGTATAGCCAATACAAACGCAAACGAAACCACCAGCAGCGACTCGCTGAAGAACTGACTGATTAATTGACTCCGAACGGAACCAACCGCCTTCCGAATGCCCACCTCTTTCGCACGCTTTTCGGAACGGGCTGTACTCAGATTCATAAAGTTGATACAGGCCAGCAGCAGCACAAACACCCCGATAATCCCGAACAGCCACACGTATTGTATCCGGCCTTCGAGGTTGCCCGACTTATCCCAACCCGAATAGAGATGCCATTTGCGCATGGGAAGCAGGTACACTACGGGCTTGATGAACGCTACCTCCGGGTTATGCTTTAGCCGTAGGTCTTTGATTTTGGCTGAAACGGCATCAAAATCAGTATTGGGTGCAATCTGAGCCAGTACCTGCCAGGAAAAATTACCCCATTCGACATTGTCCTGTGCGCGTTTTACCCAGCTTTCCGACGACACATATAAGTTCCAGGGCGCAATGAATTTCATCTCCCGAAACTCGGTATTGTACGGAAAATCTTCATATACGCCCGTCACTTTCACATCCAGTTTATTATCGATCTTCATCAGTTTACCTACCGGATCGGCCTCGCCAAACAAGGTCTTGGCCGTCGACTCCGACAGTAAAATCGAATTCTGGTCTTTTAGCCCAGCCCGTGTACCGCTAAGCATCTTCAGGGTCAGCATATCGGGTGCATCGGCACTCAGGTAATTGCCGGTTTTGGTTAATTTTTTGTCCCCATATGCCAGAATGTGATCGCGTGTCCAGGACGACATGATGACATGGGTAAAATTATCACCGTAAATCGTCCGCAGCTCGGGACCCATAGGTGCCGGGTTGTATTCACCATGAAACACTTCGCCATTGAAAGTTCCGTTTTGCATGACCTTGGCAATACGGTCGTAGTTCTGAAAATATCGATCGAACGACAGCTCATCGTATATCCAGAGACCGATCAGCATGGCAACAGCCATACCAACGGCCAGTCCACCAATGTTGATGAAGGAATACACCCGGTTCTTGGCCAGATTTCGGAGTGCGATTTTGAGATAGTTGCGTAACATAGTGCTAAAAGCTGGGGTTGGGTATTCATTTCCATTTTCTTTCATCAATGACGGGCGCAACAGACTCACCACATCACGCATATACCGCCAACGCGCCTTCCGCAGGCCCACCTCCCGCACTCGCTGCCGAAACAGCTCATCCAGATCGCCCTCCAGCTCTTCGGCCCGATGCGGTGGGCAGAACAGATGGAGCAGGTAGGTGGCAAAACGGGGTGGTTTCATGGGGTATTTTTTATATAGAGACGCGAGGGATCGCGTCTCTACATCATTCCGACCGTAACGATTTGACCGGATTCATCAAGGCCGCTTTAATGCTTTGAAAACTAACCGTCAGCAGGGCGAGCACTAGTACTGAAAGACCAACCGACGCGAATAACCAACCGTTTAGATTCATCCGGTACACGAACCGGTCTAGCCATTGTCGAGAAGCATACCAGCCGATGGGTGCAGCTATTAGAAACGCCAGCAATACCAGTTTCAGAAACGCGCCCGATAACATACTATTGATTTCCAACGTAGTAGCTCCCAGAACTTTTCGGATACCGATTTCTTTGGTGCGCTGCTCGACCGTTAGCGAAACCATGCCGAACAGCCCAAGGCCTGCAATCAGGATAGCCAGCAGAGCGGCATAAGTAATGAGTTGCTTCCAGTTGGCCTCATCGGCGTAATTGCTCAATCGGTCATCCTCCATAAAATGATAGGAGAATGGCTGAAAGGGAATGAGTTGCCTGAATGTCCGTTCAATGGTCTGCAAACCGACCTGCGTCTGGGCAGGGTTCAGCCTGACGTAAAGTTGATTCATCTGCTCGGCCTTGCCAATTTGAAACAGCACCGGTTCGGACTTATCGCGCATGGATCGATATTGATAATCCCGGACGACACCAACCACCGTCAGATCGTGCCGGATAGCAGCCTCATCCTGCCGCTGAACAATCTGCCCGATAGGCGACCGATCGGTCGAGAGGAAACGCTTAACAAAGGTTTCGTTTACCAGAATGTTGGACGCACTATCGGCAGGGCTGTTGGCCCGCAAACCCCGACCTTTCAGAATCGGTATGTTTACAAACTGAAGATACTGATCATCGACCCATTCATTACCCGACTTTACCGCTTTGTTGTTGACGTAATAGGTACCAGCCCGATGCCCTCCTGATTTTCGGGCGACAGCTTCAATACCGGGCTGATTGCGAAGGGTCTGTTTCAGCAGTTCGCCCTGCCGCTCGCGACCCCAGGGTACGTAAATACGTACACGATTGGCACGCTCGTAGCCTACATTGGCCGTCTGAATGTACCGGAACTGCCCATGCAGTACCGCCGTGCCAATCAGCAGTACAATGGCAACCACGAACTGTAAAACCAGCAACGATTTGTCGGTTCTATTGCTTCGTATCAGGCCAGATCGGCCGTAGAGTACCCGTGCCGGGTTGAAACCAGAAAGCACCCGAGCCGGATAAAAACCAGCCAGTATGGTAACCAGCACGATAAGTGCTCCAAAAAGGCCAATGGTCTGGGGAGTCAGCAGGTAACGGACGTTTAAAGCCTTGTTGGCAAGCGCCCCAAATTCGGGCAGTAGGCTATACACCAGAATCAGGGCCGGAACAAAGGCCAGCAGGGTCAGCAGGAAGGTTTCGCCAACAAACTGCCCGATCAACTGCTGACGTGTGCTACCTGTCACTTTACGAATACCAATCTCTTTAGTCCGACGGAGCGACCGAGCCAGGGTCAGATTGACGAAATTAATACCGGCCAGCAGTAAAATCAACGCAGCAATCCCACTCAATACATACGAATATACCGACGATGACCCCCGCTCCAGACCATTGCTGAGTTCATACCGGTCGTCGAGGTGCATGGCCGAAAAAGGCTGCAACTGATAAGCCATCCGAAACGAACCATGCTCTTTACGAAGTTGCGCGAGTTGCTGACCAGCATATTTTTCGAATACCGTAGCCATTTTCTGCTCTATCGCACCGAGGTCGGCCGTATGCACGTTAGGCTTCAGCAGCAGAAAGGTATTCAGAAATCCATCCGACCAGTCACTTTGCGCCCAGGTTTTCTGATCGGGTGAGAGCGATGCAACAAACGGTCTCAGTATATCGAACCGGATGCTCGAATTGGCTGGGGGTGTTTTTACAACGCCAGTAATCCGATAGTTTTCGAAATTTCCTCCGGCATCAATGGCTAATAACTTATTCAGCACATCGATCGTACCGAAGTATGTACGAGCCATATCATCCGTAATGACCACACTTCCCGGATCGTTCAACAGAGTCCTGGAATCACCGGCCAGCAGGTTAAAACTAAACAATGAAAAAAAAGACGTATCGACGTACATAACCTGGTGGTACACGGCATCCTGATTGTGACGGACCAGCATTTCATACCCTTGTACCCGGCAAAACGCGGCTACCTCAGGCAGGTCAGTAGTAAAGGCTGGTCCCTGTGGCAGCCCCGTTGCTCCGTTGGCAATTTCGTTGCCCTCAGGACTTGTCGCGTTCAGGACAACCCGGTACAGTTGATCACCACGGGCATGAAAGCGATCATACGACACTTCGTCCTGTACGAACAGCAGAATGAACAGAACAGCCGCCAGACCAATGCTTAGACCAACAATATTGATGGTGCTGAGACCAGGGCTACGAAGCAAATTCCGCCAGGCGATTTTGAGATAGTTGCGTAACATGGTTGTATGTGCTGGTTTGGGGTATGTATTATTTATGTTTGCAGAGACAAGGCATGCCTTGTCTCTACGGATTAGGCTGGGTCGCATCAGGCTCACCACATCGCGCATATACCGCCAACGCGCTTTACGCAGGCCCACCTCCCGGACGCGCTGCTGAAACAGTTCATCCAGATCGCCCTCCAGCTCTTCGGCCCGATGCGGTGGGCAGAACAGATGGAGCAGGTAGGTGGCAAAGCGGGGCGGGTTGTTGGGCATAAGGCAAAGGGGTAAGAGCATGGGGTTAGGGGTGGGTTACGGCGACTCTTATCCTATGCCCTTTGCCCCAGGCCCTATGCTATTCGGAACGTAATGATTTCACCGGATTCATCAAGGCAACTTTTATACTTTGAAAACTGACTGTCAGCAGGGTAATGATTAAGGCACCCACACCCGTTGCGGCAAACAGCCACCACGAAAGGTCGGTATGATAGGTGTATCGCTGAATCCAATCCTGCATGAAATACCAGGTTACGGGAAAGGCAATGAACAGCGAAATGATTACCAACAGCACAAAATCTTTGGAAAGCAATTGCCACAAGCTACCCACCGACGCACCCATTACTTTTCGGATACCGATTTCTTTGGTGCGCTGCTCCATTACGAACGAAGCCAGACCGAATAAACCCAGGCAGGAAATGAAGATGGCTAGTCCGGCAAAGAAGCTGGCCAGTTTACCAACTCGTTCTTCTTCGCCAAATTTTTTCGCGTATTCCTGATCGGCAAATTTGTAGTCGAGCGAGTTGTCGGGATCGTATTTTTTATAAACCGCTTCGATTTTAGCCAGTGCCTCCGACGCGCTTTTCGTGGGATTGATTTTGGCCGTGATCAGGTTAAGCCGTTTGTAATTAATGACAAAGATAGTCTGCTTAACAGGATCGTAAGGTGATTGGGTAACCAGATTTTTGACCACACCAATGACTTTAAAAGGCTGATCACCCCATTTAATAATTTCACCAATAGGGTTCTTGAATCCCATATAGGCAACAGCAGCTTCATTGAGGACAAACCCAGCCGAATCAGTGGCAAACTCCTTTGAAAAATCGCGCCCTTCTTTGATTTGCCAGCCAATCATTTTTCCAAATTCATAGGTGGTCCGTAGGGTTACAAACTCGTCGGCCATATTCGGTATCTGCCCTCGCCAGGTGAAACCACTATTGGTCACGTAGGTGTCGGTAATGGGCGAATCGGTAGCGGCAACTTCCTCAATAGCGCCCGTATTCAGCAACTCCTCCCGGAACGTCGGAAAATGGGTAATCAGATTGTCCGATTTGATCGGGAACGACACCAGATTATTTCGGCTGTAGCCTACCGGTCGATTCCGGGCGAACTCAATCTGTTGAAAAACAATCAGGGTGCCCACAATCAACGTGATCGAAACAGCAAACTGAACCACCACCAGCATTTTACGTGGAAGCGCTGCGAGTCGCCCCACGCGGAACCGGAGCGCCGGACCGTTTCCTTTCAACACCTCAATCGGTTGGAACGACGACAGATACACGGCCGGATAACTACCGGCTACTAAACTGGTAATCAGACTAAAGCCAAGTGCTGCAATCCAGAACAGAGGGTTGGCCCACGGAATACTAATCTGGCGATCGGCTACGGTATTGAACGCCGGTAGTACGAGTAGCACCAGCAACAGGGCAAAGGCGAAAGCGACGACGACAATCAAAAACGATTCGCTGAAAAATTGCAGCATAATCTGATTGCGTACTGATCCAACGGCTTTACGAACCCCAACCTCCCGAGCGCGTTTCTCGCTGCGGGCGGTGCTCAGGTTCATGAAATTGATGCAGGCCAGCAGCAGTACAAACAAGCCGATGATGCTGAACAGACGAACGTACTGAATTTGCCCGCCCACATTTACGCCATTTTTAAACTCCGAATACAGATGCCAACGACTCATCGGCAGCAAAAACAGTTCGGGCTTAAAGCGTGCATCGTCCTGACTACTAATCCGTTTCAGTTTGACGTCTTTAATGGCTGCCGATACGGTTTCCATCGTGGCGTTATCGGCTATCTGTACGTAGGTTTGAAACCAGCTATTGCCCCAGCTAAGCCATTCGGGCAAATCTTTCTTTTTCAGCTCAAACGGTGCGATAAACGTTAATTCCTGGAATGACGAGTTGAGCGGCAAATCGGCATAAACACCCGTCACTTTTACCGGCCATTTTTTGTCAATCGTAATGATCTTATTCAGCGGATCAACATCTCCAAACAACGACTTTGCTGTCGTTTCGGATAGAAGAATGGACGATGGGTCGCGTAAGCCCGCTCGTGTACCTTTCAGCATGTTCAGCGCCAGCATTTCTGTGATGTCGGGGTCGATAAAGCTGCCGACATTGGTGATTTTCTTCGTATCGAGCGACAACAGATGTTTTCCGGGAAAGTCAGCCGTAACAACGTATTTGAAATGACTACTGTAGTTGCTTCGTAGTTCAGGTGCCAACTGCATTGCCTGGCTGGTCCAGGTTTCAATCTTATCATTAAAGGTTTGATTCTGAAGCACCCTCGCAATACGATTATAATTCGCATAGCGCTGATTATAGGCAAACTCATTCCAGACCCATAGGCCGATGAGTAGGGCTACAGCCATGCCCGTGGCTAAACCAGCAATATTAATAGCCGAATACCCTTTGTGTTTGGTCAGGTTTCTTAGAGCGACTTTAAAATAATTCCGTAGCATGGTTGTATTTGTTGGTCTAGGATACAAAGTCTCTTCTCGTTTGATCAACGACGGGCGTAGTAAACTCACCACATCGCGCACGTATCGCCAGCGGGCCTGCCGCAGCCCCACCTCCCGAACGCGCTGCTGAAACAGCTCATCCAGATCGCCCTCCAGTTCTTCGGCCCGATGAGGGGCCAGGAACCAACGAAGTAAGCGAGTCGCAAAACGGGGTGGTGCATTTGTACCCAATTTTTTAGTATTCATGACCAGGCGGTTCGGGGAATGGCGTCCCACATCTGGTTGCGTAGTTGTCGAACCTCTTCCAGCACCCGCTTCCCGTATGCCGTTACAGTGTACAGCCGTTTTCGGCGACCTCCCCGCTCGGCCGTCATACCGCCCATTTCGGAGCTAACCAGTCCTTTTTCCTGAAGGCGGTTCAGGGCGGAGTGGACGGCTCCCAGATTCACCGAACGACCCATTTGTTGCTCAATCTCGTTGACGACAGCCGCTCCATACGCATCCCCCGCCCGGATCGCTACGGCCAGCAAAACGACTTCTTCAAACTCCCCTAAATAAGTCCCTTTCATACGTAAGGATTATATGTGTAAATGTATAACAAATGCCGGGCCAGCAATAAAAAATGCCCTCTCTATGTCAGAGAGGGCATTTTAGCCACGGTTAGCAAAAAATCCGTTGTCCAAAAACGGACAGTATCTGTACGGTCGTGGACAAGAGCGATGCGCAGAGGGCTAAGGGCGTAGGAAAACTAAACCCTCTGCCCTACTCCGTCCGTAAGGTTTTTATTGGATTCATCAGGGCTGCCTTCATGCTTTGAAAACCGACGGTCAGTAGGGCAACGATAACAGTGATTAGAACGGCCAGCACAAAAATACCGGCTCCTGGTTCAATCCGATACACAAAATTGGCCAGCCACTCGTTCATGACCCACCACGCCAGCGGAGCTGCCAGTACAAAAGCGATCAGCAGCAACCGGATAAATTCTTTCCCGAACAACCAGAGAATACTGGATGTGCTGGCTCCCAGTACTTTACGTACGCCAATTTCCTTTGTTTTCTGTGCCGCCATGAACGATACCAATCCGTACAGGCCCAAACATCCGACAAAAATGGCGATACCCGCAAATGCCTGAATGAGCCTTAGCAGCATGTTGTCCAGTTTATAGAACCGTTCAATATCCTCGTCCATAAAACGGTACGTAAAAATGGCAGACGGATACGTGGCTTTCCAGGCTCTTTCAATACTAGCCAGCGTTGGCCCCAGATTGGCCGGATTTACGTTTACTCCGCAATTGCCATACACCTCACTGCGGGTCGTGAGGCATAGTGGCTCAATGGCCGCATGAAACGACTTATAGTGAAAGTCTTTCATGACACCAACGATGGTTCCCGGCTGATCATTGATCGTAGCCGTTTTCCCAATCACGTCCTGTAGGGAAGCTAATCGGAGCGCTTTCACGGCTGTTTCATTCAGGAGGTATTCCCGGATTGTATCCGACGGATTCACATTGCGCCCGGCCAGAATGGGTATACTAAACGTAGGGATATACTGATGGTCGGCCGATTTAACGGAAATGGTAAAATCTTCTGCTTTCGGACGCGAATCAAAGCGAATTGGGGTACTTCCTATGGATTCAGTGGCCGGGGGCGTATCAAAAAATGTCACATTTTCGACACTGGACATCTCCGAAAGTTGTGCGCCTAACGTACTGATTTTTGACTTTTTATTATCAGGTATGGGAAGAATAATCATCGCATCTTTCCGAAAACCCATATCAGCCTGCTGCGAATAGCGTAATTGGTTTGTAATGATCAATGTGCCGATAATGAGCAATTGCGAGATAGCAAACTGGGTGACAACCAGGCTTTTCCGCAGGGAGAATCCGCCTACTGCCCGCTGTGAGAGTTTCCCTTTCAACGCCAATACAGGTTGAAAACGGGCCAGAATCAGACCAGGGTAAGCACCTGAGCAGAAAACTACGATCAATAGCAGAACTAGTAAAAAGGCAGGCAAATAGGCATCCGTCAACGGATTGAGAACCAGTTTTATCTCAAACCATTGATTAACAAATGGCAAGACCAGATACGCCAATCCCAACGCAATAATCATGGCGACTCCAGCAATGAGTGTCGTTTCGGTAATGAACTGCCAGAACAGCGCTCCCCGCTCACTTCCCAACGCTTTTCGAACCCCAATTTCTCTTGAGCGCCCCAGCGCCTGGGCTGTCGCCAGGTTAATAAAATTGACACAGGCCGTAACGATCAGGAATAAGCCAATCAGGCCGAAAGTCCAGAGATTCTTTTTCTCGGTGTATCCCCGAAGTTTGGGATTAAAATGGACATCGGAAAGTGGCTGTAATTTGAATCGGAACACCTTCGCATACTCTTTATCATAATATTTATTAGTAATGGCCGGAAGGATTTTCGTGTCGACCATTGCCGCCGATACACCCGGTTTAAGCCGGATAAAACATTGCATTTCTTTGTTGAAACCCATCCACCAATCTTTTTCGACCAGCCAGGGGCTATGGTCCTGCAAATTGCCGAAGGGAACATAGATTTCCGAACGAAAGTCTGTCGTAGCGGGCAGGTTCTGAAGAATACCCGTAATCTTCACAACAAGCGACTCGTCAATGTGCAACAACTTGCCGATTGGGTCTTCATCGCCAAAATATTGTTTGGCTATACGCTCCGTAATCAGGGCTGTATTGCGGTCCTGCAACGCCGTTTGTGGATTACCCCGAATCAGCGGAAAATTGAAAATGTCCAAAAAATCCGGGTCAGCAAAGGCAACATCTTCTTCAAACTTTTTCTCTGGCGATAGGGTCACCAGCCGTTTTTTCAAAAAGGCGATTCGTCCGACTTTTTCCGCGACACTGTACCCTTTTCGGAATGCCTCGCCCATCGGATTAGGAACGCCCGTACTATAAGTCACTTTATCCGTATGAAGCTCTGTATAAATTCGATAAATCCGGTCCTGATCGGCATGGAAGGTGTCGAAACTCAGGTGGTACTTGATCAGCGTAAAGATCAGAATAGCACAGGCGATACCCAGACTAAGGCTCACCACATTGATCAGCGTATAGGATTTGTGCCGAATCAGTTTTCGAAAAGCGATTTTACCATAATTGCTTAGCATAGCCATTGGGTTTGGTAGTGAATACTCCGTTGGTTTTGTATATAATTGGGCTGATCGAGCCTGTTGTCGCCAAAGTCGGGGATGCAGCAGCAACAGCATTTCCAGCACATACAGCAGGTGAGCTTTGGTATACCCGTAACGCAGAACCCGCCGTTGGAACAATTCATACAGATCGCCCAACACTTCATCCCGGATGTGAGGAGCTGTAATTCGGGTCAGCAGTCGTTCGGCCCAGCGTGGTGGCTCCGTCTCCTGTTGCCTTTTATAGTTTCGGTTCATGTCAGGTGGTCAAAAGCAGTTTTCGGAATACCGTCCCACAATTCATTTCGGATGCGTCGCGCTTCCCGCAAGGCTTGTTCGCCCGCCATAGTTACCGTAAACAGGCGTTTGCTTCGTCCACCCCGTTCGGCGATGGGTTCGCTAAAGCGGGAATGAACCAGCCCTTTTTCTTCTAATCGCTGCATGGTCCGATGCACAACGCCCAAGCTCATGGGCCGCTCCAAACGCTCACTAAGCTCTTCCAAAACGGCTACGCCGTAGGCATCATCGTAGAGTCGGGCAATCGTCAGCAGAACTATCTCTTCGAACTCGCCAAGCTGAGTACCTTTCATAAGCGGCTTATAGTTTTCAGCAGATAAAAATTATCTTTCCCTTTTGCATAGCAAATCAAAGGCCAACCAACCGTTTAGCCGCATAGCGCCTATAAACGACTGTTTTACCCTTCTTTTTCGTTAAAGCCGTCCGTTTTCGGACGGTGTCCTGTCCAGATATGGACGGAAGCAGGTGAGCTTCGTAATCATTCAATGACTTTCTGCCACGAACCCATCATCACCGTTCAGCCGTCAATTCATTCCGAGTGCGAATAAACTGAAAAATTATTACACAATTTTTCAGTTTATCTAACAAATTCTACTTAGCTGATGTTATATATTCGTAGCTCGCTGGTAGACGGAGATGCTGTAAAAAAGCATCTGATTTTAAGTAATAACCGATCTATTAAGCGAACCAAAAGCCAGGTGACTTCGCGTCGTCTGGCTTTCTTTTTTTGTGCAGGTGCAGGGCTAAGGTTATTGATCAGAGACCATAGTCTGTACGTGATATTTCCCTATGCCCTCAGCCCTACGCTCGCTATTCCGACCGTAGCGAGCGAATCGGATTCACCAAAGCCGCCTTTATCGTTTCGTAACTGACGACAGCCACTGTCAATAATATCACCAAAATGATACTCAGCAGAAAAATGGCCCCATTTAGCTCGATACGGTATGTAAAATCCTGAAGCCAGCGGTGCATCATGAACCAGCCTAGTGGAATGGCCAATACACAGGCAACAGCCAGTAACGTCAGGAAGGGGGTAAACAAAAGACCCATAACCTGAAGCAGCGAAGCCCCCATCACTTTCCGAATACCAATTTCTTTGGTACGCCGTTCGGCCAGGTACGACGACAGACCAAACAATCCCAAACAGGCAATCAGAATTGACAGCAGCGAAAAGGCTTTGAACAACCCGGCCATACGCGTTTCGCCTTCATACATCCGGCCGAATTCTTCACTCATGAACCAGTGTCCGAACCCTATTCCGGGCAGCACCTGCTTCCATTTCGCTTCGACCTCCGCAATTTTCTCCTGAAACTTCCCGGCGGGCAATTTTACGTACACAATCCGGTCTTCGGGGTCAGGGCGGGCGCTGATTGCTAATGGGGAAATGGTGTGATGCATAGAGCGGAACGGGAAATCACGTACAATACCGACTACTGTACCTTCCATCTTCTGAGCAGGGTCCTGATAGGGTCGTTTGATGGTCAGACGCATACCAAGCACTTTATCGAGTGGTAAATTCAGGGCTTTTACCGCGCTTTCGTTAAGCAAATATGCACTGGAATCGGCGGGATTGTCGTTTCGGAATGTACGACCGGCCAGTAGGTTCAGGTTAAAAGCTTGCGGTAGGTCAAAATCGCCGTTCATGCCCGCCCATTGATACACCTGATTGCCCAATTGCGGAAAGGTAACGTCGTGATCAAGTGAACCGAAATAATCCTGATTGGGTAAATGATTGGCCATCGTCACCACCTGAATATCGGGATCTTCGAGAATGCGCTGCTTTAACGATCGATACTTATCCATCGAGGCCATACCCGACCACCGAATGGACAGCAACTGATCCCCACTTTTGCTTAAAGTCGACTGCCGGATAAAGCTCATCTGCTTCATCATGATACCCGTTGAGACAATCAGCAGAATGGTAATCGTATATTGCAGCACAACCAGTCCTTTCCGAAGCCAATCGGAACCACGACTCGCAAACCGGGCATTTTTCAGAACACTGATGGGCAACAGTCCAGACAGATACAGCGCCGGGTAGCTTCCCGCCAGCAGTCCAACCAGTAGCGTAGTACTCAGTGTTATACCGATCAGCTTGCCCTGCACCAGATGAGCCAGCGTGAAATGCTTTCCCGAAATCTCATTAAATACGGGTAACAGAATGATTATTAACAGCAACGCAATCAGCAACGCAATGAACGTAGTGATCAGCGATTCGCCCAGAAATTGCCAGACTAGCTGGAGTCGATTGCTACCCAGCACTTTTCGTAAGCCGATTTCCTTCGCCCGCCGGACGGCTCTGGCCGTTGCCAGGTTCATGTAGTTGATACTGGCAATAATGATCACCAGCAGAGCGGAGCAGGCAAAAATGTAGAGATACTTAACATCGCCTATCCGACTATTGTTATAACTCGACCGGAGGGCTTCGTTGAAATGCACATCCTTCAGTGGTAAAATAACCGGCTCGAAGGCCCGGTCAGGATTTTTGGTCACATTGGCCTGTACGACCTGGTAAAACGACCGCTGTAGCTTATTAATATCGGTATCGGGTTTAAGGTGCAGGTAGGTCAGGAAGTACCCGTCGCCATTGCCCCAGTTTTCCTGCCAGTTCTGATTATTGGCCGTCATCATTGCCCGAAGCATACCGGTACTGATCAGGTAATCGGGCTGGATGTGCGAATTTTCCGGGTAATCGTCCAGCACACCCGTTACGGTCAGCGGTACGTATGTGTTATTGGTAGCGTAGATGTGGCTTATTTCCAGTGTTTTGCCGACTGGATTCTGATCGCCAAAAAATTGCCAGGCAATGGTTTTACTCAGGACAATGCTATTGGGTTTCTCAAACACCGTTTCGGGATTGCCGTATACCAGAGGGAACAGAAACACCTCTTTAAAATCGGGATTCACCCAGAAGGCATTCTCCGACAGTAAAATTTTATCCGCCTTTTTATCCCAGAATGAGGCAGGGTAGCCCAATGATACCAGTTGCGTACCGCCAACAACATCCGGGAAACGACTCTTCAGTGCTTTCAGCCAGGCTCCGGCGGCATAGGCGGAGGTTCGTTCCTGACCATTGCTCCTGCTATGCGTCCCCAGGATGTAGAGATTATTGGAGTCGGGGTGGAACCGGTCGAACCCTTTTTCGTCGAGAATAAACAAATAAATCAGCGTAACGCTGGCGAGACCAGTAGCCAGTCCGGCCAGATTGAGCAGGGTAAAGCCTTTCTGACGCTTAAAATTGCGTAGCGCAATGGTGAGGTAGTTTCGGAACATGGTCAGGAAAATAATAGATTATGAAGGCACTTATTTCATGGTCTGAATCCCAACGGTATCGTCCAGTCGGGCAACGATACCCCAACCGTAGAAATAATTGGCCAGTCCAATCAGAATTTCGTTATTACCCTCTTTCAGAGGAAGTTTGATACTCGTGTTGTCAATCGTGCACCGGCCAGCGGGGAATTTTTGCTGCGGGGTTCCGAAATAATTTTTGTCGGCATACAGGAATTGCCCGTTCACGAAAACCCATACTTCGTCGCTAAAGCCCAGATTCAGCAGCCGCTCCTGCGCTTTGCTGGATTGTATAGTAGTTTTGAGCCAGGCCATCAGACGTACTTCACCATCTTTATGGGCAAAGCGTCGGCTCAGGTTGACCATGTTTCGGTTTTTGGCACTGATGGGCGACCAGCGCGTAGTGCTATCGGGGAGTTCGGCCCGGCCTGTTTTTCCATAGGTGCTCTGTACGCCAATAACCGGTTCTTTGCCAAATGGCAACAGGAAAGGTTCACTGACCAGCCAGTTTCGCAGATAGCGCGTATCGTGGGCGACGATGTTATAGCCGGCTTCTGGATTGAGCCCTTCGGTACCATCAGGTTTGATAATGAAATTGGCATAATTGACCGAACCACTCAGCGAGATAGCCCCTGACCCTTCCGGGCTTTCCAATTCAGGCACAATCAGCGCTGGTTTGCTCATGTCGTTGACATAGGCTTTCATCTGCCGACCCGAAATCACCAGTTTTACGTGGTTCCAGCCCGTTTCGGCGATGGTTGCCCCCGTCTGGTATTCGTCCGTTAAATCCCACATACTCATTCCCTTCACGATGGGAGCATATTGCAGTGTGGTTCGTACATCGGGCGTTACTTTGCCGAACGAACGGATATAAAAATTTTCGCCATTCTGCTGTTCGGCATCCATTCGGAAATTGATACCGGGAAAACCGGGGCCTGTAAGTTCGACATCGTATTCGATAGTGCCATTACTGAACGTTACGTCTTTCAGTACGATGCTTTTGGGGCCTTTTATGATTTTCATGATACCAGCCTCTTTGCCAGCCAGAAATTCAACCTGCCCCGGTGCATAACTCCACCGCTCGGCTGTCATCGGGATGTGTAGTTCCTGGGGTTTACGAACGGGCGTTTTCTGGGCATTTGCAGGCCGTATCTGTGCTAAAAGGAAAAGCAGAAGAAAAAGGATTCGGTACATACGGTTATTGATTAAGGAGTTCAGATTGACAGAAAAGTGATTCGTGATCGTTTGAGAGGCAGTAGGCAGCATCGGAATTGATCGTAAAAACGTGTAAACTCGTACGCTGATTTAGATTGTGCTGGCAAACGTATCAAGAAAGCCCATCGACGTAAAATCATTCCGAATTCAAGTTTTTTCAAGTTGTATCACACTGACTGACAATGGTTTCCGATTCAACCGATTTGCTCCGCTGCAAACAATTGATCGAACAGAAACTCGATTGGGGAGCGAGCGAAACCTGGACAAGCACCGACTTTGAGAATCTGCAACAGCGGATTCTGGACGAAACGGGCGTTTCGTTAAGCGCCAGTACGCTACGCCGAATTTGGGGGCGGGTCGATTACCAGCATTTGCCCAGCGGCACCACGCTAAATACCCTGGCTCAGTTTGCCGGTTACGCCGACTGGCGGCAGTTTGTTCGATCGTTGAGTATGCCGATAGAATCCACCACGCAATCCTCCGGTACTGCTGAGCCGATAGTGGCCATACCGATGAAGCCGTCCATCAACTGGCGTCGGCTGGGCTGGATGTCAGGCATTACACTTGGGATTGTTTTACTTGGGATGGTGGCCTTTGAGCAGAAAAATCCGCAGGTCGATGCCGCTCAGTACAGCTTTAGCAGCAAGCCCCTGACCCGTACCATTCCAAACTCGGTCATTTTCACGTACGATGCATCAGCGTCGCCTACCGATTCGATCTACATTCAGCAATCCTGGGATCAGGCCCGCCGGGAAGTGGTTGACAAAAATGGCCAGACACATACATCCATCTATTACGAACCAGGTTTTTACCGGGCCAAGCTGATTGTGGGTCATGAGATCGTGAAAGAGCACTCGCTGTTGATTCCTACCAACGGCTGGTTAGGAACCATTGTGACCAAATCCGTTCCGATTTACCTCAAGCCGGCCGAATTTATGACACCGGAACAGATGCGATTATCTACTGCAACCATCCAGCAGAAAAACGTAACACTACAGCCCGAAGCACCCCTACTAAAGTATTTCAACGTCGGCAATTTCGCGCCCGTGCCCGTTACAGATTTCACCTTTGACTGCCGGGTAAAGAACGAATACAGCGAAGGGTCGGCCACCTGTCAGCAATCGTGGATTGTGCTGATGACCAACGACATGCCGATCTCGATACCACTCTGTACCAAAGGCTGTATTTCCGAACTGATGCTGATGGATGGCGCCCGGACTGTATCCGGCAAAAACACAGATTTGTCTGGATTGGGGGTTGATTTTTCGGATTGGGTTCACGTAACATGCCACAGCGACGGCCAAAAACTCTATTATACCGTCAATGATAAAGTGGCTTACTCAGCACCGCTTCCGACAAAGAACGTAGAAATTGTAGGAATTACATATGGGTTTCGGGGAACAGGCGCGGTGAAAGATGTAGCGTTGAAAACTGGTGGAAAAACTGTCTTCCAGGCATTCAACCTCCGCTAACCTTATGAGGGAGATTTCCCTATGATTAGCAAAATAGATGACCAACACCGTAACTATTGATTATGAATCCAACTCCACACTCAGAACATATCATCGTTTCCGATATTAGACTACTGATCGAAGCCAGCAAACAGCAGATGGCCACATCGGTCAATGCAGCCATGAGTTACTTATACTGGCAAGTCGGCCGTCGAGTCAATAATGAGTTGGATCAATATAGCAGCGCAGAAACCTATGGCAAGCACCTTGTCAGTGCAATAAGCCAGCAGTTAGAATCTGAGTTTGGAGCATCTTTCGCCGAAAAAAACTGCGTCGTATGATGCAGTTTTCCAAGGTATTTCCCGACGAGCAGATTGTCGTATCAGTGATACGACAATTGAGCTGGACGCATCTGTTAGCGCTAATTCCAATAAACGACCCGTTGAAACGGGAATTTTATACTCAGATGTGCATACTCGAAAAATGGAGTGTCCGCACATTTCGCGAACGCATCGACTCCATGCTCTACGAGCGCACAGCTATCAGCAAAAAACCTGAGCAGACGATTCAAAATGACTTGACTGTACTTCGTAAAGAGCAGAAAATTAGCCCCGATCTAGTGTTTCGTGATCCTTACGTCCTGGATTTTTTGGGTTTATCTGACACTTATTCCGAAAAAGACCTCGAAACAGCCATTATTGTTGAATTGCAGCGTTTCTTGGTTGAAATGGGCAGTGATTTCGCGTTTATGGCCCGACAGAAACGTATTAGTATCGATAGCCGCGATTATTACATCGATCTATTGTTTTATCATCGTCGACTAAAATGTCTAGTGGCTATTGATCTGAAACTGGGCGAGTTTGAAGCCAGCTATAAAGGGCAGATGGAATTGTATTTACGATATCTGGAAAAATATGAACAAATTGACGGAGAGAATACGCCTATTGGCCTAATCCTCTGCACGGGTAACAACTAAGAGCATGTCGAACTGCTCCAAATAGATAAGAGCAACATCCGTGTTGCCGACTATCTGACAACCCTCCCCCATCCAAAGCTATTGCAGGAAAAACTACACAAAGCCATTCAAATTGCTCAGCAAAAGCTTAACCGCAATAAGTAACTTAACTTGAAAATGACGGAAATCTTCGACAACATCCGAAAGCTGTATCGATTCTACTTTCCGCAAAATGAACTAGCCAGTTACATTGAGTTTATTTCGGAATCGTCTCCAGAAGAAACCTTTCGGCAGGTGGCTAATAACCTGTTTACGGTCAGGATGTTCCCGAGCTGGACACCAACCTGCTACATCAATCTGGGAGAACCGTATCAGCTAACTGTGGGCTCAACCATCTACCAGATTCAGAAGCAGACCGATGTGCTCATTCTGCGAAACAACATCGTTGAGCGGCATAATCTGCCAACCGATCATATTGTTACAGTCAAGTTTTTTCCGGGTGGCCTGGAAGCGATTCTTGGCATCAATCAGGTGCAGTTTCGAGATCGGGTGGTGCCGCTGGAAACCGTTTGGCCCGCACCGCTCATTCAGCGCGTTAAACAGGCTATCGATTTTGACGAGCGTGTCAATCTGCTTGAGTCGTTCTTTTTGAGTCGGTTAAACGGTAGGAATAAGCCTGACCATTACCGAACGATGGTGAGCCATACCATTGGTACGTTTGGCGCGAACGGTATGGAACTGAACACGGGGCAGCTTGCCGACCGCCTGTTTCTGACCTCCAAAACGATCAATCGGTATTTCCACCGGGTTATTGGGAGCCCGCCCAAACAATATCTTTCGATAATGAGAGCGCGAACGGCCTTATCCAATTACGTCGCCCATAAAAATCAGTTCTCGCCTTACGAGTACGGCTATTACGACATGAGCCATTTCTACAAGGACGTTGTTAGGCTCACGGGCAAAAAATTAACCGCAGGCAACGCATAAAAATGCCAGCCTGGAGCAATAGACTATTGTATTCAATCTGTTGCTCCAGGGAAATTGAACCCATCGATTCTGTTCAGGAACGGACATAAACTGTACGCTTTCGGACAGCTAATGACGTCTGAAAAAGACACAAGCAACTGATAGTCTGCACAATACACTTGTGGCATTTCATTTGTTTAGCAAATAGCAAGAAAATTAGCTGATTAACGAATTGGGATATGGGTAGAACTTATCTGGGGGAGTTTGAAGAACTCGTTCTGCTGACGGTGGCGCTATTAAATGGCACGGCTTATGGACTCAATATTGCCGACGAGTTAAAGCAACGATCCAACCGTTCCATCAACCTCAGCGGAGTCCATGTCGCCTTATATCGGCTGGAGGAAAAAGGATTTGTCAAATCGGAACTGGGTGGCGCTACGACGGCCCGTGGAGGACGCCGAAAGCGCCTTTTTTCGATTACCGCTTACGGTAAACGCACACTGGATGAGATGCGACAGGTACGCAATGACTTATGGGAGGCTATCCCGAACCTATCTTTCTCCTGAATCATGCCCCACCGTCAGCCCGCACCGTTGCCGCCTGCCTGGGCCGATCAATTGCTCAGGCTCTTCTGCCCGGAAGATTTACAGGAAGAACTGCTCGGCGATCTCCACGAACAATTCGATCGACAAGTAGCTGAGTTGGGCGAGACACCCGCCCGGCGTCGGTATATCCGGGAAGTCATCCGATTTTGTCGTCCATATTTCATCGCTCGCCAACTCAGCGTTCAAACCGCTCAGAAAACCTCGTATTCACCTCATTCTTCGCTCAGTCCGCTTATGCTCAGCAACTACTTCAAAATCGCTCTGCGAATTTTCCGAAAAGACACCACCTTCGCCCTTATTAACCTCATAGGGCTGGCCACTGGTTTGGCGGTTGCCTTACTGATAATCCAGTATGTGCGCTTCGAGTTGAGTTATGAGGCTACCAACCCCCTGGCGAATCGGATTGTGCGGCTCACTATGGATTACCTGAATGGGGGCGCCCTCGACGCTCAGGATGCCGAAACATACAACCCGATCGGCCCCAAAGCCAAACAGGAAATGAATGAGGTCGTTAACTACACCCGGGCCAAACCATTTACCAAACGACTGACTATTCAGCTTGGCGATCGGTATTACGTAGTTGACCAGGCTCTGGCCGTCGATTCCTCCTTTTTCGCCATGTTCAACTACCCACTGATTCGGGCGGCCCGAACCAGTATCTTTACCAGACCCCGGCAGGTTGTGCTGACTCAAACAATGGCGTTGACCTATTTCGGAACGCTGGATGTGCTGGGCAAAACGCTGAACGTGTCACGCCCTCAAAATAAGATCCTGCTGGAGATCGTAGGCGTCGTGCCAGATAGCCCGGCCAACACCCATCTGAAATTTGACATGCTGTTCTCTTACCCAACGCTACAGTCGGACTTTGACCAAAAGGAAGAGGACTGGAACGGTAATAATCTATACACGTATGTACAACTGGCCGAAAATGCCAATTATGAGCGGTTTACAAAGTCGCTGGCAGCCTTTAGTGATCGATTGATCAAGGAAAAAAAGATAACCAGCGAGCGGGTAATTGGCCAGAAAATCGGCGATATTCATCTGTATTCCCACAAAACGTATGAAACAGAACCCAACGGAGACGCGCAGTCGGTGTACTTCTTGATGGGGGTAGCGTTTCTGGTACTCCTGAGCGCCTTTGTCAACTACGTGAATCTGACCACGGCCAAAGCCACTGATCGCGCCAAAGAAATTGGTATGAGAAAGGTCATTGGGTCCACCCTGGCCCAAATCAGAACTCAGGTTTTTCTGGAAACAGTTTTCATCAATGGAATCGCTGGGGTCCTGGCCATAGGTTTAGTAGCAGCCCTGCGGTCGGTGTTTGTTCAGATGGCGGGATTGCCTGAAGGGTTTACGGTGTTTGGAGACGTATTTTTCTGGCAAAGTCTAGCCGCCTTTTTAGTACTTAGCAGTTGCCTTTCTGGCCTTTATCCCGCCTTTGTACTGTCAACTTTCGAGCCGCTTACGGTCCTGAAAGGCAATTTCTCGCGTTCCAGCAAAGGTGTATTTCTACGCAAGACGTTAGTGGTTTTTCAACTGACGATTACTCTTATTCTGTTAGTTCAAACGTTCACTGTTTACCAACAGGTGGCCTTTCTGCGGAAACAGAATTTAGGTCTTCGCATGGATCATACGCTGGTAGTTAAAGCGCCGGTGGGAACTAATAGTGAGCAGGCTTATGAATCCTTTCGACAAATGCTGCTGGCTCAATCGCAGGTCAGATCGGTAGCGTATTCCGGCACTGTACCGGGGCTGGTGTCGTCGCAAATGGGAACATCCACTGGCGTCAATTTGTCTGATGCAGTCAGGAAAACCTATTATAACTTTTATATAACGCCAATCGATACTTCGTTTATTGACTTAATGGGGATACGGCTATTGGCGGGTAGGAACTTCGATGCCACCACTCGGTACGGCTTTTCGGACACCACCGATCGGCAACTCATTGTCAATGAGGAAACGCTGCGTTTATGGGAAATTCCAACACCTCAGCAGGCCATCGGTAAGCGGGTCGATTTGTGGGGACATCAGGCTACGATCCGGGGAGTCGTCAAAAATTACCACTACGAATCGCCCAAGTCTGCCTTTATTCCTATTATCCTGCTATACTCCCCTCATTTAAGTTCATTTGCCAGCGTGAAGTTTACCAGCGGAAATGCGGAAGAGCACCTGGCCACGCTGAAGCGCATATACGAGGCTAATTTTTCCCATTCTCCCTTCAACTATTTCTTTCTCGACAGTGAGTATGACAAACAATATAAAGCCGACGATCGCTTTCAGCAGGTCTTTGGTGGCTTAACGGGATTTGCCATTCTGATCTCCTGTTTGGGCCTGTTCGGTTTAGCCACGTTTACGGTATCCAAACGGACCAAGGAAATTGGGATTCGTAAAGTGATCGGAGCCAGTACGATAAACCTGCTTGTTCTGCTCTCGAAGGATTTTATACGCACTGTGTGGTTATCCATTCTGATCGGTTTGCCGGTAACGTATTTTCTGGTCAACAACTGGCTGGCCAATTACGCTACACGGATTGAACTAAGCTGGTGGCTTTTTGCGGGCCCTGCTCTGCTGGTCTTTGTGATGGTATTGCTATCCATTGGTAGTAAAACGATTGCCAGTGCGCTGATGAACCCTGTCAACTCATTACGTAGCGAATAATAGTTAGTGTTCTGGCAGTAACCTGATCTGTAATCGGAAGTTTCCAGCTTACCGCGCAGGAATGGACATGGCTGGCATAGTGCATTTCAACAGGCAGTCGGGACTGAGAATGTCCGTTTTTTACTAAAATCTGCGCGGGTAATCCGATTGTTTTGCTGAAAAAAGCAGATACCGATGAATCAACTGCCCAAACTAGCCGTACTTACTTTCTTCTTCGTTTGCCGCATTACCCTGGCTCGAAGCCAGCCAGGCGTCGTTCGTCAACTGGAGTCATGCCCTTGTCAGGTTCAGCCAGACAGTACGTTTCGGACGCGCTGTGCGTATCTGATTGTACCCGAAAACCGGAAAAAGAAGAACGGGAAAACCATTAAACTACCGTTCATTTGGGTCGAAAGTAAAAATCCGGCTAAACGGAAAGACCCCGTATTGTTTACGGGTGGCGGTCCCGGTGCCAGTTCACTGGGTTGGGTGAAGGGAGCGGTTAAGTCGCTGGTTATTAATGACCGCGATTGTATTGCCTTTGAACAACGGGGTACTCACTTTGCCGTTCCGAATTTGGAAGGTATCGAGCTGGGTCAGGCTGTCAGGGAAGCCTATCGCAAAAATCTGAACAAGGACAGCATGGAGGTGGTCGGTGTCAAACGACTCAAAAAATCGCTGGAGACCAAAGGCATCGACCTCGCTGGTTACAATACTGACGAAACCGTATCTGATATACATGATCTGCTGGCTACGCTCAGGGTCGATTCGATTAATTTGGTGGGTATTTCGTATAGCGGTGGACTAATGACCGCCGTTCTTCAGCGAGATCCGTCGCGCATCCGATCCTTAATTCTGGACTCTCCCTTACCCATTTTTGTACCGATTGATGAGGATGAACCTGCCAATTTTGCCGAAGCGCTGAACATCCTGTTCGATCACGTCGAACGTGACTCGACCGATAAGGCCCGGTACGGCAATTTAAAGGCACGATTCGAGCAATACTTTACCGGTATCGAAGGCAAAACGTTTACGTTTCCGTACGTTGAAAAAGGGGCAAAAGACACCCTGCGAGTGCAATACACGCGAAATGAACTGCTCGACTACCTGGTCAATGTTATGTACAATGCCGCCCGCATCCGGCAAATTCCATACATCATTACGGAGATGATCCACGGAAATCACGGGTTCGTAAAAGGTGTTTTAGATAGCAAACTGAGTGGTTATAATGGGCCTTCGGGTATGCGAATGTCGGTGTACTGCGCCGATCAGGCCGCTTATCATAGCGAACAGGTAAAACAGCAACTGTATGATGTCTATCCCTACCTGAGAGGGTATCACATCAATGATGTCTACCAGCCGCTATGCGACTGCTGGAAGGTGCCACCGATCAGTCCGGAAACCAAAAAGCCCTTCTATTCCAACAAACCAGCCCTGTTAGTCGACGGTGAGATGGACAACGCCACCCGACCGCTATACATCGATAGGCTTCACCATTATATGCCCAATAGCCAGCGAGTCCTCTTTAAACTACGCTCGCATGGCGTTGGTGGTCCCGAATGGGCACGTTTGATGCAGGAATTTCTGGCCAATCCCTACAGGAAATTAACGTCTGGTAAACCAGAGCTTGTTGTGTATTGAGGGTAGGAATGGCGGGGGTGCGCAGCTCCTCGTTTACTTCTTCCACAACTTATCGGCCAGCACACTGCTCATCACCTGATCGCGATAGTTCCGGCTGATAGGAATACGGTGTGTCTGGATGAATAACTCATTGCCCTCGATTCCGTCAATTTTGTCGACAGCCACCAGATACGATTTATGCACCCGAATGAAGGGCGGAGCGGTTAGGTGTTGTTCTAAATTTTTAAGGTTCAACAAAGTCACATACTTCCCTTTGGCAGTAAAAAAGGTTACGTAGTTTTGTAATCCTTCAATGAACAGAATGTCGGCATAAAACAGCTTTTCATACTTATTGCCGCACTTGATGAAGAAATAATCAGAACTGGCAGTGGCGTTGGTCGTGTCCACAACAGACGGCTGGGTCAGGAGCCGATGGTACTCCCGCGCTTTATTGGCCGATTTAAAGAAACGATCGAACGTAATGGGCTTGAGCAAATAATCGAGTACGTTCAACTGAAAACCTTCCAGTGCAAAACTGGGGTAAGCTGTAGTGATAACCACCATCGGCGGCTTCTGAACGATTTTCAGAAAGTCGATACCACTCATCTTGGGCATCTGAATATCCAGAAAGATCAGCTCGATGGGTTGCTGGTCGAGTAAAGGAACCACATCAAGCGGATGTTCACAGGTGCCCATTAGCCGCAGGAAATCAACTTCCCGTACATAACTGGCCAATCCCTCACGTGCCAGAGGTTCATCGTCGACAATGATACAGTTGATCATACAGAACGATTGGTTTCAACGAAGCCAGCCCGTTGCTGCACGGGCGCGTATACAAATTCGGTTAACCATAGCTGCAGGTGAATCTGAAACTGATCGCCATTGTTCTCAACATCGAGTTCATAGTGATCGGGATACAACAAATCCAACCGACGCCGTACATTTTTGAGGCCAATGCCACCGTGCCGGATAGCCTCAGCGACTGGGTTGGTGGTTGTGCTATTGGCTACATGCAGTATGAGTTTTGTTCCCTGCAACGCCACTTTCAGTTCGATCCAGTTGGACTGGTCATGATGATGCGAAACGTGTTTGAATGCATTCTCCACAAATGTCAAAACAATAAATGGTGCTATCGTCAGGTAATCGGCATCCAACACCGATACAATGTCCACCGAAACTTCAACATTAGCATTTTGCCGGAGTCGTTCCAGTTCGATAAAATTTTCCAGATAGGCAATTTCCCGGCTAAGTGGTATCTGCTGGTCGTTGCATTCGTATAGCTGATACCGGAGCAAGTCAGAAAATTTGGCCAGTGAAGCCGATGCCATATCAGGGTTTTTATGAATCAGAAAAAAAATGGAGTTGATCGTATTGAAGAGAAAATGCGGATTGAACTGATTTTTAAGAAACGTAAGCTCCGTTTCCAGCTTTTCTTTTTCGAGCAACTGCTGCCGTTGCCGCGTCTGAATCCAGTTTTTGGTCAATTTAATACTCATCGCCAGCGTCATACTGGCCACCGTTGAAGGCAGGGCATTGCTCAGAAAAGTATTGAAACAGGCCGATTGCCCGAAAAGGTCGGCAATGGTTCGACCGCTGACATAGGAACTGACGTAATAACCACTCACAACGCAAAGCGTTGCACACACCACCGTAAGAGCCAGGTAACTGATGTAGCGCGCAAAATGACTTTTTTCCAGATACCTGGGAATCAGAAAATACAGGTTAAAATAAACGGCCAGTGCCTGAAAAATAACGTAGAAACTGTATTTAAGGGCATAGGGTGGAATCACAATTGTCTGGAAAACCTTGATAGGATTACCCAGCGTTACATTCCACCAGAGATAATGATAAAGGAACCAGAATGGCAGGTGATAGAGCTTATACCGAAAAAACCAATTTTGACTGGATTGACGACTATGCATAACGTTCATGGCATAAGCGCCACGCGGTTAACGGGTATAAATCTGGCCGATCCGAAATTACAGAAATCAGCTCAATTTATGCTGTTCTTTATGTCAACGGCGTCTATGAATTGACGAAATGAACGCCCTGCCACACAAGCGGTAACAAAATCCTCTTAACGGATACCGAGTGCCCTATTAGCCCAAAACCGGCAGTTGATCAAGTAAATGAGCCTGATTGTCATATAGGTTCACTTTTAAGGGATGGAGGTCATTTCTTTATGTACCAATTAATGGCCCATCTATGAAACAACTGATTTTCACCTTCCTGCTTCTTTCTGGCCATATGGTTTGTAGCTATGGCCAGGCCACTGGTCCGGTCGGCAAAGCGGGCACTGTGCAGACCAAAAAACTAACCTCCCGGCTGCTTCAGGAGAACCGGATAGGCCTCGACCTAAACCGAACGGTGAAGGTTTATCTGCCACCTGGCTACAACAGATCGGGCAAATCGTATCCGGTTGTTTACTACTTCCATAGTATTTTCCAGAATACTGACCAGCTCTTTCAGGATGGACGAGTAGTAGAATTGCTGAATCGGGGAATAGCCAACAGAGTTACTAACGAATTCATCTTTGTGGCCGCCGATTACAGCACCCCAACCACGGGTAGTATCTACGAAAACTCACCCGTAAGCGGACGCTGGATCGATTTTACGACGGAGGAGTTAGTGCCCTTTATCGACAGTACGTTTCGGACCATTCGCCACCGCAACAGTCGGGCGCTGGTGGGCGATTTCATGGGTGGGCGTGGTGCACTGAAACTGGCCATGACCCGTGCCGATCTGTTTAGTGTTGTATATGCCATGCATCCGGTGGCTACCGGCATTGGCTACACGCCCTTTCAGTTGGTCGAAGTGAATTGGAAAAAAATTCACCAGGCTAAAACATTTGATGACCTCGGGAACGACGGTCGAACAAAACTCTTTTTGACGGTCTGTCAGGCTTTTTTACCTAATCTGAATCGGCCGCCATTCTTCTGCGATTTTTTTATGGAACCGGACAATGGCGACCTCAAACCGCAAACTGAACGCATCATCAGGGGATATCAGCACGGTTTTTTGCTGGAAGAAGCATTACCTGAATCCGTAGCTAACCTAAGAACAATGCACGGTATTGCCTTTGACTGGGGGCGTTTCGATCCGACACAAAGCCATGTCTTTTCCAATCAGGTGTTCAGTCGAAAGCTGGAAGAATTAGGTATTGAACACGAAGCCGAAGAATACAGAGGAACACCCTGGAATAGAGTTTGGACCGACGATGGTCGATTTTATAACCGTGTGTTACCGTTCCTCGACCGGCACCTCGTTTTCGATAGCACAAACTAGGATTGCTTTTCACCTTAATCGATAAACTGATGCTGATGCACTATTTCCTGCTGCTTGTAGCCATGTCAGGCATAACCGCTTCCCCGGTGCAACCGGATTTACGGGCCGATGCGAAGACGATTGCCTATCTGAAACAATACCGGGCCGATTATGTAAACAGCCTGCTCAATGCGCAAACGGAACGACTTCCCGACTATTGGACTGATGGCATACGCCTGATGACCGAGTCGCAGCGAACAATGATTGGCGCTAAGCCTGTGTTAACCTACTACAACGCTTTTCTGAACCGATTTACGGTAAAATCATATACCCGAACCGAACTCGAAATTCTCGATCTGGGCAAACAGGTTGCAGAATATGGGCAATTTAGCCTTACTATTGCGCAGAAAACATCTGGTAAACAATACAACCTGAAAGGCAACTATCAGACCATCTGGGAAAAGCAGGACAATACTAAACTGGCCGTTATTACCGAAGGCTGGAATTACGATCACTGGCTCGATCTGGCCGACCTGTTACGCTTTCCTCAAATTCCGGTAGTCGATGTTGCACTTCAGGCACATCTGCCCGTCAACAGCCCTATTCGTTTCGAATTAGCGGCCCTCAACCGACTGATGGAGAAAACCATCGCCGAACACGATGCGAAGCTATGGATGCAGTTTTATTCAGACGAAAGCATTTTGTTCGCTCAGCACCATTCCTTCTATAAAGGCCGTAAGGAGATCGATGCGTATATTGAAATGCACACAAAAGAATTGCCCATCTTTGAAAAACTGGATGTTCGCAACGACCGAATCGATGATCTGGGGCCGTTCGTGATCGAATATGCCAGTCATATTGCCAACTGGCGAAATGGCGAATCGTCGGGTATTGGTTTAGGGAAAGATCTTCGTATCTGGCGACGGGAGGCAAACGGTTCGCTCAAAATTTTCAGACATATGGGTATGTATGATTAAAGAACAACGGATCAATGGACGATATAGCGCCTAAAACCAATCTGCCCGACCGGCGAAGTTTTCTTAAAATCAGCGCTCTTGCCGGTGGTGGATTATTGGTTGCCATTGCTTTGCCCGAAAAAGCAGTGGCCCATGCGGTTGCTCCTCCAATTTTGAATACGACACCGATGAATGCATTTCTGCGTATTGGCTCAGATAGTAGCATTCATGTGATTTTGTCGAAGGTGGAAATGGGGCAGGGAATCTGGACTACGCTTCCCATGCTTATTGCCGAAGAACTCGACTGCGACCTGACGAAAATACGGGTAGAAGCCAGTCCGCCGGGAAATGCACCGGACTTCTTCGGCAATCTGGCTTACCATTCAACGGGAGGCTCAGAAAGCACCGTTCAGGAGTTTGATCGCTATCGGCAGGCTGGCGCTACGGCGCGTGTGATGCTTACGATAGCCGCAGCCCGAACACTTGGAGTCCTGCCCGAAGAATGTCGCACAGAAAACGGCTACGTACTGGCAGGAGCTAAGCGCATCAGCTATGGTGAAGTGGCAGCCGAAGCATCAACATTACCTGTTCCTTCGGTAACCTTGCGGGAGCCCAGAGACTGGAAATACATTGGTAAATCGCAAAAACGACTCGACACGCCTGAGAAAATAAATGGTAAGGCCGTTTATGGACTCGACATTCACCTCCCCGGTTTACTAACCGTTGTTGTTGCACATCCGCCGGTTTTTGGCGCAACAGTTAAATCCTTCAGGGCTGATAAAGCAAAAACGATACACGGGGTTCGGCAAGTGTTGCAGGTATCCACGGGGGTTGCCGTTATTGCCGATTCATTCTGGGCGGCCAAAAAAGGGCGGGATGCCTTGCAGATTGACTGGGACTTAGGATCGAACGCGACGTTAAGTAGCACAAAGCAGATGGAACATTACCATCAACTAGCTCAAACGGAAGGTATTTCATTCGCCCGAAAAGGGGATGTAACAACAGCCTTATCCCAGACAACCCAACAGATCGAAGCAATTTTCAGCTTTCCGTATCTGGCCCATACCCCAATGGAACCATTGAATTGTACGGTGCGCATTTTGCCGGATAGCTGTGAGGTATGGACCGGAACGCAATCGCCGTTATTACACCAGGCCGAAATAGCGGCTTACCTCGGCCTAAAGCCCGAACAGGTTCAGTTGTATACACCCCGGCTGGGCGGCAGTTTTGGCCGACGTGGTTCTTTTAGTTCCGATTGGGTGATGGAAGCGGTGCAGATTGCCAAACTCAGTGGCAAAGCCATTAAGCTGGTCTGGACTCGCGAAGACGATATTCGGGGGGGCTATTACCGGCCCATGTATACCCATTTTGTTCACGTAGGTATGGGGTCAGATGGCCTGCCGAATGCGTGGCTCCATCGCATTGTTGGCCAGTCGTTATTTACCAATACACCACTGGCCGATATGATTGTGCATAACGGAATCGACTACAGCTTAGTAACAAAAGGTGCTCCTTATTCAGATAATATCCCCAATTTTTCCTTTGAGCTGCATACTACTCAGGTAGGCGTTCCGGTGCTGCCCTGGCGATCTGTTGGAGCCACGCATTCCGTTTTTGTTATAGAAACGCTGGTGGATGAACTGGCTTGCCGAGCAGGGAAAGACCCTCTTGATTATCGTCGTACAGTATTGAGACACGCCCCCCGGCATCTGGCAGCACTCAATCTGGCCGCTGAAAAAGCAAACTGGTATAAACCACTATCCAATGGGATGGTTCGTGGCATAGCCGTTTGTGAAGCTATGGGAAGCTATGTCGCTCAGATTGCGGACGTATCTGTTAGCGACGGGCAGATTCGGGTGCATCGGGTAGTATGTGCCATTGACTGTGGCCTGGCGGTAAATCCTGATGGCGTTGTGGCGCAAATGGAGGGCGGCATTGTTTATGGTCTGACAGCCGCCTTGTATGGCGAAATCACATTTGCCGAAGGCCGGGTTCAGCAAAGCAATTTTCACGATTACCGAATGCTGCGTATCAACGAAATGCCAATCATTGAGGTCCATATTGTTCCGAGCACCGAACAGATGGGTGGCGCTGGCGAACCAGGGGTGGCACCCATTGCTCCCGCTCTGGCTAATGCCCTCTTTGCCGCTACCGGCAAGCGACTTCGGTCGCTACCTTTACGGATTGGGTAGGAATTAGGAGAGCAGAGAAGTTCCTCCGCCTTCTCTGCTCTCTCGCAATGAATACCCTGCTATTCCGACCGCAAACTTTTCACCGGATTCATCAATGCAGCCTTTACGCTCTGAAAACTGACTGTCAGCAAGGTGATGAGCAGGGCACCGGCACCCGAAGCGGCAAAAATCCACCACGACAGTTCAGTGCGGTACTGGTATTTCTGAAGCCAGTTGTCTAAGAAATAATAGGCGATGGGTGTGGCAATGCCGAAAGCGATAATAACCAGTATCACAAAATCTTTCGATAGCAACCCCCAAAGGTTGAGCACTGAAGCGCCCAGCACTTTCCGAACGCCAATCTCTTTGGTACGTTGCTCGGCTACAAATGAAGCCAGACCGAACAGACCCAAACAGGAGATAAAGATGGCAAGAATAGCAAAACCTGAAGCCAGCGTACCAATCCGCTCTTCGTCCGCAAATTTTTGGGCGTATTCGGCATCGGCAAATTTATAGTCGAAAATGGCCGTTGGGTTATACTTCTGGTAAACGGCCCCAATTTTACGGACAGCTTCACTGGCGCTGATAGCCGGATTCAGGCGGATGTTGATGAAATTGCTGGGAAAAGCACTGATGTAAAAAAGTATCTGTCGGGCGGGTTCATAGGGCGAATCCATCACCATGTCTTTAATGACACCGATGATTTTGTAACGCAGATCCCCTTCCCGGATGATTTTCCCAACCGGGTCTTTTAAGCCCATAAACTTCGCAGCGGCTTCGTTGATGACCATCGCGGCCGAGTCGGTGCCGAACGTTTTCGAAAAATCGCGCCCCGCTTTAAACTGCCAGCCAACCGTTTTACCAAACTCATATGTCACACCAACGACGGCGAAATCGGGCTGCTGATTCGGATCTTTCCCATCCCAGTCGAACCCGCCATTTACATTCCAAACGCCCGTTAATGGACTTTCTGATTCCCCGATTTCGGTAACCGCTCCAGATTCGATCAACTCCTTCCGGAAAGCATCGTAGTGATTATGAATATCGGGGGTTGTCGTCTGAACGTAAAGCAAACCACTACGGCTATAACCAATCGGTCTATTTTTGGCAAACTGAATCTGCCGAAACACGATAATGGTGCCGATAATTAACGTAACAGAAACCGTAAACTGAACTACCACCAGCACTTTGCGCGGTAGGGTTGCCAGTCGTCCGACCCGGAATGCTCCTTTTAATGCGTTAATGGGCTGAAAACCGGACAGATACAAGGCTGGATAGCTACCTGCCAGCAAGCCAGTAAATACCGTAAAGCCGAGTCCCATTAGCCAAAAGACAGGGTTGGTCCAGAGCATGGTCATTTTCTTTGCGGCCACGTCGTTGAAGAAGGGCAAAACCAGTTGCACCAACAGTAGCGCCAGCGCAAAGGCAATAATCACCACTAGCAAGGATTCGCTCAGAAACTGGCCGATCAACTGGAACCGAACAGAACCAACTGCTTTGCGAATGCCAACTTCTTTCGCTCGTTTTTCGCTTCGGGCCGTACTCAGGTTCATAAAATTGATGCAGGCCAGCAGCAGCACAAACACACCGATAACCCCAAACAGCCAGACAAACTGAATCTGCCCGCCTACGTTGACGCCATTTTTAAACTCCGAATACAGGTGCCAGCGACTCATGGGCTGAAGGAAAAGCTGGGGGTTGAATTTGGCGAGTTCCTTACCTCCATTCCGCAATTTTATGTCTTTGATCGTTGCCGAAACCTGGTCCATATCAGCATGATCGGCCAGTTGAACAAAAACCAGAAACGAGTTATTATCCCACTTTTGCTCCGATCGTTTCACCCAATCCCGTATGGCTACATTCACCTTCCAGGGAACCATATAATCCATGTTGCTAAACTGTGTATTGTATGGCAAGTCCTCATACACGCCAGTCACTTTTACGGTGATCTGGTTGTCAATTTTCAGTAGTTTCCCCAACGGTTCACCGGTGCCGAAAAAGGCGTTGGCAACGGATTCGGAAATCATGATGGAGTAAGGTTCGTGCAGGCCTGCCCGTGTCCCTTTCAGTATCTTCAGCGAAAGCATATCAGGTGCCTGCGGCTCAATGTAATTACCTGTCCGCCAGAATTTCTTATCGCCAAACGACAGAATATGTCTCTCGGTCCAGGACGACAGTAACACGTGTTTAAATAGCCCACCGTTACGGTCAGAGCCGTAGTTTCTCCGAAGTACACTGGCCACTGGAATAGGAACCGCCCGGCTAGTGCTTGTAACATCGTTGATCGTCTGATGCTGCATGACCTGAGCAATGCGGTCGTAGTTCTGGTGGTATTTGTCGAATGTCAGTTCATCATAAATCCACAAACCGATCAGCATCGCCACGGCCAGCCCCACCGCCAGTCCGCCGATATTGATAAACGAGTAGGCTTTCTGACGAGTCAGATTGCGAAAGGCGATTTTGATATAGTTCCGTAGCATATCTGCACGTTTCGGGTTAGGGTATTCCGGTTTCTGTCGTGTTATAAATTCAGGCCGTAGATAGGCCAACATATCCAGCCAATAGCGCTGGTTCGCATTGGTTTCTCCCCGTCGTTTGACGCGGATGGCATACCGCTCGTGCAAATCACCCAGCACCTCTTCACGCAGATGCGGAGCGCAGAACCAGGTCAAAAAGCAGTCGGCCAGGCGGGGTGGGTTGAAGCGAGGAGCAGGGGGCATGGGGCAAGGAGGTAAAGCAGGCAGCGCGGGGGGGACCCATAGCGAATAGCCCATGCGCCACGCCCCTGGCTCCAAGCTATTCAGAGCGTAATGATTTTACAGGGTTCATCAGAGCCGCTTTAATGCTTTGGTAACTGACCGTCAGCAAGGCAATTGACAGGGCCATCAGACCAGAAAGGGCAAACATCCACCACTCGACGTCGATCCGATAGGCGAAATCCTGCAACCAATAATGCATGGCATACCAGGCAATCGGCGAAGCAATCACTACAGCAATCAGCACCAGTTGAACAAAGTCTTTCACCAGCAACTGCACGATGCCTGGCACCGAAGCGCCCATCACTTTCCGGATGCCGATCTCTTTAGTACGTTGCTCGATCACAAACGCTGATAGCGCAAATAATCCAAGACTGGCAATGATAACGGCCAGCAGCGCAAAGGCCGAAAAGAGTTGTTGAGTACGCTGCTCGCTGGCATAGAAGGTAGCGAACTGCTCGTCCAGAAAATGATATTCCAGCGGACCATTCGGGTTAAAAGAGTCCCATTGCCGCTTCAGATCGTCCAGGAAACCAGACACATCCGTAGTTTTGATTTTTAGGACGATACCGCCCGCATTCCGGCCCATCATCAGCATGAGCGGGGCCACCTTTTGCTTGACCGACACGTAATTGAAATCCTTCACCACGCCAATGACTTTGTATTCATGATTTCCCGAACGAACGATGGATTTTCCGATTGGATTGGTGCCTTTCCAGCCTAGTTCATGAACCGCCGATTCATTGATGAGTATACCCGAAATCGAATCGGTCGGGAAATCTCGGGAGAAATTCCGGCCCTGTACCACCTGTATGCCCAGCGTGTGTAGGTAATCGTAGTCGATGTAAAAAATGTTGGCGTGAATTTCGGCGCCGTTCGAGGATTCGTTTTTGGGGTAAATCTGTGTCCCATCCATCATCATTCCTCCCGGCGTGTAGCGCGACAGACTGGCCGAAACAACGTGTGCATTCTGCGCCAGTTGCTCTTTAAAAGCGAGTTGCCTGTCGCCCAAGAGCCGCGTATCGGGTAGCGTAATAACCTGATCTTTATCATAGCCCAGCTTTTTAGTCTGCATGTATTGGAGTTGCTTATACACAACCAGCGTGGCAATCAGCAGGATGGTTGAAATAGCAAACTGGAATATGATTAGTCCGTTATGCAGCGGTTTTTTCTGTGAGCCTTTGCCGAAAAAAGACCCTTTCAATGTTTTGATGATACCGAACGACGACAGGAAAAATGCCGGATAAACGCCCGCCAGTATGCCCGACAGGAAACTGACCAGAAAGAGGGTAAGAACAGCCCGGTAATCCAGCAGAAAGGAGAGGCTAATCTGTTTGTTGGCAACCTGATTAAAATAGGGCAGCAGCAGAAACAGCAGGCCATAGGCACACAGCATCGCCAGTAAGGTAAGCAAGACGGATTCGGTCAAGAACTGGAAAACGATCTGGTTCTTAATCGACCCCATTACCTTCCGGATGCCTACTTCTCTGGAACGTTTGGCGGCCTGAGCCGTCGATAAATTGGTGAAGTTGATGCAGGCCAGCAACAGAATAAACAGCGCCAGTGCCGAGAAAATATAGACATACTTAATATCGCCATTTGGTTCCAGTTCGTATTTGGTGTTTGAGTACAAATGGATGTCGGTCAGCGGCTGCAACCAAAAGCGGAATGTACCCACTGCTTTCCGGGCTTCGGCCAGGCTAACCCCCATATCGCGCTGCACTTCCGGCACCACGTATTTTGCCACCAATTGCGGGAATTTCGCTTCCAGCTTTTTCGGATCGGCTTTATCGGCAAGTTCCAGATAGCTAAAAAAGCCGATATTGCTCCAGGTCGGATTGGTAATACGCCGGGACGACAAGCTTAGAAACGCATCGCTGTGAAAATGCGAATTCTCGGGCACTTTATCGATGACCCCCGTCACAGTAAAAGCGGATCGCTGGGTGCCCACTGCCAGTGCTTTGCCCATCGGGTCTTCATCGCCAAAATACTTCCGGGCAAATTCGTTCGAAATCACTACGCTGTTGGGGGCTATCAGCGCCGTTGCCGCATTGCCTTTGATGAATGGAATGGAGAAGAGTTGCAGAAAATTGGAATCGGCAAAAGCAAGGTGCGCTTCCTTGAACTGATTGTCTTTGTACTGAATATAATCGCTAACGGGCATGTATTTCGTCGCAGCTTTCACTTCAGGAAAAGCCCGTTGAATACCTTCGCCAACTCCCGCATCGACGTTCGGATAAACAGCTACATCGCCATTGCCAGCCACGGAAAGCTGTACCCGATAGATATTTTTGGCATGGGCGGGGTATTTGTCATAACTCAATTCATTGTATACGAACACTGCAATCAGCATAAAACTTGTCAGCCCAATAGCCAGCCCCAGAATATTGATAGCGGTAAACGCTTTGTTCAGCATCAGATTCCGCCAGGCGATTTTTACATAGTTTCGGATCATAACAGTTGTCCTTGGGTTTGAATAGGTTTGAGGTTGTCGTTTCAAAAACTCAGGTCGTACATACGCAATCACGTCTCGCCAATACCACCATCTGGCTTTGCTTTCTCCCAATTGCGTTACTCGTAACGCGTAGCGCTCGTGCAAATCACCCAGCACCTCTTCACGCAGATGCAGAGCGCAGAACCAGGTCAAAAAGCAGTCGGCCAGGCGGGGTGGGTTGGAGCGAGGAGCAGGGGGCATGGAGCAGGGAGGTAAAGCAAGCAGCGAGGGGGTGACCCATAGCGAATAGCCCATGCGCCACGCCCTTTGCTCCTCGCTATTCAGATCGTAACGATTTAACGGGGTTCATCAAAGCCGCTTTTATGCTTTGATAACTGACTGTCAATAAGGCAATGACAAGGGCCAGTAGACTGGAAATTCCAAACATCCACCATTCAATGTCGATGTGGTAGGCAAAATCGTTTAGCCATATATGCATGGCCCACCAGGCCACTGGCGAGGCAAGAATAGTGGCAATGAGTACCAGGCGAAGGAAGTCTCTGGAAAGTAAAGCGATAATTCCGGTCACTGTAGCCCCGAGCACTTTCCGAACCCCCACTTCTTTTGTGCGTACCTGAGCGGCATAGGCTGTCAGACCAAATAAACCCATGCAGGATATGAACATAGCGAAGACGGCGAACACATTCAGCACATTACCGACCCGTTTTTCTGAATCATACAGGCGAGCCATTTTTTCATCCAGAAATGTGTAGCTGAACAAGCTGCCGGGCGACAGACGAGCCAACGTAGATTGGGCGAATTGTAAGGTTTCGGTCAGTTTGTTCCCGCTAATCTTCAGCAGAAAGTAATTGGCCTGTCCAGGGTGCTGAACAATAACCAGGGGATCTACGGTGTTGTGCAGGGACGCAAAATGGAAGTCGCTGACAATACCCACAATTTCGCCGGTGTCGCCCAGGGATACGGCCTTCTGCCCGATGGGTGAATCCAGCTTGAGGGCTCTGGCAGCCGCTTCGTTTAGAATTAAAGGAAAGTGCGCGTTTTCCATTTTTCTGACGAAATTTCGACCGGCTTTCATCCTGATCTGTAACACCGGGAGCGTATTTTCATCGGCCCACATAAATCGGAATTGATTCGCATCTTCGGATTTCCCCGGCAGCGTGAGCATATCCGTACCGAATCGGTCACCCGGTAAGGTAGAAATTCGGGCTACATTGGTAATGGCTGAATTTTTCTGAAACTCCTGCTGAATCACGTCGGCTTTGTCCCACATCTCACGTCCATACAGTTTTATAGCCACTACCTGATCCTGATCGAAACCCAGATCTTTCGTCTGAAAAAACTTCATTTGCCGGTATACGACAATTGTGCTGAAGATCATGAATACCGACACACTAAACTGAAATACGATCAACCCTTTTCGAACCAGTGTAACTGACGAAACCTGGCTTTTTTTTCCTTTCAGGGAATTGACAGGGGTGAAGTTTGCTATGAACAGGGCCGGGTAAAAACCAGCAACCAGACTGATTAGTCCAATCAACAGCGCCAGTAGCACTCCGTTCGAAGCGGTGAACAATTGCTCAAAGCGAAGGGTCTTCGCAGCCAGATCATTATAAAAAGGAATGGCCAGGCGGAATAGAAGAAAAGCCCCCATTGTAGCCACCAGCGTCAGAATAAATGATTCACCCAGGAACTGCCTGATTAACTGATTTTTGCGAGCGCCCAATACTTTCCGAACACCCACTTCTTTCATTCGATTGAATGCCTGGGCCGTGGCCATATTAATGAAGTTGACCGCTGCTAACAGCAGAATGAATAGGGCGGCTATTGAAAACACGTAGACGTAGGTGATGTCGCTGTTTGGCCCCATTTCCTTTTCCAGCTTCGAGTGCAGGTGTATATCCGTAATGGGTTGAATCGGCGTTCTTCGGGTTGCCAGGATTTCTTTTCTGGTTTCGCCCTTAGCCTCGTAGAACTTCACCATGAACGCTGGAATGCGTTTTTCCACATCCGATCGCGAAACACTGCTGTTCAGTAGAATGTAGTTGTAAAAGCCTGACCACCCTCTGTTTTCCAGCGTATTTCTGTCAGTATAGCTGTAAAAGGTGGACATGGAAATCAGATAATCGAACTGTAAATGCGTTGGGAACGAATAGGGTTTTATTACGCCCGTCACGGTCAATAAGCGTTTGTCCAGGTCATCCTGAATCCGTTTACCCAGGGGATTTTCATTACCAAAATATTTAGCCGCCATCGCTTCGGTAAGGACAATGGCGTCCTGGTGTTTGAGGGCGGTTTGTGGATCACCTTTCACAAACGAAAGGTCGAATACATCCACCACCGTCGAGTCGGCGAAAAAGCCTGATTTTTCCTCGAACTGCTTTGTCACTCCATTGGCAGGGACATAGCTGAAAATCCGGTCTGGATAAGGACGATGGAATCGGGCTACGGTCTGGATCGCAGGGATTGCCTGTTGCATTTCACCCCCCAGAATGGGCGATGTAGCAGCCCACTGCCGGTTTTTCTCGCCAATATTTTCCGATGTAATCCGGTAGATTCGATCTGCTTTCGAAAATCCTTTGTCGTAGTTCAATTCTTCCCGCACATGAAGAATCATCAACAGCCCACAGGCCAGTCCTAAAGCTAGTCCGGTTATGGTAAGTGCGCTGTTTAGTTTGTAGCGGAGTACGTTTCGCCAGGCGATTTTCAGATAATTCCGTAGCATAATCGTATTGGTTGGTTGAGGGTATTCTGAAGGGTGTCGTTTTATGAACTCAGGTCGCACATAAGCCAGCACATCCCGCCAATAGCGTCGTCGGGCACGGGTTTGGCCCCCATGCTTCACCCGCAGTGCGTAGCGTTCATGCAAATCCCCCAGCACCTCCTCTCGCAGATGGGGAGCGCAGAACCAGGTCAACAGGCGGTCGGCAAGACGGGGTGGAGACATAATGATGAATGATAAATGAAGAATGAGGGGACGACGAACTAGGAATGGCAGGCATCATTTATCATTCATAATTCATCATTACCTTTCATTCCGATCTCAGCGATTTTACGGGGTTCATCAGGGCTGCTTTAATGGCCTGAAAACTGACGGTTGCCAGGGTAATGACCAACGCTCCTATACTCGACGCAGCAAAAATCCACCAGGGAATAGACGTGTGATAGGTGAATTTTTGCAACCATTCATGAAGTGAATAATAGGCAATAGGCGTGGCGATGATGCATGAGATAATTACCAGACGGATAAAGTCGACCGATAAAAGGCCCCACAAATTGGCCACGGATGCCCCCAGCACTTTCCGAACCCCGATCTCTTTGGTGCGTTGCTCAGCAATGAAAGACGCTAAGCCAAACAAACCCAGACAGCTAATAAAGATGGCCAAAACAGCAAAGAAACTGGCCAGTTTACCAATCCGCTCTTCATTCCCAAACTTTCGGCCAAACTCCTCATCCACAAACTGGTAGTCGAACGGCTGCGATGGATTGAATTTTTTAAACACGGTCTCAATCTGCCCCAAGGCTTCGCTGGCACTGCGCTGTGGATTGATTTTCAGTATAGTAACCGCACCAGCGTAGTTTGCCAGATGGAAAACCGTGGGTTTTACCTGTTCATAAGGCGACTGAATGACCAGATCCTTTACCACACCAATTACCTTAAACGGCTGATCGAACCAGCGGATGGTTTCGCCCACAGGCAGTCCGCCGTTGCGGTTGTTCAATCCCATGAATTTCACGGCGGCTTCGTTTAGGATGATACCGCTCGAATCGGTCAGAAAATCGCGCGAGAAATCCCGGCCTTCTTTGATGGTCCAGCCAATGGTCTTTCCGTAGTCGTGAGAGGCTTCCACAATCGAAAAATCGACAGACAGGTTCGGGTCTTTGCCTTTCCAATCGATTGAACTACTGCTATTCCAAACTTCGGTTGGTGGACTGCTCGACTCGGCCATTTCTGAAATGGCTCCCGTTTGAAGTAATTCGCGCTTGACGGCATCAAAATGTTTGTGGATGTCGGCCGTAACCATAGGTACTGAAATCAGTCCATTGCTTTCATAGCCAATTGGGCGATTTCGGGCAAACTGAATCTGCCGAAAGACGATAATAGTCCCAATAATCAACGTGACCGACACCGTAAACTGAACCACCACCAGCACCTGACGCGGTAATGACGCCAATCGCCCTACCTTGAACCGTAGCGACGGACCGGTTCCCTTCAGAATTTGCACCGGATTGAACGACGACAGGTAGAATGCCGGGTAACTGCCCGCGATCAGACCAGTCAACGCGCTAAAACCAAGGCAGATCGACCAGAATATAGGGTTAGTCCAAAGAATGCGTAATTCCTTGTCGGCAACCTCGTTAAACGTCGGAAGCAGCAACTGAACCCAAAGCAATGCCAGTAGTAACGAAAAAAACACGATCAGCAGCGACTCAAACAGAAACTGGTAGATCAATTGTGTGCGCACTGATCCAACCGCTTTACGAATGCCCACTTCCTTGGCGCGCTTTTCGCTCCGGGCCGTACTCAGGTTCATAAAATTGATGCAGGCCAGGAGCAGCACAAATACGCCGATGATACCGAACAGCCACACATATTGGATTTTACCACCCACGTTCACCCCATCCTTAAACTCCGAATACAGATGCCACTGGCTCATCGGATGCAGAAAGAGAGCAGGCTTTTTCTTCGCCAGTTCTTTGCTGACCCGTTTGAGTTTAGCATCCCTGATCTTGAACGACACTTTATCAAAATCAGCCTGATCGGCTAGCTGCACAAACACCTGGAAGGCGTTTGGTCGCCACGGATCGGCCATCGTTCGGACCCATTCGGTATTGTTGTAATACAGATCCCAGGGCGCCATAAACGAGACCTCATGAAAAAACGAGTTGCGGGGCAGGTCTTCATAAACACCCGTCACTTTTACACTCAGATTGTTGTCGATTTTGATCAGTTTATTCATCGGGTCCACATCCCCAAAGAAGGCTTTAGCCACCGACTCCGAAAGCAAAATGGAACCGGGCTCCCGTAACCCATTCCGACTGCCTTTCAGCATCTTAAGCGAGAGCATTTCGGTAACCTGTGGCTCGAAGTAAACCCCTCGTTCCGAGAATTTTATGTCGCCCGAGGACAGTATGTGGCTACCGTCTTCGCGGGCCAGCACAACCCGTTTAAAATCACTACCGTAGTTTCTGCGAAGTTCTTCAGCCAATGGAAAAGGAGCTGTATTCCAGGTTTGAACTTCGCCGTTATTCAGCACATGCTGTTTGACCTGAGCAATGCGGTCGTAATGTTCATGGTATTTGTTAAAGGAAAGTTCGTCCCACAGCCAGAGGCCAATCAGCAGCGCCACCGCCATACCAACCGATAGCCCCGCCATATTGATGGCCGAATAGCCTTTGTGCTTGGCCAGCGTCCGAAACGCGATTTTTAGATAATTCCGTAGCATAGTCGTATTTGTTGGTTGAGGGTATTCCGAAGGTTTTCGTTTGACGAATTCAGGTCGTACATAAGTCAGCATATCCCGCCAGTAGCGCCATTTAGCATTCTTCTCGCCTATGCGCTTCACCCGCAAGGCATAGCGTTCGTGCAAATCGCCCAGCACCTCTTCACGCAGATGCGGAGCGCAGAACCAGGTCAAAAGGCGGTCGGCCAGGCGGGGTGGTGTCATAGCAGGGATGGCAGGGGTAGCGGGAATTTTCCGGACGATCCATGCCATCCCTGCCACTCCCTGCTTTTTATATTAGCTCCATTCGAGTCGGATATTCGGGATAATGCGATCCCATAGTCGGTTGCGAACGGCGCGTACATCGCTCAAAACACGCCCGCCCAGCGCAGTAACCGTAAACAGCCGTTTCCGGCGGCCACCTCGTTCGGCGGTAGCTTCGCCCAGTTCCGAACGGAGGTAGCCTTTCTGTTCCAATCGCTGAAGAGCCGCATGGACAGCCCCTGTACTGACAGAGTTGCCAGTCTCACGTTCAAGTTCTTCTGCAATAACTACCGAGTAGGCTCCCGGCGACAGCGCGGCTACTGCCAGTAGGACCACTTCTTCAAATTCGCCTAAATCACTTCGTCGCATACGTCAATGGTTAGTCTGCCGGAGGCTTTCGATTTCATCCATTTCCGTATGTCAAATGCCGGACCAAACTCAGAAAGGTTTGTTTTTAGGCTGAAAAGAGGCTTATTCTTACGCTTTACCTCATAGCATTGTCCATAAACGGACATATTCTGTACGCATCTGGACAGCAGCAGAATCCAGAGATATCTATTCCACGGCGCCAACAGGTTACGGCAGCTCGACGTTTCGGTTTATTTTAACCTGATCAGCTTCATGTAGTTTTTTTTCAGCTTTATGATAAAAGTCAGGATTAATGCCGGGGAAACTTTCTTCCTTTGATCGTCCATTCGACCTATCTATGAATCGACTTATTCTCATTGGTTTAGTACTTTGTTCGTACAATGTCCGCTGTCAGACCATCGTCTCTTCCGTGCAGGAGGCTCTGGAGCTGGCTCACCGTAGCAATCCAGAACTTAGGAATGCACAGCAGAACCGGCAGGCGCAGGAGCAACAACGTAGGGCAACCCGCGCTCCTCTCCTGCCCCAGGCACGCTTCTTTACCAATTTCGATTACAACTATGCCCTGCCTGTTCAGTTAGTTCCGGCCGAATTTCTGGGTGGTCAGCCCGGCGAGTTCCGTTCGTTGCGCTTCGGCCTTCCCTACGTGCTGGCAAGTGGTGTTGAAGTGACCGTTCCGGTTATAAACCGGCCAGCACGAGCCGACCAGGGAATTACGGAGCAGAATTTACGGATTACCGATAACCAGATGCTCGTTTTGCAGGACGAAATCTCAACACAAACGGCCCGCCTGTATCATGCCACACTCCTGACTCGTTCGGCCATTTCCTTAACGCAGAAAAACCTGTCGGCAGCCGATACGCTTACCCAGATTGCCCGCGACCGGCTCGACAAAGGCATCATTGAACCATTGGAATACAACCGCATCCGGGCGGTACAGCTCACCACTGCCGATGTACTGTATCAGAACGAACTGGCCTATGTTCGTAACCTGAATCAGTTGAAACTGCTGCTGGGTCTGGCACCTTCCGATAGTCTTATGCTTTCAGAAGATCTGGCCAATCGCCCGGCGGGCGGGCCTGTTCCAGCCTCCGACCTACCCAGGCTCGAACGTCCACAGGTTACGTTAGAGCAATCCCGCGTCGAATTATCGAAACGTCAACTCAATCGCGAACGATTGCAGCGGTGGCCTACACTGTCGGCCTACGGTCGATTTACCGAACAGGCACAACGTAATGCGTTCAACTTTCTCAGTACCAACCAGCCCTGGTATCAGATTGGAGTAGCGGGGTTGCAGTTTAACTGGCCAATTTATTCGGGGGGCCTTCGGACTAGTAATATCACCCGTGCGCGGCTTCAATTAAAAGCCGCCGAAACGGCGCTGGCCTATGAACGCAACAAACAACAAACGGATAACGAAGACATCCGGAATACCTACAACCAGGCCATTCGATCGCTGGACCTGAATCGTCAGAATTACGAACTCAGCAGGCAAAATGTACAGATAGCGCTTATCAAATACCGATCGGGCCTGTTTGCCTACGATCAGTACCTAAACGTATTCAATGAAGCCCTGACCGCACAGAATCGGTATCTGAACAATTTGTCGAACGTATTTATCAACCAAACGATCCTACAAATCCGTAATGGGCAATGACGAGGTACTCGGTTTACGGATGCGCTGCAATAGAAGGATATTTATTGACAGGCGGAGCCACCAAAAACCATAAACTGAGTACCAACTCCCTCTCCCCAAATACTTCCATGAAAACAGCTCTTTCCATACTGGTCTTGTTACCCATTATCGTGGCTTGTAACCATGACTCTGGCAGCACGTCGCCTTCGTATCAGGAACTGACCGAAGCGGTGTATGCATCGGGCAATGTATATCCGCGCAATGAATACACCGTTACGGCCGATGCTACGGGTATTTTACAGCAACGACTCATTAACGAAGGCGACTCCATTCACCAAAATCAATTGTTGTTTGTACTCGAAAATGCGACGGAAGTGGCCCGGCAGCAGGCAGCCGCCAATGCTTACCGGCAGGCCCGATCGAACCTGAGTCCCAATTCGCCCGTGCTGGCCGAACTCGAAGCACAGGTACGAAATGCCCGCACCCGACTCGCCAACGACTCCATTAACTACCATCGCTTTCGGGAACTTTATCAGCAAAATGCCACCTCCAAAGCCGAACTCGAAAAAGCCGAACTGAATTATACGCTATCGAAAAACAACCTACGCGCCCAGCTCAACACACTGGAGCGAAGTCGCGACCAGATTCGGCTCGACGTGGAAAACAACCGCAGCCAGTTGGTTAGCTCTGAAGAAGCAGGGCGCAACACGCGGGTTCGCAGCTTTGTGAATGGAAAGGTATATGAAGTGTATAAAGAACCGGGCGAGGTGGTGCGTGTAGGCGATCAGTTAGCGCTGGTAGGAAGTGGCAATCAACTATACGCTCAACTGTCGGTCGATGAAAGCGATTTCGGTCGGTTGCGCATCGGACAGGAAGTCATGCTAAAAGCCGACGTTTATCCGAATAAAGTATTTAAAGCGAAGGTGAGTAAGATTTACCCAAAGCTGAATCGAAGTGATCAGTCATTTCGGGTCGATGCAGAGTTTGTGGGCGACAAACCGGCCTCCTACTATGGCCTGACAGTAGAAGCTAACATCATAATCAGTCAGAATCCGCATGTGCTGACCATTCCGAAGTCCTACGTTGTGGGCAACGATAGCGTCTGGGTTGAAGAGGATGATAAGAAACAAAAGATCAAATTCCAGAAAGGAGCCGAAAACTTCGATCTGGTTGAAGTGAAGGGCGGACTAACCGAGAAAGCTAAGGTAATTATAAATGATTGACTTGTTGGCTGTATTCAGTCATTCAACAAGTCAATCATTCAACAAGTCAATCATTCATGGATATTCATATAGCTTCCCAAATCGCCCGGACGCATCTGCTGACAAAAAAACGTCAGACGCTGGTGGCCATGCTCGGCGTAACGTTTGGTATTGCCATGTTCATTACCATGATTTCGTTTATGCAGGGGGTAAATCAGTTTCTGGAAGATTCGGCGCTGGATGCCAGTCCACACATCCGCATGTACAACGAAGTCAATACCCAACGTCCCAGTCTGATCGACGAGCTTTGGCCGAAGCAGTTCAACGTGGTCTATCACCAGAAGCCCAAAGATGAACAGTCGCGCATTAGAAACGGCCTCGCCATTGCCGAACGGATCGAAAAAGAGCCGGGCGTACTTGGCGTATCGCCCCAATTGGCTACCCAGGTTTTTTATAACAACGGCCCTATTCAGCTTTCGGGCACAATTTCGGGCGTTGATATCGATCGCGAAAACCACCTGTATAATCTGAAATCACGGATCAAAACAGGTAATTTAAATACGCTGAAAACCAATCCCGATGGGTTGGTGATGGGTTTTGTACTGGCCCGCAAGCTCAACGTTCGGGTGGGCGATAAAGTAACGGTAACAACACCGGGTGGCGGTACGCGCATTTTGCGGGTGGTGGGTACGTTTGGTTTTGGCATCGGAACGGTCGATAATACGAAGAGTTACGCCAACCTCTCGACTGTCCAGGAAATTATGCAGAAAGATCCCAGCTACATTACCGACATCCACATTAAAATGACCGACCCAATGAAAGCCATCCCGTTTGGGAAACGGCTCCGGGCCACATACGGCTACTATACCGAAGACTGGGCAACGGCCAATTCGGCGATTCTGGCGGGCGAAAAAATTCGTAATATGCTTACCTATGTGGTATCGATCACGTTGCTGGTTGTAGCAGGGTTTGGCATCTATAACATCATGAACATGACCGTCATTAACAAAATAAAGGACATCGCCATCCTGAAAGCAACTGGCTTTGAAGCCCGCGACATCATTGCCATTTTTCTGTTACAGGCTATTTTCATTGGGTTTTCCGGTGGCCTGCTCGGTCTGGGCATTGGCTTTTTTCTCAGCTATCTGCTTTCGATTACGCCTTTCGAAGCCGGCGACTTTCTGAGTCTGAAAACCTTCCCGGTCATCTTTTCAGCCAAATATTACGTAATGGGCATCCTGTTCGGCATTATTACTACTGTGCTGGCAGGGTATTTTCCGTCGCGCCGAGCTGCTCAGGTTGACCCGGTGGAAATTTTGAGAGGCTAACTTTGTTAATGATGAATTATGAATGATCAATGATGAACGCCTGATGGCTCATCGTCCGTAATTCATCATTGATCATTCATAATTCATCATTAAAATGAACACCGTTCTTTCCGCCCAGCACCTGAACAAATTCTTTTACGACCCGGAGAAATTCCAGGTTCTGAAAGATGTAACGTTCGACGTGCAGAAAGGCGAATTTCTGTCAATTGTGGGTAAATCGGGCTGTGGTAAATCGACGCTGCTCTATTTGCTGTCGACAATGGATACTGACTACGATGGAGCCATCGAGATGGCCGGAACCCGCCTGACCGGTCGCAGTCAGGACTATCTGGCCCATTTCCGCAATGAGCATCTGGGCTTTGTGTTCCAGTTTCATTTTCTGTTGCCCGAGTTTACGGCCCTTCAGAACGTAATGCTGCCGGGCCTTAAGCTGGGCAAATATCCAGAAAAAGAAATTGAAGAGCGGGCCATGGAAAAGCTTCGGATCATTGGCATGGCCGATTATGCCCGTAAACCCGCCAGCAAACTCTCGGGTGGTCAGCAACAGCGCGTTGCCATTGCGCGTGCGCTTATCAACGACCCTACAATTGTGATGGGCGACGAACCAACCGGTAATCTGGATAAGGCCAATACCGAAAATGTGTTCGAGATTTTTAGAGAACTGGCAGAAAAAGGGCAAACCATCATTGCGGTGACCCACGACCCCGATTTTGCTGCCGGTACAGATCGCGTTATTGAAATGTCGGACGGTATGGTTATTGCCAGTCATGAAAATAAAATTCAATAAATACGTTGAGTTTCTGCTCCTCTGGGTTGCGCTGGGAGGAATGGTGGCCCGCCAGTGGCTGGCTCCCGACATTAGCTGGAAGGTTCACATCTTTCTGTTCTTCATGTCGTTTGTCATGTTGAATCTGGTCTGGATTTTCCACTACGTCTTTAACGAGTGGCTGAACCGTCGGTTACCTTTCGAAAAAAATGTGCGCTGGCGCATTATCGTTCAGGTACTGGGAGGTTGGGGTATCGTTAAAACCATGGCACTGGTGTCTGGCTACTTTATAGCGATGCGCTATTTCCCGCCGGGTTTAACGTTGATGAACAAATTTGGCTTCATCATCATTGGCATGATGGTTTTTCTGGTCAATACGGTTATTTGTCTGGGATTCATTGCCAGCCATTTATTGAAGCGCTGGCAGGAGAACGCGGTTCGAACGGCGCAGTTGGAAAAAGAAAAAGTGCAGGTTCAGCTCGACAGTCTGAAAAATCAGATTAGCCCACATTTTTTGTTCAACAGCCTGTCGTCGCTCGATAGCCTGATCGACCACAATCCGGTGCTGGCCCGCCAGTTTCTGCAACAACTCTCGAAAGTATTCCGATATGTGATTCAGCATAAAGACAAAGCACTGGTGCCACTGGAAACCGAACTAGCCTTCATCAAGAACTATATTTCGCTGCTCCAGACCCGTTTCGACGGAGCTTTGCTGGTTCAGTATGGCCTAACCGACGATGCGCTGGACGAACAGATCGTTCCGGTAACGCTTCAAATCCTGATCGAAAATGCTATAAAACACAACATCATCAACGAAGCTCTACCGCTGCGGATTACCATTGCAACCCACAACAACTACCTGGAAGTTTCCAATCCTATTCAGCGCAAACGGCAGGTCGAAACCTCCAATGGTCAGGGACTCGAAAACCTGAAACTTCTTTATAGTTTTCTCAGTCCTCGCCCTGTTGAGATCGACGAAACCGCAAACACGTTCCACGTCCGCGTTCCGTTGCTGGCCTAATCAGTTCATTGTTTATGGTTTATAGTTGCTCTGCTTGGTCGGAACCTACATGAGCAGAGCAACCATAAACCATAGACTATAAACCCAATGCCCACCATGACCATCTTACTTATTGAAGACGAACCGCTTATTGCCCGACAGCTTCATAAACTGGTGCATCAACTGGAACCCGATGCGGTGACTGACGGTCCATTGGCAAGCGTGCAGGCCATTTGCGAGTACTTTCAGACACATGAAAACCCAGACCTGGTCATTGCCGACATTCAGCTTTCGGATGGGGTTAGTTTTGAGGCTTTTCAACAAATTAACCTGAACGTCCCCATCATATTCACGACGGCGTACGACGAATACGCCATTCGGGCCTTCAAACTAAATAGCCTCGACTACCTGCTCAAACCTATCGACCCCAACGATCTGAAAGCAGCTTTGGATAAATATCACCGCTGGTCGGGTCATCAGTTCGACTATACCGGACAATTCCGGCAGTTTTTGGCTCAGTTCACCGAAAAGCCCCTTACTCCGCTCTATAAACGTCGGTTTACGGGGCATTTTCTCCGGCAGATCGTGTCGGTCCCTCAGGAGCAGGTTGCCTATTTCCTCCGCGACGAAATCATTTACCTGATTACCACAACCGGACAAAAGCTCATAACAGATTACAAAACGCTTGATGAACTGGAAGAGCTGGTTGATCCGACTCATTTTTTTCGGGCTAATCGCCAGTGTCTCATCAATCTGGATGCCGTGTCGGGCTACCGTCCCCATTATACCAGCAAACTCCAGGTGCTGCTCAAAAGTCCAAACGACAGCTTAGAGCTGATGGTCAGTAAAGACAAAGCCGCTATGTTTCGGCAGTGGTTTGAGGGGTAACCGATAACGCCCCCAGCAATAGTAACCGTTTATGAAAATAAATACACATCGCTATTGCAAGCTGTTGTATTACTTCGCAACTATGCACATAGTTCATGTCAACTTCCCATTCCCTATGTGTAGTAATTCGATCAACAAATGGATACGAAACAGTAGCCTGACGGTAGCCTCTATTGCCGCTGATTCAGACGCAGGACAAATCGGCAGCCATTCAACTTCCAGCCAACTATGAAAAACCGATTAATGCCGTCGCGCCCGAACAGGTGAATGCAGCTCTGAAGAAATATATCGACTATACTAAACGGGCCATCATAAAAGCCGGTGATTTTGAAAAAGCAGCCCGCTTCTTCGTAGGCAGCGGTAGTAAAAACTAGCTTTTTCTATCAAGCAAATTTAAGGTGTAATTTTGCTTGGTAGGGCGCTTTGTTTTTGAAACGCCAGCGACTGTTAACCGCTCATCATCACTTTTGTTAAAAATATAAAATAAGGATTGCCCTCAATCAGTATTCTTTGTAACTATACGCATAGTTTTTTTGTACCCAACTAACTCATTTTTCTATGCAATTAGGTACGCTCAGCAAACGAATACCACAAGGAGTGCTGGCAGCTACACTTCTGGTTGGTAGCCTTACCCTATCATTGGCGCAGAACAAGCTGCCCGACGGGGTCACGAAAGGAGCCTCAGTTGAAGGAATCACCGAATATCAGCTCAAAAACGGCTTAAAAGTGCTTCTCTTCCCCGACCCTTCAAAGCCAACCATCACCGTTAACATCACGTATCTGGTCGGTTCCCGCCACGAAGGTTTGGGCGAAACGGGCATGGCTCACCTGCTCGAACACATGGTCTTCAAAGGCTCAACCAAACACACCAACATCCCGCAGGAGCTAACGGCCCACGGTGCCCGCCCAAATGGTACCACCTGGCTCGACCGCACCAACTATTTTGAAACCTTTGCCGCCACCGACGAAAACCTCAAGTGGGCCCTCGATCTGGAAAGCGACCGGATGGTGAATTCGTTCATCAAAAAGAGCGACCTCGAAACCGAGTTTTCGGTGGTTCGGAACGAGTTCGAAATGCGTGAAAACTCCCCGCAGAACGTGCTGAATGAGCGCGTAGTTTCATCGGCCTATTTGTGGCACAACTATGGCAAGTCGACCATTGGCAACCGCTCCGACCTGGAAAAAGTGCCCATCGAAAACCTACAGGCGTTTTACAAAAAATACTACCAGCCCGATAATGCCGTGCTGGTAGTTGCCGGTAAAATCGACGAAGACAAAACGCTGCAACTGGTCAGTGACTATTTCAGCCCCATTCCGAAACCAACCCGGGTGCTTCAGCCAACCTACAGCGTTGAACCCGTTCAGGATGGCGAACGCGAAGTGGTGCTTCGGCGTGTAGGTGACACAAAAGTAGTCTCGGCGCTGTATCACATCATGCCCAGTTCGCATCCCGACTACCCGACAATGGATGTGTTAACCGAAATTCTGACCGACGAACCCAGCGGCCGACTCTATAAGTCGTTGATCGAAACCAAGAAAGCCTCACAGGAATATGGTTATTCGTTCATGACGAAAGATCCCGGTTATGTGTATTTTGCCGCCGAACTTCTGAAAGATAAATCGGAAGGGGATGCCATGAAAGCGCTGCTCGGTACGCTGGACTCCATAGCCATTCAGGCGCCAACCAAAGAAGAGGTAGATCGGGCAAAAGCCAAAATACTGAAAGATGTTGAAATCAGTTTTAAAGACGTAGAGCGGCTGGGTCGTACGCTGAGCGAATACATCGCTACCGGCGACTGGCGGCTTGGTTTCCTGTATCGCGACGCGCTCGAAAAAGTGACCCCTGCCGATGTGCAACGGGTAGCCAAATTCTATTTCAAGCCCTCCAACCGTACAATTGGTACGTTTATTCCTGAACAAACCCCCGACCGGGTTGAAGTGCCCAATGCGCCGGATGTGGATGCGCTCGTGAAAAACTACAAAGGCCGGGCAGCCATTGCCAGTGGCGAAGCCTTCGATCCATCGCCGTCGAACATCGATGGTCGTACGCGCCGGGTCGAGCAGCCTAACACCATTGAACTGGCGCTGCTGCCCAAGTCGACACGTGGTAATGAAGTAAACGCCCGCTTAACCCTGCGTTATGGCGATGTAAACAGCCTGAAAAACAAGAGTGCGATTTCGGTCTTTACGGCTTCCATGCTCAACAAAGGCACCACCACCCGCACCCGTCAGCAAATTAAAGACGAGTTCGATAAATTGAAAGCACAGGTTGGCGTGTTTGGCGGTGGCAATCAGGTTAACGTATCGATCAAAACCACGAAAGAGAATCTGCCTGCCGTGATCCGCATCGTTAGTGATATGTTGAAGCATCCGGCTTTCGACCCCAACGAATTCGAGAAGCTGAAACAGGAGCAGCTAGCACAGATCGAAGCGCAACGCTCGGAACCTCAGGCACTAGCCTTCACAGCCTTCCAGCGTCAGATGAACCCCTATCCGAAGGACGACATTCGGTATACATCAACCCCCGATGAAGACGTAGCCGACGTGAAAGCGCTGAAACTCGATGATCTGAAGCAGTTTCATAAAGATTTTTACGGAGCGCAAAACTCAACACTGGCCATCGTCGGCGATTTCGACGAAACGCCTGTCCGGAAGGTAGTGATGGATGAACTGGGCACCTGGAAAGCCAAAAAGCCATTCAGTCGGTTGGTTACGCCGTTTAACGACATCAAGGCGACTCCCCAGAAGATTGAAGCACCCGACAAAGCCAATGCTTTTCTGGTGGCAGGCGTAAATATTCCGCTCCGCGACGACGATCCCGATTATCCAGCGCTAGTGATGGGCAACTATATGCTCGGCGGTGGATTCCTGAATTCTCGTCTGGCTGTGCGTATCCGTCAGAAAGAGGGTATCAGCTACGGTGTTGGCTCGCAAATCCAGGCCAATCCGCTCGATAAAACAGGCATCTTTTTGACCTATGCGATCTACAATCCCGAAAATTCGGAACGGCTGACAAAGGCTTTTCTGGAAGAGATGGACAAAGTAGTGAAAGATGGCTTTACAGCCGAAGAACTGGCGGCTGCCAAATCGGGCTATCTGCAATCGCGGATGGTTGGCCGGGCGCAGGACCCTAGCCTGACCAGTACGCTCAATAACAACCTGTATCTGAACCGAACCATGGCCTGGGATGCTGATTTTGAGAAGAAAATCAATTCGCTGACCGCCGATCAGATTAACGCAGCCATGAAGAAACATATCGACCCAAGCAAAATTTCGATCATTCAGGCAGGCGACTTCGAAAAGGCAGCCAAAAAATTATCGGAGAAACAGCCGGCTTCGTCGGTAAGTGGCGGACAGAAAAACTAATCCTGACCGGGATTTATAGGATTTAACAGATTGACTCGATTTTTTCACTTCGAAGAAGCGCTTTCAAAAAGAATCAAAGTCAGTCAGAAAAATCTAATAAATCCCGGTTTTTTTGTGGAATTTAACTATAAAAATAGTCATACACCTAAAAGACTCGTTAATCCATGAAAAACCAGGTTTTACTCCTGTTGTTTTGCCTGCTTACTGTGCCGACATGGGCGCAGGTAAAGATGATGTTGTTACGGGATACAGCTCAATATAATTTATCGTTGGCTGATCTGGAAAAACAATATCCTCCGGCATTTGCCCGCGTAGCAGGACAAAAAGGTGTCTTTATGCAACATGGGAGACGGTTTCTCGATACCACAAACGCCCGAACGCTGCGATTCTTCACATTTATCGAGAACAATAAAAAGCGTATGCCCGTGGCTGGCGTTTTTCTTCAAACAAAAGAATTTGTTCGCCCCAATGGAAGCTACGAACGTGTTTTCTGCCAATTTGAAGGACGCGACCTGACTGCTGAACAGGAAAGTCAATTACTGGAATTGCTTGGTGACTGGTATGACCAGCATCCGTTTCCGATAAAAACACAAACTGGTTTTCGATGGGACGGTATGACGCAAATAGGTCATATCCCACAAAAGCGCACCGCTCGGCGCGGGGCAGGTATTATCAGCACCATCGAAGCCGCCGAAAAAACAACCCGACCCGACACAGTCAGGATGCTGGCTTTTAACCAGTTGGAGCTGAACAATATTCCAGAGATAGTTTACCGCTTTCCAAAACTGGAAGAACTCGATTTATCTAAAAACCATCTGCACGAACTCCCTGCCCGACTCACGGCTGATATTCCAACGTTGAAACGGCTTAGCCTGCTTTACAATGCCATCCCGAACGACAGTGTCTTTTTCAGCAGAAATAAACATCTGGTAGCACTGAACCTACAGGGTAATAAACTGACGCAGGTGCCCCTTTCGATCCGGCAGAATCGTCGTCTCGAAAGTTTGTGGATTGGCAATAATAAGTTGCAGGATGTTAACGTGAAGGGGTTACGTCGGTTGAACGATCTGAATCTGTATAATGCCGATCTGGCGCGATTTCCGGCTTCGGTCTGTAAACTTAAGCGGTTACAGGTGCTGGATTTGTACTACAACAAATTCACTGAAATTCCCACACAGATTCGCCGGTTAAAACGGCTGGAACAATTGGCTATTGCTTACAACAAACTGAACGCACTGCCACCATCGCTTAGCAAACTAATGCGGTTGCAGATGCTCTATGCGCATCACAACCGCATTAGCCAGTTGCCCAGTCAGCTCCAGAAATTGCATTACCTGCGCATTCTCGATCTGAGCCATAACTGGTTTTCGGTGGTACCGGCCGTTGTAGCCGATTTTCCGTACCTGGAAGAACTCGACTTTTCGAACAATAATCTACAGGAAATGCCCGCTTCGCTCGGCAAATCGAAAAGCCTGAAAAAGCTCTATCTACGCTCCAACCCGCTCACCCACGACAATGTAAAAGCCGGCCCCTATGCCCCCGTAATTGAACAACTAGAAGCCAATCAGACTGAAGTGTTTTATTGATGAGTATTTTGAAATAGACTGCTCGTTAACGTTTCCAGTCCCGTTTTGAAGGTCTGGAAACATTTATTATTTTGACTTTCTTATTGGCTAATGTTATGAGCTTTTCAATATTTTCACAATACGATTATATACAATTTCCGATAAATTCCAGGTGTATCCACCACTTGTATTTACAAACTGAACAACGACTGCATCAATATCTTTGTGATACCTGGCAATACTAGAATATCCTGGCAATAGTCCTGTATGCTCATAGTCATAAATAGATGAATAGATAGCTTGTTCATTATCCTTTAGCAAAGAGCCATCGTTCAATGCCCTCAGGAATATTCCCACATCTTTTGCTGTAGCTACCATTGAGCCGCTGGGGTTTATAAAATCATTATACTTCAAATCACCATCATAACCTACAGAATAGCCACTCATAACATCGTCTAAATCCACTTCACTGAGCAAACTGTAAGTATTATTTAGTTCAAGCGGTGTTAAAATTTCCTTCTTGATATATTGGTGATGGCTATACCCCAATGTTTTATCAAGGATTTCGCCTATCAACAAATAATTCGTATTTGAATAACTATATTTTTTATCAGGTTCAAAGTCAGCAGGTTTATCCAGTACCAACTCAAGCGTTTTTCTATTGTCTTTCGGAGGATTTTCCCAATAACCAGGGGTATCAGTAAAATTGGGGATGCCGCTTCTATGCTGCACCATCATTCTCAAGGTAATTTTATCAGCATTTTCAATTCTTCCCGCCAACTCAGGAAGGTAGTTAGCGAGCGTTTTATCTAAAGATAAATGTTTGCCATTAACCAATTTAGCCACAGCCACAGCAACATATAGCTTACTAATACTGGCAATTTTGAATAAGGCTTTCGGGTTAACAGGAATTTTATTTTTTCGGTCATGCCAGCCTGCAGCATAAAGCTCTGGCGGCTTCCCAGCCTGATCCACGTAAACAATCATACCGTCCAATCCATATCCGATGGCATCATTTACCTGTTCCTGAACCGTATCGGGTAGTGGTGCTAACCACGCTCTTACCAAAATCCAGGGTACGAAATACAAGGAAGATATACTTGCGACAATAAATGCTATTTTGAGTATTCGCTTTGTTTGCTTCTTAGTCATACTTTTTCAAGATGGGGCACTTTTATTAAATTGCCCATAACGATTTATGTATTGACGATATAGCAGGTTTTCGGCGCCACGGTTGATTTAAAGAATTAAAGCTGACTATAAGAAAAATAATTTCATAGAATCGTTTCAGCCAGCATATTGTAAATACGATATTAGCAGTCGCATATTCATGTTTTGTTATCAATTAATACTCTTTTAGTTTTAGTCCACTATCTTTAAATTGATTTAAAAAAAGTTTTGAAAAGATTGATAAAGACATCAATTTAAAAACTTTATTTCGCAGCCAAATACCAAAACTACTTTTAGGAACAAACGATTTTGCAAATTGCTGAGCAGATTTTTGTTTTTTCTCCATAAAAGGTTTGAATACCAGTTGGTATTGTTCAAAAGCTTTTTTATAATCTCCGTTTGCCTGCTTTAATTCTCCTGCGAGTATGTATGCGCCAACCATTGCAAGCGTAGAACCTTTACCCGATAATAGTGACGGGCAATAACCAGCATCGCCCACTAAAGCTACTCTACTTTTATACCAGCTCTCCATTTTTATTTGACTAACGCAATCAAAATAAAAGTCGGTCGTTGAGTCAATTCGGGAAAGCAATTCCCGACACTTCCAACCACTGCTTTCGAATTCCGATTTTAAAATTTTCTTTTGTCTGGCAATATCGTGATGTTGATAAGCTAGTTTTTCAGGAGAGGCAAAAATAAAAAAGGCAGTGGTACTATTCTCATTTTTCGAAAAAACACCAACTTGTTTATAAGGAACATTATACATTGAAAAAGCATTATTCCCTAAAGAAATATTGTCAATCGTAAATGACGAAGTATAATAACCGTAATATTTTTCAAACTGCGATTCGTTGCCGAAAACTAACTTTCGCACATTAGAGTGCAAGCCATCTGCTCCTACAAGCAAATCAAAATCTCTAGTTTTGCCACTTTGAAACATTACGGCAACTCCTTTTCTGTTTTCTTCTATCTTCGCAATAGTATCGCCAAAAATTATTTCAACACCTTTGTCTATACTTTGATAAATAACCCTTGCCAAATCGCTGCGAAACAATGTAAATGCCCTGCCATTCAGAAAGATTTTGATTTTCTGATAATCCATACTGCCTTTTTCCCTGTTGTCACTATCAACAAAAACTAGTTTTGAAAAATTGATGTCAACCGCTTTAAGGGCCGGTATAATTCCCATTTTTTCAGCAACGTCATAGCCTGCCCCCATAAAGTCAATGGCGTGACCACCTTTCCGTAATGTAGGCGAGTTTTCAACCATGGTCGGATTAAATCCAAACTCTTTTAGCCAAAATGCAAGTGTTGTCCCTGCAATGCCCGCACCCGATATTAAGATATTCTTATTGTCCATCGTTTTAGTTTATGATGTCGTTACATATGGCTGCTAACTAGTAAATAGACGCACTTTTCGGGCATCTAAGGCATGTACTTATACAATCCATGTCGTTAAGGGTTTACGCAGAAAAGCACTCCCTTACTCATTGAAAAATAGCACATTAGCAACTTCTCGATCTTCAAAACTTTAGCAACAACACTAAATACTAATGTAACCAATAAAAGCACAAATAGTTATATTCATCCAAACAGCTTGGCTACTCCAAATGCGGCTGCGGCAGCCAGTGCACCAATGAGCATCACTTTAAACGCTCCGGCAACAGGCGATTGTCCCGTTACTTTACTTTTGAAATAGCCGAACACAAACAGACAAAGCAGGGTCAGTCCGCACGAATAAATCAGTGCCTGATGCGGATGCTCTACAAAAAAATAGGGAGATAGCGGAATCAAGCCGCCAGCTACATACGACAATCCTATGGTCAGCGCACTTTTGGTAGCCCGGTTCGGGTCGGGTTCGTCGAGGCCGAGTTCGTATTTCATCATAAAATCGACCCATTTTACTTTATCTTTTGCCAGCTCGTCGGCAATGGCAACCTGTAGCGCCGGACTGAGGCCCATTTCGGCAAATACTTCGCGTACTTCTTCCTTTTCCCGCTCCGGCACTGTTTCAACCTCTCGCACCTCCCGCCGGCGCTCAGAATCATAATGATCGGCCTCGGTACGCCCGGCCAGATAACCGCCCAGGCCCATAGCAATAGACCCCGCAACGATTTCGGCGATTCCGGCCGTTACAACCAGCGATGAATCGGACACGGCACCGCTTAGGCCGGCTGCCAGCGCGAAGGGAACAGTGAGGCCATCGGACATGCCAATGACAATATCCGAGATAAAATCTGAACTGCGTAGATGTTGCTCGTGATGGATATATCCTGTATCTGCCATAGATTTCTGGAGAATTGACGCTAAAAACCGAATTGTTTGACCCTCAAAAGGACCTGCTTGGAAATTTTATAATTAAGTGCAAAAACTATGAAAAAAATTGGCTTCTGACGGAGAAAAATTCAACTTGTTTGTGTTATCCCAGCATTAAGGTCGCTGGTTTTATGCAAGTTCTGTCTTCTCCTCTCACTAATACGCCTAATCGGCTCACACTCTGGGCAAATTTAGTTTCGGTTTATATTCTTTGGGGTTCCACCTATCTGTTCATTCATTTTATGACCGAACAGATGCCTCCCCTGTATATGGTTTCGATGCGGTACATTGTGGCCGGTACGATTCTGTATACCTATGCGCGATTAACCGGAACCCCACGGGCAACCCGAGTTGAATGGCAGTCGGCCGGCATTATCGGCATTATTTTACTGGCTATCTCCAATGGCTGTCTGTCGCTGGGCCTTCAATATATTCCGAGCGGTATGGCGGCTTTGCTGGGCGGCTTATTGCCTGTTTTTCTACTAACGCTGAACTGGGTTTCGTTTGGCAGACAACGGCCCACCAACCTGGCGCTGGCAGGCCTGATTGTTGGCCTGGTGGGTATTTACTTTCTGATTAAACCCGACAAATTTCAGGGCGCGGGCGGAGCCAATGCGAATCTGGTTGGTGCCAGTCTGATTGCATTTGGTAATTTCTCCTGGGCCATTGGTACATTAATGACTCCAAGGGTTTCTTTACCGTCGGGCACCATTTCAACAGGAATTCAAATGATTGTTAGCGGTTTTGTCCTGCTGCCCGTTAGTCTCATCATAGAGCCGGTTTCGCTGTTCAGCATCTTCGATGCCCCGGCCAAAGCTATCGGTTCCATGTTTTATCTGGTCATATTTGGTAGCATTATTGGCTTTTCGTCATATGCCTGGCTGGCTCGCAATGCAGCCCCTCAACTCCTGTCGACTTATGCTTTTGTGAATCCCGTAGTGGCCATGCTGCTCGGAACCCTGTTTGCTGGCGAAATTTTCTCCAGTCAGTCACTTATTGGCGCAGCCATCGCACTCGTGGGCGTGATTCTGATTACGCTGGGGAGGAAATAAATTGTTGAATTGTTGAATTGTTGAATTGTTGAATTGAAAAAAATTCAATCATTCAACAATTCAATCATTCACTTGGCGGTGGGCTAATGCTTGTCCAGCCGCCATCGACAACTAGACTTTGACCGGTGATGTGCCTTGATGCGGGTGAAACCAGAAACAGAGCCGCATTGGCAATGTCGTCGACGGTAGCAGGGCGTCCCATTGGCGTAATGCGTGACCAGATCGGAATGTAGGTTGGATCATCCAGCGTGCGCTCGGTGAGAGTTGCACCGGGGGCAACGGCGTTGACGGTAATACCGAGTGGCGAGAAATCAATGACTAATTGTTTTGCCAGCATTTCCAGACCCGCTTTAGTCATGCTATAGACCGGCAAGCCCGGATGCGCCTGATGTCCCACAACCGACGACATAAACAGTACGCTTCCTCCCTTTCCCTGCTGGCGCATTTGCCTGGCGGCTAGTTGTGCCAGAAAAAAGCTTCCCCGTAGGTTCACGTTCACTATTTTCTGAAATGCATCGGGTGTTGTCGTAAAAATGTCGCCAAAGACAGTGATTCCGGCATTGGCAATGGCAATATCGACCGAACCAAACGTATTGATTGCTGTTCTGACCATGTGTTCAATAAAGGCCACATCGGCAGAATCGCCCGGACAGGCGATACAATTGCCCATACTGGCCTGCTTTTCCTGCCGAATGGTTTCGGCAGCCTGATGCGCCAGATCCTCGTCGTAGTCGTTGAGAACAACGTTGGCTCCCTGCCGAAACAGGGCGCGGGCTATAGCAAAACCGATACCCTGTCCGGCACCGGTAATTAAAACGGTTTGATCAGAAAAAACAGGCATATACTTATTGAGTAACACCAGACTCCCCCTAAGCTAGTGTCACGATTCTATTGTATCAAACAGCAAGGTGCTGTTTGATACAGTCGTTCTAACTAAATATACGGATGGGTGTTACAGACAAATTAATGAGAATCTCGTTTTACTTCGCTACCCGAAGCGCCCTGTAGGAAATCGAAATCGGCACCCTGATGCGCCTGGGTGACGTGTCGGATATACAGGTTCACATACCCCCGGTCGTAGCCCAGATCAAGCGGTTTGAACTGCACAAGCCGGGCGGCCAGTTCCTGGTCGGAAACGTGCAGGTGTAAACTCCGGTTTTCGACATCGAGCGTGATCAGATCACCGTTTTGTACCAGCGCCAGATTTCCGCCCACAGCCGCTTCGGGCGACACGTGCAGCACCACGGTTCCGAATCCCGTACCACTCATTCGGCCATCCGAAATCCGGACCATATCATGCACACCCTGCGCCAGAATTTTGGCGGGCAACTGCATATTCCCAACTTCGGGCATACCGGGATAGCCTTTGGGACCAACATTTTTCAGCACCAGTACGCAACTCGGATCAACGTCCAGATCCGGGTCATCGACGCGGGCTTTGTAGTCGTCGATATTTTCGAAAACAACCGCCCGGCCCGTGTGCTGCATAAGAGCAGGCGTAGCCGCCGAGGGCTTCAGAACGGCTCCGTTCGGGCATAGATTACCGCGCAGAACGGCAACACCCGACTCAGGTTTAAATGGGTTTTCGACGGTGGCAATAACCGCCGGATCGTAGCATTGAGCCTCGGCACAGTTTTCGCCGAGGCTGCGCCCATTAACCGTTATGGCGTCATTGTGCAGATAATTGCGCAGTTCGCGGATTACGGCGGGCAAGCCACCAGCATAAAATAAATCCTCGACAAAATGCTCGCCCGATGGCTGAAGGTTGGTTAAGAGTGGAATTTTTGCCGACAGTTGATCGAAATCATCCAGCGACAGTTCAACCCCTACGCGCCCGGCAATGGCCATCAGGTGCAGAATAAAATTGGTTGAACCACCCAGAGCCGCATTGACCATGATAGCATTTTCGAATGCCTGCCGGGTCAGAATTTTCGACGGGGTTATGCCTTCGCGCGCCAGCTCCACAGCACGCATACCCGTCAGATGGGCCAGCACTTTTCGGCGTGAATCGGCGGCCGGAATAGTTGCGTTATCAGGGAGGGCCAGGCCCAGCGACTCGACCATGGCGGCCATTGTCGATGCCGTTCCCATAACGGCGCAATGCCCCTGCGAACGGGCCATACTGGCTTCGGCTGCCACAAATTCAGCCTGGCTCATCTCGCCTATTTTGTAGGCTTCGGCAAACCGCCAAAGATCGCTGGTGCCAATTTTTCGTCCCTGAAAGCGCCCGGCCAGCATAGGTCCACCCGACACGACCATTGTCGGCAAATCGACACTACAGGCACCCATTACAAGAGAAGGGGTGGTTTTGTCGCAACCGCACATCAGAATAACCGCATCGAGGGAGTTGCCCCGGATGCTCTCTTCTACATCCATACTGGCCAGATTCCGGAACAGCATGGCCGTTGGTTTAATCTGGCATTCGCCCAGCGACATAACCGGAAATTCGAGCGGAAATCCGCCTGCCTCCCATACTCCCCGTTTTATGGCTTCGGCCAATTCCCGAAAATGGGCATTACAGGGGGTCAGTTCAGACCATGTATTGCAAATGCCAATTACGGGCTTACCGTCAAATTCATGGTGCGGAAATCCCTGGTTTTTCATCCAGGCGCGGTAAATAAAGCCGTCTTTACCGGTGCGGCCAAACCAATCTTGTGAACGTAAGGGCATTTTTTGTCAGCAATAAACAGTGAGCAGTAGTCTTTTTCGAATAAAGAAGGCAAAAAAAAGAATCTACCGCCCTCCAATCTGCTCTTTTATGATTGATCTATGGAGGCAGGTGGCTCTGTTGAATCCGTTTTTGTTGTCACACTGCCCCATTCATCATCCCTAATCAGTAAGGCTTCTGGTTTAGCAGGCGATATATGATGCAGCGGTATTACAAAGGTTTGACGAACACGGGTCGATTTATACAGATATGGTATCCATATTGCCGCAGCGACTATTGCCCTGACAACATCATTATATACATCCTTACCCAAAGCAACGTCAAAAAAGCTCCCAAACACCACGGCATTGACAAGCAGAAAAGCGGCACGGCCAGCCAGCAATAGTGTATATAAAAAGGGGAAAGAATTTCTACGTTGCACAAATAAAACAGCACACAGAATAGCAAAGCAGAACAAAAACAGGTTTGCAGCCCCTTCTAGATAAATTCCTATTCGTAGCAATATACTTCTTAGATCAGGAGCCACTTTCAGGGCAGCCCAGGTACTCGAATCAACATAAATTTCGGATGTAAAGAGTTGTTGCGCCTGTAGTATTGGCGCAATTAACACACTAAATGAAACCAACACCAGCCAGCCACCAATTGGACGGGGCGCTGGCACGCTGGTAGTTACACTAGGTGAGTACCGATACCAACGGCGACATAAATACCCGAAACCCAGCAACAATCCAAGAGCAAAAAGTACACTCCCTGCATGTAGGTGCCCTTCCTGTGATGCCAATTCTCCGTTATACAACAACTGGTATTCCAGTTCGCCCGTTATCTTCTTTACATCAGCCCGATAGGTGGCAACTTCGTCGGGTGCTATATGATCAGCTAACGTTTTATAGTGATAATGCAAACTGATCGTACTATCACCCGAATTATAGAACCGCGAAAACGACAACTCATAACCCTTGCGCTTTACACTCCACTGATCGTCAGTAGCGGTCCAGGTTTCCGGCATTTCCAGCTTAATTGTATAGTCCATTTCATAGGGGAACGACAGTGCCAGGGGCTGATGCCGCTTTTCGGACGTTAACTGGTAGAAATTGTCGTAAAATGTCCGACCAAATACATAGAACGTCGACTGTCCGGAGGCCGTATCGGTTTCCCATCCGTCGCCGATCGAATATCCTTCATAACTGGTTAATTCATTTGCTATTGAATTGTCTTCAATCCGAAGGCTGTCGAGCAGTTCTACCGAATGCTGTTTATAATTTTCCTGATAAAAATCATGGTACGATTTTTCGAGTGTTGCCAGACTACTCCCGGCCAACTGACTCCGCATATTATCGGCATGGTTATCGGAATAGACTGACACCACCTGAAGTTTAGCGCTCCCACCTTTCTTTTGGGGAGATGGCACTACAAAAGTTTCTGTAATATCAATGGTTCCGCGTCGGGGCGTTGTTATGGTTTGCAATGTCGTTGTCGATGGACTAATGACCAGTGCATTGCCATAGAGTGGAATACTGAATTCGCCATCGACATTACGCTGGTGAGCAATCGTAGGATCGATCCAGTAACTTTTGTTTGCCAACCGAAACCAAACAATTGCATGATTGAAAAGTAGTGGACTAGGCAGATACGTATTCGTTTGTGACCCCGAATAGGTATTGGTTAAAGCCGGATATGCTTCTATCTGATTAGCCTGCAACAACGTACACAGCAGCAACGACTTATCTTTACAATCGCCATAGCGTTGACGTACAATTTGGGCCGGATCATGAGGGCGGTGCGAATACTCCCCAATTTCAATACCCATATAGCGTACATCGTTCTGCACAAAATGGACAGCCAGTTCGATGTATTTTAGCTTATTGGTGCCAGCTTGGCGTTTCCAGTCATTTACGAATGTCAGCAATGGTGCCGAAACCGTCGGAACTTTATAGAGCGAGAGCGCCCAATCGGTAACAGCCTGCCAGCTTGCATACTCACTTACCTGCACATGAGGCTCCGGATTGTTCCAGTCGGGCTGATTGCTCTCCTGCACCGATGATTTGAAATCATAAAGATCCCATTCGTAAATGTTCAGCCCTCCCTTCGAAATCAGATGGGGTTTGGGTGGATTATTAAGGTTTCGAAAAGAAAGCTTACGGGATGGACTCACAATCAAAACCTGGTGCCGATGAGGAAGCCGATCTGCCGAAGCAAAATAGAAGTCAGTAGCAAATCGTCCGGCAAAAACAGGGTTTACCCCTGTCAGCGTAAATTCGTATTCTATTCGATCGCCGGGCCTGACATCATCCAGTAATAGAGAAGCTACATACGAATCGTTATAAATAAACCGATCCCGCTCAGCCTCAACTGGCGCTACCTTGAAAGCACCTGCCCGTAATTTATTAATCGCTCTCCCATCCCGATACAGGGTTACGGTATGAAACGATAGTCGCTCATAGGCCGGGTTAAAATAAACATTGATTTGCGAGCCATTTTGCACGCCTTCGGTTGTTCGGATTTCCCGTATTATGTGCGAATAAGAAGCCTGTTTCTCAACATGTACCTGTAAATCGACCAAAGAAGCATAGTACCCCTCTGTAAACTCTTTGGCAGATGGGGTGCGTCCGCCATTCTTAACAGGCAACCTCCAGTCGGGCGAAGCCGATAGATCAACCTTAGGATAGGCCCAGGCAGTTAAAGAGGGTAATAAAACCAGCAGGAATAAACGTAGATAACTCAGTTTAAATACGATCACAGGGGCAGCCAAGAAAATGATGGGATATTACAAAAACTTACGTTCCGAAAAATAAAATAAATGACCGGAATATCCTTCAAACTTTTTCGAAGGTTCACCCAGATTTTTTATTCGGATGCCACAGAAGAAAAATCTTCATTCGATACAAAAGCGGTTCAATTCGTGTGCCAACGCTTTGCATCGCCTGCAATGCTTTAGTAAAGAGCAGGATACACCAACGAAAATTCTGTTTTTATCCGGGAGAAACCTCAATTTGGCAACGAAGAAAACCTGACTAATAAAGCAAAACCTCATATGACAATCTGCATTATTTTAAGGTACTGACACTCAGCAGGTTTACTTCAGCACCGATAAAAACCATGGCTGACCCAACTGTTAAATTGACATAAAATATTGATTATCAGTAAACTATTTTTTGTCTATAGACCGTTATAGTCCCAGTAACAACCTGAATATGTTTTGTTGAAACGAGTTGGATTTTCCTTATTGATGGCTTTTATTCGTCCAGCCATCACGGTCGCTGCGAAGTTTACCGCCCCAATCACAAACCTCACTCCATCGAACATCAGCGCAGTAGCTCAGGCCGACGCAACCGGGTCACGCCTGACAAAATCGGGACTACTTTCTCCTTCGGAGTCGGTTTTTGTTGCCGAATCGGTTTCCCCTACGGCAACCCTCACACTCAATGCTCCGGAGTTGCCACTTCTCGATGTTAATTTTTGTGGGGAGTGCCTTCCCCTCGACCAGAGTGACGTAGCTGATCGCTGGAAACACGTGTTCACGCTGTTTAGAAGCCACGCCAGCGATTTGGGGAGCCTTCGCCAACGAGCCGAGGCCTTTTTTCCAATTATTGAACCTATTATGGAGAAGTACGACATCCCCGACGATTTCCGTTATGTTCCTATGGCCGAAAGTGCGCTTCGGCCCCGGGCCGTATCGCGGGCGGGAGCGGCTGGCTACTGGCAACTGATGCCCGCTACGGCTCGCGCTCTTGGGCTGCGTGTTGGAGGTCGAATCGACGAACGATTCAACGTACATAAAGCAACAGAGGCCGCCTGCCGTTACCTTCGGAAACTATATGATCAGCTAGGCTCATGGTCGCTGGTTGCAGCAGCCTACAATGCAGGGCCAGGATTGCTAAAAAATCAGTTGAAACGGAGCAGTCACCGGGATTACTACCGAATGAGCTTACCGCGCGAAACCCGCTATTATCTGTATCGGGTGTTGCTCTACAAAGAGGTAATGTCGCGTCCCGACGATTACTCCTCCTTTCTAACCCCAGCAACGCACACCGCTTACCTTCCTCCGTGGCAGAGTGACCTCTTACGTGCAGCCTGATTTTGGGTTATTTACCGACAGCCGGACAGCAGAAATGATTCCTGTCCGGCTGTTTGCGTTAAAAACCCTTAATTTCTTTTTCGATATTGGAAAAGCGCCGGATTAACGCTTCTTTGTGTCAAATTAAAACTCCAACCGCACAAATCAGTTATATACGGTAATCCAATCAGCACTACCGTCAACGTTTAATGCAATCAGATACCAGCAAACCCGCCAATAAATCGTCCAGCAAGCCGGTTCTATCCCGTGGGCTGGATAAACTTTTTTTAAATCTGACCGATGTAGCCTCCTTTGTTGGTCGTTTTTTCAAAGAAGTCTTTCTGCCGCCTTTCGAGTTCAAAGAAATCATACGCCAGTGTTATGAGGTTGGCTATCGGTCTCTGTTATTGATTTCCACAACGGGTTTCATCACGGGTGTTGTTTTCACCAATCAGTCGCGCCCTTCGCTCTCCGAATTTGGGGCTACATCGTGGCTCCCATCCTTAATTGCCATTGCCGTCGTACGGGCGCTGGGACCTCTGGTAACGGCACTGATAGCCTCCGGCAAAGTTGGCTCCAGCATTGGTGCCGAGCTGGGATCGATGAACGTGACCGAACAGATCGACGCCATGGAAGTGTCGGGCACAAATCCGTTCAAATTCCTGGTTGTCAGTCGGGTACTGGCCACATCCATCACCATACCGGTGCTAACGATGTACACTATTTTTGTGGCTTTGATGGGAGCTTATCTCAACGTAAACCAACACGAACAAACCAGTTTTACCTCTTACTTCCAGGAAGTTTTCGGGGCTATTACCTACACGGATATTTTCGCATCGCTGACAAAATCCATTGTTTTTGGTTTTACGATCGGAATGGTTGGTTGCTACAAAGGCTATCACTCATCGAAAGGCACCGAGGGCGTAGGAAAAGCGGCTAATTCATCGGTTGTTACGTCTATGTTCCTGGTATTTATTGAAGAGTTGCTTTCGTTGCAGATTATCACCGCCATTCGGGGCGACTAGGCCATTAGGTATACTAACCTTACCCATTGTTTAGCGCTTTCCCTGACAAGTAATTACGATATACTCCATGACACCTGCAAACGACCCGATCATTAGTATCCACGGACTAAAAAAATCATTCGGCGATCTTCATGTACTGCGAGGAATTGACCTGGAGGTGAAACGGGGCGAAAATATGGTTGTACTGGGGCGGTCGGGTACCGGTAAATCAGTATTGATCAAAATTATTGTTGGTTTACTGAAACCCGATGCGGGCAAAGTTATTGTGCTGGGGCAGGATGTTGAAACGCTGCACGGTATCGAACTGGATCAGTTTCGGCAAAAAGTTGGGTTTTCGTTTCAGAGTAGCGCCCTCTACGACAGTATGAGTATTCGCGAGAATCTGGAATTTCCGCTCGTGCGCAATGTCAGAAACCTATCGCAGGGTGAGATTGACCGGGCTGTTGAAGAAGCGCTGGACGATGTGGGTTTATCGCAAACGATAAACCAGATGCCCTCGGAGCTTTCGGGAGGGCAGCGTAAACGAATCGGTATTGCCCGAACCCTGATGCTCAAGCCCGAAATCATGCTCTATGATGAACCCACCGCCGGACTTGACCCCATTACCTGTATTGAAATCAATAACCTGATCAATGAAGTTAAGGAACGGTTTAAAGCCACTTCAATTATTATTACTCACGACCTGACCTGTGCAAAAAGCACCGGCGACCGGGTAGCCATGCTTCTGGATGGCCGTTTCGAGCGGGTTGGTACGTTCGATGAGGTTTTTGCCGACCCCGACGAACGGGTAAGGCAGTTCTACAACTATAATTTTGTTACCTAAATCCGGCAGTGTGGCGGGGTATGAGAAGTAGCCCGATTTATGCCTTAAAGCATTATTTATTAACCAATTACTGGTTCTCATAGTTACCTAGTTACCGAACATCCCCAAATACAATCTACCCGAATTTCCCATTCAATTGATACACTATGAGTACAGAATCGAATAAACGCTCCGTTGTTGTTGGCATTTTTGTTCTGCTGGGCATCGTCATTTTTGTGGCAGGAGTGTTTGTGCTGGGAGGCCAGCAGAAGCGTTTTACCAAGAGTATTCGACTGATTGCCGTTTTTAAAGATGTTGCGGGTTTAAAGGCAGGCAACAACGTCTGGTTCTCAGGCGTTAAGGTTGGCACCGTCAAGCGCGTAAGCATCCTTAGCAATTCGCAGGTGGAGGTCGATATGGATGTCGAACAAAGTTCGCAGCAATATATTCGTCAGGATGCCACGGCCACAATCAGTTCCGACGGTCTGATTGGGAACAAGATTGTTGTGCTGGCGGGGGGCACCAATAGCCATCCGGAGGTAGAAGACGGCGATCGTTTACAAACCCTGGCAGCCCTCAGCTCCGACCAGATTATGGAAACGCTCCAGGAAAACAACAACAACCTGCTGCGGGTGACGAAGGATTTTAAAGAACTGGTTGGCAATCTTCGAAAAGGAAAAGGTACTGTAGGGGCCGTTCTGACCGACTCGCTGGTGGCTAATCATTTCAAGCGAGCCATGGAGAATCTGGAGCGTGCTTCTGAAAACACGACCCGCATAACTGGCTCGGTGTCGCAATTTGCCGCTAAACTTAACAACAAAGGCACACTGGCCAATGAACTCGTAACCGACACAACGGTGTTCCGTCGCCTGAGTCGTTCGGCAGCCCGATTTGAAAGTGCGGCCAATACGGCCGAGAAAACCGTTACCAACCTGAACCGGTCTTCAGACAATCTCCATCGGGCATCGGAGAAGCTAAATAATAACAACAGTCCCCTCGGGGTTTTATTAACAGACCAGGAATCGGCCAGTAATTTACAGACAACGCTGAAGAATCTCAGTCAGGGCACTGCGCTGCTCAACGAAGATTTAAAGGCAGCTCAGAGTAATTTCCTGTTGCGGGGGTTTTTCAAGAAACGAGCCAAAGAGGAGGCCAAGCGAAAAGCCGACAGTACAGCCGCTCAGCAGTAACAGCTCTCTTACCGTCAATTATGTCACAGAATATCCACTAGCGATATACTAACCAACAACTATTAAGCGTTTTACTTACGCACGGACTATCTACCCTTGCTACTAGTTGCCTACTTTGAGCTGCAACTTCTGGCAGGGGTAGAGTCTTTTTCAACCTACCCTTTTATCCTAAAAATTATGGTACGTCTCTCGCTACAAATTTTCGCTTTTGTAGTTGTCGGTTCTACCTTTTTTGGCCATCTTGTTTTTGGCCAGAACAAAACCCAACCCGACTTTCCTACCTATCAGCAACTCAAGTCAGGCAACTCCGAAATAATTGATTATTTCCCGACAGGCCCCTTTATACGTACCAGTTTCAGGAGAATCAGTTATACCGACACCACAACGGGGTATCCTCTTAATTTATTCGATTACCCCAAAGGCTCAGTCACCTATTATCTGAACGAGCAACCCACCACCGATGTCAATTATGTTCGGGAGGTGATCCGAAACAAGAGCGTATCAATCCAAACGATTTCAATCGGCAAACCGGACGAAAACGACAAACGAACGATTCGAATCCGTTACGAAGCTTTTTGACTAAGGGCATAGCCCTCCTCGATAAACCGCATCCGCAACCAGGTCTTCGTTCGTCAATCGGGCGCAACTGGAGTTATAACCAGACACCGTATGGGTGATCGGTCACTATTCAGTGTGCGCCCGTCATTGCCTATCGATTTCAGGAACCTTATGACCCCTCCTGTTTCCGCGTCAGTTTTACCCCTGCCCTACAACTCAACAACCAGGAAGCAACACCTTTGCAGGGGGCTTTACTGAGGCACCGGATATGGCAGGAGTTTTTAACCGGGAAGCAACAGAAAAACGTACGGCCTGTTTTCCTGAGTAGTGGAGTTACCCGATTGCTCTATCAGTTTTTATTCGGCGTTAAAACCGCCCAAACTCTTCATAAACATCAAATGGATTCTTACCTTCGGCCATGGCCTGGCGGCTTTTAGCTTCACTGGCAAACCACTCTTCGGCTAGTTCCAGTACGGGTATGGTTAATTCCTGAGGCACAATTACAACCCCGTCGTTATCCCCGAAAACATAATCGCCGGGATGCACTACGAGGAGTCCGCTCATGCCTTTTACATAAATCGGAATCTGATAGTCGACAACCATAAACCGGCCAAAGGCTTCGACCGGATTGCGAAACCGACAGAATGTCGAAAACCCCATATCGATCAGGTAATTAGAGTCGCGGGTAGAGCCATCGATTACAGCTCCCACGCAACCATGGGCGGCAGCCGCCGTGGCCGAAATTTCGCCAAATTGTCCGCAGGATGTATCACCTTGCGTATCCCGAATCTGCACCACACCGGGCGTCATGCTCTTAAACATGCCCAGGCGGATGTCGTGGACTTTTTCGTCGCGACTGGGAGTACTGATGCCATGAGCGGTGAAGGCTGGCCCTGCCACTTTCATGTTATGCGTGAGCGGGTAGATGCCGCTGGCCATGCACTGATTATGATAGCCCATATGTTCGAGGGCATCGGATACAAGTCCGGCATAGAGTTTCAGATAACGATCCTGTATTTCCTGCCAATCATAATTGACTTCTTTTTTCCGAACAGGATACGAATTCGAAATTATTTCCATGGTTGTTCGTCTGTGTTTTGTGTCGTTCTATAGAGTTCAGATAATGCCTTTCAATGGTGACCGGTAGGTTAGCATCTGTCCTTTTTCGGCCTCGGTGATAACAAGCCCCAATCGCCCCGACGGATCAAATGCGCAGTTTGTTGGGTTTTGCCCCGGCAAGTCAATCAGGTGAACAACATCGCCATGCTGGTTAATAACATGCACCTTACCTGTTCCGTAAACAGCCACGTAGAGGTTGCCTTCTTCACCAAACGCCATGCCATCGGGGCCACCCGGTCCAGTAGGCCCCTGCACCTTTGCCCACACTTCGGCCTCGGTCCACTCGCCCGTTTCCACGTTCCATTTGCCTTTCCAGAGCCGATGCTTATAGGTTTCAGCAAGAATTAACTGTTTCCCGTCGAGTGTCAATGCCAGCCCATTCGGGAAATACTTTTCGGTCGTAATTTTCTTTACAGTTCCATCCCGCATCCGAACGCCAGCATAACCCGTTGGCTCCCGGCGCGATTCGCCCGGACAGGTGAACAACAGATTACCTGCCGAATCGAAAGCGAGGTCATTGGGTTTATTCAACGATTCGCCCATGATTTTATCCAGCATTGTCTCCGTTTTTTCGGTTTCAGGATCGAACCGGCGAATGGACCGCTGGCCAGCATCGCAAAACCAGATTTTGCCGTCTGAATCAATGGCAATACCGTTTGGTTCGCCACCAACAGGGAAGCGTTTGACGGTACCATTCTGATACCTAATCAGACTTTCGCCTTTCAGCTCAACAGCCCAAAGGCTACCATCATTGGCAAAAGCTGGCCCTTCAGGAAAACGAACTCCCGTGGTTAACACCCCGATTCGGGGAGAGTTTGGAAGTGGGTACCGTCGATGAATCTGCCGAATTTCGTCGGCCGACAACGCCCGGTCGAACACGGCTAAACCACCCAGTTGCCCTACAAAGTCGTTCCCAATGGCTCCTAACCGATGAACAGCTCCAACGGTAAAGTCGGCACCCTCTTCGCCCCCATCAAAAATCCCTTCTGTGTAGGGATATGGATTCTGGTTTTCGCGCTCGTCGTACTCACCATTTCGGTACGATTTGATCTGGTTTCCATCGTAGGTCATGGCAACAAACGTCCATTCATCGAACAATACCGGCGTTTTGCCAATCGACACATCGACGCACCATTTCTCTCCCGGTGTTGGCCCACCAACGCCCGAAATGTGCCCACAAACCTGTTCGCCACTCTGATTCAGTCGGATGTTCAGAAACAGACAGTATTGTCGTTTTCGGTTGGTTTCGTTCCACATACCCGCAATGGCTTCGCATTCGGCATTACCCCGGCTTTTGGGTTGCCGTTTTACCCAGGCCAGCACCGATACCTGCGCATTCTTACCCCGTATATTTAAGCCCGGACACTCAGAGCGCGGAATGCTGAGATAGGCATGTTCCTTAATAGCAAGGGAATAGCCGGACAAAATACCTTCCTTAACGATTGGAATCGGGCCGGTTGGCTCTCGAAGCTGGTAGGCATACTTTCCTTTGGCCCGGAGTGGATGCTCCCGGAGTGGATGCTTACTGGAAAAATCCCACAGACAGAGCAAATTTGGAACCGACAGCAAATCGGTAGGTGGGGCCAAAGCGTTCGTAACGTTGGTCATCATCAATCCACTGAGTAAGGTTGAATGTGTTATAAAGTCGCGTCGTTTCATAGGGCGTGTTCACGATCGTTTCTGAAAAACCAGATGGCACCACTACCAATCAGTAATCCGCCCAATACATATACCCCCGACAAACTGGCCAGCCCGACCGTTAAACCCAGGGTAGGTTTCAGGACGCCAAGCAGATAGGGGGCCATTGACCCGATCAGGAAGGCACAGGCCAACATCAACCCATATGCCGACGAACGGATTTTCGGGGCAACTACTTCGTAGAGCGAGGCCACAATGTTGGAGTCGTACCAGCCCCGGAAAATACCGAATAGGAACAGAGCGATGTAGGTAAGCACTGGTGTCGGGCTCATGCTGATGCCGTAGATGAAGGGAGCCCCCAGCAACAATCCAGCCGACTGAACGACCAGCCGACTACGCGGATCGGTTTTGGCAAAATGATCGGCGATTTTTGCGCCTGATAGTACGCCCAGAAAAGCCCCAAGATGATGGTAGAATAGCGCCGAGAAACCGGCTTCGGCCAGGCTCTGACCAAACTTATCGACCAGAAACGAGGGCATCCAGGTCAAATACCCCACATTAACAAAAACCATACAGCCGAACCCCAGAGTTAATAGGACCACCGTTGGTTTACGAACAATAATGCGGGCCGTTGCCAGTGTTTCAGAAACAACCGAAGCAGTTTCTGTTCTCTCATTGCCTGGTTTATCCTTTGGAATACGATAAAAAAAGACCAGCGCCAGCACAATTCCCAGGCTTCCGAACAGGTAAAAAGCATTGCGCCAGCCGTAATGCTGGCCCACATAGCCAGCAATGACACCGCTTAGAATGATGCCAAAATACACCGCCGTCTGATGAACCGACAACGCCCATGAACGGCTCTCCTTATATGTCTCACCCAGCATTGCGTTTGCCGATGGCGCATAGAATGCTTCGCCCCCACCCGTGCCAACACCGCGCAGCAGAATAAACTGACTTACGGTTGAGCATAACCCCGTAAAAAGTGTTGTACTCGACCAGAACAGCAGACAAACTCCGAGAATATTCCGACGCGAAATACGATCGCCAATGAAACCAGCGATAGGTACCAGCAAACCGTATGTCCAGACCAGTGCCGATGCAATTAGCCCCAAATCGGCGTCACTCAGTCCCAGATCGGAACGGATCAGTGGAAGCACGACACTGAAAATCTGCCGATCGGCCTGATTCAGAAAAAAGGCCAGCCAGAGTAGCGCAAGAAGTTGCCATTTGGGCGCCGTGGCCGACGACATCGGCGTTGCCTTCGGCGGTGAGTTGGTTAGCATCGGTCAGTGAGGTTGTGAGTTGGCAAGGACTGTCTGTACAGGGGTAGCATTCCAGGCATTGGCCACAATACGGGCATTGGCTTTGGTTGCTGGTTCGCGCCAGCGCACGCTTAGCGCAATGGTTTTGGTTTCGCCAGGAGCCAGCCACTCGAAATCATGACTGGCCACCAGCGCACGCTTTGTGCCGGCAATATCCACTGTGGTCATGAAAGCAGGCATTGGGCCCGTATTGCGTACCTGAACCGTAATCTGGCTTTCGGTGTCCCGTATGGTTTTGTTTTCCAACACCACCAGGGCCAGGGTGGTAGGTGTTGCCGCTACGGTAGGTTTCAGAAACGGACCATTTTCGAATGTAGGCCAGGGGGTTAGTGGCTCTGTCAGGTATCTCTGACGGAAAGCCGCATCATCGAGTTTCGATGTACTACGGGGCCAGTAAACCGAGCGAGAAACAAGCTGTCCTTTGGCATCGGTTAGTTGAGTAACCACAAAAAAGAAACGATCACGGTAGGCGACAGGAAGTGTCCAGGTCCCCAGTTCGGCTTTTACGACCGACGGTCCCACTGGTAATGAAACCACTTTTTCTTTCTGCCAAAGCGGTTTAAACGACTGGTCGAGAATGCGTACGGTTGCTTTCAGGTTACCTAGTGGCTGCTCGGATGCGTGCGTAACCGAGAGCTTCACCGGAAACAAATCACCAGCCGACCAGAGCAGGCGGTCGATGTCGAGGGCAATATGCGTGGGTTCGTAAGTTCGTTTCAGGAAATAATAGGGTGCCCCGGCATGACCGAACCAGTCCATCATCTGAATGGCAATAACGGGCCAGTGGCGTTTGAATACCCACGGCATCAACCCCGCCGTAACGGGATAGTTTCCCTGCATTTTTTCGGATAATACCTGATAAAACTCACCTGCACCAACCTGACTGGCTTCGGTAATGGTTTCGATAGACGGCTCACCGGGACGGCTGCCGGTCATATCGGCCACGTGCGATGCCCGGCTCAGCATTCGCGGCACCCGGCTGGGGCCATATTCGGTGAAATGATGAATAAACTCCGGATGTGTTTTATAAAAATTCTTATCCCACATTTTGCCCAGGTCCGTAAACTCTTTATTATCGACCAGTTCATAAAACAATCCGGCTTCGGGCATGGAGTGCATACCAGTTTCAGAAATCCAGGGTTCATACCGATAACTGGTACTATACCAGCTGGGGTCCATGTCGGGGTAGGTATGAATACTCCCATCGTCGGGAGTAGTACGAACATAGAGCCGCCCACCCGTCGCTACAGATCTGTCGAAAATATCCAGATTGCGCTCGATTATCCCCAGCGATGTGGCGTTCCCCAATGAGTATGGATTGAATTCGTTACCGCCACACCATACTGCCAGCGATGGATGGTTGCGCAACCGAACAATGTTCTGCACAACCTGGGCCTCCCAAATGTCCTGCGGATAGCCGGGCGTATCCTGATTGCCAATCGGGAAATCCTGCCAGACCATAATACCGAGTTCGTTACAGATAGTATAGAAGTGTTCCGTTTCGATTAGTCCCCCGCCCCAGATACGTATTAGCTGAACGCCCATTTTTTTGGCTGCTTCGAGCGTCCAGCGATACCGGTCTTCCGATGTTTCGAGCAGCACGTCCTGTGGCGTGAAATTCATTCCTTTCACAAAAAGCTTTTTACCATTGACAATGAACTGCCAGTTTTCCCAGCGGTCGTCGTAGCGTGGGCCTGCCGTTCGAATCCGGTCGATGGTACGAATGCCGGTCATAAAAGACAGATTGTCGATCAGCTTGCCATCCTGTTTGAGCGAAAGCCGAACCTGATACAGGTGAGTTTCTCCCAGACCGTTGGGGTTCCAGAGCTTTGGGTTCGGTAGGGTCAGGTCTTCTTCCAGCCACGTGCGCCCTTTAAACAAGGTCATGGGCTTTTCGAGCGATAGAGCGGTTTTACCGGTATTATCGACCAGTTCAATGAGCACCGACGCATTTTTCGAAGCAGGTGATGTTCCGGGAACGCGACCGTCGTAATGATGAACCTGACTGTTGTTCCACGGATGGAGCTGATAGTTCAGCGAATGGGTTTCGGCCAGCACCTCGCAGGAAAGATGCAGATGAGCTTTGTCCTTAGCCAGAGCCGTTGTTGTCAGATACGGGCGTTCGAGGTGGTAAGGCGGCACAATTTCCAGCCGAACCCCCTGCCACATCCCCACGCTGAAAAACATCTCACAGCCCGAACCACCCGATATGACCCAGGGTTTGATGATGCGGCCAGTGGCTCGTGGGTTATACCCTTTCCGCTGCGAAATCATAAATTCGCCGTTGCTGTTACGGGGCAGACTTTCATAATCAGTCGCTTTATTTCCCCAATCGCCAGCCCGAACTTCAACAACCAGTTCGTTATCGCCCGATGGTTTCAGGAACTTGCTGATTTCAACCGACGGCCCTCCGAACATCCCTTCATGTACGCCCAGAACGGTACCGTTGAGCCAGATTTTCGAGAAATAGTCGATCCCATCGAAACAGAGAAAAGCGTTATTGCCTGCCGCGCTGGCGGGCGTTGGAAATGACTTTTTGTAATACCACACTTTCTCGTCCATGAACTTATACTGGTCCGAATTTTTGTGGTAATACGGATGCGGTAGTTTCCCCGCTTTGAAATATGACCAGTGAACGGAGTTCGGAATACTGGTCTGAAACGGCTCCTTCTTCTGGCTTTGTAATTCGCCCAGGTCAGAAACGGGCTGGTCGGTATGCGATAACTCCCAGCCACTGCCCGACAGCTCGATATGCTGTGCCCCCGTTCGGGGGGTAATTCGATACGGTTGCCAGAGCTTATTTTTCGCGTCGGCAAACGGATTATCGGGTGCCGAGGCCGGTGTCGTATCTTGCGCTGAAACCGAAGTGAGATGCCACAGCGTTATTAGGAATAGTAAGGAAATGTGTCTATTTTTCATGGTTACGAGAGTAAGCTGATGGAAGCACTCCGATTTATCTGGCTTCGTATGACTCGGATTTTCGACCGGCCTGCCAAAAAGAAGACATTGCCTTCATCGACAGCGTCGGCGCACTGAACGTTCATGTACCGGTTTCATAAGGTCCCGGTTTTCCATACCCCCGCATCAGCAGCAGTCCCCCGTCAATGGTGATTGTAGTGCCGGTCATATAGCTGCCGGAATTAATTAAATCGACCACTACAGCCGCAATTTCTTCGGGCTGCCCCAGCCGTCCGGCCGGAATTCCCCCGTTTACTTCCTGAAGCAGGTCTGGGTTTTCCCAAACACCCCGGTTAATGTTGGTTTGCACAGCCCCTACCGCAATGGTATTAACCCGGATGTTGTGCGGTCCCAGCTCCATTGCCACGCCTTTCATTAGTGTTTCCAGTGCCCCTTTCGTAGCTCCATACAGACTCAGCCCTAAACCCGGACGCAGGCCATTGACTGAGGTGATGGTCCAGATGCTTCCTGCTACGTTATGTTCCACCATACGGCGGGCAACGGTCTGCGTCAGAAATGTGGTACTTCGAAAGTTGACGTTGTTGAACCGCTCAAAATCGGCCTCCGTTACGTCCAGAAAATGTTTTTTGTACGATACGCCCGCGTTGTTCACCAGAACATCCAGCCCTCCTGCAACTGCCCAGGCCTCCTGGCCGAGTTGAATAGCCTGTGCTGCTTCCAGCAGATCGGCCTGCAACAGCCAGGCATTCCGTCCTATTTGCTGAACGGTTTCTGCAACAGCTTCGGCCTCGGCTCGATTTTCGTGAAAATGAATCACTACATCATAACCCGCTTCGGCCAGTCGTAAGGCAATGGCTTTGCCTATTCCCTGCGATGCTCCGGTAACCAGTGCTTTTTTCATTGTGTATTTTTTTGACAGGATTTGTTAGTTGCTATCAATCCAGTAAATCCTGTCGAGCGAAATATCATATCCCCCCCACCGTCGGATACCAATCAGGCCGGTACGGGTCCTGATGAAAACGAGCATAGTAGTCGCCTTTCTCCTCATAAAGCTTTTCGTAATGCTTCATTTTATCTTCGTCCAGCGACACCCCCAACCCAGGCCCCGTAGGGACTTTAATGGCACCGTTTTCATAGCTCATCAGCCCACCTTCGATGATGTCGTCGGTGAGGTAGTGGTAGTGAGCGTCGCCCGCAAACGTCATGGTCGGAATCGTCGACGCGGTATGGATCATGGCGGCCAGTTCGATACCAAATTCGGCTCCTGAGTGCATAGCCACCCCCATATTGAACGTATTGCAGACAGCAACCAGATCTTTTACACCACGCGGTCCTTCCCAATAGTGGATGTCGGTTAATACAATATCAACGGCCCCCAGTCGGATAGCTGGTCCCAGATCATCGAACTTAGCCGGATACATATTCGTCGCAATAGGTATACGCACCTGTTTGCGAACAGCCGCATTTCCTTCGAGCCCCCAGGCCGGATCTTCGAAGTATTCCGGGTTCAGCTCTTCCATCCGACGCCCCATCTGAACAGCCGTCGCTACAGACCATACCCCATTCGGATCGATGCGCAAACCAAAATCATCGCCCAACCGATCGCGGCAAAGTTCAAGCACCCGCACCTCTTCTTTGGGTGCCATTACCCCTGCTTTCAGCTTCATTGCTTTCACACCTAATGTTTCATGAAGCTCCTGGCAATAATCAGCCAGATCGTCGGCAGTTTTGTCGTTGCCACCACCGGGCCGGTCATAGCGCCAGAACAGATAGGCAATAAATGGTACTTCGTTACGCACACGCCCCCCCAGCAGGTCGCTTAGTGGTCGCCCCAGTACTTTGCCCTGAATATCGAGGCAGGCCATTTCGATGGCGGCATATAAACGGGCATTGGAGAGGTAGTAAATGCTCCGCAGCACTTTCATCTTGATCACTTCCAGATGGAACGGATCTTCGCCAACGATACGCGGCTTTAGTTTTTGCAAGGCGCCCCGCTGATCGCCACCCCCTACTTCGCCCAGGCCAACAATGCCCTCATCGGTAATAATCTCCAGAATGGTTCGGAGAAAATAGCCGGGATGCACGCCCGTATTGTGGCGAAGTTGGGCGTTGAGCGGAATAGCAACGCAGCGAGTACGTAAGTCAATGATTTTCATCTTTATAAGCGTATGTTCTTATTCAGGGCTGTCAATTTTTTTTGCATTCCGTTCCTGGTTTCGATTAATCCAGCACCATAACGATGTCACGCGCACCACTTTTTGGAAACTGGACTACCTTTTCATATTTCTTGCCGTTACGCTGCGTAACCACCGTATACGTACCATAAAAACCCCGATAGCTGATTGCATTATTTTGGGGGGCAACCGTCAGATTAGTGCGCCACTCTTTGTTAATCAATCGATCGAGAACGTCGTAGGCAGGTTTTTTCGTAAAATCCCGATTCAGCAATCCACCTTTCCATTTGTCTTCGCCCGGCACTACGGTTCCGTCGGGTTTGATGCGCGCCGGTGCGGCCGTTCCGTCGACCAGATTCCACCAGATGATGCCTTCCACGCTGGGGTGACTAAACCAGAGTTTATAATAGTTTTCTGCCATAACGGCCTGGTATTCCGGGCCTTTCTCCGACAGGGCAGATACCGTTATTTCAGTAATATGGATGGGCAGATTAAAGTCGGAATACAGATCCAGCGTGTTGAACAAGGTGGTGGGTGTCATGGCTTTACCCTTCAGAATCTGTTCGTATTCGGGTTCGCTGAAGTTATGAAACTGCATTCCAATGGCGTTGATTTTTGCCTTACGTAGCAGCAGATTTTCGGTAAGCAGGTAGTCGGCATTGTATTCGCGCTTGTTGCTACGGTTCCAGATGCCGGTAGTGAAGTTGAGCGTAAATACATTACTGCCGGGAAATACGCGCTCACTTTCCAGGAACGCCTTAAAAGCAAAATCTTTGGGCATCAGAACGTCTGGATGACGGTCGGTCACCTCATTTACGACATCCCATATCTGAATATCGTGGCCATACCGCTGGGCAATTTCATCGATTCGCTTGCTGATTTTCTGCTCCATAATTTTTTCATCTCTGGGTAGCCAGGCAGGCAGAGACCAACGCGGATTGTCCCACACGAGCGTATGCCCTTTGGGCGTAAGGTTGTACTTGCGCACAAACTCCATCACAACATCGGGCGCGGGACGGCGGTAGCTATATTCGCTTTCCTTGCCGAAGCGGAGTTTACCCGGTTCGGGCTCCAGTTCAGGCCAGTAGAACGGAATGGTCACGAAATTGAACAGGTTGGTAAAATGCTCTTCGTAGAGTGCATCTTCTTTGGGATTTTTGAACCCCTTGACCATGAATCCGTTAGCACCAAAATAGAAATCATGGCGAGTTTGTGTTAGCGCCACGTCGCCCGGCGAAACGGGGTTCCCATCTTTATCGGTAAACCGAATAGTGAAAGCCCCCATACGATTGTCGCGAATTCCTTCGGCAATTCGTTGTTGCAAAGCCGGATCGCTCCATTGCTTTTTATACTCGTCGGAAAGCTGGGCCAGCAATGGAAACGCCGACAACGTTAGTAAGGATGCAATAATAACTTGTTTCATGCGACAATATCACCTGTCAGAAAGGGAGCAGGTTGGTTAGTTTATAATTTCCTGATCTGCCCAATGGGGGCTAGTTTGCGGTTTTCAATGATCCACTAAACCCAATATGAACCCGCGCAATCCAGGGGTACGTATTGGCGGCCTTCGCATTGCCGGTCACAACTTTAACCGCCATCGTTCCATGTGGCATCGTGGCGACAGCATACGTATACTTATCAATGGGATTGTCCTTATCGCCCGAAATCGGGCTTGGATAAGCTGCTCGGTGGCTTCTGACCACCAAGCCTTCTGGTAGTGCTTTCCAGGAAGATCCATCGGTCGAATAAAGCAACGCGACACTATCTACCTTATCGCTAAATGCGAAAACAGTAATCGATTGTATGGTATCGGCGCGATAAATCAGTTCGCCCGAATCAGTTCCTACGGCTCTTTCAGCCTGAAAAAAATCTTCTTCCGTTTGCCGGAGTCTGGGCCATGATTCGTTGTTAATCCGCAGGTTTTCGGAATGGGAATAGGCCAACGAAAAATCCTTCAGATTATCCATGACCAATCGGGTCAGTGGTACAATTGGCCCGATTGAGTTGGAAGCAGGCGACATACCAGACTCATTTTTACCCTTAATCCGGTAATAATAAGCCTGCCCCAGAACGGCACTGCTATCGGTAAACAGCGGGTAGAAGTAGAGATGATAGCTAATGTCTAAATCACCACTGATTGGTTGCCAGGGGCCTTTCTGAGATGTGGCCCTTTCTACAATGTAGAATCTCGAACCGGGCGAACAACGCCATTTTAAGGCAACGGCATCCCGTTGCAGACTTGGGTAGAGGTATGGCGCATCTGTTGGAGCTGGCAGGGGCGGAACCTGCTCCCCTCTGATTTTATAGCCGTACAATCTGATCAACATCAGATTTTCCCGTTCCCGGAAATAATCGCCACTAGTAAACCCAGGCCAACGACTACCGCCCCAGGCATACGCATGAAAAAGCGCGTGACCACCGATTCCACCATTAAACTGCGGTTTCATCAGACTCCACAGCAACGCTCCGCTTGTTCCGGTGTTACAAACCTGTTCGAGAACGTCTCGAAAGCCGTCGAGCCGTTGAAACTCGTCGATAATTAGGGGGCGCTTTCCTTTGCATTCATTCCAGAGTTCGGTAACACTGTTTCGGTAGTTGGGATACTGCCGGGTTTTTACCAGGTCTATCTTATTGCCATTGGCCAGCACATCGCTCACAATTTCCTTCATCTGCTGCACCCCGTTTGCCCGGCGCGGATCTGCGATTAAGTGATGAGGGTCAATACGTTTCATATAATCGGCCATTTCAGCAATCCACGCACCCTTATTATTGGGCACTTCGTTACCAAATTCCCAGGCCAGAATGGCTTTATCGTTCTTATAAGTGACTCCTGTAAACTGATTTTTTCGATTGGCAAACACCCGCAACAAATCCTTGAAACCGTCTTTAACAACCGGAGACGTATAATAATCTCCCCCTCCGTAGAGCTTACTAAATGAGGCTGTAGAACCGAATATTTTATTTTCTTTTACCAGGCAAAGAATCACTCTGATTTTGTACTTAGTACACAGTTCCAGCATCTTATCGATGCGTCGGAAAGCGGTTTCGTTATACGAATATGGACCAGTAACCAACGCTTCAAATTCGTTCGTACCATCTTCTACCGTGATGCCCCAGGTTCGGATAACGGTAACACCCATCTGCGCCATATCCTTAAAATGGGCTTCCATTTCATAGGAAAGCTCCATAGGGTCATAGACATAACCACTGGCCGGATTTGTATTTTTATAGCCATCATAATGACCATTAATAGTGGGCGTGTTTACCGATATGAATCGGAAAACGCTACTGCCATCTTTCAACTGGTCGCCATCCCTCGTGATAAAATGCGTAAAGGAATCTGCGTTTGCAGCGAAGACACAGAATAGACTGAATACGGTATAGACTACAGCGGCTTTCATCATTACACTATTGTTTCAGAAGCATACTAATCTGGTAGCCAACAGGGTCGGCTACCAGACCAACCAACCTATGATATCTGGTTTTTACCGACTCAATAGCCCGGATTCTGGTCTTTGGCAGCATCGAGTGCCGTGTTGTAGTTCAGTTCGGAATTTGGAATGGGCCAGAGCAGCATCTTGTCGACCACGTCTTTACCGACACCGGCTTTGATAACCGCTTTTAACTTGGCTGCTCCCAACCGTTTCAGATCAATCCAGCGTTTGGCTTCGTACTGGGTTTCGTAGCCGCGCTCTTTCAGAACCAGATCGTTGAAGGTATTGACGTCGTAGTCGGCCAGTTTAAAATCGACAGCCGAGGCTACCGCTGGATTTTGCCCGTATGCCCGGCGATGTACCTGATTCAGCGCTTCCAGAGCCGCCGTCGTTGGCCCGTTATTTGCCCGGTTAGCCGCTTCGGCGTAGAGCAACAACAGGTCGGCGTATCGGTAAATCGGATTATCATTACCCGCTCCAGAAGCGCCCGGAGCCAGAGGGTCAATGAATTTCTTATTGAGATAGGTATTGGCTCCCAGACCAATATCCCACTTGTACCAGAATGCCGTTTTACGCAGATCGGCATTATCCCAGTTTTTGAACACGTTGTTCAATAGAGCGTCCGTATAGTGGGCATAATACCCGCCTGCTCCCATTAGTTTGGAACCAGGATGGTGCGCAAACATGACCAGATTGAAGCCCTGTCCATTCTGCCGGGTATATTTCAGGTAAAAGATTTCTTCGGTGGTGGTAATCACATCGGGGCCAAAAATCTTGTTAAAATCATCGGCTACGGCCACCGATACCAGCGAATATTTACCTGATTTAATTACTTCGTCGGCTTTATCGCGCGCTTCGGCATAGTTGTTCCGGTAGAAATACACATCGGCCAACAGCGTTTTAGCCGCCCATTTCGAGGGTCGACCGCTTTGGGCAGCTTTATCGGGCAGATTGGTTTCGGCATCGGCCAGGTCGCTCAGAATCAGAGCATATACCTCGTCGGCCGTATTCCGCTTGATGTTCTGCTCGGTCATATTGGCCTCGGTACGAATTGGAACACCCGCCCAGTTGCGAACCAATACGAAATAGGAAAATGCGCGCAGAAATTTCGCTTCGGCCACATAGCGACTTATATCGGCCTGGCTGATGCTTTTTCCGGCCGGAGCATTTTTGACAATGAGGTTGGCATTACGGATAGCCAGATAAAGCTGATCCCACATTTGCCCAACCCGAGTGATATTGGTTGCGTTTAGCCCCTGAAAATCACTCAACACCGCATAGCTTCCCCGGCCATAACTGTAGTCGGTATAGGCTTCCAACTGGGCAGGGTATAGCCCACCCAGACAGTTATCGTTTCGCAACGGAGAGTAAATGGCATTTACGGCCGACTCTACTTCGGTTGCGGTATTATAAAAGGTTTCAACAGCCAGCGATTTAGGCTGCTCGATCAGATCCTCCTGGCAGGCAATCAGGCTCAGGAACGGGAGTAGGAATAGTAGCTTTTTCATAATTCTGAATGATTGAATTATCGAATTGTTGAATGATTGAATTAATGTGGATGGACATTAGTGTTGAGCCAATTCCACAGCAACGGCAGCATATAATTCAATCATTATCAATTAAAATCCTGCCCGAACTCCGAACGTGACCGTCTTGGCAGTGGGATAGCTGTAGTAATCAACCCCCTGCATAATGGAGTTGGAGCCTCCCAGCGAGTTAATTTCGGGGTCCCACCACGAATATTTGGTTAGGGTGAGCAAATTCTGACCACTGACATACACCTGCGCACTAGTAATCCATTTCACATTTAACTTCTGAAAAGGAATATTATAAGCCAGCTGTATAGTGCGCAACCGCAGGTAAGAACCATTCTCCACAAACCGATTCGAAATATTGACCGATGTTGTCCGACTGATAATGGGATATTTAGCAGTCGGATTGGCTGCCGTCCAGTGATTGTTGTACACATCTTTGGTCATGTTCAGCCCAAATCCGTAATCGAGCAAACCGATTGAACTGACATCGTAAATGTCGTTTCCCTGCGATCCCTGCAAAAAGAAGGTGAAATCGAAGTTTTTGTACGACATCGTCGAATTGAAGCCGTAAATAAATTTGGGGTTTGGGTTGCCGATATATGTTTTATCCTTCGCCGAAATAACACCGTCGCCATCCAGGTCTTTGTATTTGATTTTCCCCTTTTCGTCGTAGCCATCTTCAACATAGCCGTAAAACTGCCCAAGTGGCCGACCTTCGCGCAGAATGTTGACGTAATCGTTGACGGCCGTTGTGTTGATGGCCGAACCGAAAACATCCTGTCCGCCATATAACTTAACTACTTTGTTGCGGTTGAACGAAATATTACCCGATATCGACCAGCGGAAAGGCCCCGTCAACACATCACCGTCCAGGCCCAGTTCAACACCTTTGTTCTGAATAGCACCTACATTCTGAATGGTGCTCGTAAAACCGAGCGACGAAGGCAACTGAACCGTATTGAGCAGATCCCGCGTATTTTTGATGTAATAATCGGCCGTTAACCGTAGCCGATTGTTCAGAAAAGCGGCATCGAGTCCTACATCGGTTTGCTGGGTTGTTTCCCACTTCAGATTACCGGGCAGGCGAGTCCCCGGCGCATAGTAGGTGTACAGAGCATCGTCAAAAACCGTTTTCCCTGACCCCAATTGATTCAGCGTCGAATACGGACTTATGGCCTGGCTACCCGTTGCTCCATAGCCCACCCGTAGTTTTAGATCGGACAGGAACTGAATATTTTTGAAAAACTCCTCATTCGAAACCCGCCAGGCCAACGCTCCCGACGGGAAATAGCCCCACTTGTTGCCATCGCTGTAGCGCGACGAACCATCGGCCCGGAAACTGACTGTCAGCAGGTATTTATCGGCGAAGTTGTAATTTACCCGGCCCAGATACGACATCAGCGTTGCTTTCGAATAACTGGAGCTCGGAATGCCCGGTGTCGATGCCGACCCAATGTCGTAGGTCTGGCTGGCGTCACTAATGAAACCCGTTCCACTGGCACCTAATGTAGTGGTCAGAAAATCCTGATAGGTGAATCCTGCCACCGCCGAAATGGTATGTTTCTGGGCAAACGTTTTGAGATAACTGATCGTATTTTCGCTCAGGAGGCTGGTAAACTGGGTAGTACTAACGCTGGCCGATCCCTGGGAGTTGACAAAATTTCGGGTCGTATAGCTATCGGTCCGGTCGTCATTGTTTTCGATACCGCCCGAAATCTTGATCGACAATTCGGGTATCGGTTTGTAGATCAGAGCTGCATTGGCCAGTTCTTTGTTCGAGAGCGTGCGGTTTTTCTGCTCATTGATAAAATTGAGCGGATTGGTCAATACATTCGACCCCCAGGGATAGGCCGTGGCCAGCACCCGATAGGAACCGTCGTCGTTATAGGGCGTAAGGGTTGGGTAAGCCGTAATGACAGACGATATTAATGTGCCTCCCCGGTTTCCACCGCCCGAATTCTGCGCATTGGTGATTACCCTGGTGAGCGTAGTTGATAGATTAAACGAAAACTTTTTGCTGACTTCCGTATTAACATTGGCCCGGAGCGAATAGCGATTATAGTCGGAGCTTTTAATAATGCCATCCTGTAGAAATACACTTCCACCCACCGAGAACTGCGTTTTTTCGGTTCCTCCGCTAATATTGAGCGAATGATTTTGCATGGGCGCTTTCCGGAAAACCAGATTTTGCCAGTCGAATCCCTGTCCGAAACTATTGACTTGGTCCTGCGTAAAATACGGTTTCAGCCCATCGTTGGCCGCCTGCTCGTTGTAGAACGTGGCATATTCCTGAGCATTCATCAGGTCCAGTTTTTTGCGTAATGTCTGAACGCTGTAGCTGCCCTCATAGTTGACCTGCGTTCGTCCGGCTTTACCGTGTTTGGTCGTGATCAGCACAACGCCATTGGCCCCGCGTGACCCGTAAATAGCCGTTGCACTGGCATCTTTCAGAATCTCCATGCTCTCAATATCGGCATTGTTCAATTGCGTTGGATTGCTGCCACTAATTGGAAAGCCATCGATCACATAGAGCGGTTCATTACTTCCCTGAATAGAGTTGGTACCACGAATACGAACGCTGATACTCCCGCCAGGAGCACCTGTGTTCTGAATAACCTGTACGCCCGGAGCACGTCCGGAGAGCGCCTGAAGAACATTCGTAGCCGGAAATGCATTGATTTCCTTCGCCTTTACCTGTGCCAGCGAACCTGTCAGGTCACTCTTTCTGACGGTACCATACCCTACAACGACCACCTCGTTCAGTGCCTTATTGTCTTCTTCCAGGGTTATGTCCAGTTGTGTTCGTCCACCCACATCCACACGCTGAGATACATAACCAATGTACGAAAAGACGACTACCGACTGAGCCGATGGTAAATTGAGCCGAAAACGGCCATCAGCATCGGTTGTTGTACCACTAGTGGTTCCTTCTACCGATACACTTACACCAGGCAACGGCTGTTTTGTATCGCCAGCCATTACGCGCCCCGTTACCTGTAGGGGTTGGCTTCGGGCTATTTGCGCTACCAGCAGCAGACAGGTAACCAATAGCAGATATCGTAATTTTTGAGGCATGGGGTTTATTTATTTTTATATTATAAAATTAATTACAATAATGATAACAAATAAAGAGAAGCTTTTTTTATGAACAAAATCACCGGGCCGTATTTTTTACTTTTTTTCTTAGAAATAGCCTAAAATAATAATGCTGTTTACTCACAGGTTTATCAACCAGGTGAGTAAACAGCATTATTGTAAAATTGTATAATCTAATTCAAGCGATCTGATATTCGGCTGGCAGTTGCCAGCAACTCCTGTCGCACTTTTGTTCGGTCAGTAGCCATATAGCGATACTCGGGCATATATATACTCAAACTGGCTACCACCCGCGGGCCTTTGAATACGGGTACAGCCAGGCCAATAACCTGACGCCCTCGGGTTAGTTGTATGGCTAACTCTTCGCGACGAATTTGAGCAGCAACCTCACTAAAGCGTTCACGAGTTGAAGCCTCCGGCCATACATCCGCCGTTGGCAGGCCATAGTTGGCAATAAACTTATCAAGCTCTGTTTCACTGTAATACGCCAGCAACAAACGCCCCGAAGCCGTATCATAAGCATTTTTCCGATCCAGTGTTCGCACCTGAAGATCGTGCTCAGAATCAGTACGTTGCAGAGCAATTCGCTGATTTCCTTTGAGTACGGCCAGCAGTACATTTTCATTTAGCAGGGCCGTTAGTGCATGCATTTCACTGGTAGCGGCTTCCAGCAGATCTTTCCGGTAACTATCATTACCCGTGAGCGCATAGGCCTTGGCTCCTAGCGTGTATCCTTTTTTTACGGCTGCCTGCTCAATAAAATCACGCGCCACCAATGTTTTCAGAATATTGGCGCAGGTTCCATGATTTAATCCTACAGCATCGGCCACTTCGCCCAACGATTTTGGCCGGTCGGGTTCCTGAGCAATAAATTCGATGATGTCAATTGCTCGATTAATAACCTGAATCATTTTATAATTTTACATTATAAAATAAAAGTAGCTAATCGTATTTTTAAAACCAAACTCCAATAAAAAATACTGTATTAGATATGCCTGTTTAATACCAGAATTTACCCGGCCAGCAGTTCCTGCCAGGAGATAAGCCCAATGGCCAGCACCGCCAGTACAAGGCCAATTTTGTTAGCTAGCGAAAGTTTTTCCTGAAAAAATGCGGTAGCCATCAGGGCAGCTACCAGAATGACGCCAATGTTATAGAGTGGATATACAAAAGCTCCATTACCCCCAAATTGCGACAAGGCGAGTAGCAGCGTATAGAAACTCAGGAAATTCGGTACGCCCAACGTTATGGCTCCAATCAGGTTACGAACCTGTATGGTTTCCTGCTGACGAATGATCCGGACAACGAGCATCAGCAGTCCGGCTACAATAGCCCCCAGAACCATTGTCAGCATAACCACAATCGTTTTATCGGCTGATGGAATGTAATGAATATTCATGTAATTGATCAGGGTATTGGTAGCCCCATAGAACAGAAACACCCCTATTGGCAAGAGGATTTCAGCACCGAACCGCCGTGGCTTTACGGGCGCAACTGCCGTTTCCTCGACCGGGCCATTTGCTGGTTCTTTTTTATACGTACTTAGCCCAACCGCCACCACTGCCAGGATAAGCCCCAGATAATTCAGGCTATCGAATGGTTTACCACCCGCCCGAAACACAAACAAACTAAAGCATACGGGCACTACCAGAGACAGGTTGTTGGCTAACGAGGTTGCGGTAATACCAATTCGCTGGGTTGACGCGCCCGACAGCATAAATGTCAGAATAAACCCAACCCCTAGCCCCAGCGCCAGCCAGGTCCAGGTTTGCGACAGATCGAGCGAAAACAACTGGCGGGCGGGCAGAAGTAGAAAACCCGTCAGGAAACAGACCAAATAATTGAAAACTATAGCCTGAAATGTATTGATGTCGTAGCGCGGAAAGAGCCGAAAATTCAGTAAAAGCATTACGGAGAGAAAAATACTGAGTAGTAGAAAAAGCATGAGAAGAACCTGATTATCAGTCGAAGAGAATACCGGCAAACGGCCCGTAAAATAACTCACCGTCATTGCCACAAACAATACAGCCAGCCTGATGTTCTTTTTAAGATTCTGTATATCAACGTTATAAAAAACCACATTAACATGAAAAAGACAATTCTTCTGGCTGTATTGGTAGCCAGTGGCCTGACGTTTCAATCCTGCGGAAGCAGCGAAAAGAAAGATAGCGAAGAACGCGCTGAACAAATCAACGAAGAAAATAAACCTACCGAAGACGATGACGATTCGGAGTTTGCCGTAAAAGCTGCCAGTGGTGGTATGCTGGAAGTTGAACTGGGCCGAATGGCGCAGGAAAAAGCCCAAAGCCAGCAGGTAAAGGATTTTGGTGCCATGATGGTGAAAGACCACTCAAAAGCCAACGACGAACTGAAAGCATTGGCTAGTAGTAAAAATATTGTGCTGCCATCCACCCTGGGCGAAGAAGAACAAAAACACGTTGACGAGCTGGCTAAACTGTCGGGTAAAGAGTTCGACAAGAAATACGTAAGCCTGATGGTCGACGATCATCAGAAAGATGTTGACGAGTTCAAGGAAGAGGCTAAAGATGCCAAAGACCCTGATATAAAAGCCTTTGCAGCCAAAACGGTGCCAACTTTGCAGGAACACCTTAACAAAATCAAAGCCATCAACGACGCGATGTAAGGGATGCAATTAATCCAAAACGAAGGGCACTACCGATTGGTTGGTGCCCTTTTTTTCTTTATTTCACTTAAAATTCACGGCCGATACGGGTATGCTTAACCGATTTTTTTCGTTGTTTTCCTCCGCTTTATTTATAACATCACTGGCTTTTGGCCAGGAAAAACTTTCTGTTTCGGCAACAATTGCGCCCTTGTTCACTCATACTGCCTACGATCGGCTGTATTTGTTTCCAGACAGCGATGGGCAGGTTGTTGATCCTGTTTTTCTCGATGGCAGTACGGGTTCATTTGGTTATTCGGCAGGTGTGACCGTTTACTACACCTATGCCCCAGGCTGGTCGGTAGCAACGGGACTCTGGTATCAGTATCAGGTCATTAAAACAGATCGGTTAGCGTTGGCCGGAGTCGGACAAACCAGTCTTCGCAATCGGAGCTTCCGAATTCCAATTTTACTAAACTATCGTTCGTCGGAAAGAAAAATTTCGCCTTACTACTCCTTCGGCCCATTGATCGACTTTCCTGCTTCGTCGCGTGTTATTGCCCATCGGGAAGGCGAATCGACCCAACACTTACGGTTAAGCAGCGAGTCGGGCCCGATTTTCAGCCTTCTGCTGGGTGCGGGGGCTCTTTATCAGCTTAACACCCATGTTGCACTCACGGCCCAGCCAACGTTCACGTATCATCTGGGACGGTTTGGCGGAGCCCACACCAATTTTCGCACCTATGAACTCGGTCTGCTAACCCAGTTGATTTATACCTTCTGACGTTTTATAAGGCAATTGACTTTTCCGGAAATCCGTTAAATCCGCCTAATTGGTGTTTCATTTTTGAGAGTAGGTTTATGCAACGACGCTACTGATTTGCTATCTTTCTCAAAAACAGACAATGATGCTTTCTCTACTACACCGAATTACTACGCTATTGATACTGCCTGGTCTGGTTCAGGCCGCCTATGCCCAGGTACCGACACGGAAACAGCTCGACCAACGGGTAACTCAGTTGATGGATAGTGCCCATGTTCCGGGCCTTTCCATGGCGCTTATCCAGAAAGGTAAACTTGTTTATAGCAAAGGCTATGGCCTACGAAAGCAGAATTCGCCACAAATAGTCACGCCCAATACGGTCTTTGAAGCAGCCTCGCTAACGAAACCCGTGTTTGCCTATGCAGTATTGCAACTGGTTGAAGAAGGAAAACTGGATTTAGATAAACCACTCTGCGAATACCTGCCCTATCCGGATGTCGACTCCGACGAACGTTATAAAAAAATAACCGCTCGTCTGGTATTGAGTCATCAGAGCGGTTTCCCAAACTGGCGTAAAAACCGCCGATCAAATCAGTTGTCGATGGCGTTTTCGCCCGGCGAACGGTTTGGCTACTCCGGCGAAGGGTTTGTTTACCTCCAGAAAGTAGTTGAAAAAATAACGGGAATACCGAACAATGATTTCATGGAAGAACGAACTCTGAAACCGTTAGGTATGAACTATAGCGGTTTTGTCTGGAAAGAGAATTTCGACCAGGACATTGCTCAGCCGCACAACCAATCGGGAGAACCGCAGGAGAAATATCGTCCTTCGCAATCGAACATGGCCTATTCACTGCATACGACAGCCAATGACTACGCCAAGTTTATAATGGCGCTCATGAAACCTACCGGCTTATCAATTGCAACAGTCGATCAGATGCTTAGTCCCCAAAGCAAACTACCCCGGCGATTCTCGGGTTCCGATACGCTGGCTCCGGGGCTGTTCTGGGGCCTGGGTATTGGGCTGGAACAAACATCTACCGGCAATTATTTCTGGCATTGGGGTGACAATGGCGATTTCAAATGCTTTATCATGGCTAATCAAGACCGAAAAGATGCGGTTATTTATTTTGCCAATGGTGCCAATGGTCTCGATTTTGCCGACGTCATTGTAGCCCAAACAATTGGTGGCCAGCACCCGGCCTTCAGCTTCTTAGGCATCGACTGGCAGGCTGAAGTTAGAAAACAAGCTAAAAAAGGTCCGTAGTCACTGGTTATTCGCCAATCACTAGTGACCAGTAATTACTGGCCGATTTTCGTCGAGCCAGCGCATCCGATAGGCATTCATGGCCGTACGGCCTAGTTGCGTAACAAGCTGATAGTTTGCCACAATACCAACGGCAGCCCCAATACCCGGAATCAATTGGGCCATCTTGGCCAGATCGATATAATCACGGTATTCCTGCTGAAACGTCAGCCAGTCGAACTGATTAATGTCTTCGGGAAGCTGACGGCTGTGTTCGGGCCAGTTAACCACATACTGGTAAATAACCTGCCTTCGTTCCTGGCTCGAAAACGCCAGTTGAAAAATATACAGAATATAAACCCGTTCGCGGTAATCATTGACCGAATGCCCATATAAGGCGGCTATTTCAAACAGCATTTTCATTTTCAGTCCCAGCAACAACGGGAAATCGGCCAGACCGAGCCATAGCCCACCCGCTCCCGTTACGCCCCCTTCGGCGGCTCCAGCTCGGCGGTAAAAGTTAATTCGGGCAATCACGGCCGACTCCCGTTGCGGCAGAGTAAGGCCTGGCTCTGGCAATCGGGTCAGGAATTCAGCGCCAAATAACACCGCCCGCGTCATCTGCTTAATGGTTGCCGTAATGACCTGATGGACCCGTTTGGGAATTATTTTATTCATCCGCCGTTGTACGGATGTCGACAATTTCCCAAACCGGGTTGGTGGTTTCTGCATGGCTAATTGCCAGCGAGTTAGTTCGGTCTGAACAGCTTCTTCGTAGGAGGTCATAGCACCTGTTTGGAGCAAAAGATAGTCTTTTAGCGAATTAAAACGAGTGTTTTAGCGTTTTATTAGTACATTCCGTCATAAAATCCCAAAACACCCTGCTTTGTCTATGAAGAAAGTCGCTTGGCTTCTGGCTGCACTTGCATTTGCGTATTTTGCAGGCACCGGACTCGGACTAAAATCTACCCGTACTGTTGTAGCAGCCTCCCCTGCTTCCCTCCCAGTTACCAAGGCAAAAACCAATTCCCGGCTCGATATATATGATCAACTCGATCTGGCTAAGTCAGGTTTGCGGAAAAATGTTTTTGAATATGCCTTACGGGGCTGGCAAAAAATAGACACAACCAAGTCGATTCTATCAATTGTCGATTTGAGCCAGCCATCCAATAAAAAACGGCTCTACGTGGTCGATCTGGCCAATAGAAAACTTCTCTTCAACACCTATGTTGCCCACGGCCGTAACTCAGGTGATCTGATTCCTGATCGGTTTTCCAATATAAACTCCTCTTTCCAGACTAGCCTGGGTTTTTACCAGACGCTCAATACATACATGGGTAAACATGGCCTGTCACTTCAACTGAAAGGGCTGGAAAAAGGCTTTAACGATAATGTTTATAACCGCAATATTGTATTGCACGGCGCTGATTATGCCTGTGAGGATTTCATCCGTAAAACAGGTCGGTTAGGCCGCAGCCAGGGTTGCCCGGCAGTTCCCTATGCCGATTCCAAAAGTATTATTCAGGTAGTTAAAGGCGGCACCTGCCTGTTTGTCTACGCTCCAAACCAAGACTACCTGAAAAAATCGACCTACCTCCTGTAAGTCGTAGAACCGGCGTGAAAATGCGCTGCCATTTTCACGCCAATACGGTTACTATTTATCTCCCAGACCATACACATCCTTATAAAAATGTAGTCGTCCGGCTCCGTCGACATCGGCAATATTGTAGGTAATAAACACCGGAAACGGTTTTGGAATTGACAGTGTCTGTGGTTTCTGATCGATCAGGCAGCGGTTCATAAAATTGGCATCGAATTTCGTTTCTCCCAGCACAAAATTGGCCAGCTCTACGGGTTTCTGAACCCGAACGCACCCATGGCTACGCCACCGATCAGCCGTGAGCGTAAACATATCCCGCCCGTTGGTATCGTGCAGATAAATCGCTAAGGGATTAGCCAGATCGAACTTGATTAAACCAAGGGCATTTTCACAACCCGACGCCTGCCGAATGCGATACGGGAAATTGGTTTCCGACAAACTTTCCCAATCGACCTCTTCCGGATCGACCACGCGGTTTTGGCTATCGAGCACTTCCAGGTTCTGGTTATACAAAAACGCAACATCGTTCCGGATTTTCGGAAGCATTTCCTTCGTTGCAATACTTTTTGGGACATTCCAGTACGGATAGGCCACAATATCTTTGATATAGGTAGTCATGCAGGGGGTTTGCTTATCTTTTTTCCCGGCAATAACTTTCATTGGCAGCATACGCCTGCCTGTTTTGTCGAAAACATTCAGCTCTCCCGCCGGTATGTTGACAAGGACAAATTGTTCGGGATTGAATCGGTTGATATACCGATAGAAGTTTAGCGTCTGCCGAATGAGCCGCACCGAATCGGCAACGGCTGGATTAGTTTTTTCCCGGCTGCGTAATTGATTATAATGCGCCACCAGCTGACTGTAGGGTGCAAACGCTGCATTCGGTACCGAAGCGGGCGAAAACGCGGTATCGGCCTCATCAACCCAACTTGAATCTATTTGCTCCTCAAGTCCGACAAAGGCCAGCATCGACGGTTTTTTACCATATCGAATTTCCATGAGCAGTTGATCGGTTCTGTCACCAATTTCTTCCTTAGTAGCGGTTGTAGGCATGGCAATCCGACTCGTGTCGATACCAACCGAATCGGCATAGCGGCAAACCCGGTGCAGTGTTTGCCGGGCCGTAGTTAGCTCCTGAATAGCCTGCTCATGACTGACCCTGGCGGCCTGCTTAGTCTGTTGCCAGCGAACTACCTCGCGACCAACAAAAAACAAAACAACCAATGCAGCCACAATGGCTACTCCAATCCAAATTTTACGTTTATCCTTATCCATTTTCGTTGAGCTATTTTCAAGACCTGCCCATGCAGTTCTGCGTTGACTCGTTGCAAATAAGCGGGAACCGCGGCAGGGTTAAACATGAATGGTCTATACTAGTAAACGTAGAAATGCAGGCCCAGGTTATCAGAAAACGCATTTATTCGTCCCCAAAAACAACAGCACCCTCATCAAAGATCTGATGAGGGTGCTGAGCTACCGGGTAGTTAGCTAGTGTTAGCTATATGCTGGCTTATCAATATCAGGCTTCGGATTAGGGTTTCGATTAGGGTGCATCACACGCACATTTGCGGCAGGTTCATCCCCATCCATATATTCATCTTCCAACTCATCGGCAGGAAGCTGGGGAGGATTTATTTCACTACCCGGACCACTATTTCCTTCAACAGATTGATCCTCCAGACCATCGGGTGAGATTGCCTGCTTTGCCCGAATTAACTCTTCCTTGTCTTCACTTGCCATAACATCCTCCTTTCGTTCGTGTAGGGTTTGTTTACAAACATTCCTTTGAGAGAATAACCCAATGACGTTTATATTGTTCGGGACACTACATACAGAATCCGCTTATTTACTGATTGAATAAGCGGATTCTGCTGATCATTAACCCTTTAAAAACTTATTTCCCTTTTTCGGCGGGCATCAGAACCGTATCTATCGAATGAACAATACCGTTTGTTGCTTCAACATCGCTGGCGTTGATCGTAGCGGTGTTGCCAGCACCATCGGTAATGGTTATAGTGTCTCCCTGTTTACCGACCGTGAGGGTTCCTCCCGTAACGGTTTTCAGTTTTTGACCATCCTCCAATTGGTCTGCCATGAGTTTTCCTTTCACAACATGATAGGCCAGGAGTTTTGTCAGTTTTGCTTTCGAAGCTGGTTTCAGGAGTTCGTCGAGTGTACCCTCTGGCAGTTTTTCAAAGGCTTCATTGGTTGGCGCAAAAACCGTATAGGGTCCCTTACTGGCAGCCTGTTCGGTTAGCCCCGAAACCCGTAATGCTCTGAACAAAATAGTGTGGTCGGCCGATTTAGCTGCGCTAATGGCCAGGTCTTTCCCCGTCGATACGCCCGATTTCATGGCACTACCGGGCATTCCCATCGTACTGGCTGTAGATGGTTGAGCAGCCGAGTTTTGATCCTGCGCATTTGTTGCGACTGCCACGCCCAGGCACAAGCCGAGCACAATGGCCCACCTCAATTTCAATCCGTTTGTCATGTTGAGTATAGTTGTGAATGTTACAACACTTATCCGATCGGATAAGACCGATCACCTGATCAGTATGAATGCCAACGACATTGGCCGAGAAAATATTTCGTAAACGGTAGTCAATGGCACTGAATCTGAGGAAGCGGTCAATGAAATAAAGGGACACAGAGTAATTAATTTTCAGCAAATAAGGTAAACTTTGCCTTTCGGTTGTTTCTAGCGTATAACCAACCGGCAAAGCCTATTATTATGCAAATCACCAAACACAAAGTTGCCGCTATCCATTATACACTCCGCGACGATGCAGGCAATATCCTCGATTCAAGCGAGGGTCGCGACCCACTCTACTACCTGCATGGCAAGGGAAACCTGATTCCAGGAATGGAAGAGGGCCTCGAAGGAAAGGCCAAAGGCGACAAAACTCAAATAGATGTAGCACCCGAAAAAGGCTATGGCACACGCAACCCACAGCTTATTCAGGAAGTGCCCAAACAGGCTTTTGGCGGCCAGAATGTTGAAGTTGGCATGCAATTTCAGACCAATCATGGCGAACTGATTACCGTTACCAACGTTGGGCCCGATACGGTTACCGTTGATGGTAATCACCCACTGGCCGACCAGAATTTACATTTTGATGTTGAAGTGATGGACGTTCGTGATGCAACTTCCGAAGAACTTGCTCACGGCCATGTGCATGGCCCCGGCGGCCATCATCATTAAAAGAGTTTACGGTATTCAGTTTACGGTTGTGCTGCCCAAAATAGACATTGCTAATTGGCGGAGCCACCGTAAACTGAATACCGATCTTATTTCGAAAACACCCCTTTGGCTATCAAATATGGAATTATTAGCCATAATAGTCCTTTAATTAGAAAAAATAAGAAGCCCAGCCAACCTACGCGCTTGAGCCATATCTTGAACCGCTCATTCATGGCTGTATTTTTCCGTAAAGATAGCCACGATTAAACACTTCAGAGTCCTTCGTCAGCCCAATTCGATTTAACGAAGTCGTTTGCACGCTCAGCCACAGTGCTCCTATTGCAGTTGCTTCAGCTTACGGTCGAGCAGGGCTTGTTCGCCCACCGATGTTGTTAGCTCACGCGCCCGTTCATACGACTTTCGGGCCTCTTCACGCTGCTGATTCTGTTGATATAAATTGCCCAGAACCGCATAAAAAAGATGGTTATTCGCTAAACCACAAAGTGCCAGAACTTCACTGATAGCGACCGATGGCCCCTTTACATTGGCCACGGCTACAGCCCGATGCAAGGCAACTACCGGCGATGGTTTGATCCGCAGCAACAGGTCGTAGTATGTCAGGATGGTTGACCAGTTAGTAGCGTCGTAGGCTGGAGCGATGCAATGCTGCATTGCAATACCCGCTTCCAGATGGTATTCACTGAGTAAATCGCCTGCTGCCGACCGGTTTAAATAATAATGCCCTTTCTGCATCAGAGCCTGACTCCAGCGACTACGATCCTGGTCGGCCAGTAATACGATAGCGCCTGCATCGTCGGTTCGGGCATCGAATCGGGCCGATTGAAAGCACATTAGTGCCAGTAATGCATCAACGGTTGGCAACTGCGTTTTCGGTGTTTCGGCCAGTAATAAGCCTAGCCGAAGAGCCTCTTCGCACAAATCGCGTCGAATAAGTGTATCAGGATGCGATGAGTTATAGCCTTCGTTGAACAGCAAATAAATGCTTTTCAGTACCGAATCGACCCGACTAACCAGTTGCGAGCCAGTAGGTACTTCGAGCCGGATGGCATCATGCCGTATTTTTTCTTTAGCCCGGAAAAGCCGTTTGGTAATCGTTTCTTCGCTGGTCAGAAAGGCACTGGCAATTTCCCGAACGCTCAGACCGCAAAGTATTTTCAGGCACATCGCCATCTGCGATTCAGCACCAATAGCCGGATGGCAAACCGCGAACAGCATCCGCAACTGGCTATCGGTAATTTCGTCATCGAAAAAGTGCTGATTGATCATCGCTTCAACGCTTTCCTGTTGATGCAGGTATTCGACTTCTGAACGGATCTGGCGAAACCGGCTTTCGAGACGAACTACATCGAGCGCCTTATTTTTCGCAACCCGATACAGCCATGCTCTTGGGTTATCGGGAACTCCCCGGAAAGGCCAGCTTTGCAGTGCCTGCACCATTGTTTCCTGCACAATATCGTCGGCAAGTTCGATCTGGTCGAAACCCAACAGACACGTCAATACCGAAGCCATCCGCCCGGCTTCGTGCCGAAACAGATGGTCGACCAGTTGACTGGAGGTAGCAGAATACAACGGTACGTCAGGCATTCCTGAAAAGAGAGTTCCTCTTTGCTGGCCAGCAAAGAGGAACTGGCTATGGTTTAGCCAAAGTTAACAACCGGCCGAACTTCTACCGTGCCATTGGTATCAAAAATAGGGCATCCCTGAGCCAGTTCGATGGCTTCTTCGATACTGGCAGCACTCACGAGTGCATAGCCCCCCACTACTTCTTTACCTTCGGTATACGGTCCGTCGGTAACAACCTGTCCGCCTTTTGTCAGGAGTTTTCCCATGGGCATCAGCGCTTCGGCGCCTACAAATTTGCCTTGTTCGGCAATACCGCCAATCCATTTATTCCACTTTTCGATTTCGGCCTGCATCGCTTCCGGCGACTGCGCCATAAAGTCTTGTTCCTGCGACATGGGTGAGTGGAACAGCAGCATAAATTTGTCCATGAGATTTGTTTGGTTTGGGATTGAACGCTATTGAATTTGATTTTCGGCACTAAGACGAACGAAGTACGCAAAACCGGACAGTGCCATGTAAATTTTTTTGAAAATTTTTCGGCTAAATCTGAAACCATCATCCACCCGAAAATCTTCGTACCTTTGCGGCCATGACGCAGATTGGCACGGATGTTCATGTAGCAGCCGAGTTTTTAGAGGCAGGTAATGTGGTTGGTATTCCGACCGAAACAGTTTATGGATTGGCAGGAAATGCGCTCAACCCCGATGCCGTATTGACCATTTTTCGGGTCAAAAACCGCCCGGCCTTCGACCCACTCATTGTGCATACCGATTCGCTTCAGAAAGTCAGGCAGTTTGTTGCCGACATTCCCGAACCAGCGCACCAACTGGCCCAAGCGTTCTGGCCAGGCCCGCTGACGCTGCTGCTCCCTAAACGCGATCTGATTCCTGATCTTGTCACATCGGGTTTACCTACGGTAGCCGTTCGGATTCCCCGGCATCCGCTGACCCTCAAACTACTGCACCTGCTCAATTTCCCGCTGGCAGCACCCAGCGCCAACCCGTTCGGCTACATCAGCCCCACTACCGCTCAGCACGTTGCCGATCAACTGGGCGATCAGGTACCGTATGTGCTGGATGGTGGCCCCGCCAGCGTTGGCCTCGAATCGACCATTATTGGTTTTGAAGAAGGTCAGGCAACAGTGTTCCGCCTGGGCGGCATGGCCATTGAGCAAATCGAAGCGGTGATTGGGCCGGTTAGTGTTCGCACGCATTCGACGTCGAATCCTAAAGCGCCGGGCATGTTAAGCAGCCACTATGCGCCCCGCAAGCCGCTTATCCTGCTGCAACCGGGCGAAAGTCCAACGCCCAACAACCGGGCAGGTGCCTTAGTGTTTCGTGAGCCATTCGGTGGCATTCGCGAAGATCATCAGCGCGTTTTGTCCCCTACCGGCGACCTCAACGAAGCTGCCAAAAACCTCTTTGCGCACCTGCGCACGCTGGATTCATTGCCGGTGGATGTCATCTATGCCGAACCCCTACCCAACCAGGGCCTGGGCTGGGCTATGAACGACCGGCTTCGTCGCGCCAGTGTGCAGTAGGGCTTTAGTTGCCTCCGGGAAGTTAGAGGCATAGTGGTTGTTCTGTTTGTCGGATAGCCAATATATTTACTTGTACTTTTTCAGTTTATACCTATATTAAAGAGGCTAAAATTAGATATATCAAAGGCTATACAATATCTGTATTCTTAAAAACAGCTAATTATACCCCTTCGACAAAATTTCGAATCCGGCGAACATAACCATCTGCAAACACCTGTTCTTTCCATACTTGAGTAGCCTGCAAATGATCGCCCTGATATGTCAACAGACTGCGATGTGGGGCCTGAGTAATAACTTGCTGGCTATCGGACAGGGGTGTTATTTCATCCTTTGTGCCCCCAATTAACAGCATGGGGCAACGGATTTTCCTCACCGCATTCGAATAAGTCGTTGCGCTGTTTGGTAAGATAAACTCCCGATTTACTTCACGCTTCCAATAAGCAACAATAGCTGCTGGATTACTCACGTAACCGTCACCGATCAGGAAATCGAAAGGCACTTGCTGATAAGCCAGGGTAGCCAAGAGGGTACTGATTGAGAAAGATAAGACCCCTACTTTATTACCCGGAAACTGGCTTTTAGCGGCTTTTATAGCAGTTTGTAAGTCGGTTACAAACTCGTCACAGTAAAACCGTTTGCTATCCACTTCAAACGTTGAACTGTGCCCAAAACCACGGTAGTCAAACAAGACTACATCAAAACCTGCTTTTAAAAAGGCATCTGCATAGTAGACACAGTTAGCCATGTTGCCTGTTGCGGCATAAGCAATGATCAACGTCTTTTTAAGCGGCTTGCTGGCTGATGTAGGGAGAAGCCAGGAAAGCAGTTGCGCTTTATCAGGCGTAACTAATCGTTTTTCAACATAATTCAACCCTAGTGAATCGGGCCGAATCCAATAGTCAGGTTCGGGTTTGAAAGCCTTGGTGGTTAAGGTCAAACAACAGAAAACGAGTAGCAAGGTCAATCGCATAATCGACTATCATGTTAAGTTATTCAGAATTGACAAGGTTACCTTTATAATCTCACATCAAAAAATTCATAAACGATTCCTTCTAAACCCACTGTTTGACTTCTGTAATCAGATAATCCATCAGTTCTAAAAACGATACTCTTGCGAAGTTGTAGTTAAGTCGATTATAGCTAATTAGTTGGGCGTCACTAGCCAATACCTCTTCCTGTATTCGTTCCAACTGCCTGATCAGCGTATTACTATCAAGATTTTTAACCGCATCGACTATCGCTTCTGGACTAATATCAAAAGCATCAATCCCACAGCACTCAGCTACGCATGTTGTTTCTGTCATGTTCCAGAACTCGCTCAACGGATCTCTGACGTTGCTGTACTTAACAGTAGCATCGCTGGAAAAAGGGCCCAACCGTTCGTCTATTTCCAGTTCTGAATCAGTATCGCAATTAAATCCAAGCAACTCAATTTTCTTTTCAGGACTTATCTGAAGCGTTCTTGAATAGACTATTCTAGCCATAGTGATTAGGTCAATTTTACTGTGCCCAGCCGTAAATCAATTGGTGACTTTGTCAACTGTAAACTCTTCCGGCCCTTTGACTGATTCAGCGCTGGCTGTCAGAATAAATTCGCGCTCTGACTTTTCGGTAATCACAGGGCGGGAATCGTGAGCTTTATGAATAATGAAGTAATACTGCCTGTTGGGTTCGAAGTGCAAAAAGTAGGTTTTATCATCAACTAAAAAACCTAAACTATCGCCCTTTACCTGAACCGTAATCCAATGGCGGGCCTTTATAACGATTGACTGTTTGGGGCCATCAGTGCCCATTCTAAGCTCAGCATTCAATCCAACCATCGTATTTAAGAAATGAATTCGGGCAGGCGCCAGCGACTGAGCCTGGCTGGCCAGGCTTAGCAAACAAGTAAAGACGATAAAGTATGCTGTTGTTTTCATAGCGTTTCTGGTTATTGAGTAAAAAGATAAGCCTCTTAGCCCGGAATTTACCACATAACGGGTAAACAACTGGCTACAATTCGCACCGATTTTGCTACTCCTTCGGCTAAAACAACTGTGCTGGATGCCAGGGTAACATTCGCAAGTAATTTGTTCTTCATTTGAGCGATTTCAGCGGAAGACAAATCCATCAAGACAGATAATATTGCCTGATTGTTTGGCATTGAAATCACATCCAATGCCTGATTTGGCCTGGAAATCGTAGACCCATCTCCAAATTGGAGCACAATCCCTTCTGAACGCCCGTTTTCTGATACACCAGTTGCATTTAATCCTATATTGAGTAGATACGTGGTATCGATTTTAGATACAGTCTTTCCTAACATGAGCATATATAGCTGATTGTGTGTAGAATCGACTTCCGTAAGTGTATCAATAACAGCCATATAACCAACACCATTACTTGCTTCAATTTTTTGAATCAGGCTACAATCTTGTGCCTGGCAGGGCTGAATGAAAAAATAGAGATGAAAAGAGAAGAATAGAACAAAGAACCGCATGGCCACTTGTGGTATATGAATCATTTTACATAGAAAAATTGGAGCGGCAATTTATACATCCTTTCATCATAAGTAAATTATTGCACAAATAATGCACACAAATTTCTTAATACATTTTTATCAAAAAGCTCTGTAGCTATATAATTCCAGGCAGTCAATAGCCTGTTCCTCATCCCATTACTGCTTCGCTGCGCCCCTGCAAACCGCCCGTATGCACCGCTACAACAACCGCATTTTCTGGGAAATAGCCTTGCCGGGCCAGATCATAAATGCCATACATCATTTTTCCGGTATACACCTGATCCAGCAGAACACCCGTCTTCTGCTCAAACGCCCGAATGAAATCCAGCAGTTCGGGTTTTGTTTTGGCATAGCCGCCAAATGAATAGCCCGTTTTCAGTTGATACTGGCTTGTGGACTTATCGATTGGCAATTGGAAATCCGGCGCTTTTAAGGCTAAAAAACCGATTATGGTCATTGAGGCAGGAGCCGATTGGATCAAGCCTGCTATGGTACCACCTGTTCCTACTGGACAGCCTACATAGTCCGGTGGTACAGTCATCTGCCTAAGTAGTTCGGGAATGATTTCGGCGGTGCCGCGAACCGCCAGCTCATTTGTACCACCTTCAGGCAGCACATAACAGGGGCCAAATTGCGCGGTTAGATTTTGCACAAAATCAGGCTCTTCTTTTCGTCGGTACGTATTGCGGTCGACAAAATGGAGCCGCATCCCGCATGATTCACAAAACTGCAAGGTTGGATTGCGTGGTACGGTGGCCAGTTCCTCTCCACGCACCACGCCAATGGTTTTAAAGCCAAACGCCTGCCCGGCGGCAGCCGTCGCAAAGAGATGATTGGAATAGGCTCCTCCAAACGTCAGGAGTGTGTCCAGCCCCTGCTCACGAGCCACTAGTAGGTTATACTTAAGTTTTCGCCACTTATTGCCCGATACCTGCGGATGCAACAAATCATCGCGTTTGAGAAAAAGCCGGATAGCAACGGGTTCAGGAAAGGGATTTTCCAGAAACTGTATGGGCGAATTGCCCACTAAACCGGATAGTTGACGGGCAAGTTCGTTCATAATCCGTACTTTTGCGGGTTCATAAGGTTAGTAGCGCTACGCGGCCTTCCGGCCACGCTACATCTGCAAATCTGAGAAAATGGTAGCGGAAACGGAAGACGAATTACCCGAAGACGACGAATTATACGAGCATCACCGCATTGTTGTCGATAAAGGACAGAGCCTGCTGCGGATCGACCGGTTCCTGATGGATCGGCTCCAGAATGCCACGCGCACGAAAATTCAGGCTGCTATCGATGTCGAGTCGGTGCGCGTTAACGGCAAGCCAACTAAAGCCAGCTATAAAATCAAGCCTTCGGATATTATTACGGTATCGCTGCCGCACCCCCCGCGCGACACCGATATTAAGCCGGAGAATATTCCGCTGACCATCGTTTTCGAAGACGACGAACTGCTGGTGCTCAACAAACCGGCGGGCATGGTGGTCCACCCGGCGCATGGCAACTGGGATGGTACGCTGGTCAACGCGCTGGTCTTTCATTTTCAGAATCTGCCCACTTCGCGCAACGGCGAAATCCGACCTGGACTAGTACACCGAATCGATAAAGATACATCGGGCCTGATGGTGATTGCCAAAACCGAATATGCCATGACCCACCTGGCCCGGCAATTTTTCGACCACAGTATCGAACGGACCTATACGGCGCTGGTATGGGGAATTCCCGAACCTGCCGCCGGAACCATTACAGGTTATATTGGTCGCAGTATGAAAGACCGAAAAGTGCAGGTCATCTACGACGACGAAACCAAGGGCAAGTGGGCCGTAACGCACTACAAAACGCTGGAAACGTTACGCTACGTAGCCTTGGTACAATGTAATCTGGAAACGGGCCGCACCCACCAGATTCGGGCCCACATGAAGCATATTGGCCATCCGCTGTTCAACGATGCCATGTATGGCGGTGATCGGATTTTGCGGGGCAATCCCGTAGGTAGCTATAAAGCCTTCGTTGAAAACGCATTTAAGTTATTGCCCCGGCAGGCGCTACACGCCAAATCGTTGGGGTTTGTGCATCCACGCACCCGCGAATGGCTCCAGTTCGACTCGGATCTCCCCGACGATTTTCGGTCTGTTCTGGAAAAATGGCAAAAGAAGATACTCAACGAAGATTGATTAATTTCGCCACACGTAGTAATAATCTATCGATTATATACCCTCTACACTTACATGATTTCAATCCGTCCCGGCACGCGTGCCGACATTCCGCAGGCATTTGCCTTAGTTATGGAACTTGCCGTTTACGAACTAGCGGCCGATCAGGTCAGCAATTCTGCCGAACAGATGGCCGACGATGGCTTTGGGGCAAATCCGCTGTTTGGCATGCTGGTTGCCGAAGACTCTGAAACCCAGAAAATCGTCGGTCTGGCGCTATATTACTTCCGTTATTCGACCTGGAAAGGCAAACGCCTGTATCTGGAAGACATTATCGTTACCGAAGATTTTCGGGGCTATGGCATCGGTAAACTACTGCTCGACGCTACGATTGAACAGGCTCATAAAACCCACTGCACTGGCATGATGTGGCAGGTGCTGGACTGGAACAAACCCGCCATTGGTTTCTACGAACAGTTTGGCACTCGTTTCGACGACGGCTGGACCAATTGTCATCTGGATTTTTGAGTGTAGGTGAAATGGCAGAGGTAGCATAGAGGGGTTACGAGGAGGCAAACTATACCACCACCCCGCCATCCCTGCTCCCCTGCCATCTCCTTCGCCCTTTGCCAATAAACATCTATCTTTGCAGCTCGCGAATAGTGACATAGCATGACGTATCGTCAACGTAAAGCCCTCCGAATTGCGGGATGGGTATTTTTAAGTATTTTTTTGCTAGGCTGCATAGGAGCAGGAATTGCTTATTCGAAGCGCGAAAGCCTATTGCAAACGGCTCTCGACCGGGCCATCCGCAAAGCCAAGCGAGACTACAACCTCAACGTTCGGATCGACTCAGCCCGATTTACGGGGTTGAGTTCGTTAGCCTTCAGTAATATTTCAGTCGTTCCTGACAACCGCGACAGCCTGGCCCGGATTCAGCGGGTCGAAATTTCGGTCCGGTTCTGGCCACTGCTGGTAGGAAAAGTAGGCTTATCGGGCATGACGCTCGAAAACGGCCTTGTTCAGGTTATCAAACGCGATTCGCTGACCAATATCGATTTTCTGCTTCGCCGGAAACGCGATTCAACCGCAACCACCAGCAGCCGCAAAACCGATTTGTCGAATGTGGCAGAAAACCTGATCGACAATATCCTGTCTAAAATCCCTGATGATCTGAATATCAGCAATCTGGAATTCAGAGGGATGGACAACAAAGATACCCTCAACCTGCTGACCGAAACAGCTACGATCAAAAACGAAAACGTTACATCGACGCTGAAACTCAACGGAAATCAGGCAATCTGGCACATTGCAGGTACAGCCGATCCCGCCAACCGGGAGTATAATCTGGCCTTATATGCCGACGGAAAGCCACTCGAATTACCATACATTCAGAAACGCTTCAACCTGAAATTACAGGCCGACACCGTTCGGGCGCAGTTGAACGATGTTGACCGGTCGGGGGGCGAATTCAGACTGGAAGGCGCAGGCTCGGTTCGGAATCTGCGTATTAATCACCCCGCTATTGCCCGTACCGATGTGCTGGTTCCGCAGGCGTCAATGGACATGCATATGTTTGTGGGCGAAAATTATGTCGGGATCGATAGTTCGTCGGTACTTAAGCTAGGCGAAGTAAGTGCGCGTCCATTTCTGAAATACACACTAAAGCCGGTTAAGATTTACGAAGCACAGCTCCATACCGATCAGATGGATGCGCAGGCCCTGTTCAATTCATTTCCACAGGGATTGTTCGAATCATTGGAAGGTATGCAGGTGGCAGGTAAGCTGAAATACGATATGTCGTTTCAGTTGGATACGTCGCTGCCCGATTCGGTACAATTCAATTCAGGACTGACGCCCGACGGGTTCAAAATCCTGAAAATGGAGCAGACTGATTTTGCCGAAATCAATCATCCGTTTGTTTATACACCTTACGAAAAAGATAAGCCCGTTCGGGATATTGTGGTTGGACCAGAAAACCCGGATTACACACCACTGGAACAAATTTCGCCCGATCTGCGCAATGCCCTGTTAACATCGGAAGATTATAATTTCTTCACCCACAACGGTTTCAACGAAAAAGCCTTCCGGGTGTCGATTGCGACGAATTTCAAGGAGAAATCGTTTAAACGCGGAGCCAGTACCATTTCGATGCAGTTGGTTAAAAACGTCTTCCTGAATCGAAACAAAACCCTGTCGCGCAAGGTCGAAGAAATCCTGATCGTGTGGCTCATCGAAAACGAACATATCGTTTCCAAAGAGCGGATGTATGAGGTCTATTTGAATATTATTGAATGGGGTCGTAATATTTACGGTATTGGTGAAGCGGCCCGTTATTATTTTTCGAAGAGCCCGTCCAATTTAAATCTGGGAGAAAGTATTTTTCTGGCTTTCGTTGTACCCCGCCCCAAACGCGCACTCGACTGGTTTTTACCCGATGGCACCCTACAGGCCCGCAATGTTCGCGGCTACTTCCGTCTGATTGGTCGCATTATGGCCCGTCGTGGACTAACTGCACCCGATTCGGGCGCTTACGGTTTTTATGATGTACGGTTGCGCGAAGGACTACGTCGTCAGATTGCACCGGTCGATTCATTGTTTCCGAGCGATAGCCTGATGATCGATCCTATCGATGGTATTGATGACAACGATGAAGGAACGGGTATTGGCAATTTCTTCCGGCGTTTATTTAAAGGAAACAAAACCGACAAGGAGAATCAGACCGACGAACAACCAAACGCTCAGCTCACCCCAACAGAGCCAATACCGGGCCAACAGGCTCCGACCGATACCGTAAAAACCCGAAAGCAACTTCGGCAGGAACGGCGCGAACGAAAACGGCGCGAAAAAGAAGAACGACGACAACAGGAGGAGGCCAACAACAATTTGAATGAATAAGCGATGAAAGCCTTAATAAGACTGCTAGTGATTGTTGTTATTGTGGGCGGTATCGTACTGTTTTTTATTTCCCGCTATAACAATACATCATTCACTCCGCAAACCATTGACTTGACCGTCGACTGCTCAGAGGTCGACAATGTAGTGGTTACGTCAACAGTAAACGTGGTGGTTAACAACCTGTCGGCCCGTTCGCATAATGATGTATCGGTCAACATCAAAGCCTACGACGAATCGGGGAATTTACTGAAAGAGAAGTTCACCACGTTTTCGCGAACGCTGGAACCCAACAGTAGTTTCGACAAACCCGTAACCCTGCCCGCCGGAACCAAACGTTGCGATTGCAAGATCGTTAGTTCGCATCCGCTTAACTAAACAGTAGCGGTATTGGCTTTCCGTCAGGATACACCCTCTACAGTTCGAGCCGAATTGTAGAAAATAAAATAAAGCGGGATGAAGGCATAAATGCCTACTGAAAGCCAGGGGTGGACAAACGCCAACCCCGACCCTGCCATATATAACCCTGGCCCGAAAATAAGAGAACGAGTAGTGGCTGTGCGATAATGGCCCAAATCGGTGCCTGGCTTCAATACAGCCGGATGCGCCAGCGCATGCCACCGAATAATGGTGAATGTTAGGGCCATGAGAGCCAGAATGATGCCGAAGGCACATAAGGCCAGTGGATTACTGATGTAATCACCGACGAGTGCAGTTGGAAAAGGAATGAACGAACACCAGAGGAGTAGCACTGCATTGAGCCAGAAAAAACCGTGCGTAATATGCTCAATTTGGCTCAGAATCCGGTGATGGTTTACCCAAATTACACATACGATCAGGAAACTGATAATCCAGCTAATCACTTTGGGCATCAGCCCCAGCAATGCCCGCCATAATTCGGCAACGGACTCTGGCTGCTCCAGATGCGGCACCTTGATTTCCAATACCAGCAGCGTTACAATGATCGCAAAAACACCGTCGCTGAAGGCCTCGATCCGTGATTTGGAGAAATAATCCATCTGATTAACGTCCTACGTAGTTTCTGTTCAAACCTTCGTCCAGTAACTGACTGCACCTGGCTATGCTTAAGGCGTCAGGAGCTTTATGGCTATTCGGCGCCCATAACCCTGAAAAAGAGCCAGATTAATCCAGTTTAGAGCCAGTTGTTCGATGAGGGTAAATGTATCGTTTCCACCCAGGTCGTAGCATTGAGCAAAGCCAATTTCTTTTGCCAATTGGGTCGCAACGGCTTTTCCTGGCTGGCTATCACCGGCTACAAACATATCGGCAACCTGTTCGCCATACTGCGGATTGAGCATGTTTTCAAAGCCGGTGGTGTTGAAACACTTTACCACATCGCGAGTGACCGTATTGGCCAGAACAGCATCAGCGGTGTTGCTGAATCCTGCCGGTCCCACGCCCCGCACGATGTTCATTGTATCGATGATAACTTTGCCCGTTGTGTCGCCCAATTCCTTCACTACTTCTACTGCTTTCATAGCAGGGGTTGCCAGCACAATAACATCAGCCTGCGCAGCCGCACCAGCCGGGGAAGCAAAGCAGTCTTCTCCGATTTTGGTAGCTAGTTTGATCGATTTTTCAGAAAGCGGAAAACGAGTTCCGATCAATACGGTATGGCCCACTTCAAGAAAGCGTTGGGCTAAAGTACCACCCACATTACCGGAGCCAATAATTGCAATAATCATCGTTATTAACAGAGTTGGATAACTAATAAACTGATCAAAACTTTCTAACAATGTATACGCCTGCGATGAGTAACCCCACTCCTATTAGCCGTTGCCAGTTGATGGGGTGAAGCGTGGCATTCAACAGCCCAAAATGGTCGATAAGCATAGCCGCCAGTATCTGACCCAGCAAAACCATAATAGTCACATTACCGATTCCGAGCTTAGGCGCACAAATCACAATGAGCAGGATGTAGCTGCCCCCCAATACTCCGCCCAGATAGCTCCATTTAGGAGCATCAGAAAATTGAGTCAGTGCCGGTACGGTTTGCTGAGAGGCCAGGTTGTAAATCGTTAGCCCAATGGCGGCCACCACAAACACCGTAAGGGCCGAAAAGTAAGGGCTTTGCAGGCTGCGACCCAGTTGGCTGTTCATGGCGCTCTGAAACGGAATCATACCGCCCGCCAGCAAAGCCAGCACCAGGAAAAGAAGTTGATTGTCAGATGCTTTCATGTTGTATAATGTCAACTTTTATCGACCTTGGAGTTTGCGGAGGGTGTACGATAAACCAACTGTCAGGATTTTATCGTCAGGATAAATGTTTGTAACGACCACATTTTCATGCGTATAGGTGTAGAGCGCATTGAAAGCCAACCCTCGCCAGATTGGGAAATCGAACCCGATGTCGTATTGCCAGCGGTAGTTGTTGGTATCCGAAAAGGTCGGCTGGTAGTAGGCATCGTAGTAAAGCCGCAGGTGGTTGTCGAGCAAATAGTGCCAGCCGCCCAGCCAGACCGTGCCGCGCCAAAGGTCAATAAGTTGTGAACCGTTGTAATGGGCCTCGTTGTAAGTATCAGCCGAAAAGCGGGTGTTTTCATAAACAGTTCCCGCCGATAGTTTCAGTACGTTTTGGGGTTTGCAGATGAGTTGCAGGGTGGCTCCGGCTCCGGCAAAATAGCGCAGGTCGATTTTTCGGCGGTAGTTGGTCGAAACGTAGGCGATAGCAAACGGGTAAATCCGGCGTTCGGGGCGGTAGTAGAGGTAATTCCGGCTAAAGAGGTCGTTATCGGCTTTAGCCGAATAGAACGACTGATACAAACTGGAATTCTGCGACTTGAACACCCACGACCGAACGGGCGACGTAACCAAATCCAGCTTCCCCCGCACGGTGGTCACCTCCACGTTGCCTTGCTGAAAATTACCCGTCAGCGAAGCTCGTAATTGAAACCGGGCCGTATCGCTTTCATTCAATTGGGCCAGTGCGGACGAGGCAATGAGACAGAGGAGAAAAATAAGTCTGGTCATGCTATAATGAATTTAACTGATATGACCGAAACAGCTGTTACCATTGATTTTCAAGGCGTTATAAAATAAAATCTCATAGAACTGCTATCGTAGTAGAAAACGGTGGGGCTTCCTGCTTTTTCTATAAAGATGCCACCCCTGTGCGGTTCAGAATTTTACAGGAAAGGTCTTAACAACAGCGCGGTACGCCGTTGCGTCCTATCCGCTAAATAAAGATTACGGTCAATAATAAACCTGATAAGATAATTTCTTCATGGCTGTATTGTCAGATTTGGCCAAAGCCTTCCCTTACCCGCGCATTGCAGGTGATGGAGAGGAGCGTGAAATGGAGAGAAATTAACGTTTCACTACTTTGAGCGCGAAGTTGCGACCCAGGCCACTAGCAAAAGCGAGCGTTACCCACGCAAAGGCCAGTTGTTCGACCAGCCCAATTTTAGCGTCGTCGCCAAGGTCATAACATTCAGAAAAGCCTAGTTCAAGAGCCAGCAGGCGGACGGTTTCTTTGGCTTCCTGGCTGCTGCCAGCCATAAACAGATCGATACCTTCGCCGTTGTAGCTGGGGTTTTTTAGGTTCTCGAAACCTGTTGTGTTGAAGCATTTCACAACATCGCTACAGTCCGTAATGGCTTTCAGGGCCGCTACTGCATTGGGATAATCGGGCGTGCCAATGGGTCCGTTGGTGGCATCGACGATGTATTTACCTTTGGCCGACCCGATTTGGTTAGCCACCTCAACCACAGCCTTCGATGGGGTACTGACGATAATCAAATCGGCCACCAGAGCCGCTTCTGATACCGAGTGAGCCGTAATGCTGGGGTAGGTTGCCAATAAGGCATCAGCCTTGAAATCGTCGGGATTTCTAACGCCCAGAACGATGCGGTGTCCTTTTTTGGCGAAGCCTTCGGCCAGCGTACCACCGATGTTACCAGCACCAAGAATTGCAATATTCATGCGTGATTTGTTGATAACCAGACAACAGTAGCGGGGCGAATTGCTCCGCTACTGTTGTATTCGCATTTTCGATTAATAGAAGAACTGCTCCTGAACGATTTTACCATCTTGTACGCCGTATACCGCAATTTCGTCCATCTTCATGCGGTTACCATCTTTAAAGGTTACGTCAAGACCGATGGTGATAGCGATTTGATTACCGGCTACCAATGGGCCGCCCACGCTACCGCCGTGAACTTCCTGAATCATAGCCTGAAACTGGTTGCCTTTGGCGATAATAGCGTCCAGCCCTTCTACCGATTGCATCCCCTGTGCACTGGCAGGTTCGATGCTTTTGGCATCCGATGCATACAATTCGCGCTGAGCTTGTTCATACTTGCCTTCCTGGCAGAGTGCCACCAAACGGTCGGCGATTTCCTGTGTTGTCATTGTGGTTTGTGTATAAAAAAATGAAAGATGGGACTTCCCCATTTTTGACCTATATGTGACGTTCGAGCAGGAACGAAGACACATACTGTTCGCTAATTTCCCAGACTTTTTGCGCCAGCGCTTCGTCCTGAGCCATTGGCGTAGGCTGGTCTTCGCGTTCGTGGTAGATATACTTCCCACTAACTCCGGCCAGGTCAGGGCTGAGAGCGGCATAAAGAGCCGAACGTGCTCCATCGCTGGCTGGTGGCACCTGACTCCAGTCGCGCTGGCCCATGTTGTTGAACAGGTTGCTCTGCACATAGCCCGGATGCACCGTGTTGACAGTAACCTGGGTCCCGGCCAGCTCTTTCGCCCATTGCAGCGAGTGCAACAGATTGATGAGTTTGCTCTGTGAGTAGGTAGCCACGCCATTGTAGGGCTGATTGCGCCATTCGAGGTCGTTCAGTTCCAGAATGTTCCGACGGTGCGCCATCGACGATGTATTGATAATCCGGCCTTCGGGAACGGCTTTCAGGGCTGGCAGGAGCAGGTGCGTCAGCAGGAACGGAGCCAGCGCATTGACAGCCAGATTCATCTCGATACCATCCTGACTTTCTTTCCGTTCCATTTCCCATACACCCGCATTGTTGATGAGCACATCCAAGTGGTTATATTGAGCCAGAAATTGCCCGGCACAGGCTTTCACGGAAGTCAGAGAGGCAAAATCGCAAAGTAGATAGCTTACATCGGCACCAGCGTGATCGGCCAAAAGGCTATTTTTCAGGCTATTGGCTTTGCTTTCGTTGCGGGCCGTAAAGATGAGTTGATGGCCAGCTTCTACAATGCCTTTGGCAATTTCCAGACCAATGCCCGATGTGGCGCCCGTTAGTAAGATGCGTTTTTTCATGTCGGAGTTGTAAACCGGACAGGCTTTAAAACCTACCCGGTTTTTAGCATTATTCGCCCAGCGCTTCGATGATTGCCTTTGCCGTTTCGGCACCGGAGAAGTTTTGCTGACCCGTAATTAAATTACCATCCCGAATAGCAAAACCCCGCCAGAGGCCAGCCTGTACGTAGTTGGCTCCAAGTTTTTTCAGTTCGTCTTCAATCCGCCACGGCATCACGTGTTTATCGCGGGAAAGCAAACCATATTCCCAAACGGCGTTATCAGCAAAATCTTCTTCAACATTGGCAAAGCCCGTTACGGTCTTGCCTTTGGCCAGATAGTCGCCGTTGCTCAGTTTGGCATAGCGCAGGATAGCCGTTCCATGGCAGAGTGCAGAAGTCACTTTGCCACTTTCATAAAACTCTACAAACTTCTGTTGCAGGTCGGTAGCATTCTCAAATGAGAACATTGGCGCTTGCCCGCCTGCCACAACTAGTGCGTCGAAATCGACTACGTTCAGGTCGGCGACAGGTTTCGTGTTATCGACTAAGGCACGTAGTTTTTCGGTATGGATAAACCCTTGCGAGATAAGGTCAGACGATGAATAGCCACTCGCATCGTTGGGGTCGCTCATGGCATCGGGTTCGCACTTCCCCCCATTGGGGCTAAAAATTTCGACTTCGTAGCCCTTCTCCGCAAATTCGTAGTAGGGGTGGGTAAGCTCACTCCACCAGAAACCAACGGGCCAGCCAGTTGTGGTCGAAACGGCCGGATTTGAAATTACAATAGCGACGCGCTTGGGTTGCCTGGTATTAACCAGGTTTGGATCTTTAAGGCTCATGATCTATCAGTTGCTTTGTCTTTTTTGTCGATTGACCTGAACAAAAGTAGATAGTCTGCTTACCTTTGTAAATATATATACACCGAAGTGTGATACTCTCCTTTTAGAGAGTGTTTGATTAGTAAACAGTTAAGACTATGCCTGATTTTCTTCACAACGGTAAACTATACTATAATCCGGTTGAGTTTGCAATGGCCCATATTGGTGGTACCTGGAAAATGCCTATTCTTTGGCGGCTTAATAAGCAGGTTATGCGCTATAGTGAGCTAAAAAAATACCTGCCGCACATTAGTCATAAAATGCTGACAACTCAACTGCGGGAATTAGAAGAACACGGGTTTGTAAGCCGAAAGGTATATCCGGTTGTACCTCCTCATGTAGAGTACAGTATCACCGACAAAGGACAACGAGTGATTCCTGTTATTGAAGTGATTCGGGCGTTTGGCCGGGAATTGATGAATGAGTACGGAATTGAAGAACGAAAACCCAGCCAATAACTGAATTTCTCAACTTCTTTTTCCATAGGGGCCGAGTCTGAAATCTATTTTAAGCTGTTGGACGATAAAACAACCGTATTCAGACTGGTTTCGGGCAACTAGGCCCCGGTTATAATTACAGCTTTGTGTCGATAGTCATCAGTCGTCAACTGGTTCAGCAGAAAAGCGGCTACATCGGCCCGACTGATACTCGGCAGTGCGAAGGTCGAAAATGATAGCTGTTCACCCAGTCTATATTTCCCGGTAAAAGGGCCGTTGGTTAGTCGGGTTGGTCGGGCAATTACCCAATCCAGGCCGCTTTCCCGAATGGCCTTTTCCTGAATTTCTTTCTCGGCAATAACCCCGCTGAGAATTGTTTTGATAAACAGTTTGCTGGGCAACGACGCTTCGGAATAGCTCTCCCCTACACCCAGCGACGACACCACCAACAGTCGGCGCACGCCAGCCTGCTGCATAGCAGCAATCAGATTTTTTGTACCCTGGGCAACCACCTGATCATGCTGTCCCGGACGGCTTCCCAACGAACAGAAAACGGCATCCTGACGACGAACGGCAGGCAGTAAGGTTTCGGGTTTCAATACATCGCCGACAAGTATTGTCAGGTTAACGTGCTGGATAGGTAATCGGGCCGGATCGCGCACAAAGGCGGTTACGTAATGGCCACGCTGAAGGGCCTGCTCCACGGCCTGTTTTCCGGTACCTCCTGTTGCTCCAATTACTAATACCTGCATAAATAGAATGGTTGACCTTGTGTATGGCTATAACACAAAATCAACCATCCAGTTTATGAAAAATTAGGATCATCAGGAATCCAGCAAGTCTGGCCGTCGGGTGCGGGTCCGGGCCAGCGCCTGTTGGTGGCGCCACTCATCAATTTTGGCTTCATGACCTGATAAGAGTATATCGGGTACGCGATGTCCTTCAAACTCAGCCGGACGTGTATAGACCGGCGGAGCCAGCAAATTATCCTGAAATGAATCGGTCAGAGCAGACGTTTCGTCGTTCAATACCCCCGGCAACAACCGAATAATAGCATCCGACAGGACGCAGGCAGCCAGTTCACCACCCGACAGTACGTAGTCGCCAATGCTGATTTCCCGGGTCACGAATAGCTCACGAGCCCGTTCGTCGATGCCTTTGTAGTGACCACACAGAATAATCAGGTTCTGTTTCAGCGAGAGCGTATTGGCCGTTTTCTGATTCAACCGTTCGCCATCAGGGGTCATGTAAATAATTTCATCATACGCACGATCGGCCTGCAACGAGCGAATACAGTTGGCAATGGGCTGAATCTGCATCACCATTCCCGCTCCACCGCCAAAGGCATAGTCGTCTACCCGCCGGTGCTTATCGGTCGTGTAATCACGCAAATCATGCACGATCACTTCTACATGACCCCCTTGTTGCGCCCGTTGCAAAATCGAATGAGCAAAAAAACTATCGAGCAGCCGTGGCAGGCAAGTAATAATATCAATCCTCATCGGTATCGTCAGCTTCGTCGCCGTTGGTTTCGGGCGTATCTTTCCCGCTATCGTCCATATAGATAGCCAGCAACCCATCGGGCAAGGTAACGTTGAGCTTTTTAGTAGCGCGGTCTACTGTCCGAACGATATCGCTGTTAATTGGAATCAGAACTTCTCTGCCTTCATAATCCATGGCAATCAGGTCCTGTGCATTCATGGCATAAACGCCCTGCACAATACCTAACTCACCGGCTTCGGCATCGACAACCCGATAGCCAACAATTTCATGAAAATAGAATCGGGTTTCGTCCGTAATGGGCTCCAATTCATCGAGTGGCAAAAAGGCACCGCAGTTAATAAGCCGTTCGGCCTGCTCAATGGTATCGACATCTTCAAAGGCAATAATGGCCCGGCTGCCTTTTACAATGGCAATCGATTCAATAAAATACGGAATCAACTCCCCTCTAACGTCGAGTAATACCGATTCCAGATCAGCATACTCGTCGGGGTTATCGACATCTAAAAAAAGGACCAGTTCACCACTCACGCCATGCGTCTTAGTAATATGGCCTACCTGATAACAGTCGTCTTTTGTCATATATAACGCGGCTGGCAAACCGCCCTTTCCCTATCAATGCGGCTTTATTACCGCGTTATTTACAAAAAGAGCCTGTTCATTGCTGAGCAGGCTCTTTAGTAACAGATTTCCTTAAAAAACTATTCCGCAGCCGGCGTTTCTTCGGCCGATGCTTCTGCTGCGGGAGCTTCTTCCACAGGTGCTTCAGCAACCTCCGTTGCGGCAACCTCCGTTGCGGCAACATCCGTTGCGGGCTCTTCTACTTTGTTTTTCTTGGAGATCGCTTCGGCACGTGCTTCGTTTACTTTCTTCTCAGCTTCTAACCGAGCCGCACGAAGCTGCTCTTTAGTCTGAGTTTTTGTATCGGTAGCCGATGCTTTACGATTTTCTTTATCTTCTTTCCAGGTTGCGTATTTCTCGTCAGCCTGTTCCTGCGTGATCGCGCCTTTATTAACGCCAACCTGCAGATGTTTGCGGTACATGATGCCTTCGTGCGACAACACCGAACGAGCGGTATCGGTTGGCTGAGCACCTACCAGGAGCCAATGTACGGCCCGTTCCGACTTTAATACGACCGTCGAAGGGTCAGTGTTTGGGTTATACGAACCGATTTTTTCGATGAATCGGCCATCACGGGGCGATGTAGATTCGGCCACGACGATGTCGTATATCGCCATTTTTTTGCGTCCACGACGCGATAAACGGATTTTAACAGCCATTTGTGCTTGTTGGTTTTGATGAGGGACACGTCCCTCGCGTAAAACGTGGCCGCAAAGGTACAAAAAACTGTTTATTTTTTCTAGTCTACGTATTAAATATTATTCTCAACAGAGCAATTAGGTCTACGGCTTTACCAAAGCCTCAAATCCGGCCAGCACATCGAATAACTCTTCGTCGATATTAGTCTGGCGTAAGCGATGATAGGTCTGGTTGAGTTGTTCCAACGATTCATTCAATTTTTTTTCGGCTCGCTCCATAGCCGCCAGCCGACTGGCATTCTCACTTGCCAGCGATTCGGCGCAGGCTTTGAAAATTGAAACAAACAGAAATTCGCCGATGAGCGCTTTTAACGTTGTAGTCTGATCGCCTAACACGCCGGGTAATTGTCGGGTCGGCCACTGATTTGTTTTTATTGACTGCCACCAGGCATTATCCAGCGGCAAAAGTTGCTGATGCACAGGCTCATAGGAAGCACCCGCGGTTGGCTGGTTATGAAACAGATAGAATCGCATGGGGTCCGTTTGCTCCCGATCGAGTTGGCTTTTAAAGAGAAGTTGCCCAACCAGGGGCGTGATCGCTCCTACCGAAAGCGGAACAGCAAACGAGGTTTCCGGTAACTTTCCTCGTGCCTGCAACTGCCGATAAAGCATTTCACCAACGGTCCAGATACGGACTTTTCCGGAGAAATCACCTATTGTCTCCAATACATGGTCGGCAATCGTTTCATTAAAACGACCTACTAAGCCCTGATCAGACCCAAACACAACCACCTCATTGACAATGGCTTTCATATGCATCGGGTTAGGCAGTTGCGGAGGATTGGCCTGCCGAAGACAGGCTGTCAGCCCCAAGGTTATGGCCCGATAATAGTCTGCTAATGCAGCCACAGATCGTTCATATTGACCGATATTGGACGCTGCCAGCGATTTCATGGCATGAACCACCGACGCCAGTGAACTGGCACCGTCGATCCGACGACGCAATCCTTCAATTGTTTCGCTCATGGCATCTGGGCATTTTCGGGTGTCGAATAAAACGTTGTCAGCGTGGTTTGGGCGAGCGTAAGCAACGTTTTCCGATCATTGACAGACAAAGGCTCAGCCCCAAGCAGGCGTTGTTGCAGTCCATCCGGTAGCTGCTCCGCAGCTTGCCGAAGGTGCTGTTCGGCCTGACGCATGGCAGACAAAGGCACCTGATCGAACAGTTTTTCTGACAAACTAAGCAGAATCAGAATTTGGGCCGGAACCGAAACAGGCTCAAACTCGGCCTGATTGAAACAGGATCGTATTCGTTTGCCATGGTCGATAATCCGGCGGGTTGGCTCGTCGAGTCGGGTACCAAATCGCGAAAACGACTCCAGTTCCTCAAACTGTGCATAAGCCAGTTTGAGCGATCCGGCAACGGCTCGATAGGATACTCGCTGCGCCTTTCCGCCCACCCGCGACACCGACATTCCGACATCGACTGCGGGCAAAACCCCCATTTCAAAGCGTTTTGGTGACAGATAAATCTGACCATCGGTAATGGAAATCAGGTTTGTTGGAATGTAAGCGGCCAGATTCTGCGCTTCCGTTTCGATGATAGGCAGGGCCGTAAGCGATCCTCCGCCCCGTTCTGCACATAAATGCGTAGAGCGTTCCAGCAGTCGGGCGTGTAGGTAAAAAATATCGCCCGGAAAAGCCTCCCGGCCCGGCGGCCGACGCAATAACAGTGATATTTCGCGGTAGGCGCGGGCGTGGTGCGTCAGATCGTCATACACGATCAGTACATCGTGCCCCTGTTCCATAAAATACTCAGCAATGCTGGTGGCGGCATAAGGAGCAATGTAGGTCAGTCCGGGCGAGTCGTTGCCTTCGCTGATCACCACGGTCGTATAATCCATTGCTCCTTTCTCGCGGAGGCTGGCCAGGGTTTTGGCTACAGACGATGTCCGCTGGCCAATGGCACAATATACACAACGAACGCCCTGCCCCCGCTGATTCAGAATGGCATCGAGGGCAATAGCCGTTTTTCCCGTTTGCCGATCGCCGAGAATTAACTCGCGCTGGCCCCGCCCAACCGGAATCAACGAATCAATCACTTTAATGCCCGTTTGCAGCGGCTGGGTAACCGGTGCCCGATCCATTATGGGTGCCGATGGCCGTTCGACAGGCAGCCGCTCGGTTGTTGCAACCGGTCCCAGATTATCGAGCGGTTTACCCAGCGGATCAATAACGCGCCCCAGCAAAGCTTCGCCTACCGGAACATCTACGACACGCCCCGTACGCTGAACGGCATCACCAACCTGCAACTCCCAATAATTACCCAACAACACAACGCCAAGTTCGTCCGGATCGATATTGAACGCGATGCCATACAAGCCGGTCGAAAAGACCAGTAATTCATCAGCTCCTGCGCCAGGTAGCCCTTCTACAGTAGCAATTCCGGTTGTTACCATTGTAACCCGACCCACCTCTTGTGCGGTCAGTTCAGGCCTAAACTGACTACAGATTAGCTGAAGTCCGGCAAGCGCCTGGTCAATAGCCTCAGAAACGGGTGACTCAGTGGCTACTGGGCGCTGAGCCGGAACGACGTACGGATGCAGATTCATGAGTTGTTGGAATTTGTTCGGCCACCTGTTTTTCCATCGTTGTCAGGTAATCGTCGATGCTCCAGGCCACCTCTATACCGCTTGTGCGTAACGCAATGCCACTAATTAGTGTCGAATCGGTTTTGAACTGAACCGGCGCCGATAGTGATAGTCTCTCCTGAATGGCCTCCCGAATAGCCTTTTGCTGAACAATTGGCAGTTCGAAGGCACTTAAGACGCTTAGGGTTTCCGATGCTGCGTTTAGCTTCGCAACCGTTTTGTCGGGTAATGCCCGCATTCGTCGGATAAATTCGGTTGCCATTTGCGCGTCAAGATCGGCCGATGCCAGATCTGTCAGGGCTTTGCGGGCAATGGAAAATACTTCCTCCTGAACACGGCGACTTAGCTGCTGGCCAAGTTGCTGCTGATCGGCCCGAAGCGCCCGATACCATCCTACACGGGCCGAATCGAGTTCCTTACGGGCATCGACCAGCATCTGCTGACGTTGGGCAGCTACTTCGGCCGTTACCCTCGCCCGTTCGGCATCCGACTCCCGGTCGAAAGCGGCTATCTTCTCCTTAAATTCGTTCTCTTCCTGCTGCGCCCTGGTTTCTTTCGCCATGGACTCCTGAATTCTGGTTTTAATCTGCTGTTCACGTTTATCGACAGCCTGTAGAATCGGGCCATACAGAAAACGTTTCAGCAACCAGACCAGAATGAAAAAATTGACCGCTTGCGCCAGCACGGTAAACCAGTCGATTGGCATAACTTATTTCCTCCCAATTAGCTCGATAAAGTGATTCCAGAATGGGTTGGCAAATAGAAGAATCATGGAAACGACAAACGAATAAATAGCCGTCGATTCAATCATCGCCAAGCCAACAAACAGCGTGCGCGTAATTGTTGACGACGCATCGGGCTGTTGCGCCAATGAACTCAATGCATTCGTAACCGATCGACCTTCGGCCAAAGCGGGAGCAATACAACCAATGCTTGTTGTGAAACCGGCCATCACAATGGAGGCAAGGGCAATGAGTGTTATAGAATCCATATAATTAATCGTTACTTGTCTTATCAGATAGGTTTTCGTCAGTATCTTTTGTAGCCGCAGCAATGTATACGGTCGCCAGCACGGCAAAAATGTACGCCTGCACTACCCCCGTCAGTAATCCCAGCGCCGTCATGATTATCGGAAAAAAAAGGGGTGTAATAGCCAGTAAAATACCCAGAATCATTCCGCCACTCATGATGTTGCCGAACAGACGCACGGCCAGGGCCAGGGTTCGGGAAAGTTCACCCAGCATATTGAACGGCAGCATCAGGGGTGTGGGCTCCAGATAGGTTTTCAGGTAGCCCGGTATGCCCTGACGGGCAATACCGAAAACAGGAACCGCCACAAAGACCGCCAGTGCCAGTGCTACTGTTGTCGACAACGAGCCAGTTGGCGGATCGTAGGCCGGAAAAATGGTACAGAGATTGGATACGGCAATAAACAGAAACAAAGTACCCAGAAAAGGCAGGTAGCGTTTGGGGTTGCTTAAGCCCACATCTCCAATCTGATCGCGAATACCAAGCACCACGATTTCGAGCATGGCCTGCCAGCGCGAAATCCGTTGCCCAACCTTCAATCGACGGGTAATCAGCGCCGAGCCCGCCACCATAACCAGCATCAATAGCCAGGTAGTAACAATGGTTTCGTTAAGCTTAACAAAGCCGTATTGCCAGAATACGGTAAAGTCGGGGCTAAGGCTCATGGAGCCACCTCACTTTCCCGAATCAGGTTCCGATTATCCCATCGGCGGGTAAGCTGAGTTACCAGCAACCGAGCCAGCATAAATCCGCCCAGGCAACTCAGCACATTCTCCCAATGTCCGGCAGCAAGCCAGTAGAACCCGGCAGCCGTCACACCAAGGCGAACGAGTAAACTGAGCGGAAACCAAAGCACAGGCTGGGTCGATGAAAGTCCTTTCCGTACGGTGAACCAAAGGCCTCCGTAAAAAACAAGTCCCAGCGCAACGCCACCCACCCCAACCAGCAGTAAGGTCAGAATCTCATTCATCTTTATGATTGTTTAGCCGATTTATTTCATCATTTTCTTTCGAAACCCAGTACCAGGCATTCAGGCACCCCATCAGTAATCCAGCCACCAAAAACGTTAGTGTCCAGGCATATTTTGCCGGGTAATGAACATCCAGCCACCGGCCAACAATAGCCCCAAGCAACGTAGGCACAACCACCGACCAGCCAATGATGCCAAATAAACCCAGCCCCGCCCAGATCCGATTGGCCGACTGCCCTTTAGCCCTGGCTTTCCGTTGCGCTTTCCCGTCGACTTCCTGCGCAAACGACGACTGCTTATCCGCGTTTTTCATAGCGTTCGATCAGGTACGACGAAACGTTTCAAACTGTCGAATAAAGCCGCTTTCCAGTTTCGACAAAACTTCATGAACACGTCTTTCCTGGTCGTTTCGCTGTAAAAGTTCGGTCTCTATAGCCCGACGCAACTGGCTCAGACTGGTACTCGCAATTGCCTGACGCACTGAGACCAGAACGGTCTGGCCGGTTTTCACCAGTATTCCTTCACCAATGGCCATATAGCATTCCTCTTCCGATTTCGTTTCATACGTCAGAATACCGGGTACTAAAGCCGCCACGCAATCCAATCGTGAAGGCCATAGGCCGTAGGCTCCCTGTGCCGTTTCAACAACCAGCCGTGTCGCATCCTGAATGTCGGCAAACGTCGTACCGGGCAACAGCACTTTCAGGTGTATCAGAGAAGTTGTCATGATGGCAACCGGCTGGTTTTAGAGGCTGCTATTTTTTCGGTAGCGTCATCGATTCTACCGATCATGTACAGCGCACTTTCGGGATAATCTTTCACTTCGTCACGCAAAATTCGCTCGCAGCCATCCAGCGCATCCGACAAGGATACTACCTTTCCGACCATGCCGCTAAACGATTCGGTGGTACAGAAAGGCTGTGTCAGGAAGCGCTGTAGCTGCCGGGCGCGTACTACTACGTTCCGATCTTCGGGCGAGAGTTGCTCCAGGCCCAGCATGGCAATAATATCTTCCAGTTCTTCATATTGGGCGAGCGTGTGGCGAATTTCCTGCGCCAGTTGATAGTGCCGCTCTCCAACAATACCGGGGGTAAGCATTTTGGAACTGGACCGTAAGGGGTCTACCGCCGGATAAAGCCCCGCACTGGCCTGTTTACGCGACAACACGATGGAAGCCGACAGGTGCGAGAACGTATGTACGGCCGCCGGATCGGTCAGGTCGTCGGCGGGAACATAAACCGCCTGAATGGAGGTAATGGCTCCAGTGTCGGTGTTGGCGATACGTTCCTGCAAACGCGACAACTCGGTCCCCAGCGTAGGCTGATAGCCCAGCCGGGATGGCATCTGCCCCATCAGCCCCGACACCTCCATACCGGCCTGAATAAACCGAAAGATGTTGTCGATCAATAACAATACATCCCGATGCTGATCGTCCCGAAAATATTCGGCCATCGTCAGGGCGGTGTGTCCAACCCGGTAGCGATTGCCGGGCGGTTCGTTCATTTGGCCGAGTATCATCGCCATATTCGGCAAAACTCCAGCCTCACTCATATCGCGATAGAGCTCCTCACCTTCACGGCAGCGCTCGCCAATACCACAAAAAATACTGATTCCCTGATGACGACCGACCATGTTATGGATCATTTCCGTCAGCAGGACGGTTTTTCCCACACCAGCCCCTCCAAATAGTCCCGCTTTTCCGCCCCGTTCCAGCGGAACCAATACGTCAATTACCTTGATCCCGGTCTCGAAAAGTTCCGTTTTTGTTGAGCGACGGTTCAAGGGCGGAGGCAGTTGATGAATCGATCGCCATTCGACTCCCGAAAGAGCCGGTAACCGATCAATAGGATGGCCAAATACATCGAACATACGACCTAAAACGCTGCTCCCAACGGGGGCCTGCAAAGGTGCCTTCGTCGATTTCACGGTTGCTCCACGAGCCAGTCCCGGAGTTGGGGTTAAGGCAATGCCACGCACCCGGTTTGCATCAAGCTGCGACTGAACTTCTATCAGGATTTCGTTTGTAGTTCCAGCCTGCAACAGGGTATAAACCGGTGGCAGTTGCCGGTCAAATTCAACATCTACCACGCTCCCCCGTACGGCAACTACTTTCCCTAAGTCCATTGTGTCGATACCGTTTTGATCTGCCATAACGTAGTCTGGTTTATGGGTTTACGTCGGTGTATCTCCATATTATTTCCTGGCCACCAGCCTGATACATGCTGGCTTTGGCCGATTGGCCCTTAGCAGGACCCTTATAAACGGCGAAAACCCGTTTATCGTAATTTGATTAGTAGGCAATTCAGGATGTAGCCAGTGTGGCGTTCAGTCCAGATTGCAGTAGGCTGGAATTGATGACGGAATTGAGTTGAACAAAAGTAGGCGTAACCTGAACGGTTCATCCTGACCAGCGTCATATGAATTCATGAGATATGTCTTTCGCCTTTTTCCGAGTAGTGATTAAGCAGGTTATACCGGGCAAACTACAGTAGTCATGAAATATCTGCTGAGCGTTTCAACAAACCAACTTTGAGCGTTTCAACAAAGCCGACCGGCTTTATAGCCACGACCTTTGTCAAAACAAAAATTCATAGAAATGGCAAAAGTTTGGTTTATTACCGGAAGTTCCCGTGGGTTAGGGCGAAGCCTAACCGAAGCAGTCCTGAGCAAAGGCGATCAGGTTGCCGCAACGGCCCGCAAACCCGAACAGTTAACCGATCTGGTCGAAAAATACCCCGATCAGATCCTTCCCCTTCAACTCGACGTAACCGACAATGGGCAGATACGGGCGGCCGTTGAGCAGACAATTCAACACTTTGGAAAAATCGATGTGCTGGTCAACAATGCAGGTTTTGGCATTACGGGAGCAGCCGAAGCGTTTACCGACGAACAAGTTCGGACTCAATTGGAGACAAATCTGTTCGCCCCTATCGAACTAACCCGTGCGGTTTTGCCCTACATGCGTAAACAACGGTCAGGGCGTATTTTGCAGATCAGTTCGGTCGGTGGCCGGGTCGGCAATGCCGGACTCACCATGTATCAGGCGGCCAAATTTGGGCTGGGTGGTTTTACGGAAGCGCTGGCAAAAGAAGTGGCTCCGTTGGGAATTTTTGTTACTTCTGTAGAACCCGGTGGTTTCCGAACCGACTGGGCGGGCGACTCCATGAGCTATGCCCCCGCTTTAGAAGGCTACGAAACGACCGTCGACCAGCGTGCCGAATTTTTCAAGGGAGGCAACTTTGTACCGGTAGGTGATCCGGCAAAAGCAGCGAAGGTGATGGTCGATCTGGCCTACCACCCCGAACCACCCGTTCATCTGGTTCTGGGTAGCGAAGCCGTTGGTTTTCTGCAACATGCCGATGCGCTCCGGAAAGCGGAACTGGAAAAATGGCTCCCTGTAAGCCTCTCCACCGACCACGACGAAGCTACCAGTTTCTTTGAAACCGAGCTGGGCAAATCGTTTCTAAAAGCATAAGCAAATTTTATCTCTGGCAGCCGTTCGTTAGGCAAACCTGATTGGTTTGCCTAACGAACGGTTATACAGTTATTTCGTCTGACTTTTGTCTGTGACCCAAAGCCAGTTTGTTACAATACCTTTATATTTGGAATGTTATGGTTGTTCGGGAAGAAAAAAAACTACCGCAAATTGCCTACTCCTGCTATTACACCCGCAGCCGGGAAGGCGAACAGTTTGTACCGGAACATATTTTCAGCTACCAGATTTCGGGAACACTTCTCATAAACGATGGGCATAAAGCCTATACGCTTCGAGAGGGTGACTTCCGGTTCAGCCGCCGAAACCAGTTAATTAAATTCGTGAAGATCCCCCCCCAACATGGGGAGTTCAAGTCGTTGTCGGTATATCTTGACCAGGATACGCTCCGGTCAATCAGCCTGGAATACGGCTATAAATCAGCGCAACACGTCGATGGCGATTCGATACTCACTCTCACGCCAAACGCGCTTTATCAAAACTACATTACTTCACTGCAACCCTACCAGCAACTGGAGCAGGCTGGCAACGAGCCGTTGCTGGCGCTAAAACGTCGGGAAGCCGTTTTACTTCTGCTTCAGTGTAACCCTGAACTGAGCGATATTCTTTTCGATTTCACCGATCCAGGAAAACTAGATCTGGAAGCTTTTATGAATAAGAACTTTCATTTCAATGTCGAACTGAAACGCTTTGCCTATCTGACGGGCCGAAGTCTGGCAACATTCAAACGTGATTTTGAGAAGATTTTTCACAGCTCGCCAAGTCGCTGGCTTTTGCATCGGCGGCTCCAGGAAGCTTATTACCTGATTAAGGAAAAAGGTCGTTCGCCCTCCGATGTTTACCTCGAATTAGGCTTCGAAGACCTGTCGCATTTCTCGTTTGCCTTCAAAAAAGAATATGGCGTTGCCCCATCGCGTATTTAACAATCTGAAAAACCCCTATTCAACCCAGACCTATAAGCCGGGTTCTGTCCTCTCGTCGGCGACGAAATGGCTTATCATTTATCTGGGATGCCGATCACCCGACACCTCGTTCGACCTACCCGCATCGGTGTTGGCCCTTGCGGGCCGCTGGCGACGAGCAGCCGCACGTCCGATGCTTATTTGGTCTTTCAGCCCCTAAGGGTTACCGTGCCCCACTGGTCGCCCACTGGGCGGTAGGCTCTTACCCCACCGGTTCGCCCTTACCGTGGTTAGTGTAGAGTGAAAAATGAAGAATAAATTACGGACTAGTTATTCTTTATTTTTCACTCTACACTAACCACGGCGGTATGTTTTCTGTTGCCCTGTCTGTCAAACGGCCGTTCCCAGCCGGTTGCCTTCCCGTTAGGAAGTAGGGTGCTCTATGCTGCCCGGACTTTCCTCGCCTAATTGCTCAGACGCGATAAGCCAGCCTGGGTTGTCTAGGGAGTACAAAGATAGGGCATACGGTGGGTTTCTCAAGAATATTGTCACTCTTCGTAATAGAAAAAGCCCGGTCATCAAGCAGATGGCTACGACCGGGCTTTTTACCTACTAACCTAGCTAATTTGTTTTCGGATTGGTAGTTGGTGCGCTACCGCTAAGAGGAGGGTTATATGCAATCTCGTTGTCGGGAACATCCCAATAGTCGAGATACCCATAGGTGATGGTAGCATTGGTACTGACCACACCCGTACGGCTAAGGGCAACGGCATTCTTACGGCCCGTTTCGAGCAAACCCCAGCGACGCATATCGTAGAACGATAAAGCACGGAACAATAACCCAACGCGACGCTCGCTGCGAAGTTCTTCTTTTGCCTGAGCAAGCGTTAGATTGGTTCCGGCAACTGCCGCCAGACCAGCGCCCTGAGCCTTACGAACTTCGTCGATTAAGGCCAGCCCCTCTTCAATTTTACCGGTATTGATCAATGCTTCGGCTTTCATCAACTGGTTTTCTTCATACGAACTGGCCATGTAGAGTTCGTAGCCACCCGCATTCGTATTCGAATAGGTGATAACTGATGCCAATCCTTCCGACCCGGCAGCACCCCGGTTTATTAAAGTCCAGCGCGTAAAGAAGGCATTGCCCCGCGATGTTTCACCAATGTAGGGCGAGCTTCGTTTCGCGAAATTGTTCGACAGCCGCAAATCGCCCGGTTTGAAGTCCTGAATCAACCGTTCAGAAATTTTATAGGTATTGCTGGCGCCCGTTGTTTTCCCCGAAACCGTACCCGTTGTTGGCGACAGGAAATCGCCGGTAGTATTCGAACGGCCCGTAAAAACGAGATCTGAAGCCTGCACACCATTGGTAGTCAGGGTCAGAATATCGGCCCATTGTGCAGCCGTCATATCGCTGGTACGTGTATTGACCAGGATATTGCGGGCTTTCATGGTGTTGATGCTACGCTGCCACATGGCTGGCGACAACACACCACCTTTACCAACCCGGTTAAAGCTCGGAATCAGCCCCTGCATGGTTGCCGTATAATCGGCATTTACCGTTAAACCGCTCAGAATCTGTGCTGCTGCATCAAGGTTTTTGTTTGCTTCGGTAATCATAGTTTCTTTCGAGACATAATTACCGTTTGTGCCGTTCAGGGTTTCGCCATTAGCCTTATCATTGATGATACCGGCATAATACATGGAACCAATCCGCGAATAGGCATAGCCTTTCCACCAGTAAGACCAGGCTTTCAGAACACCTTTTTTCGTTTCGGCATCGCCCGTAAACGTCACTCCATCAACGTTGGTCAGAATGGTGTTGGCAGCATTGTTCAGGTTATACATATACGCCCATTCGTAGTAGGTCGAGTTCTGATAACCTGTCGAGTTCACATTGGCCGTAATACGCAGAAAATCAATCTGTTTACTTGGCGAATTCGGATTGGCCACTACGGTACCATCATCGAGCGTCACCTGATTTGGGCAACCGATCTGGTTGATGAAAACGTTGGCAATGTCGGTCCCAATTACGTCGCCCATCAGTTCGTGGTTGCCAATGGCCCCCGACCAGAAATAGCCCGGAACGCCATCGTAGTACTTCACATCTTTGAAGCCCGTGACGTAAAAACCTTCGCCAAAGGAAATCAATCCAGATTCGGTTTTCAGGGCTGGCGACGAAGGCTGGTTAGGGTTCTGAACATCCAACTGATCTTTGCAGGATGCCATAAACCCGGAAAAAGCCAGTGCTAAGGCAAGTATTTTTAACTTATTCATGAGTCAGTTTTTTTGAAGATGGGCTACTTAAAATCCAATGTTCAGCGTAGCCTGATACGACTTAAAGTTTGGCATCGTGCTGTGGTCGGTTCCTCTATCCCAGGCCGAGTTGGACGTGCCAGAACTAATTTCCGGATCGAAGCCCGTATACTTGGTTAGTGTCCAGATATTCCGTCCAGAAAGCACAAGCTGGAGTTTTTTGGTAGCCGGAATTTTGAACAGTCGCGCAAAATCAACACCCAGCGAAATGTTTCTCAGGCGCAGAAACGACGCATCTTCGTAGAAATAATCTTTGGTACCATTGGCTGTGCGCTGTGCATATACTCCACGGTAGAAAGCGGTCCAGGCACCGGTTTGGCCATCAATTGTGAATGGATTGGCGTAGTCGCTGTGGATACCATCGCGGTACATCCACTCTTTGGTCTGGTTGTAGAGGTGGTTTCCCTCAACCCAGTCGAACTGAAAGCCAAAGGTCAGGAAGTTCTTGTAGGTAAAGTCGTTGATGAACGACATGTTGAATTTCGGGTTTGGATCACCGAAACTATACTTGTCGGCCGTGAAGTACGGCTGTTTCGTTGCCTTGTTCACAACAAAGCCATTGCTGGCCAGCGTATAGTTTTCCTGGTCGGCCTGAGCGATAAAGTAGTTGCCATTGGGGTCTTTCGCATCAACGGCATGAATGGTTTTGTAGCCATACAACTGACCGATTTTTTCACCGGCCTTCAAGACATAGTTGGTGCTACCAGCATTCGATGTTACCACGATGGGCGCATCGCCCCGAACCGAAATAATTTTGGAGCTTTGTTTACCGAAGTTCACCGTAGTGTTCCATTTCAGGTCTGAACCATTGTAAACGGTCGAATTCAACGACATCTGAAGCCCATTAGAACCCAGGGTAAAGGCGTTGTCTGTTAGTTTACCCAGACCAACCGAAGGAGCTACATCGACCTGATAGATAGCATCTTTGGTTTTCCGATCCCAGTAGGTAGCCGACAGGGCAATTCCGTTCAACCAGTTCGTACCTTTCAGCAGACTGAACACCATATCGGTCCCGATTTCGAGTTCTTCCGATACTTCTACCCCCAGGGCTGGGTTGCTCTGCTGATTTGCGTAGTAGAAAGCGGTGGTGTTCCCAACGGTGGTTGGTGTAATGGTTACGTAGCGATCAAACGGCTGCGGCTGAATACCCGCCTGACCATAAGCCGCCCGTAATTTCAGTTCAGGCAGAATGTCGTTGATTGGGCTTTTTTGCCAGAAGTTCAGCCCCGACAACCGGACATAGGCATCGCCACGGGGAAACGTAAATGGTTTCGAACCCTGCCCAAACGCCGACGAAAAATCGCTTCGGAAACCTCCCGAAATACCAACCCAATCGCCGTATTCTAAACGCTGGTTAATCAAATAACCATAGGTAACAAATGGCTCTTTGTAGTCCCGATAAACCCGCCACGAAGAGCCGTTTGTCGCATTGTAGGGCGAAAAAGCCGATGGCAAGCCCAGGGCAACCGACGTATACTCTTTAACCGTAGTATTCCGATAATCGAAAGAAGCCTGTGTAACCGTTTTGATGGGCAGTTTGGAACCGAAATCTTCTTTAAAATCGAACGTTGCCGTTGCCGTTGCCAGGAAGTTCTGAAACATTTTACTGTTCGCATACTTATCCAGTTCGCCCTGGTTGTTGGTATTATAGTTCGAAATGTACGTGGCCGTCCCTAAACTCTGCCAGTATTTGATATTCTGATTGTTAGACTGGTTCAGGTACTCCAGATCACGGTTTTGGGTCTGAAAGTTCAGCCCATATTTCGCATCCAGATCAACGAACTTCGGAAACTTGTAATTGAGGTTAACATTCTGAATAATATCGACCTTGTTGTCATTATTGTTGGTATACGCCTGCCGATACGATGGGTTCGATGCATTGATCCCAATCGTTTGGTTCATGTTGTACGGAATAGAACCATCGGTTGTTGTCAGCGAGAAATCGGCCAGCGGATACGCATTCAACATGCTGAACAGAATAGTCCGGTCGCTGGTTTTCAGGGTGCTTTTGGTATAAGCTAACTGTGTGATCGAACGCAGCGTAAGTCCTTTGGCCAGTTGTGTACCAATGTTGGCTGTGAGGTTGCTACGGTCCCAATATCCGTTGTTGATGATGTTACTTTCCTGGTGGCTGTTCGAGACCGACAGGCTAAAGTCGGATTTCTGGCTACCGCCCGAAATGGCAATGCTATTATTGAACGTGTTGGCTGGTTTGAAAAAATAAGCGAAGTGATCGTGATACTGCAGGTTGGCGTCGTAGGCCTTGCTGTTGGTAGCCGTCGGATCTGTCGAGTTATACTGTACGTTCTCCGAATAAATTCCGGAGTCGGTCAGATACGTAATGGGCTTCCCCGATGAACCAATGATATTATTGCTGGCATCGGTAGCAAACGCGTGGTATTTAGCTTTGCTCAATCCGCCAACGTTCAGGTATGTGTTATTGGAAAGGCTGGACGAAATGTCGATGTTCAACTGCCCGTTTTTACCTTTCTTGGTAAATAACTGAATAACGCCATTGGCACCCTGCGCCCCGTAAATGGTAGCGGCAGCCGCCCCCTGCACAACCTCGATCCGCTCAATAGAATTCAAATCGATGGTTTGCAGGCTGGTAGCCCCCATCTGAATTCCATCGATCAGAATCATCGGCTGCGTTCCGCGATTGATGGTGTTGATACCGCGCAGCAGAATGTTTACGTCAGCACCGGGCGTTCCGCTCCGGCTGGTAATCTGCGCGCCCGGAATTTTCCCGATCAATGCCTGATCGACGGATGCCGAGGGGGTTTGTGGCAAATCTTTCGAACTAACCGATTCTACTGAAATAGCGATCTTCCGCTTATCGGTAGCGACCCCAACCCCCGTTACAACTACTTCAGACAATTGCTTCGTATCTGTCGACATTGTGACATTAACGACAGAATTAGCGCCGATTTCTACCTCTTTCGTCAGCATCCCGATAAAAGAAAATACGAGTGTTCCTTTTGCCGGAACAGCCAGCGAATAGCCACCATCACCATTGGTGACCGACCCAGTTGTTGTTCCCTTCACAACAACCGATACGCCCGGTATTGAAGTGCCATCTTCAGCAGATGTCACTTTACCGGTAATTGTTCGTCCCTGAGCCCAGGTGTAAGCCCAGGTTGAGCACACCAACAGGAGGCTCAACAGTAAATTTTTCCTCATAAAACTGATTTAGCAGATTAGGTTATAATACTTAAGGCAGTATCCTACAAATGTATGTTCGCACTTTTTTAATTCAAAGCACCTTATTAAAAAAATTATAATTTTATTACTTTTTAATTTCGAAGTGCAATACAAAATATAATCTCTAAATATTATCTATTTTTAGGTTTTTATAGATTATAATAGTTTTTTATTGAAATTATATATCATATTCTCTGCCATTAAACTTGTATACTAAAATACATATTATTCATACTAAATTAAAAATTCTATACAAAAAGTACAATTAATGCAATTTTAATGATTGAGAAATGTTTCATTAAAAAATAAGTATATATACTCAAATAATACCCAAAACACATGATAAATAAAAGAATAAATGTTATTTTATTTATTTACCAAAACTTAAAAGCATCCTCTACTGCATAAACCAAAATTAAATTCTACTTTCTTGCTTATTCAAGATAGTTCCTTCTATGTCTTTCAGCAATTTATAGCCAAACAAAACAACCCTGATGAGTCAATGGGCAAAAGCTGGCATGAACAATCCACACCTGGCCGAAAACCCTATCAGCATTATCCTAAATAGCCGGAGACAAAAACAAAAGCCCCTCCTCAATAGCATAGCCTTGAGGAGGGGCAGAAGTAAGCGTCAGATGCCTGCTCTTAGTGCAAACCGTCGACTTTGATGTCGACACGGCCACGCGCATTGACAACGGCCAGCAAAGCAGTTGGAGTCAGGTAAACCTGATCGGGTTTGATTTCGTCGATGTGGCCATTGACAACGACGCCTTTAGCCAGTTGATTGTTTTTAAGCTTATCCTGAAGCAGTTTGTGCATATCGGCAATTTGCGAGCCAACCGGAATTGTCAGTTGCTTCTCCAGCGTACGGGCAAATGTACCTTTCAGCAACCAACTGGCCGACCGTTGGAGAATGTTTTTTGTATCCAGATCATAGACCAGATCTTTCAGCGAAACGGTTTGGCTCTGTGCGTCATAATATGGGCGTCCACGCAAATAAATATCGCCATTGATGGTTCCTTTCAAGCCAGCCTTAATAATAAGGGTTTCATTCTGACCATACATTTCCATGCTGGTGATGGTGATGTTATACCGGTCATTACTAAACGAAAAACTCTTGCCCACAAACTCTTCGCTGGCAATTCGGGCGGCTTCCTGATAGCTCGCTTCACTTAGCAAGCCAATCTGAAAATCATCCTTCACCTGCGACACGACCGTCAGATCGGGTAGTGAAACAACAGGACGAACATCGGGCTTCACCCCCGTTGTGGTGAGTGTATAGCCTTCAATACCAATTGTTGCCCGAATAAAACGCCCTTCGAAACGAAGCGGAGTAATTAGAACCCGTTTGGGAACAACCTGTAAATAGGTGCGGTATTTTTCAGAAATCAGATATGGCTCCCGCAGTGTATTCCAGGCTTTCAGCACGGGGGTTCGCAGATCGACGTTCCGGCGTATCTGCTGATCCAGGGCTTTGGTGATAGTACCCAGATTTTTGTCGATCAACCGCCCAACAATATTCGTGATGGGAATATTGACCCCAATCACACTAACCGTTGGCCGCCGAACCCAGCCATAGCCATCGGCCTGGGTTTGCGTATGCGCCGACCAGTCGGTATCGAGGTCGAATTTTGTTTTGAAACGCAGGTCGATTTCAAATTCGGTTTCTTTATACTGCGTAAAACCCAGTACCGATACGCCCGCTTTAGCCCAGATTCGGAGCGGAACCGTAAAATGAAACAGGCTGTCCTGTGCATTGACAAGAATAGTGCCCCGCTTCCAGACTTTGGTCATGAATTGATCCCGATTGTTGTCGTCGAGACTAGTATCTTCATAGATCAGGCCATTAACCTGCGTGTTAATCTGCCGTTCGACATCGGCCAGCGCTATCGAGACAGGAACATGTACGGTGGAGAGAAAACGTTCGTTACGAACTTCCATTTCGGTGGTAGAATAAGCGGCTTTAGGTGCTTTGGGGTTAAGTTGATTGTGGGGTGACTGACAACTCAGATTGCCAGCCAGGAGCCAGACAACAGCCAGACAAACCACGACAAGACGGCGCATAACAGGTAGTTGATTGAACAGCTAAGTTACATCAATTGGTTGCTTTTTATAGCGCTCCGTGAGTAGATTGCCCCAAAAACTACTGTTTTACATCGTTGCTCCTAAACCCGGCCCCACCGGCCATCGTTAGAAATTATGACACAGTTCAAGAAGATCAATTTGCCCGAATCGGCTATTCCTGAGCAATGGTACAACATTGTGGCCGACATGCCCAACAAGCCACTTCCACCGCTTCATCCGGGCACGCACGAACCCATCGGCCCCGACATGCTGGCTCCACTGTTTCCGATGGAGTTGATCAAGCAGGAAGTGACCACCGACACCTGGGTCGATATTCCAGACGAAGTACGGGAGATTTACAAAATCTGGCGGCCAACTCCCCTCATCCGGGCATCGCGTCTGGAAAAACTGCTCGACACACCCGCCAAAATCTACTATAAATACGAAGGCGTTAGTCCGGCGGGTTCGCATAAACCGAATACGGCCGTGCCACAGGCTTTTTATAACAAACAGGCGGGTGTGAAACGGATTACGACCGAAACCGGGGCCGGTCAATGGGGAAGCGCGCTTAGCTTTGCCTGCCAGTTGTTCGGTATCGACTGTGAGGTTTATATGGTTCGTGCCAGTTATGACGGCAAGCCTTATCGAAAAATCATGATGAATACCTGGGGGGCCAGCGTATATCCATCGCCATCGGAACGTACGGCCGCCGGTCGGCAGATTCTGGCCCAGGACCCCAACTCGCCCGGTAGTCTCGGCATTGCCATTTCGGAAGCGGTAGAGCTGGCCATGCAGGATGAGCACACGAAATATGCGCTTGGCTCGGTACTCAATCATGTGCTGATGCATCAGACGGTGATTGGACTGGAAGCCATCAAGCAACTAGAACTGGCCGACGACTTCCCGGATATTGTGGTGGCACCGTTTGGAGGAGGCTCCAACTTTGCAGGCATCTCGTTTCCGTTTCTACGCTATAACCTGACTGAAGGCAAGCAGATTCGCTGCATTGCAGCCGAACCAGCCTCGTGTCCGAAACTCACGCGCGGGGTGTTCCGCTACGACCTGGGCGATACGGTTGGGATGACGCCCTTGATTCCGATGTATACGCTCGGCCATAATTTCATTCCGGCACCGATTCATGCCGGAGGGTTGCGGTATCATGGAGCTGGCGCTATTGTGAGTCAATTGCTAAACGATGGACTCATTGAAGCCCAGGCATTTAAACAACTCGAATGTTTCGATGCGGGTATTCAGTTTGCCCGGACCGAAGGCATTATTCCGGCCCCCGAAGCCACTCATGCCATTGCAACGGTTATCCGCGAAGCCAAACAGGCCAAAGAAGAAGGCAAAGCCAAAACCATTTTGTTTAACCTGTGCGGCCACGGCCACTTCGACATGAGCGCCTACGAACAGTATCTGAGCGGCAAACTGGTAGAGCACGAGGTCACCTCCGAAGAAATTCAGGCATCGCTCGCCGAACTCGACACGCCGTTGATTGCCTAGAAAAGCTGCTTCAATGGTCAGGTTTGATAACGTTATCAAACCTGACCATTCCTGTTACTATCACCCATCAACAGCATAGTCTGTAGTTAGAAACGGGCTCAGTCGTATGTTTAAGAAAGCTGATTTGTTTACCAGTTAATAGATTAACTACCTAAATCATCCCCTCTCCCTATACCCAAGGTTTGGTTAGATCAGCAATGTACCCGTATATTCGACGGCTGATACTAGTTGACCAATGAAAGTAAAAAAAGCTGTTATTACCGCAGCCGCTCGCGGAGAACGTTTGTACCCGGTAGCCGATACGATCCAGAAAGGCATGCTTCCGGTTATTGATATAGACGGATTATACAAGCCTGTAATTCAGGCCATTGCCGAAGAAGCTTTTCTGAGCGGCATCGAGGAAATTTGCGTTGTTTGTGCCCCCGGCGATGGCGAACGCTATACGAGCGCCTTCACCTCCCTGCGCGACAATCTTGTCAAATCCTTTAAAAGCGTCGACTGGGCCCGCGAGGAAGCCGACAAAATAGACCATCTTATCAGCCGGATTCACTTTACGGAGCAACAGGAACCCCTGGGCTATGGTCATGCGGTTTATTGTGCCAAAGATTTTGTCAACAACGAACCATTTCTGCTGCTGCTGGGCGATTATTTATATGTTTCGAATATTACCAGCAAACGTTGTGCTGCTCAACTGATCGAACTGGCAACCCAGGAAGAGTGTTCGGTATCGGCCGTAAACCCAACTATCGAACACCAGATCGGGCGATACGGAACCCTCACCGGCAAACACGTCCCGAACATGACGGGGGTTTATCAGATCGACAAAATTATCGAAAAACCATCACTTAGCATTGCCGAACTCGAACTGCAAACCCCTGGTCTGCGGGTTGGCTATTACCTCTGCTTCTTTGGTATGCATGTGTTTACACCTACGGTTTTCGAGATACTGGAGAAACAGATTGCCCAGGGAAACAGCAATATTCTGTTAACGCCTACGCTACAGGAACTAGCCGAAAACGAGAAATATCTGGCACTGGAGGTAAAAGGAAATCGCTACGATCTGAGTGCGCGTAATGGGCTACTTCGGGCTCAAATAGCACTAGGACTGGCGGGCGTAGCCCACGACGAAACGCTAACATCAATGGTAGAGCTTCTGGCCGAAGCCAACACAAGAAAAACAGTGAAATAATAAATGATTGACTTGTTGACTTACGAATCATAATTCAGTCATTCAATCATTCAACAATTCAATCATTACCTTCCATCTAAGAAGCGAATATGAATGTTTTCGTAGAAACAATTACTTCTGCTGATCCTGCTGTCCGTAACCGATCCTTTTTTGAATTAAGCAGAAAGCTCTCTGCCACTAACCTGCTGAAATCGCTCCGCGAACTGGACGAATTCAGAAAGTCTACCACTAATTTATACGATAAAGTACGAGCCATTCTTTTCTTATATGCCGGTTTTCGGTTTTTTCTGATGGATGCCAGAGAAACACCGGCAATTGGCAAAATTCCCTATACCGGTTTCGAAGATTTGCTATCCCGCCGATTTGAACAGGCCATTGCTACATTCCTGCACGAACTCGACAAACAGGGACCGAATGCTATGCTGTTTAGCGCTCTGGCCGACAGTTACCATCATCTGTCGTTTCAGATTCTGGCCGACCAGGTTCGCAAAAGCGTTCGGTCGAGTAAAGGCAATCAGTGGATGTTTCGCGTTGGCCATCAGGACGAACACCCGATTCGGATTCACCCAAAACTCCTCCAACGCGCCGATAGTTCGCTCTTTTACCCGATTCTTCACGAGCAGACATCTGTGCGTATGGATCTGACCCACAGCGGCTGGTCGGATATTTTCTTTCTCGGCATGGATTATCCCGAAGGGGCCCGCGTAATCAATATCTCGATAGATCTGGGAGTTTTTGGGCGCGACAAAGATATCCGCCCACCCCTGCATTGTTATGTGCGGGTTATTTCGGAGCCGGTTCTTCGGCTGACCAGCGTTGATTTAAATACCACAAAAGACGTTCATGATCTGGCCGATCTGTTCAATTTCGGAAACGATTACCTGAGCCTGATTAAAGCCGGGGTTATTGCATCGGGACTGATTCCGCCATCGTTTGAGGGAACAAACCAGTCGCTGGCCGATATTCTGAGTCGTGTGGTTGCACCAGGTATGGGTATCGAACTCGTTACGAAAGTAAATGATATTCCGAAAGGTTCCCGCTTTGCCGTGTCGACCAACCTGCTGGGCTCGATCATCAGCCTGCTGATGCGGGCTACGGGCCAAACGCGCAATCTGGAAGGTGGCCTTGAAGAGAGCGAACGACGGCTGGTAGCTTCACGGGCTATTCTGGGCGAATGGATTGGTGGTTCGGGCGGTGGCTGGCAGGACTCGGGCGGTGTCTGGCCAGGCATCAAAGCCATTCAGGGTACATTTGCGCAGGAAGGCGACCCGGAATATGGCATCAGCCGGGGCACACTGCTACCGCGTCACCGCGTATTGCAGGGCGAGGCCGTACACCCCGACATTCAGGAGAAAATCATGAACTCGCTGGTGCTGATGCACGGTGGCATGGCGTCCAATGTGGGCCCAATTCTGGAAATGGTATCCGAAAAATACCTGCTCCGGGGCGAAAAAGAATGGGCCGCCCGGCAACAGACAAACCAGATTTTTGATAACATTCTGGCCGCTATCAAAGAAGGTGATATTAAGAAATTAGGCGCCAATACTGCCCGAAACTGGGAAGGGCCTATCAAAACTATCATCCCCTGGGCCTCTACCTATTTCACCGAGCAGATCATTGCCAAAGCCAAAAAACAGTTTGGCGACGACTACTATGGCTTTCTGATGCTGGGCGGCATGTCGGGTGGCGGTATGGGCATGTTTGTGAATCCGGCTCAATACGAAGATTACAAAATGCAGGTGCTGGACATTCTGCGAAAAACCAAGAATGAACTGTCCGACTCGCTGCCCTTTGCCATGGAGCCGGTCGTATACAACTGGAGCATCAACCCAAAAGGTACCTGGGCTAGTCTGCACAAAGGAAATGAAGCCCTGATGCCCGAGCAATATTATGGCATTCATGTATCGGAGCTGGTACGGAAAGAGCCGGGGTCAATTCCATACATCCGCCGGGCCGAAATCGACTATTTCACAACCTACTGCGAACAGAACAATCTGGCGTATCCGCTCCTGCGCACCATTGTCAGCAATCTGTTTAAAGTGTCGGACCCAACGTCGCAGAGCAACCGAAGCGTTGAGAACGAAAAAGCGGACCGGATCAAGAAGGAAAACGGATTCGACTATATTCAGCACGAAGAAATTCGGGAAGAATTGCAAAAAGGCCGAATTGGTCTGGCACGTAACCGCCTGCTGGCCGAAACAACCATCGAAGATGTAAAGCCAGAAGACATTGCTCAGCTAGAGGCCCTATCGTCTTATGCGCAGGTTGGTGAAGAAGCCATCCGGGCGGGCAAAGTTGGCGTACTGAGTCTGGGAGCCGGAGTGGGTAGCCGCTGGACCAAAGGGGCCGGGGTTATTAAAACCATCAACCCTTTCGTGGAGATAGACGGTGTTCATCGGAGTTTTCTGGAGATTCACATGGCCAAAACCCGGAAACTGTCTCAGACGTATAACGTGCTGATTCCGCACCTGGTGGCAACGAGTTACCTGACGCACGGACCTATTCAGAAAAAACTGGAGCAGACAGGGAATTTCGGTTATCAGGGCTCAACCTATCTGTCGCCGGGGCGGTCTATTGGGCAACGTTTTGTGCCGATGGAGCGCGATTTGCGGTTCATGTGGGAAGAAATGCCGCAGGAAACTCTCGATGAAAATAAGCAGAAAGTTCGGGATGCAGTTCGTCAGTCGATGATTGGCTGGGCCAAATCGAAAGGCGAAGGCACCGATTACGTCGATAACATTGCGGCCCAACGGTTTTCTCCACTTGGACACTGGTACGAAGTATCGAACATGCTGCGCAACGGCACACTGGCAAAACTGCTGGCCAAGCACCCTGAGGTTGAAACACTCATGCTGCACAACATCGATACGCTCGGTGCCGACGTTGATCCGGCTGCTCTGGGCTATCATCTGACATCGGGTAACATGCTTACCTTTGAGGTTGTGCCCCGTCGGATTGAGGACCGTGGGGGTGGGCTGGCGCGTGTCAACGGCCATATCCGCCTGCTGGAAGGCTTAGCGCAACCCCGCGAAGAAGATGAGTTGAACCTGAGCTATTACAACACCAATACCACCTGGATTCAGGTCGATTCGCTGCTCCAGCTTTTTGGCCTCACCCGCAACGATCTGCAAAAAGGAGATGAAGCGCAATTGGCCAAAGCCGTACGAAGCGTTGCGCATCGGATTCCTACTTACGTAACCATCAAGGATGTTAAATATCGTTGGGGTCACGGCCAGGAAGACATTTACCCGGTTGCGCAGATTGAAAAGCTATGGAGCGATATGTCGGCCCTGGCCGACGTGCAATGTGGGTATATTGACGTACCTCGATTCCGGGGGCAGCAAATGAAAGACCCCGCTCAGCTCGATTCGTGGGTAACCGATGGTAGCAAAGATCATATAATATCGCTGTGCAGTTTCGTCGGTTAATTGAATGTTGGATGTTATTTACCTTCGGCCTTATTCGTTAATAGAGATGTAAGCTACTGGGCTTAACCGGGGTTTTATTGTCCACAGAGGCCCAGAGTCCACAGAGAATACCTGCAACTGACTAAAACTCCGTGGACTCTGTGCCTCTGTAGACAATGACTAATGACGCCGAATGACTATCGACCACTATCAATCGTCGTGAATGGGCAATTGTATTGTTACGGTTGTTCCTTTCCCCATTGTCGACTGAATGGTCAACTCACCCCGATGATGTTCAATAATCCGTTTGGCCAGCGTTAGTCCCAGGCCAAACCCGCGAGCGCTCCCCACGTTTCCGGCTCGCATCATTGGAATAAATACATTGTCCAGATCGTCGGCCGGTATACCAATTCCCCAGTCTTTTACCTGAATTTCGATTCTTCCCGGCACATAATCCAGTTTCAGATCAATGGGTTTACCATTCGCATACTTACAGGCATTATCGGCCACATTACCAACTGCTGTTTGCAACAGATTCGGGATACCCCGCACCTGCCCTTCGGTACTGTTGGCAATAAAGGCATCGGAAAACTGAACGTGAATCACCTGTCCGGGATAAGCCTGCTCCAGCATTTGCACAGTGTCCATCACCAGATCGGCCACATTAACCTCTTCCCAGAGAGCCCCCGAATCGATTCCTTCAATTTCGGCCAGTTTGAGTAAGGCATTAGCCAGATCGATAGCCGTGTTGAGTCTCGTCAGAGCAATACCTACGCTGATCCGAACGCCCGGCAGCATGTTTTCATAGGCCATCGCTGTTTCCAGATGCCCTTTCACCACAGCCAGTGGGGTTCGGAGTTCGTGCGATGCATAGTTAACAAACTGGTGCTGACTTTTGGCCAGTTCCTGCAACCTGCCTAATAGTGAATTAAACGAGCCCGCAATCCGATTTGCTTCATTAGGCCGTTTGCCCATTCGAAGTCGAAAGGCGAAATCATCAATGGGAGCCTGGTCAATTTGCGTAATCAGCCGGTCGAATGGTCGCATGGCCCGATCGGAAAGCCACAGCCCGCTTAGCGCAATTACCAGCAACGCCAGCACATTACCCACAACCAGACTGAGTACCAGCGACCGCCCAGCCTGATGACCATGTAAATCATAGGCTGTTACGATAGCAACATAGGTTTTACTATCCTGAACAAACGCCAGAGCAACACCTTCTTTCTGGCTCGTCCAGGACGGAGTTCGATACCTGAATTTGATCAGGTGTTCCTGCCTGACTTTTTCCAGAAATTTCGGAGTAGGAACATAATCGTTTTCTTCAGCCGACGAATAAATAATAGTGTCGTCCTGATCGAACAGAGCCTCATACTGCTCAGTCAGCGTAATGATGATAGTGCCCCGAAAGGTTGGCCGGTCGGTCAGAAACGTTTTCGTTGCTTCGGCCCGCCGTTCGAGCCGACTCATAAACAGCGTGTATCGGTAACTACTGTAGGTCGTATAGATAAACAGCGAAAACAACGCAAACAACGTGACCACAACAACCGTAAAGGCAATGGTTATCCGCTGGCGAATGGTCATGATTCGTACCGAAGTTGATAGCCCATACCAATCACTGTATGCAACAATTTCGGCTCAAAATCCTTGTCGATTTTTCGACGCAGGTAGTTAATGTAAACGTCTACAATATTGGTATTGGTGTCGAAGTTCAACTCCCAAACTTGCTGAAGGATGTCGATCCGGTTAACGATCCGTCCGGCATTCCGCATCAGGTATTCGAGCAGCGCATACTCACGAGCAGTTAGCGCGATCAGCTTTCCGGCCCGAGTAACCAACCGGGCATCGACATCCAGTTCCAGATCGGCCATTTTAAGTTTTGTTGAGCGCACATCAACCGATATGGGCCGTCGGGCAAGGGCTTTCAGACGAAGCACCAGTTCCTGAAATTCAAACGGTTTGGCCAGATAATCGTCGGCACCCGCACCAAAACCAACTACTTTGTGCGATAAGCTCCCCAAAGCCGTCAGCAATAGAACCGGCACCCCAGGCCGCGTTTTTTTGATGTGTTCGCATAATTCATACCCATTGATGCTGGGCAGATTCACATCAAGCACTACCACATCAAATGCTCGTTCGTCGATGGTAAGTTTACCGATAAAGCCATCGTAAACTACCGTCACCTGCATACCTTCAGCTTGTAGTCCTTTTTGAATAAAGTCAGTTAGATTAGCGTCATCCTCAACTAATAAAACAGTCATAATGTAAGTCGATAGTCCTTCTTACAACAAGTCGAAAGCGGCCATAGGTGCGACCAGATACGAATTATAATCAACTATTAATCTGGTAATAGCCCTCATAAAACTCCACCAAAAAAGCAGACTATACCTTTTTTCGAGTCTAACGCAGCCTTTGATTTTGTCTTACGCTCGTTATATTTGTTTAACCATAACGAAGTTAGACCTTTCTGGGCTATCTCGTTTCTGATTTCCATTGCGAGTTCATGAAAAAACTGGTTCTTTTCTTTTTACTTTGGCCTGTTGGCCTTCGGGCCCAAACAATCCGGGTGGCGGTTGCCGCCAATGCCCAGTTTGTTATGGAAAAACTTCGAATGGAGTTCCAGAAAAAAACGGGTATCACCGTAGAGTCGATTGTCAGCTCATCGGGCAAACTCACTACGCAGATTCAGCAGGGTGCTCCTTACGATGTGTTTTTATCGGCCGATATGAATTACCCGGAAACGCTTTTCAGGCAAAAGCTGACTCAACAGGCTCCCCTTGTTTATGCTTACGGCACGCTTGTTCTCTGGACAATGGGCAACCTGCCTCTGTCGGCAGATCTGAAAATGCTGCAAAATCCGGCCGTACGGCATATTGCCATAGCCAATCCAGCCAAAGCGCCTTATGGCGAAGCGGCTGAGAGTGTACTCAAACAAGCCCGATTGCCCCAATCCATCCGTACCAAAATCGTCTATGGCGAAAGCATTGCTCAGGTCAATCAGTATATTTTATCAAGATCGGCAGAAGTCGGCTTTACGGCAAAATCGGTTGTGCTGGATTCGAGTCTGAAAGAGCGCGGCCACTGGCTTGAGTTACCATCTAAAAGCTACTCGCCCATTGCCCAGGGTGTTGTTGTACTAAAACGAACCAGCGAAAGCAAGGCGGCTCAGGAATTTGTTCAGTTTTTGCGCGGCCCGAATGCCCGCCGTATTTTGCAACAGTTCGGCTATCGTGTACCCTAAGGGTTTACGGTTTATGCTTGCTCCGCTTATCAGCATACACCCTTCTTAGGCAGCGCAACCGTAAACCGTAAACCATAAACCGCCCCCTCTCCTATGCCCATTGACTGGGAACCGATCTGGCTTACGTTGCGACTGGCCAGTATTACTACAGGAATTTTATTGCTGCTCGGCATACCGCTGGCTGGCTGGCTGGCCCTTAGCCAGTTCCAGCTTAAACCGGTGGTCGAAACGCTGATTAGCCTTCCGCTCGTACTCCCGCCATCGGTAGTTGGTTTTTATTTATTGCTCGCCTTCAGCCCAACAAGCTGGCTGGGAGCCTGGCTGTTGCACACAATTAATGTTCAGTTGGTTTTTTCGTTCGAAGGCCTGGTAATTGCTTCGCTGCTCTATAGCCTGCCTTTTATGGTTCATCCGATTCAGGCCGGACTCGAAAACTTACCCGCTTCCTGGCGCGAAGTGGCGTACACCCTCGGCCAATCGCCAACCCGCACGCTCTGGCGTGTTTTGCTTCCGAACTGTAAACCGGCTCTGCTGACCGGAATTGTGCTGTCGTTTGCGCATACCATCGGCGAATTTGGCCTGGTGCTCATGATTGGCGGAAACCTGCCCGGTCAAACCCGCGTTGCCTCTATTGCTATTTACGATGAAGTGGAGTTATTACATTTTGAGTCGGCACATACCTACGCGGCCCTGTTGCTGGGAATCTCCTTCCTGGTTCTGCTTTTGGTTTATGGCATTAACAAACGCGTTACCGTATGATTCGACTGGATGTGACTATGCCACGATTATTTTCGGAAGGCGTAACAGAGCTTCAGGTTCAGTTTACCCTCCCAACCGGAAGCCTGACTGCGCTGGTAGGGCCGTCGGGCTCGGGAAAGACAACGCTGCTGCGGTTGCTGGCCGGGCTCGAAACGCCCAAACGTGGTCAGATTGAGGTTAATGACAGCCTATGGCTCGACACCGACAGGCGCATTAATCTTGCTCCGCAACAACGGTCAATCGGGTATGTTTTTCAGGATACGGCCCTCTTCCCAAATATGACCGTACTGGAAAATATTCAGTTTGTAACCCCTCCGCATAGTGAACGACTGCTCGATCAACTTATTCAGGAAACCGGGCTTGAACCCTTCATCCGGCAGAAACCAGCCGCCTTGTCGGGAGGCCAGCGCCAGCGCGTTGCGTTGGCCCGCGCCCTGATCCGACGCCCGGCACTGCTGCTACTCGACGAACCCTTTGCTGCCCTCGACCCAGTAGCCAGTCAGCAGCTTCGGCAGTTAGTATTAAAGCTTCATAACCATTGGGGAACAACAACTTTGTTGGTGAGCCATTACGAAACGGATGTGCGGGTACTGGCCGATCGGGTTATTCGGCTTACCCAGGGTCGAATTCAAAGCGACCAGCCCGTGCTGAAAACCCTCACCGGCAGCCCTCAATCGGAACAGATCCGGTCCATTTCTTTCGATAATACTCAACAGGAATGGGTCGTTGAAACCGATACGCTGTCGTTACGCTCAACAAACCCGGCCTGGAGCCAGCTTAAGGTGAACGACTTTATCCAGCTCACATTTTAACTTACGACCGGTTCAGGATTAACGCTACTCCCGCGACATGGCGATCACGATTGCGCCGATAGCCATCAGGGCAGCTCCGGCCAGTACTTGCCAGTTCACTTTTTCTTTTAGAAATACAACAGCCAATAGAATAGAAAATACCAGCGACACCTTATCGAGCGAGGCAACCCGAGCGGCATCGCCTAACTTGAGTGCCCGAAACGATAGTAGCGACGACAGGCAGGTAACAATGCCCGCCACGATCAGATAGATCCAGACTCGTCGCTCGATGCGGGCTACCTCCGGCAAATTCCCCTGGCCGATCACCACCCCCCAGGACACGATTAGAATCAACACCGACTGGATGGCAAACGCCAGACTCGAATCGACATTTTTGATACCCGCTTTAGAGAGCGTAACCACAATGGCCGTTGCCACTGCGGCAAGTATTGAAAATAGTATCCACATAGGTTAATGCAAACGAAGTGTCGTTATGCATCAACCGAATGTGATACCAGAAGGTTATGAAGATCGACATCCCAACCTTTGACAATTTTTATAACCAGCCTGTTGACTAAACCTGATTCATAGCCTGTAACAAAATAAAGTGCCACCAAACTGGTCAGTTTGGCGGCACTTTATTGAAGAAAGTCTGATTTGCGGCCCTTTACTGTCCTGGCCCCTTCAGGTATTTGTCCAGAAATTCCCGGATGGCTTTATAGGCTGTTATTTCATTCTCTTTTTTCACAAAACCGTGCCCCTCATCCGGAAACGTTACGTATTCGACCGGCACACCGTTCTTCTTTACATTCGCCACAATTTCGTCCGACTCCACCTTCAGAACCCGCGGATCATTGGCTCCCTGAATAACAATAAGTGGCTTTTTGATTCGGTCGGTATGAAACAACGGCGACTTGTTGTAGAGCGCAACAGAATCTGTTTTCGGATGACCGATTTCTTTATAAAGAGCTTCGCGCTGGGGGCCCCACCATTCGGGCATACTGTTCAGCGTACGAATCCAGTTGGCCACGCCAAAAATGTCGACCCCAACGGCAAAGGCGTCGGGCGTAAAAGCCAATGCAGCCAGTGTCATGTAGCCGCCATATGAACCACCCATTATCCCGATCCTGGCGGGATCAACATAGCCGGTTCCGGTCAGAAATTTCTTCGATTCCACACAGTCTTTCAGGTCGGCATCGCCATGTTTACGGTCATCGGCGGCATAAAACGTTTTGCCATATCCCGAGCTTCCCCGGTTATTTACGGCCAGCACCACATAGCCATTATTGACCAGATATTGCACCAACGGCGAATAGGTCAGGCGTGTTTGGCCGCCCGGCCCACCGTGAATTTGTAGTATGGCGGGTAGTTTATCGCCTGCTTTTACCGTGGTCGGTTTATAGAGCAACGCCGGAATTTCCATTCCATCGAACGACCTGAACCGGATCACTTCGCCCGCCACCAGATCGTCGGGGTTGATTTCAGGATTCAGGCCCCGAACCAAGGGAGTTGCCTTAGCCGTTTTTAACTCATACGAATACAGTGTAGCCGGTGAGTTGGAGCTATTCACAAAGAAAATCATACGATCTTCTTTATCTGCAATGGTGACCCCTGTTACATCGCCACCGGGCAAAGCAGGAAGCGTAAGAGGCTGACCAGTACGGGTATCGATAATTTTCAACTCGGTTCGGGCATCGTTGTTGACCGACAACACCCGATAGCGCCCTCGATACGATGGATAATCGCCCGAAATATCCCAGTTCGCTTTGTCGAGCAACTCCCATTGGCCTGTGGCCAGATCATAGGTTTTTATATAGGTAAACTCATTGCCTTCGTTGGTAGAGATCAGCAGCTTTTTGCCATCAGGAGTAAAGCTTTCCGGCCCATTTTTCACGTCGCCTTCGTGCCTGGTCAGCAGTTTGGCTTCTTTTGTTTGGGTATCGTACAGATAAACGTCGCTATTTGTAGTTGTTGAGGGTTTCGACAGGGCAATGTAGCGTTTATTAGGCGACACATCACCGGGGAAAAAGCCACCCGGATTTTCAAAAACCAGTCTGGGTTTTAGTGTAGCAAGCTCCATCTCATATAAATCGAATGCGGCCCGGTTGCGCTGATTCGACTGATAGAAAAAGCTTTTTCGATCGTGGCTCAACCCAGAAAACTGAAATTTTGCCTTTTCGGCGGGTGTCAGATCAGAAACGGCACCGTCTTTTTCCCGCAGATAGATGTGATTCAGCTCATTACCTCCCTGATCGCTACTGTACAGAATGCGTCCATCGGGTAAGTAACCAATGGTAAAAATGGCATCGGTTTTCGAAAAAGTGAGTTGCTTAGGTTTCCCATTTCCGTCGAACGGCATTTCGTAGAGGTTGAAAACGCCATCCTGGTTGCTACTAAAGAGCACGGTCTGCTCGTTGGGCGAAATGTCGGCCCCACCGAACCGAACGGTTTTCATAAATTGCTCGATGGTGTATTTGCGGTCGGCCGTTTTGCGAGGCCCCGGACCAGCCAGTAGACTAGTGGCAAGCAGCGATAAACTAATTGCCAGCATCAGTAGCCGGGTTTGTTGTTGTTTCATCGTCAGGAGAGTTTGCTGGTAAAATGTATCATACAAAAAGCTACTTTATTGATTAACAGTCAGGTAAAGCTAGCATTAAACAGCAAAATTCGAAATAACTGTCTATCTTTTGCCTCAATGGCAGCAATCCAGCAAAAACGGTATTCATCATTGTTCATAAAAATGGATCGAACGAAAAATTACCATCACAACCCGATTAATCTTGTCATTGGTTTATTAGCCATTACAATGTATTTGCCAATGTTCAATGACTGATAACTACTGGCTTTTAATTGGTATTTTCTGGATTTATTCGGGAGTTTATTCGGCCTAGCAGGCAATACACAAAATCTTCAATAAATTGAAGGTGCGAATCCCCAAACGCATCAACTAACTATCTTTCTGCTTTCTTAACTACAACTTTCTCATGAAACATTGTTGTACGGTACTGTTTTGTTTAAGTATCAGCACCGGAGTTTTTGCCCAACGGTCCTATTATGGCACCGAAGAAAAATGGCCTGAGCAAGACACAGCCAGTAAATTTTATACCGTAAAAGGCGAGCGACACGGCATCAGCTATTTTAAAAAGCACAAGTTTAAAGACGTCCAGTACACGCCCGGCGCAACGCTTAAATTCGATACCTATCATACCCCCGAGGTGATGTATTACTGGTGCCGCAAATGGGCCGAGCAATACCCCAATCTGGTCGATTTATATGAAGTAGCCAGGAGTTACGAAGGGCGCCCGATTCTGCAAATGACCCTGACCAATAAAAAAACGGGAAAACACACCGACAAGCCTGCTGCTTACTTCGAAGGCGGTCGACACAGCGGTGAAGTGACCAGTAGCGAAGCCGTTCTGTGGCTGGCCAAACACCTGCTCGACAACTACGGCAAAGATGCAGCCATAACCCAACTGCTCGATAGCAAAACGATTTACCTACGGCCCGAAAACAACCCCGACGGTGCCACCATGTATCTCTTTACGGCCCAACGAAACCGTAGTTCTATCCGTCCGACCGACAACGACCGCGATGGTTTATTCGATGAAGATTCAGAAGACGATCTCGACGGCGACGGTGTTATTTACCAGATTCGGAAGAAAGCGGTTACCAAAGAAGAACTGGAAAAAGCAGATTATGTCGTCGATCCAAAAGATAAGTCAGGCCGCTTGATGAAGCGGGTTCATGCCGGGCAGGGAACGCATCTGGTTTATACCGAAGGTATTGATAATGACGGTGATGGCAAATTCAATGAAGACGGTATCGGTGGTCTGGACAATCACCGGAACTATCCCGAAAACTGGCGGCCCGATCAGGGTGGCGATTTTACGGGTCGCGGTTATACGCAAAATGGAGCCAGCCAGTTTCCGCTCAGCGAACCCGAAACCCGCGCTACCTTTGTGTGGCTGATGGGTCATCCGAACATCACGGTCGTTAATTCGATGGATACCAGTGTGCCGATGCACCTGCGCCCACCCTCCACATCGGCCAGTGCCGAAAGTATGTTTCCGGCCGACGAAGCCATCTATAAGCATATGGATAGCCTGGGGCTTTCCATTACGGGTTATCCGTGGGCGGGTGATGTGTATGAAGTCTATAATACCCGGCGCAAAACCAACCGTTTGACAGGCGACCCGTCGAAACCAGAACCCCTGTTTGGGCATGGTCCTGATTTTGGCTATTTCCAATACGGCGCGGTCTGGTATGGCGATGAACTCTGGAACAACGGAGCCATGAAAGATTATGATGGCGATGGCGACCGCGACGAATACGATGCGCTGATGTGGGACGATGAAGCCAATGGAAAACGTGGTTTCAAACCCTGGACCAAAATGACACATCCGCAGTTAGGCGAGGTAGAGATTGGGGGCTTCAATCCTAAGTTTTTCTCGCAAAACGGACCCGCCTGGATTTTAGATAACTGGATTTCGAAACAGTCGCAGTTTAATCTGGCGATGGCTAAAGAATTACCCCAGATCGAACTGACCGATGTGACGGTAACACCGCTGGCGAATAATGAATATGAGATAAAAGCAACCTGGACCAATTCGGGCCAGCTACCGGTAGCGCTCGAACAGGCCAAACGCGTTAAAATGGTTCAGGAAGATCGACTCGTGTTAGACATTGACAAAGCATTACTGAAAGGCGATAAGGATGCCAAAGTAGTGATTACCCAGCCTGCCTTATTCGACAAAACTATCTATACAGGCTATACGAACATCGGTGAGAAAAAAGAGGCTGCCTTCCACGTAAAACTCAATCAGCCGGGCAGTGTTAAAGCCAAACTGAAGTTACTGTCGACCCGTGGTGGTTATAAAGAAAAGGAGATTACGATCGGTAAGTAGTTGATTCATACTATTTTTTTCAATTCAATAGGGAGGCCGTAGAGTCTCCCTATTGAATTTCTGTTTCCATTCTTACTGGCTTATTGTCTGTTTTATCAGAAGTTATAATGCTGCTGGCCTGAATGGCAGAAAGGAATTCCAGCCTCCATGCAACCGAACACAGGCGTTGTTCATCTAGTGGTTAACCGAATCCATTTAAACAACCATTGCTATGAACCGCTTCGTCGTAGTTGCCTGTATGGTATACGTTTTCAGTTCCTGTTCTTTTACCAAAGAATGGCAGGGAACCTCAACAGCACACGTCACAAAAGCCGACTTTAAAGATATGACCGGAAAGCAGGTATTTACGCTTCACGTCCCCAACAACGATACCTATCTGGCCTATGCGTTTAAAGAGCTCAGCGGTGATCTGGAAGCCACCATCAAATCGCCCTCCGATTATGTGTATTACAAAAAAATTGACCGATCAGACGCCAGCACCATTCATTTAGTCAATCAGAAAGGGGCACACTATGAAGTGTCGATTAAGGGCAAACATGCTTCTGGAACGTTCGATGTACGATTTACCTCCATTGCTCGGTAAGTTCATCGTTTTCGGGCAATAGCTGGCTAGTTATCCAGCAGGAATCTCTCCCGGAGGCTATAGCTACCGGGAGAGATTCCTGTCATAACGCCCTCATCCAGTAGACCATCGCCTTGGATGTTGCAATCGTTTCGCCAATATCCGGCCAGTCGAGTGTACTGCGTAGCGACTCCTGTTTAGTATACCCCCGCTTTTGCCAGAACACATCGTTTGGTCGATAGTTGGAGGGTTGAGCCGGATGGTTCGGCCCACGGTCGACAGCACAAAAGCAGGTTGTGGCGAATGTTCCGAAACTACGGGCGTGAGCTTCCCGCTCATCGAAGAAACGATGACCCAGCCCTTGCCCACGAAAGGCAGGCAACAAAATACTTTCACCAAAATAAAAGATGCGGCTAACGTCATACTGAGCCTGTTCGAATGGTCGGCGAATGTCGGCGGTTTCATCGCTTAGAGGAATAGCAGTGGTAGCACCTACCATCCTATTTCCATCGTAAACGGCAAACAGGAACGACCGTTCCGACAGCATGTAGGTCTGAAGATATTCTTTCTCGTAGTCGACTGATCCCTCATAGAGGTAAGGAAAATCGCGAAATACGGCAATTCGCAACTGAGCCAGCCCGTCGAATACCGACTCTAGCTCGGGTCCTTTTCGGGTAATAAACGACAACGATCGCATTCGGCTACTCAGAAACCAGTTTAATCCAGAGAGGCAGGTTATAGTAAGTAGTTACCCGCGTAATTTTTCCGGCTTTCACGTCCAGAAATGCCGCTGCCGGTAACCGATACGGCTGATTGTGCGCTTCGGGCAAACCCGGTTCGCTCTGTTTATAAATTCCGTTGACCATAAACTCAACCGCCACCCGCGAGTCGGTTGGCTCGGTCAGGAATACCATATCGGTCAGGGTTTCTTCGTAGGCCGTATCCATTATTTTCATAAACTCGGCAAATTTTTCCAGCCCGATCCGCACCTCACCCTGGTTTGGTTCATGACGGATGGTAGCGTCCAGCAACGCCATCATACCATTCCAGTTTTTCTGATTGAAACAAGCGTAGTATTCTTTAACAATATCCAGAGCAGTCATGTAACAAAAAGTAAAAGGATTGAAAGCGGCAAAGATACAGAGCGATTCCCATGCGGATTTGCCTATTGCAGCAATAGAATTGTATTTTCGTAGCTAAAAGCTGGCTACTTACTCGTTTATAGCACTTGAGCAGAAGAAAAAATATACCAGTTTTTGGATTAACGCCATCCGCCAAAGCTGGTTTACACGTCCGGTCTATTACCCATCAGTCGGTGAACGAACCACCCGAACATGCTATTGATATTGCTCATCGCGATAACTCCTACATGCTCTTTGTTCTGAAAAATGGTAGCGGACGGGTGCTCATTGACTTTGAGGAATATCAATTTTCGGGGCCTGCTTTCTGCCTCATTCGTCCCGAACAGGTCCATAGCGTACTGGATTATCTGTATCCCGAAGGCTGGCTGGTTTCGTTCGATCCGGGTTTACTGGCACCTGAACTGGTTCCGCTCATTCAGGTTGTGAATCTTATCTCGGTGCCGGCTTTCAGAGCCGAAGAGTTGGCTACTATCCATAGTCTGGCTGGTTTACTCTGCACCTTTTTCGAGTCGGAATATTCCCGGCCATTTACTCAACAAACTTTGCTAAACTCGCTGGTAAGTGCTATTTGTGATCTCTATCAGGCGGTTAGGCAAACATCGGAACACGCCGAAAACCGGCCCGACGAAATAGTTGCGGCCTTCCGAAAGTTAGTCGAAACCCGGTATATCGACTGGAAACGTCCGACCCAGTATGCCGAAGCGCTTCATCTGTCGCTTAATCACTTAACCGATACAGTCAAACAGAAAACAGGCTTTCCGGTTTCTTACTGGATTCAGCATCAGACAATGCTCGAAGCCAGGCGCCTTCTGTTTCATACACAAAGCCCAATTAAAGACATTGCCTATCAGTTAGGGTTTCCCGATCAGCATTATTTTTCCCGCTTATTTCGAAAAGCTACCGGACAAACTCCTCTGTCCTTTCGCCAGTCATTCCACGATTTATCCACCAGAACCCTGCTTTAAACCATTTTTTCAGCTAAGTTCTCCACGTTTCTTTGCGTCGTATTAAACCATTCAATACGATGACTTTTATTGATACCATTGCCAAACGGCTTTTGCATAAAGCGACGCTGACAGCAAAACGACAGATTGCCGATCATACGTTTCACCTGACGATTCAGGGCGATGATCTGGCTAATCTGAACTATATTCCCGGTGAACATTTACGAATACTGGTAGGCGCCGATAAGTCGACCTCCATGCAGGACAAAGTGCGCACCTATTCGGTCTGGCAATATACCCCCGACAGGGCAACTATCGATCTGGCGGTGTGTACGCACGCTACGGGCATTGGCAGCAGTTGGGTTCAGACGGTTAATCCGGGCGAAACCGTTTATTTCAGCGGCCCCAAAGGGAAATTTACTGTCGACGATAGTGGCGACTATTACCTGTTTGTTGGCGATCCGTCTGCCCTTGCCCATTTATATGAAATCAGACGAAATCTTACCGGCGACAAAAAAGTGTTCGGCCTGATTTATGCCGACCGTATAACTGATTTTTTCGCCGACCTCGATGGCGGCACTCCTTTCCAATTTCAGGTATTGCCTCGAAATCCGGGCGAAACGGTCATTGAGCAACTGCACTCGCTCATCCGGCAAAGTCAGGGAAAAGGTACTTTATACGTAGGTGGCGACAGTCGGCTTTGCGTGACCCTCAGTCATTATTTTCGTTATTCACTAAACTGGTCAGGCCGACAGATCAAAACAAAACCATTCTGGAACCCACTGAAAACAGGGCTGGAGTAATTAGCAGGATTTTTTTCAGCAGATACGAATGACAACTATTAACGATGAATCAGGATGTTAGCTCAATTACGAATCGATCAGACTAACGAAACAACTCGCTTCGAGTTACAAACCAGTGGCATCTCTCAGCATTTGCCTGTACAACCTACATCAGGAATTCACTGGCAACTGGCCGCTACCAATTTAACAACCGGCAAACTCATGGATTTACTGATGTGCCTGGATGAATTAGGCTTCAGTGTTGTCGAGACGAATAGTTAAAAATAACAATATACTCTTTACACACTAACATTATAGCAATTTATCATCGACAAGTAGAATTTTAATTAACTAGCAGAGGATAATTTGAAATAAAATAGCTTCTTTATAGATACTAACGAAGCTCTTCATTCTCAACAGACAATTCTTCGTACAACCCTCTATGAAAAAGCATTTCCTCCTTCCTCTGCTAGCAGTTGTTCTTTGCTTTAGCAGCAACCGAACGTTTGCTCAGGCATTTACTTTCGAAGCGGTTAAAGGCTATCCCTTCCCAACAGAACTAACCAGTTCGGCGCAGGGCTCACGCATTGCCTGGGCGTTCAACGAGCAGGGAAAACGGAATGTGTATGTAGCACAGGGCCCCGATTTCACCCCTCGCAAACTCACCAGCTACAACGACGATACAGGTCAGGAACTAACCAGTCTGTCGATTTCCGATGATGGACAATGGGTTGTTTACGTACGCGGTGGCGATCATGGTTCCAACTGGGACGATGACGTTCCGGTCAATACGACGGCTTCTCCCATACCGCCCAAGGTGCAGATCTGGGGCATTCCGTTTGCCGGTGGTGAGCCCAAACTGCTTGCCGATGGCGACGAACCTGTTATCTCCCCCAAAAGCGACAGAGTTGCCTTTATCAAAGGTGGCCAAATCTGGGCAGTTCCTATTAACGGTTCATCGGCCGCAAAAGCACTCTTCAATGCACGTGGCACCAACGGCTCAATCGAATGGTCGCCCGACGGCTCGAAACTGGCCTTTGTCTGCGACCGTAAAGATCATGCGTTTGTGGGCGTTTTTACCAATGAGACAACCCCAATTACCTGGATTGCCCCTTCGTTCTCACGCGATCGATCGCCAAAATGGTCGCCCGATGGAAAAAAAATCGTTTTTGCCCGCACACAAGGTGCGGGTGGTGCGCCCGACTCTGTACTAGCTCGAAAACACCAGCCATGGTCGATCTGGACAGCAGACGCCACCTCGGGCAGCGCTACGCAGCTCTGGAAAGCGCCAAAGACCCTGGCAGGCTCAGTACCTACAACCCACGGCGGTTTCAACCTGCACTGGGCGGCTAACGACCGGATCGTTTATCTGTCGTATCAGGATGGCTGGCCACATCTGTATTCTGTTCCGGCAACGGGTGGTTCTCCTTTGTTACTGACTTCGGCTCCGTTTATGGCCGAACATATTACCTTAAGTCACGACCGCAAATGGCTTGTATTCAGCGGCAATACGGGTCCGGATAAGCTCGACATCGACCGGCGCCATGTTGTCCGCGTACCAGTCGATAAAGCAGCAATGGAAGTACTCACTCCCGGCAACGGACTGGAATGGATGCCGGTCGTAACGGGCGACGGCTCAGCAGTAGCCATGATCAGTGCCACCGCCCAACGGCCTCCATTGCCAACGGTCATGGCTTTTTCGAAAGGAACACCTAAAGTACTCGGGCAGAATCTGATTCCGGGCAATTTCCCACAAAATCAGCTCATAACACCTAAGCAGGTTACGTTTAAATCGCCAGACGGCATGACGGTTCACGGGCAGCTCTTTGAACCAACAGCAGGAGCGGCCAAAAAGCCCGCTCTCATCTACGTACATGGAGGGCCTCCACGGCAGATGCTGCTGGGGTGGAATTATTCTGACTATTATGCTAATGCCTATGCCCTAAACCAATACCTGGCCAGCCAGGGTTTTGTGGTGCTGTCGGTAAACTATCGGCTGGGTATTGGCTATGGTTACGATTTTCATCAACCAGCCAACGGTGGCGCAACCGGCGCATCAGAATATCAGGATGTTCGGGCGGCAGCAGTATGGCTCACAGAACAACCCCAGGTCGATGCGGCTAAAATTGGTATTTATGGGGGTTCGTATGGTGGCTACCTAACCGCACTGGCTCTGGCCCGCGACTCAAAACTCTTTGCAGCTGGCGTCGATATTCATGGTGTCCACGACTGGAGTCAGCAACGGTACGGCATTGGTCCATCGGACCGGGTCGAAAAAATCCCGGATGCCGAACAAGCCGCCAAAGTTGTCTACGAATCGTCGCCCATCTCGTCGGTTAGCACCTGGACCTCGCCTGTTCTGATCATTCATGGCGACGACGACCGCAATGTCCGATTTAGCCAAAGTACGGATCTGGTTCGTCGGCTGGATGCCCAGGGAGTACCGATGGAAACCCTCGTTATTCCCGACGACACCCACCACTGGATGAAACACACGAATGCGCTGAAAATGGGAAATGCCACCGCCGATTTCTTCACCCGCAAGCTCATGAAGCCGAGGCAGTAAAGCGGGCAATTGCGGGGAGAGCGGGGTTGCTTCGCGCGGGGGTGGCGGGGAATTGCAGGGATGGGTTATTCAGCTACAATCCCCGCCACCCCCGCGCGAAGCAACCCCGCCCTATTTCACACAGCGAAAGCCCAGGTTGTTGCTGCCGCTGCTAACTTCGCCTTTGCCCCGGCTCCCGGCTTTATAGCGAATACAATACTGATCGCTGCACAGAAACGATCCGCCCCGCTGCACTCGTTTAACCGCGCCTGGTTCATCGGGGTCATAACTATCTTCGGGGCCCTTAGGGTTGTTTTTTGGCGAATTGACATAATAATCGGGCCGGTAAAAATCCTGACACCATTCCCAAACATTCCCTTCCATATCGTATAGGCCGAACGAATTAGCCGGAAACGACATCACTGGCGCGGCCCCGGCATAACCATCTTCCTGCGTATTTTTGTCAGGAAAATGCCCCTGATGAATATTTGCAACCCATTTCCCTTTGGGTTTCAGATCATTGCCCCAATAGTAGGTCTGATTGTTGCCCCCCCCGCGAGCCGCAAACTCCCACTCCGCTTCGGTTGGTAGTCGTTTGCCCGCCCATTTCGCATAGGCAAGCGCATCGTCGTAGCTAACATGGACAACGGGCTCGTTTTCATGTCCTTTAAGACTACTTGATGGGCCATCGGGATGCTGCCAGCTTGCACCCGGAACGTATTTCCACCATTGCAATGGGTTTTCGAGTGATACCTCCGTTGAGGTGGGCGTAAACACTGCCGATCCTGGCACCAGTTGATCGGCGGGCACATTCGGATAATCGGCTGGATTCAGCGGACGCTCGGCAACGGTTTTATAGCCCGTAGCCTTCACAAATTCGGCAAACTGCGCATTGGTAACTTCATGCTCATCCATCCAGAACCCTTTCACGGACACAGGATGAACAGGCCTCGAATCGACAAACTCGTCGCTACCCATGTCAAATGTTCCTCCCGGAATCCAGACCATCCCATCTTTTTTTTCACCGGGTTTATGAACAGACACTTGCTCTGTTTCCGTAGTTATATCAGGCTCGTTTTCCTGCGATGCGGCTTTTTGATTGGATGAGTTACAGGCAAGTACAGCATAGGCAAGCGCCAGACTTACGATTGGCTTTAGGATTAGATTAACGGGCATATAGGTAAAAAGCAGGCAATGACAAAGTTACCAAAACCATTGCCCAAAAACCACCATTCTACTCATGATACCCACTACCATAACCACCACAAAGCAGTCTTATTTAGCACTTTCCAGTTATTTCGTTTTTATTATTTGGCAAATAAGAAATATACTAAAATTAAATTCTGTCCGAAGTCGATACAGTAATTATATTTAACAAAATTTCATCAATCAATTCTTAACCTGTATCGAGTATGGCCTTCTCTACCAAAAGCCAGTTAGTCAGGCAGGTACACTCTTTGGTTGCGGTTGGGCTTACGCTGATCGGTGTTTCGGCTCAGGCTCAGCAATCGCCCACATCGGAAGTGTACGACCAGAAAATTAAAGAATACACAACCGACAAACGGTTTCTACCTGCTTCGGTGCTGAACCTCCCCGACGATCCAACAATCCCGTCTCCCCTCAAACATTTTGGCCAGATCATTGGCACACCCGGTATCATTCATCGTACTCCCGAAATTTATGGCTATTACCAGAAACTGACGCAGACTTCGCCCAACATCACCATGCAGCAGGTGAGTACCAGCGAAGAAGGTCGCCCAATCAATCTGGTTGCCATTGGCAGTGACGATGCCATGAAACGGCTCGACCATTACAAAAAACAGTTGGCACTGCTGGCCGACCCCCGCAAAATGGCCAATCAGGAGCTGGAAAAAGTTCTGGGCGACACTAAACTGGTTTATTACCTCAACGGGGGTCTGCATTCGCCCGAGATGGGATCGCCGGAAATGCTGATGGAACTGGCCTACCGACTGGTCACCAGCCAATCGCCCGAAATCAAGACTATCCGCGACAATATCATCGTACTGATCAACCCCGTTTCGGAACCCGACGGCTGGGACAAACAGGTCGACTGGTATAATCGCTATACCAAAAGCCGGAAAGAATACGACGACGGCTTCCCGAAATCGCCACCGTACTGGGGCAAATATGCCTATCACGACAACAACCGCGATGGCTTGCAGGTATCGCAGGCGCTGACCAAAGCGCTTTACAAAATCTTCTACGACTGGCACCCTACGGTTAGTCTCGATCTGCATGAATCGGTACCGCTGCTGTATATCTCGACCGGAACGGGGCCATACAACGAAACCATTGACCCGATTACCATTGGCGAATGGCAGATTATGGCCAACCACGACATTACGTCGCTGGCCGCACAGGGCATTCCGGGTGTATTTACCTGGGCCTTCTACGATGGCTGGTATCCGGGGTATGCGCTCTGGATTTCGAACAACCACAATGCAACCGGCCGCTTCTACGAAACTTTCGGCAATGCGGGCGCCAACACTTACCTGCGCGACCTGGCGAACCAGAAATACGCGGGCGACGATGTTACGTCGAAAGAATGGTATCGGCCCGATCCGGCTACAGAAAAAGTGTACTGGTCGTACCGAAACGGCATTAACTATATGCAGGCCGGTGTGCTGGCCTCGCTGTCGTATGGTGCTACCAACAGCCGGATGTTGCTGAAAAACTTTTATCAGAAAGGGCTGAACAATATCCGAAAAGGAACCGAAGAAACACCCCGCGCCTTTGTGATCCCGAAAAATCAGCGCGACCCGGCTATGGCCGCCTACCTCGTCAATCAGCTTCGGGCTCAGGCCATTGAGGTTCATAAAGCCGAATCGGGTAAGAATCAGGGCGATTATGTGGTGTTGCTGAATCAGCCATACCGCAACCTCGCCGTTTCGCTGCTGACCAAACAGAACTATCCGAAAGAAGCCAAATTTCCGCCCTACGACGACATTGCCTGGACACTCGGCTATTTATACGGTGTAGACGTAAAAGCGGAAGACAGCGTAAAATATGCTGCGGGTGATCTGAAGCTGATCAGCGACGATGTGAACTATACCGGAACCATCGATGGCGAGGGCACAAGCTACGTGCTGAACTACAAGGCACAGACCAACGTATTGCCCGCTATGATCTGGCTGAAAGGCCAGAATAAGCAGGCGAAGGTGGCGGTGCTGGATAGCAAAACGACCATCAGCGGTATTAAAGACACACTGGCAGTTGGTACCGTTGTCTTCAAAGGAATCACAGCCGATCAGTCGAAGAAACTGGCCTCACAATTTGGACTTGATTTGCAGGGAACAAAAGACGCTATCAGTACGTCAACAAGCCAGCACGAAATCAGCCTGCCCCGCGTGGCCATCTACCACAGTTGGTATAACACGCAGGACGAAGGCTGGGCACGCTACACCTTCGAGCAGCGCGGCATTCCCTATACGTCGATCAACAAAGACCACCTGAAAGCGGGTGAGCTACGAAAAAAATTCGATGTGATTCTGATTCCTCGTATGCGTGGCGATGTCACGAATTTCATCCACGAAATCGATTCGCGTTTTGGGCCACTACCCTATACCAAAACGGCGGAATTTCCATCGCACGGCTTTCCCGATGCGACAACCGACATTACTGGTGGCCCTGGCTTTGACGGAATCGAACAACTGAAAAAATTTGTTGAATCGGGTGGTGTACTCGTTACACTCGACAACTCATCGCTGATGGTAGCCGAAGCCGGCATTACCCGCGATCTGGCTCAGGCCAATGCGCCTACCCTTTTCCATCCGGGTTCTATTGTGACGGCGAAAAATCGTAATTCTAATAGCCCCATCATGTACGGTTTTCCAGAAACCTTCCCCATTTTCCGAGGCATTGCCCCACTACTGCAAACCAAAAAAGCCAACCGCGATATGATGGTGATGCAGTATGGAACCAAACCGCTCAAAGATGAAGAGGAATATAAGGGAGCCATCATGGGAATGCCCGAAAAAAAACCAGTGAAGGAAGCTCCCAAGGCAGCCTCTCCCAAAAAAGAAGACCCTTATGTGTTATCGGGGATGGTTCGTAATGAGCAAACGATCATTGGACACGGAGCCGTTTTCAATGTTCCGGTTGGTTCGGGGCGGGTCGTTGCGTTTACCTTCGATCCACTACACCGCTATCTGAACCACCATGACGCGCCCCTGCTCTGGAACGTACTCATCAACTGGAACCACCTCGACACGCCAGCCTCCGTTGCCGCAACTGCCGAAGCGAAAGCAACGCAGGGCGCGAAAGCAAGTGGTGCGAATTGAGTTTTTTGGTTGTCGCATTAGACCTAAAAGGTTTTGAAAACCTTTTAGGTCTGTTAGCCTCTCATGCATCCGCGCTACAATCGCGAACGAGCTTAGGGACCTGCGGCACTCACAAAATAAACGGGCGCTGTTTCCTAAAAACAGCGCCCGTTTATTTTGTGAATGGCTCATCGGTATTTGTCTGAAACAGTCCTGGCTGTTTCTCTGCCCCCTTTATTCGGCTTCCTGCATGATAAAACTCGCGTTTGGGTCAGCCTGGACCACAAACGTCTTGGTGATTGTCTGATTGCCGGTGGTCAATTTCAGTTGGTAAGTACCGGTGCTTAAGCCCGAAAAATCAAACTGTTGATGTAACCCTTTCTGTAGAGCAACTGTTTCGTTGAACAGTTTTTGTCCTTTCGTATCCACAATGGCCAGTTCGCCTTTCGACTGTGTCGGCTGAACAAATAGCTTGATTTTATGATCGGCTGTCATAACCACACGGTTTTGAGAAACTGTATTTTTCTCAGGAGTAGAGGTTGCAAACGAAGCGGTTCCGGCTACCAGACCCAGCATCAAAAAAAGTACTTTTTTCATGGCTTGATTTGTATTAGTTGTTTGTTTGATTCCTTTTAAATCGCCTTTTCCTTTGTCTGTCAGCGATTTGATGAAACAAAGTTGCCACCTGGATGTGGGGATAGAAAATAAAAAGCGACGAGTGCCACGAAAAGCCTGACAAACGCAGGCTTTAGCCGGACGAATCAAACAGCACTAAGCTATCATAACCGAATTATACTATTTCAGGATAGACCTTTGAATACGCTCCATAATCACCCACGCTCGTCCGCGATTGTAGCGTGGGCTTAATTTGAATTGTAAAATGACCTTTTACAGATCTGAGAGCAAACTAAACGCTCTACTGCCTGAACTGCGTCAGGATATAGTCGTAAAAAACCGCAACGTTCACATCAGTAGCCATTTTCAGTGTATAGCCCGTATCGTCCAGATAGGTTTGCCCGGCATTGGGCGGGCGCGTGCTCACGCGTGCTTTTACCATCTCGGTTTTGAACTGATCAGGAATAGCCAAATAACTTGTGGCCAGAATGTCCCACATGAAATAGGTGTAATAATAGCCCGGTATCGTATCGAGGGTTAACGCCCAGAACTGCCCCGTCAGGTTCGACAAGGGGTAGTCGATCTGCGACGCCAGCGCCGACAGAAACGGTTTCGTAACAGGTACATGGTTTGTCACATCCAGCGGAATAAGTGTCAGTGGTAGTTCATATTCCATCAGCTTTTGCGAACTGATCGGGTCCCAGAACACATTCCATTCGGCGCTGCCATCGTGCTGAAACGTCTGCACATTACCACTCACCCGAAACGCGCCCGCCATCCAGACAACCTCTTCGATTTTCGCTGTCAGTTCCGGTGCTTTTTCCATGGCCAGCACCAGATTGGAACATGGTCCCGTCATCAGCACCGTCACCTTGCCCGGTGCCGACGACAGCCGGTCGATAATCAGGTCGGGGGCCGATAGATACCCATACGGATCAGGTGATTTCGGCAGGTTGATGAGCATTGGCAGCGCATTGATAATTTCGGGTCGGGCACGCCACTCGCTCGGGAATGCATTGATGCCATAATAATCGCCCCGTCCCAAAGGAACAGACTCGTTACCCATCAATTGCAATAGCTTATAGGCCGATTCGAGGGCAGGTTCGATATAGCAGTCGGCAGGCGTTACGGTAACCCCAATCAATTCGGCATCGGACATTGTCAGAACGAGCAACTGCGACAATAAATCGTCTATTGCTCCGTCATGATCCATCAAAATCTGTTTAGGCATACGCAATGTTTGGTGTACGGTATTCGATTTACGGTTTACCGTTGGAACCTTGTTTGAGTAGACTTCTATTTTCCGGGAATGGTGTTTTTGTAAAGCGCCCAGTTCGAAATCAGTTTTTCAACGACTACATTTCCTACACTATAGGCCGCTTCGAGCGCCGGGATATAGGCGGTATAGCGCTCACCCACTTCTTTGCCGCCATTTGTCAGATTCTCCGCGGCTGTCAGACCAGACGGTTGCATGGTATAGTTACTGGCCGTACGCAGCACCATGTATCGATTAAAATCAACCTTTTTCGCATTGGCAAGCCATTGCAGCGACTGCCCCGTTCCGGTGTCTTCCATAGCCGATGTCACAAAGTTGCCCTTGCCCTGCGTCCAGTAGCTAACCCAGTCGTTTGCCCAGTCGTTCAGGTATTTACCGTGCCAGAAGGTCATGGCGGCAATGTGATCGCCCATCATCACCCGGGGCGGTTTTTGTGCTTCAGGATAATCCCGATAGGCCGAACGCATCTTCTGAAGCATATCGGAATCGGCCAGTTTCTGATCTTTGGTTAAGCGATATGCCCAGTTTACAAGATCGGGGTTCAGGTGCATAGCCACCGTAAAGTCATTGTCCTGAACAGGTTGCTCATAAGGTTTTGCCCGACGCAGTGGCAGATAGCCCGTCGACCAGTCTTTCGGCATTTCGCGCGGATCGATTTCGTGCGCCAGATCCCCATCGACCAGCCATTCGGCCCAGGCCGCCGACCCTGCACTGCCATCCTGCGGATCGATACCGGCAATACCCGCCACGAGCCAGTAGGCATGAGACAGGTCAAAACGAGGGTCCATCCCCAGGGCCATAATCGAAGCGGCCGACCGGGCGGTTCCCATGCCGGTACAAATTCCCAGTATCTGCTTTTCGGGGTTATAGCGAAGATTCCGGTATCCCTGCGGAAACGAAATTATTTGCGTCAGTGGGAGCCGTTCGACCCAGTACTGAAATTCACCGGGTCGGTCGCCTGTGTCGTTGCCAATTTCAAACATGGTTACGACAACAACCCGAACAGGAATAGGCGAAGCAGGTACACGCTGGCTATAGCCATGAATGCTCACCAGCAAGAACAGACACTGTAAAAATCGATTCATAATGAGGAAATTAATGCATATCAGGCGCTACAGCTACCCATAAAGCGCCCGGAAGATACGCACAGATCGGCAATTGGTCATTAGTCATTCGAAAACCTGCTTTTGGTCAAATGACCAATAACAAATAACTACACAGCTTTTTATAAAAAGTTGGAGAACACCGATTATAGTTTTTTTATCTGTGAAAATCCGTTCAATCGGTGTCATCCGTGTTCTAATTTTAGTCAAACGTATTCTTACGGTTTTAGAAGAAAACGCTACAAATGACTAATTGACAGATTAATGCAAATCGGGTCGTTCGAACTGGTTGTTCACCAGCCCAAACGACCCGACCTCAGTACGTCTATACAGTGGTTTTGTCTAGCTTCTCAGCACTTCTTCAGATACTACCACGGAGTACTTGTTCCATCAAGCAACCACATTTTCGACCAGGCACTATTTTTATCATCAGACTGCGAATACTGCGATATAACCAGGTTGGCAATTGCCTTATTGGCGTTATCGGTATTATACCGCTGCTCTTCAATGGAATAATAGAACCGCACCGGCAACACCGACCGTTTGGCATAGGGACCCGCTTTTAATTCGGGGAAACCCGTCCGACGCCAATCGAACCAGGCTTCGGTGGCGGCAGTCCAGCCAGCAATCCATTTTTGAGTGATCACCTGCTTAACGGTTCCATCGAACACAACTCCTTTATTTGCAATGTAGGTATCGTACTGACTGCTTACACCCCAGGTTGTAAGTGATGCTTTAATGCCTGCATAATAATTGGTTTTGGCATCGCCAGCCGCCCAGCCTTTCAGTGCCGCTTCGGCCAGAATAAAATTAACTTCGGCCGCCGATGCCAGCCGCGCTTTCAGCAACGGCGCTTTACTGGTAGAAGGCTGCATATACATCTCGTTCAGATACGACACGTGCGGGTTATAGGATGCCTGCCCCACAATAGGGTTGGCATTATAGGTCGATGGCGACTGAATACCCGCCGGAAGTCCTACGTAATTCGGGTTGGTATTGACCGGCGCAATTTGCTGCGTTTGCAGCAGAGCCGGTGCGGCTGTCCCAAAATACCGAACCCCGTTAACGACCTGATCGGTGGTTGGCGGCAAGGTTGGGTCAATCACAATTGGGATCTCTACTTTCTTGGCCCATACTGCCAGCCGGGGGTCGTTCAGGCTTTGCAATGCCCCTACCAGCGTCTGACAGGGTTTTACCCGACGGTAGTTCTGACCACTCGCATCGAAATAAGTATTGGTTGGCCAGTCATCGACACCCGACGTTACGCCCGGATAGCTCATCGTAGCATCATCGGCCTGATCCGTAATCAGCGGATAGGTATCGGGGTTGCTTACAATTTTTTCGATACCGGCTTTGGCCACATCAGGCTTTTTCGACGATAGCCGCATGTAATAGCGCAGCAGCAGCGTGTTGGCAAATTTGCGCCATTTGGCCGGATCGCCACCATAATACACATCAACAGTGCTGGACACCGTTTCCAGCGAATTTTTATTTTTCGACAACAACGTGTTTGCCGTTTCCAGATCAGCCATAATAGCCGTATAGATACTTTCCTGACTATCGTAGGCTGGCGAAATGGCTGCTACTGTTCCTTCTTCGCCCCGGTTTGCCCAGGTATAAGGAGCATCGCCCCATAAATCGGCAACCAGGCCAAAAATCATCGACTTCATAATCAACGAAATCGCCTGGTGAAATTCATACCCAAGCGCCACCGACCGGTCGTAGAGCAGTTTGTTGTTGCGTTGAATCCCGTAGAAATCACCCGATGATGAACCCGACGAGGTCCACGAATTACTCTGCCCCCAGTCATAATAATCACGACCCGAGTTAAACGCATCGCCCTGCGTGTGTTGCACAATCCCCGAAACATCGCCAAACCCGAGGTTCAGATAGGATTTAGCCGCTTCGGTAAGCACCGTTGGCAAAATAAGGTCGGGGTTAACGTTTTGTGGTACAACCCCGTTAGAGTTGACATTTAACTCCGTTATATCCTTACAGGAGGAAAAGAACAGAGTCAATAACAGCATAAAGGAGGCTGTGTATTTACCAATCCTGGTTTTCATGATTCGTTATCCTTTAAAGGTTTTTAGAATGTCACGTTTAGTTTAAAGCCCATTGGAATAACCCATGGTGTGACATTGTATCGTTCAACGCCCTGCATAAACGTACCTGTTGTGCCAGGGGTAGTTGTTGGCTGGAAGGCCATTTCGGGATCGATATTGATTTTGGCCGCTGTCCATAGAATAATGTTCCGGCTATAGACGCCCACCGATGCGTTCTGCACCTTTAATCCTTTCAGGAACGAGCGGGGAATATCGTACGACAGCGAGATTTCGCGGAGTTTCACGAATGATGCGTCGAAGAGGGCGGCTTTATTAAACGACCATGCATAGCCATCGTTGTAGCCGAAGAATACGGTGTTGGGACCACCCAGATTTTCGGTATAGCCAGTGATGTTTCCGCTCGCATCGTACTGAGCCATCACCCCCGGAACGAAATTACCGTTGCTGGTTCCATTGTCGCCCGCCCAGCTAAATCCACCCGAAGCCGCCGTTGGGCCACCCACCTGCGGGAACGAATTGCCATGCGGAATAATATACTGATCGGCATTGGCTTTCAGCCAGCTTGCCAGTTCATCGCCCGTGCGTCCGCCCGGATTGATGATGCTCTCCACATAGCGCTTGGAGTGAAAGTCCGACTCGTAGTATCGATAGGTTTGCGACAGGAAGCTCCCACCGGCCCGCCAGTCGAAATTCATGTTCAGCGAAAATCCTTTATAGGAGATTGTTGTTTGCGTACCGAGCATAAATTTCGGATTGTAGTTCCCGATTTTGTTTCGGGCGCTGGTGGCTCCTACAGAATTCCACTGCCCATCCGAGGTCAGAATTGGATAGCCATAGTAGGGCGACGACTTGTCGGTAACGGTCACGAGTTGTGCGTCGTACATATCGCCCACGGTTTCACCTACATAGGTCCAGGCTCCGCCCTTACCGGCGGTCCAGAACGTGAATTTATCGATACCCGGCGCCAACTCCTTAATAATGGTCCGGTTGCGTGAGAAATTAAAGGTAATGTCCCAGCGAAGTCCGTTTTTGTCGATTGGCGTTCCACCAAGCGAAAGTTCAATCCCTCTTGAAACCAGCAGACCAGCATTGATATTTTTGGTAGAAAACCCGGAAGCGCCGTCGATGGTGCTGGGCAAAATCTGGTTTTTATTCTCCTGCATGTAGTACGTACCCGTAAACCGCAGTTTGTTCTGGAACATATTCAGATCGACACCGCCTTCATAGGAGGTCGAGATTTCGGGCTTCAGCGTTGGCAGCAGAATCTGGTTCGATTTAGCCAGCCGGATGAGATTTCCACCCCAGGCACCGGCATTGGTCAGGGTGTTGTAGAGGCTATAGGGAGCGGCATCGTTACCAACCTGAGCAACACCTCCTCTTAGTTTAAACAAACTCACCTGCTGCCCCATCGGAATCAGTTCGTTCATCAGCACACTCAACGATGCCGACGGATAAAAGTAACTGTTGTTGCCTTTAGGTAGCGTACTCGACCAGTCGTTTCGGGCCGTAATGTCCAGATAGATTTTGTCTTTATAGCCAATGTTAGCCAGCGCGTATAAGCTCTTGATACCCCGCTGCAAATAATAGCTCGAATAGTTCAGATTGGTCGGTGCCACGTTCGACAGCGTAAACAGGTTCGGAATAATAAGTCCCGATCCGGATTTGCTCCCGGCCGACACGTTATTATTGGTCGAATAGCGATCGTTACCACCCAGCGAGAAAGTCATGTTAAATGCCTTGATCTCTTTCTTATAGGTAGCCAGAAAGCTGATGTTGCGCTCCATCTGGTTAATATCGTTGATCCCGTAGGCCCCACCGTGGATTTCTTTCGTATAACTGTTCGTGATTTTGGTTTCCCGCTTTTCGTTATACATATCCATCGCATACATACCCATCAGGCTCAGTTCGGGTGTGATCTGCCAATCGGCTTTCAGGTTACCGAAAACCCGGTTACGAACAAAGGCGTTCTTCACTTCATAGGCCATAAACCAGGGGTTGTTGTAATTACCCTTCGACACCGAAAGCTGCTGAAGCCCTTCCTGACCTGGCACCCAGTAATTCCGCAAATCCCGAATATCGTTGTTGGGGCCAACATCATAAGCCGCTTCGAGTGGGTTGGTTCCGTTACCGCTGGCAGGCCGATTGTTCGACTTTTGCTGCGACAGATCAATCGAGGTACTGATTCTCAGTTTATTACTTGCCTTAACGGCCGAGTTAACCGCAATGGAATTTTTAAACAAATCGGAATTGGGGATAATCCCGTGGCTATTCATATTGCCATACGACAACCGGTAATCGATCTTATCGGAGCTATTGGCAATTGAAATTCCATTGTTTGTCGTAATGCCCGTCTGAACAAAGTTCTTCACGTTGTTGGGGTGCGATACTAACGGCAACGGAACCCGGTTGCCGTTCGCATCCGTTGGGCTGTTCCACTGAATGGCCTTATAGCCTTTATCCAGTTCCGGACCAGCCCATTGCGATTGCGATTCATCGATGGTGTATGGAGTGCCCGACTGGTCGACAATGACCCCCTGGGCATTGGGTTGATAGGGAAGGTTTCCTACGGCATATTTGGTTTCCATAGGAAGAAATTTATAGGGCTTATCGAAAACCGTATTCGAGGTGATGTTCACCGTCATTTTTTTGTTTTTCGATCCGCTCTTGGTCGTAATCAGCACAACACCATTACCGGCCCGCGTTCCGTATAGAGCAGCCGCACTGGGTCCTTTCAGGATCGACACGCTTTCTACATCTTCGGGGTTAATATCCGAAATGGCATTGCCATAATCGACCGTATTGCCATTACCGGCCACCTGCGATACGTTGCTCATGGAGTTTGCTACCGGTACTCCATCGACGACAAACAGCGGCTGGTTGTCTGTACTAAGCGACTTAGCCCCCCGAATCACCATACTGACCGACGTACCGGCTCCGCCCGTCTGGCTGATTTGCACACCCGATACTTTACCCGCCATGGAGCTCAGAACGTTCTCCTGCACCACATGGGTCATGTCTTTTCCGGCCACAGTACCGACCGAATAACCCAGCGAACGTTCTTCGCGCTTGATTCCCAGCGCCGTTACAACTACTTCCTGCAACACCTCGTTGCTTTCAGTCAGCGTAACATTAATAACGTTCCGGTTTCCAACGGTTTCTTCGTGTGGCGTATGCCCAACGAATGAGTAGACCAGAACCGCTTTATCGCTGCTGACGGTTATGGAATACTGTCCCGACTTATCCGTAACGGTTCCGGTCTGTGATCCTTTCAGGAGTACGTTAGCTCCCGCAATAGGCTGCCCGTCGGAAGCTAAAGTAACTGTACCCGTTATCGTTCGGGTTTGCCTGGACGATTGAGCCAGCGTTGGGATCATGCACCCGCCTACCAGCAGAACAACTGCCAGTGCGTGCTTAAGTATCCCGGTGAAGGTAGAAAAGAGACTCATACTTTTTCTCAAAGATGGTTCGTACAACTAGTTGATTGACAACAGGGTAGTAATTCATCCAACGCTCAGGCAATTCCCCTGGCCCGCTCAAAACCGTTGGGCATCAACCCTTATCCGAACTCGCATTGGGTTGCGGTTTTTCGGAGATATCATCGGAAGACGGGTCCTGCCTCTGCTGCTTGATCAGTTCCTGAAAATAGGCCTCCAGTATGTCGGAGTAGGTCTGCGCGCTATCTTCGTCTTCCAATCCAGCCAGAAAGTCACCCAGCTCTTCAATCGATAATTTGTTTCGGATTAATTGCTCCAGTAAGTAAGTAGCGTAATGCCCTGACATTACATAAGTGTTTGGACGCTAACTGCATTATTTACTAGCAGATTAGAGCAAAAGGCTACCTGACAGGATGATTAAATTTCGCTTAATTATTGTTACCAATAAAATAGTACTATTCCTAGTTATAGACAGCCGACACGGTCACAAAAAACCGTCTTTTCGTTTGCTAAGCCATTTTCATTCGACTTATGAACTTTCTTTAATTGGATTTTAATGTCGCTAACCAGGCAGTAAAACAGACGACTACAAGCCCATACGGCCTGTTCTACAAATCGGTGAACAATCTATTTTCTTTCCTTCCCGGAGGGTTCCTGTCGAACGCATTCGATCTATAGCGAGCGATCAGTCCAGAGTGTATAGCCTCAACAACTGGCCGGGTTCTAACATTTGTGTCGTATCTTAGCCGTATCGGCAAAAAGGTGTCAATGGTCCCTTGTCATTGACCAACACTAAACCTACGTTTATGAAAATCGTTACCTCAGTAGTGGCTCTGTTGCTTGTTATTTCCAGCTCGTTTGCCCAAACACCGTCGTCGGTGGAAAACGAAAAATTTGTATTTCTTGGCAATGGCGTAACAGTTGGTATGATTGTTAAATCGGTTCTGAAAGCCGATAAGCAGCGGCTCAAACTAACCGATCAGCAGCTTCCCAAAGCCAAACAAATCATTACCGACGCTACGGTTAAATACAATGAGGGCGTCAAGAAAATGAAACCCAAAGGGCTTGATAAGAATAAATTACGGGCACTGGCTATAGTTGTCGAAACCGAAAAAGTGCACGCCTACAAAGCCATTCTGACACCCGAACAATATGCCATTCTGGTCGCTCAACACAAAAAAACGTATCCGGAAAGTAATGTCTAAAAGGCTGTTTAAGTTAGTCCTTGAGCGTAGTATGCACTACACTCGGGCGTCAACCGGTTTCTGACCGGTAAATATAATTCGTTTAACGCCGGTCGGAGACCGGAATGCACTCGAATGTAGTATTCACTACGTTCAACGATGCATCTGTGAGTTTGTGGTCTTATGAAAAATACACCCGTCACCATCAAGGATATCGCCCGGTCGTTAAATATCTCTATTTCGACCGTTTCGCGGGCGCTGCGGGGAATGCCAGAAATCCATCCCGACACGCGTAAAGCCGTGATGCGGCTGGCCGAAGAACTGGATTACCAGCCCAATCAATTAGCTAAAAATCTGGCCAAAAGCCGAACCAAAACCATCGGGGTCATTGTCCCCAATTTGAGCTACTATTATTTCTCGGCCATGCTCAACAGCATTGAGGAATCGGCGTTGCAGGCTGGGTATAGTGTGCTGGTGTGTCAGACCAACGAATCCTATCTGCGCGAGATCACCAACATTCAGAATCTGATACGAAGCCAGGTGGAAGGGTTTATTATTTCGCTCTCCCGTGATACCGACAACTATGAGCATGTGGAACGACTGGCGCGTAAGCATATTCCGCTTGTGCTGTTCGACCGCTATGCCGAAAGCATCGATGCCTCGAAAGTTATTGTCGACAATCAGGCCGCTGCGTTCAAAGCAACCGAACACCTGATCGAGAACGGTTGTCGCCGGATTGGTTTTCTGGCTGGGCCACCGCAACTGTTGCTCAGCAATCAGCGCATTGCGGGCTACCGGGAGGCTCTGGCCAAACACGGGCTCAGCGTTGGCGACCAATATGTAGCCCATTGCGACTATACGCAGGAAAACACCATCATGCAGGCACTCACCTTGATGAGTCTGCCCCAGCCCCCCGACGGTGTTGTGATGATCAGCGACCGGGTTGCTTACCCGGCCATGTATGCCATGAGCCAGAAAGGGTTACGTATCCCCGACGATGTGGCTATTGTCAGTTTTAACAACGAACCCGTATCGGCTTTTTTCTCACCAGCGCTGAGCAGCGTTAGTCAACCGATTCAGGAAATGGGCTCCGAAACTGTTCGGCTACTGCTCAAACAACTGGATGCCGCCGACGATATGCCTGTCGCCAAAGAAACCAAAGTCATGGAAACGCAACTCATTGTACGAGCCTCTTCGCTTCGGTCGTCGGTTCGGTAACAAATTGAAAGTCGCGTACCTTTGTAGCCGGGCTTCTAAATAATTCGGAGTCGACATGATTTCATGACCATCTGGTATCTTACCGATTTGGTTGGTACAGGCGTTTTTGCCATTTCGGGCGCACTGTCGGCGCTCAACAAGAAAATGTACCACGACCTTTTCGGTATCTTCTTTATCGGCTTTCTGACCGCCATTGGTGGCGGCACCCTCCGCGACATTATTATGGGTGCTCATCCCATTGCCTGGATTCGCGACCCTAATTACCTGATCGTTATCATTGTCAGCGTCGGGATTGCAGTGCTTTGTCGAAAATGGTGGCTGGGTGCTCTACGTCGTCCTCTGCTGCTTTTCGATACCATCGGTATTGGCATCTACACCATCCTGGGGATGCAGAAAGCCCTCAACGCGGGCGTCAACAACTGGGCGGCCATGCTGCTGGGCATTATTTCGGCACTCTTCGGCGGTGTTATCCGCGACACGCTGGTGAACGATCTGCCGTTGATTTTCGACCGTCAGCTCTACGCCACGCCCTGCCTGATCGGTGCTATCTTGTACCTGACAGGCATCACACTCCATCTGGAACCCAACCTTAACTTCCTGCTCTCGGCCGGAGCCATTACCTTCGTCCGCCTGATGGCCATCCGCAACGGCTGGGTTCTCCCCCGAATTGATTAAGGCTGGACATTAGTTATTGGTCATTGGTAAATTGTCATTGGTGGAAAAAAAACAGTTGCTTACCCGCAACCAATCACTAATGACACCGAAGGCAAATGACCAACAGCCAAAGCCACATCAGGGAATAAAATAGCCCAGATTATGCTTGATTTCTTTGAGAACGAACGTACTGTTCAGTACGCCAATGTTCTCGATCTGCGAGAGTTTATATTTCACAAAATCGTGGTATTCGCTCAGGCTACCGACATGGATTTTCAGCAGAAAATCGACCTGGCCAGCCATATGGTAGCATTCCTGTACCTCTTCCAGCTTTTGCACTTCCTCTTCAAACTTGTCGATAAACGCCTTGTCGTGGTAACGCATCGACACCTGGCAAAACGTAGTGATCGGTTGCCCCAATAACCCTTTGTCCAGAACTGCCACATATTGTTTAATATAGCCAAGGCCTTCCAGCCGTTTTATACGCTCATAAACGGGCGAGAGTGTTAACCCAAGTTGCGCAGCCAGTTCCTTCGTTGTCAGCTTGGCATCCTTCTGCAAAAGCCGTAATAATCTCTTGTCAACGTCGTCCAGTGATTCCATACCGAAAATTTTCCTACAAATACTACCCTGAATTAGTCTACTTCAGAAAATTTATCCATCTAATGAGTTATTACCAACAATATTCACTGATTTATTTAAAATAGCACTACGTATTAACGGCAAAATTAACTTTGTACCGTAATAACAATTACACTTCAACAACTCTATTTTACGTGTTTCCTGTTTCAATTCAGAGCTTGTCTGAAGCCGTATCAGCGTCGCAACGCGTCATCTGTGGTTTCTGACAGGCTCTGTTTCAATCAACGTATTATGAAGCGCGAAACGATTCTGGTAATTGGCGCCAACGGACAGATTGGCACCGCTCTGCTTCCTCAACTACAACAGCAATTTGGCGTCAACCACGTTGTAGCTACCGACCTGCGCCAGCCTCAATCTGACCAGGGCCTTTTTGAACTGCTCGACGCCACCCGTCCCGACGCCCTGACCGACGTTGTTCGACGTCATCGCATCACGCAGATTTATCACCTGGCGGCCGTTTTGTCGGCCAAAGGCGAAAGTGATCCGCTCTGGGCCTGGAATCTGAACATGCAAACAGTACTGAACGTGCTGGAAGTGGCCCGGCTGCATAAGGTTCGGAAGGTATTTATCCCAAGCTCCATAGCCGCTTTTGGTGAGCACGCGCCCAAGTACGAAACGCCCCAAACGGCCCTGCTCGATCCGGCAACTGTATATGGCATTAGTAAAGTAGCCACCGAAAACTGGTCGCTCTATTACCACAAACGCTACGGGCTCGATGTTCGCTCACTCCGGTATCCGGGCGTTATCAGCTACCAGTCGATGCCGGGCGGTGGCACCACCGACTATGCCGTGTCTATTTTCCATGAAGCAGTTCAGGGACATGATTTCGACTGTTTTCTGGCCGATGATACGCTGCTGCCCATGATTTATATGGACGACGCCTTACGGGCAACCCTCGAACTGATGGACGCTCCCGAAGCGCAAATCAGCATCCGCACGTCGTATAACCTGGCCGGTATGAGCTTTACACCGGCCCAACTGACGGCTGCCATTCAGGTATATTTCCCCAACTTCGTGACCCATTACAAACCCGATTTTCGGCAAGCCATTGCCGAATCCTGGCCTAAATCTATCGACGATTCGGTAGCCCGGCACGACTGGGGCTGGAAACCTGCCTTCGACCTGCCCCGGATGACAAAAGAAATGATTACCAACCTGACGGCGATTTACCAACCGCTTGTCTCAACGCTTTAACTACTATGTACGGAACGATCAAAGAACAACTTCAGCAGGAGCTGGACAGCATCCAAGAAGCCGGTCTGTATAAGTCCGAACGCATTATTGTATCACCCCAGTCGTCGGTGATTGCCATCCACGGCGGTCGCGAGGTACTGAACTTTTGCGCCAATAACTACCTCGGTCTGTCCTCGCACCCAGATGTAGTTGCGGCCGCTCATGATACCCTGGATACCCACGGGTTCGGGATGTCGTCGGTGCGATTTATCTGTGGCACGCAGGATATTCATAAAGAACTGGAACGCCGGACCGCCGAATTTGTTGGTGCCGAAGACTGTATTCTGTATGCAGCCGCTTTCGATGCCAACGGTGGTGTGTTCGAACCCTTACTCGGCGAACAGGATGCAATTATTTCCGACGAACTGAATCATGCATCCATCATCGATGGTATTCGGCTGAGCAAAGCAAAACGGTTTCGGTATAAACACAACGATATGGCCGATCTGGAAACCCAGCTTCAGGCAGCTTCGTCGGCACGTCGGGTTCTGGTAGTTACGGATGGCGTTTTCTCGATGGATGGCACCATTGCCCAACTCGACAAAATCTGCGATCTGGCCGATCAATATGGTGCGATGGTGATGGTCGATGAATGCCACGCCAGCGGTTTTATGGGCAAAACGGGTCGCGGCACCCCCGAATACCGGAACGTGCTGGGTCGTATCGATATCATTACCGGCACCTACGGCAAAGCGCTCGGTGGCGCTTCGGGTGGCTTTACGGCAGCCCGAAAAGAGATTGTCGAATTGTTGCGGCAACGCTCACGCCCGTACCTGTTTTCGAACACATTAGCGCCTGCTATCGTTGGCGCATCGCTCAAAGTGCTGGACATTCTGCAAGGCTCAACCGCGCTGCGCGATAAGCTGGAAGCCAACACCCGCTATTTCCGTGAGGCCATGACAGCCGCTGGCTTCGACATTCTGCCCGGCGAGCACCCAATTGTCCCGATCATGCTCTACGAGGCTCCACTGGCTCAGCAGTTTGCCGCCCGGCTGCTCGAAGAGGGCATCTACGTAATTGGTTTCTTCTATCCGGTTGTTCCGAACGGCAAAGCCCGGATTCGCGTCCAGATCTCGGCCGGTCACGAACCCGAGCATCTGGAAAAAGCAGTAGCAGCGTTCACCAAAGTTGGGCAGGAACTGGGCGTACTTTCACCCACTCAACCGGTGATTGGATAGTAGTCATTTGCCTTCGGCGTCATTAGATAATCCTTCCCAATGGCAAATGACCAATGACTAATCACCAATTGACACTTATACCTCCTCTCTAATAACCAGTTCGGGTTCCAGCATAATGTGTTGGAACCCTTCTTTTTGGCAAGCCAGTTTAGGCTCGGTAACCGATAATAATATTTCGACGGCTTTCATGCCAATCTGGTAGGGATGTTGCTCAACCGACGCCAATGGCGAGTAATCCATATAAACTGTGAGTGGCAGGTTGGCGAAACTCACAAATGAAATGTCTTTATTGATTCGAAGTCCATTTTTTCGGCACGCCTGCATGGCATCGAGCGCCACATAGTCGTTGAAGGCCAGTACGGCATCAGGGCGGTTAGCCGACGCGAGTAACTGGTTCATTTTCTGAATCGTATCGTCAGTGGTCAGATCGACCCGTTTTACCAGCGCATTTTCGACGGGTAGCTTTTCTTCGAGCAGAGCCGTAATATAACCCCGGTACCGGTCTTCGCTCGCTACCAGTGGGTGCGGGCCATTGATGAGCGCAATACGCTGGAAACCCCGGCTCGCTAGCCATTTTGTGGCTTCATAGGCTCCCTTTTCCATATTACAGCCGACCTGATGCGTTTCTATTTTCGGTGGAATTCGGTCGAACAACACAACGGGTGTGCCTCGGTCGATCAGATCCTGAATATGCTGAAACTGCTGCGACTCTTTAGCTACCGATAGCATAATGCCATCGACCTGATTGGAAGCCAGCATCGACAGAATCTGGCGTTCGCGCTCATATTTATCGTGCGATTGATACAAGGCAACCGTATACTGATGATTGAAGGCCAGTTCTTCAACACCATTTACGACTTCGGAAAAGAAATTTTCCCGGATTTCGGGCAACACCATCGCAAAAACGCCTGTTTTGCCCCGGCGCAGATTACGGGCCGTTGTGCTCGGGTAATATTTAAGCGCTCCTGCCAGTGCATGAACAGCTTCCCGCGTTTTCAGGCTAATGCGCGGACTGTGCTGCAAAGCGCGTGAAACCGTTGAGGGTGAGATCCGTAATTGTCGGGCAATTTCCTTAATCGTAATCGCTTCTTTCATCCGTATTGAGTATCGCTTTTACAAAATAGCCATTTATCGCCCGAAATCGAAAATTTCTTCGGTTTTAGACAAACGTTTGCACATCAGAAAACAAACGTTTGCGCAGGTCATCACGCTAGTTTTGTTAACGACACGCCCTCATCACTAGTTATTACTATCCGTTACAGCGTTAATTTTCAACATTCGTTCCGATCGACAGGTAAGCCACGGCTCCTGTTGGTTTTCTATTAAAACTACATTCCTTCATGACCACCCGTCGCTCTTTTCTTCGAACAGCCGCTCTAGGTAGTGCCGCAGCACCCTTGCTTCCCTCGTTCTACAATCCGTTATTAGCCACAAATCAACCGCCTGTTCTCTCAAAGGTAAGACTGGCATTTATTGGGGTTGGGTCGCGGGGTCGTAGTCATGTACGGCAAGCCCTCTACCGCGACGATGTTGAGGTAACAGCCATCTGTGACATTGACCCGGAGGCCATTACACTCACCAATGCCATGATTGAAAAAGCCGGACGCAAAGCACCGGTAGCCTACACAAAAGGCAAAGAAGCGTTTCTGGAGATGCTCAAACGCGACGATATCGACGGTGTTGTAATTGCGACACCCTGGGAATGGCACACGCCAATGGCCGTGGCAACCATGAAAGCCAAAAAATATGCGGGCCTGGAAGTATCGGCTACGGTTACGCTGAAAGAGTCGTGGGATTTGGTGAACACCTACGAGAAAACGGGAGCGCATTGCATGATTCTGGAAAATGTATGCTACCGACGCGATGTGATGGCCATCCTCAACATGATCCGCCAGGGTATGTTCGGCGAAATGACCTACGCCCACTGCGGTTACCAGCACGACCTGCGCAATATCAAATTCAACGATGGTAAATCAATCGGTGGTGTTGGCGTCGAATTCGGCGAAAAAGGCTATTCAGAAGCGCACTGGCGCACCCAGCACTCCGTCGACCGAAACGGCGACCTCTACCCTACCCACGGACTGGGACCCGTAGCCCACTGGCTCAACATCAACCGGGGAAACCGATTTACTCACCTGACCTCCACGGCTACCAAATCCCGCGGACTCCATAAATACGTAGTCGATCATGGCGGTGCCAACCACCCCAATGCCAAAGTCAATTTCAAACTGGGTGATATTGTAACAACGGTTGTCGAGTGCGCCAACGGCGAGAACATCGTAATCATTCACGACACCAACTCGCCCCGCCCTTATTCGCTGGGCTTTCGGGCACAGGGCACGCAGGGCATCTGGATGGACGACAACGACATGATTTATCTGGAAGGCATCAGTCCCAAAGCCCACAGTTGGGAGTCGTTTGCGCCGTATCAGGAAAAATACGACCACCCACTCTGGAAACAACATGCCGAAACAGCCCAGAATGCCGGGCATGGCGGCATCGATTTCTTTGTGCTGCGTGGCTTCATCGAATCGATCAAAAACCAGGTAGCCCCGCCCATCGATGTGTATGATGCTGCGGTTTGGAGTGCCATCAGCCCCTTGTCGGAAGAGAGCATTGCCGGAGGCAGCAAGCCCGTCGAAATTCCGGACTTCACGCGGGGCAAATGGAAAACCAATAAACCCATTTTTGGACTGAATGATATTTATTAATCATTGTTTGTCCACAGAGACACAGAGGTAGCAGAGAGGAAATAAACGGATTTATGCCTCTGTGGACAAATAATGATTTTTTACTGGGCAGGAGTCTGCCTTTTATGCATAACACGATTAAAATTATGGGTCCTCACCCACAACCTTCTGTGCATACACAGCCTGTTTCGATTTCGACCCCTGGTCGTATCTGCCTGTTTGGCGAGCATCAGGATTATTTGGGTTTACCGGTCATTGCTGCGGCCATTTCCTGCCGAATTCATATCACGGCCGAACGTGTCGACCAACCTCATGTTCGATTAAATCTGCCAGACATTAACAGCCAGGAGTTGTTTAGTTTGGCCAGTTTACCGCTTACCTATCAACACGACCGCGACTATTTTCGGAGTGCCATCAATGTATTGCTGCGCAAGGGTTTTCAGTTCAGCACAGGCATCGAAGGCAAAGTTCGGGGCGAAATTCCGATCAATGCCGGAACATCGAGCTCGTCGGCACTGCTGGTTAGCTGGCTGAATGTGCTGACCCGCCTGGCCGACAATCCGCAGGTTTTATCGGCCCACCAGCTAGCCGAACTGGCATATCTGGCCGAAGTGCTGGAATTTGGCGAACCGGGTGGCATGATGGATCATTATGCTACGGCTGTGGGTGGGGTTATTTATCTCGAATCGAAACCAGCTATCCGGCTGGAGTCGTACCAGCCCGCGCTGGGAACGTTCGTACTGGGCGACTCGGGCGAACCCAAAGATACCATTGGCATTCTGGGGCGTGTCAAGCATGGTATGTTGCGCATTGTTAAGCAGTTAATGGCTCTCGACTCTACTTTCTCACTGCACACGACCGATAGCGCAGCTATTTCCGACTTCAAACCCTATCTGTCGAAAGACGACTACATTCTGCTGAAGGGAAATATGGACAATCGCGATATTTTACGCGAAGCATTAGCCTTGATTCAGCAAACCCATGATTCAGAAACCCCGCTGGATGATGCGAAACTTGGCCAACTCCTGACCGATCATCACACTAATTTGCGGGATGCCCAACAGATTTCGACGCCTAAAATCAATCGGATGATCGACGCGGCCCTGGCGGCTGGTGCTTTAGGCGGCAAAATCAACGGATCGGGCGGAGGTGGCTGTATGTTCGTGTATGCGCCCCAAAAAGCGGAACAGGTAGCGGAAGCCATCGAGCGGGAAGGCGGTCGCGCCTATATCGTTACCGTAGCCGAAGGGACTACGGATCAAGCCGAATTACTAAACAGTACGATTCCGTAGGGTTAATTCCGTACACTTCCGCACTGGCAAACAGAAGTGTACGGAATTAAAAATTACCACTAAATGACTTGTTCGTCCGCAGATCTTTCAGCGTAAACGAATGGATTGTTCCGATACCCGAAAAACGGATTTTGACACCGTAGATTCGGCGCAATGGCTTCGTATACTGCGTTTCGTATACTTTCTTATTGTCAATAAAAATTCGGGCTTTTTGATCAGCAACGTTTAGTTTCAGCATTCCTCCCGAGCGAAGATCGGCCCCCAGAAAACTCAGATCATCGCGGTGTCCATTCTTATGCACGTCGGATGTCTGTAAGTCGATCCAGTGAACGCAACCGGGTTTCATTACATCGAACAAATGTTGCGACGACTCGCCCCAAACGGTTAGCCCCACCTGCGAACATCGAACGCCCGCCCTATCCTGCGACGTTGTTACACGCATTGTCAGCTCAAAATTGTCGCCGTCGATTTCCGTAGGCTGGCTGTTGATGAATTCCATAAAAAACGTGCGGTTGGTATCGATACCCGCATGAGCGGCTTCGAGCGCACTAACGGTTCGTCGTTCATCAGCAAAAAGATTTTTAATATCAATGGGATAAACCCGACTCGTATCGTGCATCATATTGGCCGTTACGGTCCACCCTTTGGTCTGAACATATACCATTGCCGAATCAACATCCAGACCATCGCGTTGTAAAACAGCGAAATAGCGCCCTGGCCGTTCGTAGTAATGCGTATAAACGCTATCGGTAGTATTTGTTCGCTCCCGCTTTCCATCGCCATACTGAATAATATATGATGGCGATTCGGCCGCAGCCGACTGGTTATGCCGAAGTTCAAAAACCGCCGAATGCGGGTTTTCGCCCAATGGGTTCCGGCAAACAAATGAAACAGCTTCGTGGCGGCCGGTGGTGGGTCGTATCAGGAAAAAAAAGAGACCGGCCAGCAAAACCAGACCGGCCAGCAACAGCGCTGGCCAGAGTGTTTTCCAGGCTGTACTCGGGCTGGCCTTTCCAGCTTGCGGTACACCCACATCAGAAAGTAGCCCCGAAGAAACCTCAGGCGATTTAAGCTCGCTAGCCCGTTCGGCCCACTCCTGTATCTGCACAAAATGATCCCAGTTAGGATGGTCCAGATAAATGGCCAGCGCATCTCGGGTTGCCTTTTGTGGGTAATATCGGGAGTCGGTTTTGATCTTACCAAAGATTCGCTTCAGGGTGTTGGGGCTAATACGTACACGAGTTTTCTTAAAAAGAATATTACTCAGATTAACATAATCGCCGTTAGTCCACTTATCCCGATCTGGCTTACCAAACGTTTCGCTTACCCGCTGACAACAAACCTCTAAGTAATCGAAGACGTCGGCCTTTTCATGTTGTCCATTTTCCGCAATCATACACGTCAATAAACTGTCATTTAAGCAGTTACCTTATCCATAATTTCGGTCAGCAAAATGGTTAGGCCCATCCTACATTCCCCATATAGTACAAAAGTACCTTTGCATACTCTCATTCCGCCATCACCAACTGGCGGAACTATTGGCATAAAAACTATAAATATCTGAATATTATGCGACAAAAACTTTTACTGTCGTGCGTTGTTTTTTGGGGCTGGGTTTTGCCCCTGCTGGCGCAGCCAGCCCCGCCTTCCAGACAGACTGACGACCGAATTGTTTCGGGAACGATTACCGACGAAAAAGGTATTACCCTACCGGGTGTTAGTGTGCTCCTCAAAGGCACAAAACGAGGAGCCGTAACCGATAGCAAAGGTACGTTTCAACTGGCTGTTCCAACAAAAGAAGCTGTGCTGGTAATTAGTTTTGTTGGTTACCTGAGTCAGGAAGTGGCTGTTGGCAGTCGTACGACCATTACTATTCAGCTTTCGCCCGATACCAAAGCACTCGAAGAAGTGGTTGTGGTTGGTTATGGTACACAGCGTAAGATCGAAACAACAGGAGCCATTGCCTCCGTAAAAGCAGCCGATCTGTTGCAAACGCCCATAGCCAACGTAGCGCAGGGCCTACAGGCACGGGTGGCGGGCGTCCAGATCACTCAGAACTCGGGCGCACCCGGCGGCAACGTCAGCGTCAGGATTCGGGGCACTAACTCGATCAATGGGAGTTCAGAACCACTGTATGTGATCGACGGCATTCAGGTATCCAACAACGGTGGTATCACCGACGCCAGCCCGCTTTCCCAAATCAATCCGAACGATATTGAGTCGATTGAAGTGCTCAAAGATGCCTCCTCGACGGCCATCTATGGCGCACGGGCGGCCAACGGCGTTGTACTGATAACGACCAAACGAGGCAAAGACGGAGCTACACGCGTCAGCTACGATGGTTATGGTGGTGTGCAGCAGGTGAACAAAACGCTGGATGTACTGAACGCCCGGCAATTTGCTCAACTCGAAAACGAGGTATACAAACGAACGATTTACGCCGACCCTTCTTCGCTGGGCCAGGGGACTAACTGGCAAAACCTGATCTTCCGAAAAGCGCCCATTCAGAGCCATCAGCTTTCGGTATCGGGTGGCAATCAGAAAACGCAACTGGCCCTCTCACTGAACTATTTCAATCAGGATGGTATCATCAAAAACTCCAACTTCACCCGTTATTCGTTCCGCTCCAACCTCGACCATCGGCTGAGCGACCGGGTGAAGATTGGCACCAGTTTGTATTACGGCTACTCGATCAATAAGGGCGTTAGTGTAGGCAGTACTGGCTCCGACGTAACCAGTAGCCGCGCGGGTGTTCTGGGGGCTGCCGTAGCCGCTCCGCCCACGCTGACGCCCTACCGGCCCGATGGCAGCGTATTTCCTTTTCAGGATCAGATGAATGGTCAGTATCAGGAAGTAACAAACCCGCTGAATTACATTACGCCCATTAACCGGCAAACAACGCAGCGGCTACTGGCCAATGTTTATGCCGAATTTTCGCTATTCAAAGGGTTTACATACCGTCCTAGTTTCAATGCTGACCTGGGAAACACATTATCGGAATTTTATTCTCCTCTATCGCTACTGAGTCAGTCGCAACTGGCATCGGGTGGCGGTAGCGCCAACAACATCATTTCGTATGGGCGTACGCTATTGCACGAAAGCATCTTTACCTACCGAACCCGAATTGCGGAACACCATTCCATTACGGCCACGGCTGTACTGGCTACGCAGTCCAACGTTAATCAGAGCTATACGCAAACGGCATCGAATTTCCCAAACGACGTTACAGAGAATAATTCGGTTGGGCTGGCCGTCAATCAGCGTATTGGCAGCGACAAGAGCAAATCCAGACTAGACTCCTATCTGGGGCGAATCAACTACGGTTATAAAGACAAGTATTTTCTGGATCTGACGGCCCGTGCCGATGGGTCGAGCAAGTTTGGGGAGAACAACAAATACGGTTTTTTCCCGGCTGTAGCTGGTGCCTGGCGAATCATCGAAGAGCCATTTATGAAGTCCGTTTCGGTTGTTTCCGACCTGAAACTCCGCGGGAGTTGGGGAATTACCGGAAATGCGGGCGCGATTGACCCGTATCAATCGCTGGCAACCGTGAGTGCGTCGGGACTGAATTATAACTACAACCACGTTTCGGTTACGGGTATCAACCCCAGCGCTATTCCGAACCCGGACCTGAAATGGGAACGCTCGACGCAGGTCGACATTGGGTTAGATGTCAGCCTGTTTCGGAACCGACTATCGCTCGTAGCGGATTATTACAACAAGCGAACCGACAATCTACTCTTCCAGAAGATACTACCAATGTCGTCGGGCTACACGGCATTGACGGGTAATTTTGGTTCGATTCAGAATAAAGGGCTGGAACTGGCCCTCAACGGACGGATTTTACCCGGTGGTGGTCGAGGGCTTCAGTGGGATGCATCGGCCAACATTACCTTCAATAAAAATGAAGTCCTGGCCCTCGATGGCCTCATCGACGAATTGCCCCGGTCGGCTTATGCCCTGCTAAAAGTTGGCTATCCCATGGGTCTTTATCGAACCTATGTGTTCGATGGTATCAGCCAAACCGGCGAAACAATTTTACCCGGTTACGATGGACGCGTGGGAGGTCATAAGCTCAAAGACCTCAACGGCGATGGCCAGATTACGGCTGCCGATCAGGCCATTGTGGGGAATGCACAGCCGAAGTACATTTTTGGGTTCTCGTCGTCGTTTCGCTACCGGGGTTTCGATCTGAATTTATTTGTGCAGGGCGTACAGGGCAACAAACTCATGAATCTGTTCCGCTACACGTTCGAGACAGCACTGGGCCAGCAAAATGTACTGGCGGGTCTGGTAAACCGATGGTCGCCAACGAACCCCAACAACGAATACGCCAGTGGCTTTCAGGGCGGACGTTTACCGCTGTCGGACCGCTATGTAGAGGATGCGTCGTTTGTTCGGTTAAAGAATATCTCGCTGGGCTACACGCTGCCCAAATTTAAAGGCATCAGTCAGATTCGGGTATATGTCAGTGCGAACAATGCACTCACGATCACGAAATATAGTGGCTTCGATCCCGAAGTAAACAACTTCGGCAATGCCACCACGCAATTTATCGATAATGGCACCTACCCCATCGCCCGGTCTTATCTGGGCGGAGTACAGGTCACGTTTTAAAATGATTGAATTACTGAATGATTGAATGAATGAATTGGCTGTCGCACCAGATTTTCATTCAACCGCAATGGCGGACCGTAATTCAACCGCAATGGCGGACCGTAATTCAATCATTCAGCAATTCAACAACTCAATCATTCAATCATTTCCATGAAAAAACCATTTCTGCTGTTGATGGCATTGTCGGGCCTGACGGTTTCGTGTAGCAAGCTGGATGAGTCGGTGTATTCGTCCATCTTTACGACAAACTTTTATAAAACCGCGTCGGATGCTGAAGCGGGTATTTCCTCAGCCTCGGGTTCGCTCATTAACTTATATGGGTTTCCGCTGGTAGCGGCTTCAGATTTTGCCGCCGATCAGGCTTATCCGCGCGCCGTGGTTGGTCGAAATACCATTACGCTGTTTACCTACGATCCGTACTTTACGGCCCAGCGCAACTCAGGTCGTCATGAAACAGAAGGCCCGCAGGGTATTTGGCGGTTTAGCTACAAAGGCATTGAAAACGCAAACTGGGTTATCGAGAAAGTACCTTCGATACAGATGGACGTGCAGCGTCGTACCGAAATTGTAGCTGAAGCGTATGCCCTCCGCGGGCTATACCACTGGACGCTGACTAAAGCGTTTAATGAGATCCCGATAAAAACGAAAGCCAGTAGTAGCGAAACCGAAGCACTTGTGGCAAAAAGTCCGAAGGCCGACATCTATAAACAGATTTATAGCGATCTGGATCAGGCCATTGCCGGACTACCATCGTACTCGACCAGTCTGGTAAAAGGCCGTCCATCGAAAGAGGCCATTCAGGGATTGTATGCCAAAGTGGCACTGTACAACGAAGACTGGGCGAAGGCCTTGCAGATGGCGCAGGCTACGATCAGTTCGGGCAAATATTCACTGATGCCGAATGTGCTGGACGTGTTCGATGTGGATAAAGAAGATGCTGCCCGCGCCGAGAATATGTGGGCCGTAGAAGCCGACCGCGTAACACCCAGCCGCTGGCTGACAGTGATGGGCATTGCCGGTCCCCGAAATAGCAGCGGCCCCGACTATGCCAAAGTATCATACGGTTCCTGGTTTGCCTATCAGGCGTTCTTCGACTCCTTCGATCCGAACGACAAGCGTCGTCAGCTACTCGATACAACCTACCGCGACGTTTCCGGGGCCATCGTCCATCAGAAAGATATAACGCCCATTACGCCCAAAGGCGTGCTGATCCGCAAATACCGCGACCCGAATTCGATTGGTGAAGCCAATAACTGCAATTTTCCAATCATTCGCCTGGCCGATGTGTACCTGATTGCCGCCGAAGCCGAAGCCCGGCTAAATGGCCCAACCGCGCTGGCCTATGGTTACATCAACACCATTCGAAAACGGGCTGGCTTAGGCGACCTGACGCCGGGGCTCAGCAAAGATGCGTTTATTGCGGCCGTCCTTCAGGAACGCTCGTGGGAGCTGTTTGCCGAAGCCGATCGCTGGTTCGACCTAACGCGCACCAACACCTTCCTGACGGTAATCCCCAAAGCCGTGAACGACGTGTATCCCACCCGTACACCACAACCGAAACACCGCTACTATCCGATACCGCTGGAAGAAATCCAGGCTAATCCAAAACTCACACAAAACCCCGGTTGGGAATAATTTTTTGACAGGATTTACCGGATGAACAGGATTGAAATAACCTTACCAAGAAAAGCTATCTTGCTCCTATTGAAGCTGTTCAAACGTACTCTAACCGATTCATAATGCGTATGTTGCCCTTCCAGGAAGCGACCGGGCCGCCTGAGCACAAAAAAGGTATTGGATCAAAAGTGCAACCCTGTTCATCCTGTAAATCCTGTCGGAAGAAAATCAAATTCATGAAAAAGAACATTCTTTCTGTTTGCTTCGTCTTATTCCTGATTACCTCTAGCCAGGTATCGTTCGCGCAATTGAAAACGCAACGTTCCTACAGCGGTATTTATCCGCATCTGGCCATGTATAACAACGAAGGCGAATGTGGTACTGGCGCAGTTGTTCCCTGGGCAGGCAATTTATGGGTCGTTACCTATGGCCCTCACCTACCCTTTGGCTCGTCGGACAAACTCTACGAAATAACGCCCGATTTGAAGCAGATTGTGCGGCCCGAAAGCATTGGTGGCACACCCGCCAACCGCATGATTCATACCGAAAGCAACCAGTTGTTTATTGGCCCCTACGCTATCGACAGCAAAGCCCACGTGCGGACGATTCCGTATAAAACCATGCCGGGGCGGCATACTGGCAACGCCCGTCATCTGACCGATCCGAAAGGTAAAATCTACTACGGCACGATGGAAGAAGGGTTTTATGAAGTCGACGTGAATACGCTGACGCCTACGATGCTTTACGAAGATAATAATGTCAAAAATCCGAAAGGCTCAGACGAATCCAACAACCAGCACTCAAATCTGCTGCCGGGTGCGCATGGCAAAGGGCTTTATTCGGGGCAGGGCGTTATGGTGTATTCCAACAATGGTGAACCGGGCTCCAGGGCGTTGGTTCAGTTCGATATTCCGGCCGGATCGCTCTCGGAATGGAACGGCAAAGACTGGACCGTTGTGCGTCGAAATCAGTTTGTGGAAGTGACCGGTCCTGGTGGTATCTATGGCAATAAAAACCCCGACACCGACCCCATCTGGGCAACCGGCTGGGACCACAAATCGGTGCTGTTGGGGGTTCGCGACAACGCTACGGGCTGGCATTTTTTCCGGCTGCCCAAAGCCAGCCACAGCTACGACGGTGCCCACGGCTGGAATACCGAATGGCCCCGAATCCGCGACATCGGCACCGATCAGCAACCCGACTATCTGATGACGATGCACGGTATGTTCTGGCACTTTCCGGGCTCTTTCAGCGCATCGAACACCACCGGAATCCGGCCCCGAACAGCCTACCTGAAAGTAATTGGCGATTTCGCCCGCTGGAATAATCAATTGGTATTTGGCTGCGACGATTCGGCTCAGAAAGAATTTCTGAACAAACGAAAAGCTAAAGGTAACATCGAAGGACCCGGCCAGTCGAATTCAAACCTGTGGTTCACCTCGCTCAATACACCTGATCAACTTGGCCCCAATACGGCCGAAGGGGCTGTCTGGCAAAACGAAGCGGTGAAAGCCAGCGAACCCTCCGAACCATTCCTGTTTGCCGGTTGGACCAATCGGTCAGCCTGGGTGCAGAACGACGGAAATCATGAAGTAACGATCACGTTTGAGGTCGATAAAACTGGCAATGGCAACTGGACTCCGCTTCAAACCTTGGTTGTTGGCGCACATAATGCTACCCACATAGCCTTTGCGGCCAATGCGCCCGGTGAGTGGATTCGCGTAAAATCAGATAAAAAGGCAACGTTGTCGGCACAGTTTTTCTACGCAGCCAGCGACACCCGTACCACAACGGCCAATGCTATATTTACGGGGCTGAGCCGCATTAGTGCCAAAACAACTACGGGCGGATTGCTATATGGCCTGGGAAAAAATCGCAGGGTACTGGGCGTAGCGGCACGCTCCTATACCAACGAACAACCGTCTGATCTGGGCTACTATGAACTGAATGGAAACATGCAACTGGTTCGCAAAGATGACCCGGAAATGCAATCGTTTGTCAATGAAAAATTCGCCATTCCTCAACAGGCAGTAACGATTGATGAAGCAAGCGTGCTGGTGATTGACGACAAAGGCCGTCGCTGGCGGCTTCCACTTGGCAACAATACCTACACGAATCTAACCAATCAGGCCGCCTTACGGATTTGCCGGGAGGTAGCGACCGAACGTGACCTGTTCAACTGCCACGGTACGTTTTACGAACTACCCGCCGAAAATGCCGACGGTTACGCCAAAATCCGGCCCATTGCGTCGCATAACCTGCGTATCAACGACTACGCATCGTATCGGGGCTTGCTGATTCTGACCGGCATCAACCTGCCGTTAGCAGGTAAAAATGAGCACATTGTGGTATCGGACGATAAAAAAGCGGCCGTTTGGGCGGGTGCTATCGACGATTTATGGAAGCTGGGCAAGCCAACAGGACATGGTGGTCCGTGGAAAAACACCCCGGTCAGCGCCAACGAAGCCTCTGACCCCTATCTGATTGGTTTTTATGATCAGCGAACGTTGCAACTCTCGCACAAAGCATCATCATCCGTTACATTCACTATCGAAGCCGACCCGATGGGAAACGGAACCTGGATGCCGTATAAAACCATCACGGTATCGTCAGGGAAACCGGGTAGTTATGAATTCCCCAAAGACTTTCAGGCTCGCTGGATACGGTTCAAAACCGATAAACCCTGCGAAGCATCGGCTCTGTTAGACTACAAATAAAAAGCTGCTGGCCTGCCAATGCGGTTCTATCAGCAAAAAAATGTGAAAAATAAGTTCAATTCTGTTTCAGAGCACACAATAAAGTTCCCAATCCTACGTTTTTAGGTTGTTATCGCTTTCATATAAGCCCCGGCAAATCCCATTGCCGGGGCTTTTTTTGTGTACTGGACTGCATCAGCCCCGATCTGATCATTATAGACTTGCCTAAAAACCCTTTGTAGTGGCAGTAGAAGTCTAACGTTTCCGTCTGGTATGCAAAAACGACTCCTTTCCTATACACTGGCATTTTTGTTTCTACTGGTTCTGGCAGAAACAACCTCCATTGCGCAGTCAGCCAAACGCCCGAATGTTGTCCTGATTTATGCCGACGACATTGGTTATGGCGATCTGAGCTGCTATGGCACTGCGAAAATAAAAACGCCCAACGTCGACCGGCTGGCCAGTCAGGGGCTTCGCTTTACCAACGCCTACGCCACCTCGGCTACCTGTACGCCATCGCGCTTTTCGCTCCTGACGGGCGAATATGCCTGGCGGCAGAAAGGGACAGGCGTAGCCCCAGGCAATGCCTCACTGATCATCCGGCCGGGGCGAAGTACACTCCCCGGCGTGTTTAAAGCAGCGGGCTACCAGACGGGGGCTGTGGGTAAATGGCATCTGGGACTCGGCGGACCCGAAGGGCCTGACTGGAATGGCGAACTAAAACCTGGCCCTATTGAATTAGGCTTTACTCATTCCTACATCATGGCTGCCACCGGCGACCGTGTGCCCTGTGTGTATGTCGAAAATCACCGCGTTGTCAACCTCGATCCGAACGATCCGATCCGGGTCGATTACAACCAAAAAATTGGCGATTGGCCAACAGGGCGCGAAAATCCTGAGCTACTTAACATGAAACACTCACATGGCCACGACATGACCATTGTGAACGGTGTAGGGCGAATTGGCTGGATGACAGGCGGGAAAGCCGCCCTCTGGAAAGATGAAGATATGGCCGATGTGTTTACCGGTCAGGCTATCCGGTTTATCGAAGCCAATCAGAAAAACCCATTTTTCCTCTATTTCGCCACGCACGACATCCACGTACCCCGTGTTCCGCCCCCCCGGTTTGTCGGTAAAAGCGGGCTTGGTCCCCGCGGTGATGCATTGCTTGAGTTTGACTGGGAAGTGGGCGAAGTCTTAAAAACCCTTGATCGGTTAGGCCTGACCAACAACACCATCGTAGTGCTATCGAGCGATAACGGCCCGGTGGTCGATGATGGGTATCAGGATCAGGCAGTCGAAAAACTTGGCGACCACAAACCAGCCGGACCGTTGCGGGGCGGAAAATACAGTGCCTTTGAGGCCGGTACGCGTGTGCCGCTACTGGTTCGCTGGCCGGGTGAAGTGAAAGCGGGCGTTTCCAAAGCGCCCATCAGTCAGGTCGATTTTCTGGCCGATTTTGCGGCACTACTCAAACAACCCTACAATCAGGCCGATGCAATGGATTCAGAAAACCAGTTGGATGCATTGCTTGGCCGTAATCTGTCGGGTCGGGCTCTCATTGTTGAACATGCGGGCACCTGGTCTGTTGTTGAAGGCAACTGGAAATACATCGAACCCAGCAACCGGGTAGCCTTCGACAAAAATACCAGTACCGAACTTGGCAACGACCCAAAACCACAGCTCTATAACCTGGCTACGGATCTGGGCGAAAAACACAATGTAGCCGATCAATACCCCGGCCGGGTTCAGCAATTGAAAGCGCAACTTCAGCGCATCCGGGAAAAAGATGCGCAATAATCGCTGATTTAGCTCCATAAAGCAGCCAATTCGGGCAACATGCCTTTTTTCACTGTGACTGACGATCAGTAGTAGTAAGCCAAAACTAGCTTTTATCTTCCAGATATGCAGTCACCCGGGCCACCGGCCGGTCATTCTGGATTAGCTGAAAAGCTATTGTCAACAACTAATCCAATGACCAATGACCCGTTACTAATGACTAACCAGTTAAATCGTTTTACGGTATGTTGAAACCTGCTCATTCATTATTCCTGATCCCTGCGCTCTGTGCCACGTTAACCAGCGTTTCGGCACAGTCGGGCAAACCGCTCTATACGTTCCCGTTAGGCGTTGAATCATACACCTACCGCAATCAGTTTCCTAACGGTGTTGCGGCAACACTGGATAAAATCAAAGCGCTTGGCTTTACCGAAATGGAAGGGGGCGCTCCGAAAGGACTAACTCCCGAAGAATTCAAAAAAATGACCGACCAGCGCGGCATCAAAATTACCGCAACCGGCGCTGGCTACGACCAACTTACTAAAGACCCCGAGAGCATTGTTAAAAATGCCAAAGCACTGGGAGCTGAGTATGTAATGTGCGCCTGGATACCCCACGAAAAAAGTAAGTTCACCATCGACGATGCGAAAAAAGCTGTCGAGGTTTTCAATAAAGCCGGTAAATACCTGAAAGACAACGACATTACGTTCTGCTACCACAATCATGGTTACGAATTCGGTCCTTACGAAAACGGCACCCTGTTCGATTATATCGTGCAGCATACCGACCCGAGGTATGTTTCGTTCGAAATGGATATTCTGTGGGCTACGCATGGTGGAGCGAATCCGGTGAAGCTGTTAGAAAAATACGGTAGCCGCTGGAAGCTGATGCACCTGAAAGACCTCAAAAAAGGTATTAAAGGCGACCTCAGTGGTGGCACACCTCCCGAAAACGATGTCGTACTGGGCGATGGTCAGATCGATATGCCTGCCGTGCTGAAAGCAGCAAAAAAAGCCGGTATTAAACATTATTATATTGAAGACGAGAGCAATCAGGAAGATGTTCAGGTGCCGCTAAGCATCGCCTATCTGAAAAAAGTGAAAGGCTAGTGGTCAGTCCTAAAAGGTTTTGAAAACTTTTTAGGACTGACCACTTATCAGAAACTTACGGAACTGCCTAACCAACTTCCCGAGACCGACCCCGTTTCGGGAAGTTTTTTTTACTGACCTCCTTCATCTATGAAACTACGACAAACTGGTCTTGCGACTCTCCTGTTCGCATCTGCCGTTTATTCGCTGCCTGCTCAGTCAATAACGGGCAAAGGCGACCGCATCACCGGACCTAATTTTGCCACCCGGAGTCCGGTGCTCGGCAAACATGGCATGGTAGCCACCAGCCATCCACTGGCCACGCAGATCGGCCTGGACGTATTGAAACAGGGCGGTACGGCGGTCGATGCGGCCATTGCAGCCAATGCCGCCCTTGGTGTAATTGAACCCAACAACGGCGGCATTGGTGGCGATCTGTTTGCCATTGTCTGGTCGGCCAAAGACCATAGGCTGTATGGACTGAATGCCAGCGGCCGATCGCCCAAAGGGCTCACGTATGAAAAACTAAAAGCTGTGCTGGGCAATCGCACTCAAATTCCGCTTTATGGCCCTCTATCGGTATCGGTGCCGGGAGCGGTAGATGGCTGGTTCGAACTCCATAAGCGATTTGGCAAACTCCCGGTTGCGTCGCTGCTCGCTCCCAGCATCCGCTATGCCCGCGAAGGAGTGCCGGTGCCACAGGTCATCGCCTATTCGTGGCAGGTAGCCGCCAACCGGCTGGCCGACAATGAGGCTATTGTTGGCGAATTCGGCAATTTCCGAAAAACGTTCCTCATCGATGGGAAAGCACCGGTCGAAGGGCAACTATTCCGAAACCCTGACCTGGCTGCAACCTACGAAATAATTGCCCGACAGGGCCGCGATGGATTCTACAATGGCCCGGTAGCCGATGCTATGGAGCAGTACGCCAAACGAACCGGGATCTATCTGCGCAAAGACGATCTGGCCAATACGCACAGCACCTGGGTCGATCCGGTATCGGTCGATTATCGGGGGTATATGGTTTATGAACTTCCTCCTAATGGCCAGGGGATTGCGGTGCTTCAGATGCTGAACATTCTGGAAGGCTACGACCTGAAAAGCCTGGGACACAATAGCGCCGATTATTTACATCTTTTGGTTGAAGCGAAAAAACTGGCTTTTGAGGATCGGGCCCGCTATTATGCCGATCCTGATTTTTCGAAAATACCCGTTGAGGCTCTGCTCAGTAAAGCGTATGCAGCCCAACGCCGTAAACTCATCGACCCCCAAAAAGCCTCCGAACGCATCGACGCTACCGACCCAACCTTACGCGCTGGCGACACGGTATACTTGACGGTTGCCGACAACGAAGGCAATATGGTTTCCCTGATCCAGAGCAATATGCTCGAATTTGGCAGCGGTATGGTGCCCGACGGGTTGGGGTTTGTTTTTCATAATAGAGGCACCAGTTTCAACCTAACTCCCGGTCACGCCAACGTTTATGCACCCGGCAAACGCCCCTTCAACACCATCATTCCGGGTTTTGCGACAAAAAATGGCAAGCCGTTTCTGAGTTTCGGCGTGATGGGCGGGGCCATGCAACCCCAAGGCCATTTGCAGGTTCTCTGCAACATTATCGACTTTGGCATGAACGTTCAGGAAGCAGGTGACGCGGCCCGGTTCAGCCATTCGGGGAGTAGTGAACCCATCGGAACCATCATGACCGATGGCGGACGGCTGGCGCTCGAAAGTGGTATTTCCAGCGAAGTCCGCACCGAACTCGAACGACGCGGGCATCACCTGACCAAAACGGACTTCTTCGGTGGTTATCAGGCCATTCTCTGGGACTCCGTAAATCATATTTACTGGGGAGCGAGCGAAATGCGAAAAGACGGTCAGGCGGCTGGGTATTAGTCATTGGTTATTGGTCACTGGACCGCGATTGCATCGCGGATGCCTGAGGTTCGCGTTTGCGACGCATAGGAAAAAAAATGGCTACTATTTATCGCCTATCCGCGATTGTATCGCCGACGAGTAGAGCCCAGGAAAGCTTTTCCGGTTTATATTTACCAATGACAACTGACCAATGACCAATTATAGATTTTTGCCATGGAACATTCACTGGAAATTATCGGTCGGATTTTTGGTGTATCCACACTTCGGTATTTCATACTGGCAGGCATCCCATTTCTGCTCTTCTACAGACTTTTTACGTCTTATTTTGCAAAATCGAAAATTCAGCGTCGACAGGCGGTCCGGCAGGATTTTGTGCGCGAAATTCTGCATTCGCTTCAAACCACAGCCGTATTTGCCCTGATCGGATTTCTGGTGCTCTACACACCTTTCCGGCACTACACGCAGGTATATCAACACGTAAGCGATTACCCTGGCTGGTGGATTGCAGTCAGTCTGGTGCTGAGTCTGGTGCTCCACGACACCTATTTTTACTGGATGCATCGGCTATTACATCACAAATGGCTGTTTCCGTATACGCATCTGCTCCACCATAAATCGACCAATCCATCGCCCTGGGCTTCCTACTCCTTCAGCTTTCTGGAAGCCGTGGCCGAAGGTGCGGTACTGGTTGTTGTTGTCTGTCTGCTTCCCATGCATCTGCTGACAGTTGTTCTGTTCATCTTTGTTGGATTCGTCATTAATGTGTATGGACATCTGGGCTATGAGGTTGCTCCCCGCTGGTTTCGGCATTCATTTCTGTTCGAGTTTATCAATACGTCAGTACATCACAATCTGCATCATAGCAAATTCAGGGGCAACTATGGGCTTTATTTCAGAATCTGGGACCGCCTGATGCACACCGAACACCCCAATTACGTCAACGAGTACGATCGCATTCAGGCTAACCGCTTCACCGCTGTAAAACCCGAATCTGAGCCAGTAGCGACAGCCGTTTATCCATAAAACTCATCTCGACAATGCTTTTCGTGCGCTCAACTCGCCTTAATTAGTAGAGCATTCTTAAAGTTTCCCTATCTTGCCCGGATCAATGGCCTGCTATCGGGTCCGTTGCTTCGTTATGTTTTTGAGAATACTTCTGATAGTCCTGCTAACGGTAGGATCTGCTGCATTTATGGTTCGCGCCGATGAGTCGGCAGTCATTCGCATCAACCTGTTAGGGTACCAGCCAGCGAGCCCCAAAACCGCCGTGTGGGGCAGCCTGACCGAAGGTAAAGCCCAGCGATTCCAGCTTGTCAATGCCGATAATGATCAGGTTGTTTTGCAACGCGAAGTTGGGCAGGGGTTTGGCGCTTATGGTCCCTTTAAACAGACGTACCGCCTTACTTTTAGCGGCTATCGGCAACCCGGTCGATATTACCTCCGAACCGACGACGGCACGCGCTCTCCAATTTTCAGGATCGATGAGCATGTATATGATGGTGCTGCCGATTTTTGCCTGCGCTATATGCGCCAGCAACGCAGCGGCTTCAATCCATTCCTGAAGGATTCCTGCCACACCCACGACGGCTATACCATGTATGGCCCCATGCCCGATAGCACACACATCGACGTATCGGGCGGATGGCACGACGCATCGGATTACCTTCAATATGTGACGACCTCGGCCAATGCAACCTATCACCTGCTGGCCGCTCTCCGCGATTTTCCCGACGCCTTTGGCGATCAGTATCAGACCAATGGCCTTGCGGGTGCCAATGGTCAACCCGATGTGCTCGACGAAGCCCACTGGGGTCTCGACTGGTTGCTGAAAATGCATCCAACCGACAACTGGCTTTTCAATCAGCTCGCCGACGACCGTGACCACGCCGGTTTGCGCTTACCCGGTGAAGATAACTTTTATGGCAAAGGTTACGAACGCCCGGTTTATTTCGCGACTGGTGAACCGCAGGGCCTGTTCAAATACAAAAATCGTGCAACGGGTGTAGCCTCAACCGCCGGAAAGGTCAGCAGTGCACTGTCGTTAGGCTATCAATTAATGCGGAGTCGCCCGGCAGACTATATTGATCGGCACTATGTTGACTTACTGCGCCAACGCTCCCGATCGGCTTATCAGTTGGGACTGGACAAACCCGGCAACTGCCAGACGGCACCGGGCCGGGCACCTTATTTTTATGAAGAAGACAACTACACCGACGACATGGAACTGGCATCGGTTGAGCAGATCAATATGATGGGCACACGAAGCCAGCAGGCCATTCTCTGGCGTAATACAGCGCTGAAATACGCCCGTCAGGAGCCCGTTACGCCCTGGATCGAAAACGATACGGCCCGTCATTATCAATGGTATCCGTTTGTGAATATCGGTCATGCTGCTCTTGCCAAACAACTGCCTGTCAGTCAGCGAAAACAGGTTACCGATTTTTATAAAAAAGGAATTGAAACGGTCTGGCAACGGGCCCGGCAAAATGCCTTTTACCGGGGCGTTCCGTTCATCTGGTGCAGCAACAACCTCACAACCTCCTTTGCGACCCAATGTCTTTGGTATCGCCAGCTCACTGGCGATCAGCAATATGCAGCCCTCGAACAGGCCAATTTCGACTGGTTGTTTGGCTGCAATCCGTGGGGAACCAGTTTTGTGTATGGGCTTCCGGCCAATGCCGATACGCCCACCGATCCGCATTCGGCCTTTACGCATCTGAAACAATACCCGATTGATGGGGGTCTGGTAGATGGCCCCGTCAGAGGGAGCATCTATAAAAACCTGATTGGGATTACGCTTCATGAGCCCGACGAATATGCCGCATTTCAGAGCGATGTAGCCGTTTATCACGACGATTTTGGCGATTATAGCACCAACGAACCCACAATGGATGGTACGGCGTCGCTGGTCTATCTGCTGGCCGCGAAACAAAGCGAAAAACGTCCGAAAACGTCTGTCACAAATCCAGCCGGTTCGTCATTACTACCGAGCGATACGAAATCGACCTATGTGAAAGGAGCAAAAATTCGGGGCGACACCAGCGTTCGCCAACTAGCGATCGTATTTACGGGCGATGAGTTTGCCGACGGCGGGAAAACAATTGCCAAAATTCTGCATCAGCATAAACTGAAAGCATCGTTTTTTCTGACAGGCCGCTTTCTGCGGAATCCTGCTTTCAGCCCAATCGTTCAGCAATTGCGTCGGGATGGGCATTACGTTGGCCCGCATTCTGACCAGCATTTGCTCTATTGCGACTGGAAAAACCGGGACAGTCTGCTGGTAACGAAAGCCCAGTTTACGGCCGATCTGAAAGCCAATTACCGGGCACTCGGGCGTTTTGGCATTCAACGCAGCAAGGCTTTGTTCTTTCTTCCGCCTTACGAATGGTACAACGACAGCATTGCGATCTGGACAAAAAAGGCCGGTCTGCGGCTCATCAATTACACGCCCGGCACCCTCAGCCATGCCGACTACACCACGCCCGATGCCCCTAACTACCGCAGCAGTGCCGACATACTACAGTCGATTCGGGCGTATGAACAACGCAATCCGTCAGGATTGAATGGGTTTATTCTACTCATGCACATTGGCACCGACCCCGCCCGCACCGACAAACTATACGATCATCTGGATGAACTGCTCACGGAACTGGAGCAGAAAACGTATCGAATCATACCGTTAAAGAACTTATAGCGCTCAGAAATTTACACTGTCCTGCAAATCATTATTCTGATTCTTCATTACCTACAGTACAAATGCCGAAAAGTGTGAAACTCAAGAAGCTATATTACCTAAAGACAGAGTTAGTTTTTAAAAACTAAGCCGAACTCCCGCCAGAACCATACGAGGCAGCAACGGAAACCTACCCACAGAATATGTAGCTGGTGAAATCGTTACTTGCTGATAGGTTGTCTGATTCTGTAGATTCATAATATCCAGTTTTAAGGAAAGTTTCGGGCTAAATACATAGCTGGCATTTGCCTTAAGAAATAAATAATTATTCTGCTGAATCCGATTCCCCTCAATGGTAGCGCCTAACTGGTATAACTTCTCCCGAAAAACCAATTGAACAGATCCATTCCAGATAGTAAACTGTTGCCGAAAAGTTTGGTTTTCCTGAGAAACTGATAACGCGGTATGCGTATACGTCAGTCCCATATCAACATTAAATGGAGAAGTGAATGCTGATATGTATTTTATCGTGGCGGTAGGCACAAAAGTATTGACCTTCCTCGATACTCCATTAATCTGTTGCAGGCCCTGATTAGATAGAGCATTAATCAATACTCGAATATTACCGGAAAGTGGATAAACCAATTTTTCGAGCGAGCCAATCCCCCCAACTGTATACACGTTGGGAGTATTTATGAGCCTAGCGAGTGTATAGTCAGACGTAAAACTCAGATCAGCCAGATTCCAGAAACTGGCTGAACGGGAGGCAAATAAGGACGTTAGCAGTGTCATCTTCCGATAGGCAATGTCGGAGAAGAGGTAGCTTAAACTAAGTTGATCTCTAACATCGAAAAGCAATCCTTTATTCCCTTGCTGGGCAGTCCGAAAATCAGTAATAATTGGTGCATGAATTAAATATGTATTGACGACAGGCATAGCTTGGTGGTCGTAACTCAACACAAGCTGGCTCAACCGGTTTATCTTATACGAAGTGGTCAGGTTAGCCTGCAATGGACTTCGGTTACCAGGCTCTTTATCCAATACGTTCCAAACTTGCCCAAGTTGCACGTATCCGCTTATTTCACACTTCGGCCAGATTAATTTACCCGATGTACGACTATAGATCGTTTGTCGATCCATGTGTAACGGCTGGTTCGTGAGACTACTGGAGGCATTTTGTTGCTGAATCAATGCATCAAACGCATTATGCTGAAAGCCAAGCTGCTGTTCAAACTTACGCGTTTTCGTCCCGTATAGCCACCGGACCTGTATAGCTGCTAACTGGTTGGTTTGACCAACTTGTTGCGTAAATGCCTGCTCGTTCGTTAGCGAATCACCAAAAACGGCCAACGCCAGGAAAGGGTTAAGCCGGGCAGCATATTGTTCGCTGAGATAAGTACGTGTAACCTGTCCCGAAACCACCAGTGCCTGATGGTCGTTTATTTTTCGTGTAAATTCAATAAAATGCCTATAATCGGTAAGTCGATTGGTAAACTGTTGCGGAAAACGATCAGCCTGAACGCCTGTTATAAACTGCGTTATCTGTTGTAAATCAATCGTCTTTTCGCCTACCACACCCCGATAAAGAAAGCTCGTTCGAGCCGACAAATCGTAGTTAATCTGTAGCTTGAGATGAACTAAAGAGGGTTGCTGCTGTAATGTATCGGCCTGTTGATAGGCTACGGGCGTATCGCTAATCAATTGATAGCCCTGCAATCGACCGGCCTGTACACGGTCACGAAGGAGCGACAGATTAGCCGTTATTTTTAACGCTTTCGTTGGGTTGACTGCTACGTTAAACGTTCCTACCTGCTCATGGTTCAGATTTTCTAAAGGCGAGTTCAGGTGACGGGGAAACGGTTGAGCCGTTTGAGTAAACGGTCTAATAAGTAGCTCCGTTGCCGGACGTTCGTCGGTTAGTACGGTGGCATTGGCATCGGTCAGGTCGAGCCGCCGAATGCCCGTGTTATTACCAGAAAGTACCGCAAATGCTTTTATCTTCTTACTATAAGAAAACAAATTACCCACCCCATTGTAGCGTTGGGGTCCGGCTACAGCATCGATCATGCCGAATAATAGTGACTTTCGGTCATCTTTAACGGCAAGGTTAAGTACAGTCTGATTACCCTGCTCAATTTTACGCAGGAGCTTATTTTCCGAAAAATTCTCAATAGCCTGCACTTCGTTCAAAACCGCCGGGTTGATGCTACGGGTCGCTAACTGGTAAGTATTACCAGCCAGATCATCACCGTCGATAAATACTTTATCAACCCGCTTATTTTTGAAGTAAATATCGCCATTATCATCGACCCGAATATTCGGCATTTTCTTCAATACCTCTTCCAGCGTTTGCTCAGAACCATTTCTGAACGCATCGACTTTATAGCGGGTCGAATCGCCTTTCTCCCGAACCGATACTTTCGCCGAGACTTGTACCTCATTGAGGATCAAGCTACCAGCCTCCATTTCCACTTTCATAGGCAAGTGAATATCCGCTGACAAAGGAACATTCACTTGCCTATAGCTAATATGCGACACTCTCAGAAAATACACTTGCCCGGCTTCGGGAGTAAACGTCAGATTGAATACACCATATGCATTGGTACGGGCAAATGCTACCACCAGGCTATCGGGCAAATGACAAACGGTGACATAGGCCGATTCAATGGGTTGCTGGGCCGCTAATGATACGACATGTCCATTTAGCGTCGTTTGGGCAAACGTGTAGTAGTACGGCTGCAATGTGGCAAACAGTAGCAGTACTATCAAACGCATAGGCTATTTACCATCAAGACATTCAGGGAAATTTATAATGGGTTTTGTGCCGGGTATCGCATCTGCCGAACTACTCAGGAATTTTAGCATTTTGTCTTGCTCAACAATCTCAATTTTCCGGTAAGCCTCGTACGTATAGACGGGATCGCCCATGTCTGGTGGTGCTATTTTGTATGTTTTGGTAGATACTGGATAATTAGCCACTATTAGCTTGTACGTTGCTTCGGCCCGTTCATTAGTAGCTTCCACTATCAAACCTGGTAAGCCACCTAATTTAGCAGGCCCGATACTTACGGGAATTTCGGTTGTAAACCAAACTGTATATTTGGCACATCGGAAAGTGGTAGTGGCTTTTTGGCAATCGTAGGCACCAATTCGTTTTTTTTCTGGCTCCAGTTTCCAGTCAAAAACTGGTATACTATCCTGAACAACACATCGTTTGCCATTCGAAAAAGCGGTTCGATTGACAAGTACTTTTGTTTTATAGTTCTGATAAATAATAAAATCCTTTCCATCGTCAGTCGGATCATGACGATCTAGCGTAATTCGGGTGTCTCCTTTTACAATTGTTTGCGGCTCTGAGGCCGATTGAGCCTTTTTAGCATATTGTATGTATACACTCGCTGTACCATTATAAAATAAGTCTTCAATCCCTGCATCTATTACTGTACCCATCAAAGACACATTTTTTTGGTAACTAAACACGGCCTGAGATTGCTCAGACTGGGCTAGTGCAGGTAACGAAATGAGTATATATAAACCGATTAAACAGAACTTATTCATGCAATTTCTTAATTTAAAGTATCTATTGTCAACATTCATCACCAATAGTAATAAATGTTGACAATAGATACACCTAATAAAAAAACACCTATTGTTCAGGACATTTAATCTGTGCACAAATCATCATCCCTATGAGAGGGTAAAAACTACAACGGAAGCAGACATCGTATAAGGCTTTTGGTGCTGCTTTAGTTATTTTAACATCAATCGGCTTTGCTACCATTTTAGTTGAACTTGTAGACACAATAATACCAGAATGTGCAACTGAATTAGCAGCAAACGATAGAGATGCAGTGAACAGCAAAGCGGCCGTAATTCCACCTTTGAGTAAAGTTTTCATTTAGGAATAAGATTAAAAATGATGATTAAGACCCAAAAACATCCGCGCTTAGTCGACATCGGCAGGTTGTTTTCTTGCCACCAAAATTATTTCTCCTTACTCTGTTTCAACAGAGTGCTAACACCTCAATTAATGAGGTGTTAGCACTTCAATTATTTACCCAACAAAGCAAAAAGAAAACTTCATGCAACCAAATATCCTATATTAGGGGGGGGGGAGAAATAGGATAAGTTGGATGAGAGTTTGCCTACAAGTAGCTCATAATATCGCTGTAAATACTCAGCATGTTTACGAGCGTATTTCGCCAGTTTGTGTCGGCCTTGTAAATCCAGTTTACAGGCAATTCGATACCGGTAATTCTGAACACTTTTTTCTGTTAAATTGAGCTGGTCAGCTATTTCCGCATTGTCCATATCACAGGCTATAAGGAGCAGAACCTCCCATTCACGGTAAGTTAACTCACGAACTTCGGGTGGTAATATTTTTTGATGAGATAAAGGGACTACTGCCTCCATAAGAAATTAGCGTATTAATTGAACTGGTGGTTCGATAGTAAACTATTACTCTTGTCTTTTGGTAAGATGAATTAGCTATACGAAGTATCTAAGTCCAAATGGTATCAACTAGTTGTTACCTGAACAAACACATTCAAAATTCATCATAATTACCAATAATTACTACAAATAAATATATACCCATAAACAAAATGATACTTATATCCATTAAAATGCGATTAAAGCCTGAATAGAACCGTGAAATAATTGCTTATCAGATATTTACTCGCAGCGAGCCATTCACCACTAAGGTGGCACAATGAGTTTGCTCAACTATCATCAGGTTATCCTTCTAATTCAAGTATAGGAAGAAAGATAGATAGTGCTAAAATCCTTGTAAGGTAGAACTGTAGAGGTAGGCTAGAAACCGTACACGCTCAGAAAAAGGCATAAAAAAAGCCCGGATGTTCGGACCATCCGGGCTAGCGAGTGAAACCATTCCGATAAATCGGGAAAGTTTTGCTCATGTTGACGAAGCAAAGGTACCGCTTCCCGCGTAAAAGAAAAACTTCCCAGCCAGAATTAATCCGAAAAATTCTTCTCTTAACAAAAAAGCCCGCTCCAGATTGGAGCGGGCTAAGCATTGGGTGTGACCGGGTTTGTCCGAAAAACCAGATCACTGGAGTTGAGAAATATCGGGCCAAATGGCCTTTACACCAGCTATCCGAAGCTTAGTGTTTGATGTCGACGCGGGTCGTGAATTGTTTTTGGCTAGGGCCAACGATGAAGGTGTAAGCACCATCGGGCAGAGCCGATAGATCGAACCGGCGAGCCGCACCCGAGAAGGTATCGGTTTGTACCAATACGTTCTGCGCATCGTAGATAGCAACATTTGCTTCTTCGACATTGTTAGCGGGCAGGCTTACTTCGAATTTATTTTTGTCGTAAGCCATTACTGTTGGTTGCAGCACTTGTTTCAGACCGTTTTTATCGAGCGTCAGTGAATTACCATTGATCGTGAACACCTGCGACATCCAGTAGGTATCGTTGCTGGCCGTCAGGAAATACTGACCGTCGGGTAGGTTGTTCAGGTTGAACGAGGTAGTGCCTTTCTGGTTTTTAGAAGCTACGCCCCGGTACAGCAGGTGCCCTTCGGCATCAATGATAGCGACATCGACCGGCTGCGCGGTTTGTGTATATAAACGTACTTTCTTTTGCTCGGACTTCTCAACATTCACCCCGCTTACGATTGAACCATTGTCGGCTTTGGCATCTCCCATGCCCGCCAGACCGCATACAGATACTAGTACGGCAATTGCTAAACGGAACTGTTTCATTGGATTTGAATTTTAATTTTTCCGTGACAAAGGTGGGTACAAAAGCATATCTAATGCAATAGTTTTTGACCCAAAAACTAGGTTTTATGCAAATATTCTTTATTTTATCCAATGCAATATAGGCAAATTAGGGCGATTATAAAAAAAGTACAACAAGTCCCTTATAAGTACTTATGATTTGTATTTTTTTAATAATTCTAAAAATTAGGACTATCCACATTCTAAAGTCTAATTTTCATACAGATTGTACAATTATGTCAGATTGACACATTTTATCGGATAGCTCATTTTGTGCTTTAACCTGCTAATCAACCTTGGTTACAGCAGGGCTTTTCATGAACATTTTCAAGCACGGAGTGCTGATATTACTATAGAACCAAAAGGCATATTCGCTAGAAAGAACCTTGAAGGGGTGAAAGGCTTCTCTATAATCTGGGTATGGTTGCAGGCATTAGAAACCTATATCAAAGCTGTTATAAGCTTTTTGAAGTAGATACTTGTTGTCTATAGAGGCACAGAGGACACAAACGGCGTCTAAATCTCTTTGTGTTCTCTGTGCCTCTGTAGACGATAAAAGACTTTAGCTATAAGTTTACCGGGCCAGGCCATCGCGACGGGCGCGGACCCGTATCCGCTCGGCCCGCGTACGGCTATCGGGGTGAGTCGACAGAATACTTGCTACTTTCCCACCCTGGCCACCACCACTTAATTTATCCAGTTTTTCGAACGCAGTAGCCAGCGCCATCACGTTGTAGCCGTTGCGTTTCAGGAAATCATAGCTATAATCGTCGGCTTCACTTTCCTGTTTCCGGCTAAAGGAAGCCCCTACCAGATAATCGGCAACATCGCCCAACTGCGAACGCGACAGTTTGCCCAGGGTTCCCGACTGAGAGGAAACCGCATCCCGAATGGCCGACCGTTGCAGGGCGCTTTTCATGGCATCACGCGAGTCGTGGTTGATGACGTGGCCAATTTCATGCCCCATAACGGCCAGTAATTCCTGGTCGGTCATGATGTCCATTAACCCCTTAAATACCCGAACGCTGCCATCGGCCGTAGCAAAGGCATTAACATCCTTCACTTTATATACTTTATAGTTGATGGGCAGGCCACTAACGGTATGATGTCGACTGACAATACGGTTCAGGCGTTGAGTGTATGGGTCATTGGCGGCTGCAACCGGGTTTTGGGCATCCATCTGCTTGACAGCCTCGCGCGTGTAGGCAACCACCTGAGCGTCGGTCAGCGTAGCCGCCTGAATAGCCTCGAGTCCTGCCTGTACAAGATCTGGATTAACACGGTTCTGCGCTACTGTAGCTAACGAAAACGCCAGCGCAATGCATCCAGTTAATACGATACGTTTCATACGTTGAGTTGCGAGCTAGTCTTATTATACACTACCTTCTATTATCCACTAAAACAACCTGCTCAATATGCTAGAGGTTTAACGGTTCATATCCACCGGTTCGCATAATGGAACGGAAAAAGTGATAAAATCGCGAACGACTGAGGCATGAAACTTATTGGATTGTTCGGTAAAAGCATTGTGGACGCGCCCCTCGGGCATCTGCGATACAATCGCGGACGAAACAACCCATTATAGCCCAAAGCCGCATAAACAGGCGAAAATCATCTCCCATTTATGCGGCTTTGTCGGCTTTCCCTTTTTAGTAGTCAGTGACTTTCATAAACACCCACGGCTTCGTCAACTTCCATTAGCCCATCGGCATTTATGGCCGTTAGCTGTACCGGAATCATTTCATTGATGCGAAGTGGATCGTATTTGGCTATTACCCGAACGTAGTTTTCGGTAAAGCCCTGCATCATACCATCGGCAATGTCTTCTTCAAACAATACCGTTGCATCTCGCCCAACCTGCGACTCGTAGAATGCCCGGCGTTTCTTATCCGACAGAATGTGCAGCATCTTCGACCGCTCGGCCCGAACATGGCCCGGAACAATTGGCTTAATGGCTAAGGCTGTTGTATTTGGCCGCTCGGAGTACGTAAAAACGTGCAGATACGACACTGGCAACTCGTTCAAAAACAGATAGGTTTCCTTAAAAGCTTCGTCGGTTTCGCCGGGGTGACCCACAATCACATCAACACCAATGCAGGCATGGGGCATCAGTTCCTTAATTTTCTGCACCCGGTCGGCATAGAGTTCGCGCCGGTAGCGTCGACGCATCAGCCCCAGCACCCGATTACTGCCCGACTGCAAGGGAACGTGAAAATGCGGCACAAACCGCTTCGATTGAGCCACAAAGGCGATAATTTCGTCGGTAAGCAGATTCGGTTCAATGCTGGAAATCCGGAATCGCTCAATGCCTTCTACTTCGTCGAGTACCCGTACAAGATCAAAAAACGTTTCCTGACGCTCTCCATCCACCAAGCCAAAATCACCAATATTTACACCCGTCAGCACAATTTCCTTAACGCCCCTGGCCGCTATTTCACGAGCAGCTTTCACTACATTGGCCATTGTATCGGAGCGACTTTTGCCCCGCGCCAGCGGAATAGTGCAATAGGCACACGGATAATCGCAGCCATCCTGCACTTTCAGGAAAGTACGCGTCCGATCATTGAGCGAATACGATGCGTGATAGTCGATGGCTTCTTCGATGGGCGAATTGAAGACCTGCGCTGGCTGCCCCGTCGGAACTTTTTCGAAGGTCGGCATCAGTTCGTGCAGACGGAATTTTTCGGCAGCACCCAGCACGGCATCTACGCCCGGAATGTTGGCAATTTCCTGGGGCTTTAGCTGGGCATAACATCCCAGAATAGCCACATACCCGTTGGGATTGATCTTCTGGGCTTCGCGAACAATTTTCCGGCATTTTTTGTCGGCATTGTCCGTTACGGAACAGGTGTTGATGATGAAAATGTCCGGCTGCTGATTGAACTCTACCCGTTCGTAACCCTGCTGCTCCATCAACCGAGCCAGCGTCGACGATTCCGAAAAATTCAGTTTACAACCGAGTGTATAAAAAGCGACTTTTTTCACGATACAGTAGTTTGGGGGAGAGGTTTATGGTTGCTCCGCCACAGAAGGGTGAATGCTGATAGGCGGAGCAACCATAAACCTCTCCCCCTTTTCTCGCAAAAATACAAAAAAACAACGGGGTGGGTTCCCCGCTGTCTTCTGAAAATCACTCGATTGCTAAACGCTGTGGTTCGCAATCGTCATGATCTTTGAGCGCAACGCCGGTGAGTTTCAGCCGAAAGGCCGACTCAATCAACCACATAAGCTTATTGACGGCCATCAGAGGGGGGAGGCCCTCATCACGAATATTGGAGATGCAATTTCGACGTTCGTCGGTTAGGCCCGGCTGAGGATCATAGGTAATGTAGGCTCCCATGCTATCGAACGAACTAAGCCCCGGTCGTTCACCAATCAGCATAATGGCCAGCCGGGGGCGCAAAATGCCACCAATGGCATCGGTGATGGCAACGCGCCCCTGCTCGACCAATACCAGCGGAGCCAGCGAATAACCAGCCTGATGAATGGCTTCAACCAAAAATTGCAGCACGGGCGGAGCATAGCTATTGACCGCACTAGCCGAAAGCCCATCGGCAACAATCAGGCTAATATCGGCGGGTGCCAGTGCCAGTGCCTGGAGCTGGCGAGTCGACTGGCCCGATAACAAACGGCCCAGGTCGGGGCGTTGCAGGTAAACATCACGGTTTTCGGCCCGGCTATGCACACAACATACGGGCACATCCAGCCGGTGCAACGACGCCTGCAAACCCATTGTATCGAGCGTTGAATACACCGCATCTTTTGCATGAGCGTGCGCCATTTTGAACCGAAGCGACTCCTTCAGAGGAATCGACACACCGGTCTTACCCAACGCGATCCGGGCACTGGTATAGGTCTTTAGCGAAGCCCAGTCATCGGGCTCAATGCCTGTTTTTTTTAGTTCGTCCATAGTTAATTGCGGGGAGCTTCGCGCGGGGAGCGCGCGGAAAACTCAGCCTGTGTTCTCCCAACCACCCCTGCAATCCGCGCTCTCCCCGCTTTTTTAGGCCGGTAGCAATGCCGCATACAACTCCTTTTGTACGTTTGTCGATAGTCGATTTCCGGTGGCATCCATGATCCCCTGCCGAAGCAACCATTCCTCAAATTCAGGAGCGGGACGAAGCCCAAGCACCCGGCGCAGGTAGAGCGCATCGTGAAACGAAGTCGACTGGTAGTTCAGCATAATATCGTCGGCTCCCGGAACGCCCATAATGAAGTTAATGCCCGCTACGCCCAGCAGCGTTAATAACGTATCCATATCGTCCTGATCGGCCTGCGCGTGGTTCGTATAGCAGATGTCCATCCCCATGGGCAAACCGAGCAGTTTTCCGCAGAAATGATCTTCGAGCCCCGCCCGAATAATCTGCTTTCCGTCGAAGAGGTACTCAGGCCCAATAAAGCCAACAACCGAATTTACCAGAAACGGCCTGTATTGCCGGGCTACGGCATAGGCCCGAACTTCGCAGGTTTGCTGGTCGACGTTATGGTGCGCCCCCGACGACAAGGCGCTCCCCTGACCGGTTTCGAAATACATGACATTGTTACCAATTGTCCCCCGCTTCAGTGACAGCCCGGCCTCGTAGGCTTGCTGCAAAATTGGCAGTGTTATGCCGAAACTGGCATTGGCTTTCTCGGTACCCGCAATCGACTGAAAAACCAGATCGACGGGCACTCCCTGCTCCATAAGCTGAAGCGTAGTTGTCACATGACTTAAGACACAACTCTGCGTTGGAATGGCAAATCGCTCCCGAATTCCGTCGATCATATACAACAGCCGGGACGTTGCAGCCGGGCTATCGGTGGCTGGATTGATGCCAATGGTTGCATCGCCACTACCATAGAGCAATCCATCGATAATACTGGCGGCAATGCCTCGCGTATCGTCGATTGGGTGATTGGGCTGCAACCGAACCGACAGATGCCCCTGCAAACCGACTGTGTTTCGGAACCGGGTAACAACCTCACATTTTTTTGCCACCAGAATCAGATCCTGATTGCGCATCAGTTTAGAAACGGCGGCCACCATCTCGGGGGTCAGGCCCCAGGCCAGTTGCTGGAGGGCAGTGGTATCGGCTTCGTCGCTCAGGAGCCAGTCGCGCAGGTCGCCAACAGTAAAGTGGCCAATCCCTGAAAATGCGGCTTTATTGTGCGTGTCGATGATGAGTCGCGTTACATCATCGGATTCATACGGAATCACAGCTTCATTCAGAAACGTTACCAACGGCACATCGGCCAGCGCCATTTGTGCCGCTACCCGTTCTTCATAACTTTCGGCCGCCAGCCCCGCCAGCACATCGCCCGATCGAAGCGGACTTGCCTTAGCCAGCAGTTCCTTCAGATCGCCAAACCGATATGTGAAATTACCAACGGTGCATTGATAAGCCATTTTCCTCCGTTTTTAGGTCTGTTCTTTCAGTCACTAATCAGATGTACCATTAACAGATAATCCTGCCAGCCAGTCTTCTTTGCTTTTCCGATATCGTCCCGACACGAAGAAAACGACCGTAATAAGGAGCAGTCCACCAAAAAAAAACAGACTAAGCCAGCAATAAAAGTAAAGCATAGCGGCCAGCGCCAGCAGTGCCAGTAAAAGGGCAACAGCCGGAAACACTGGGTAAAACGGTGCTTTGAACGGTCGAGCCATGGCGGGCTCGGTTTGCCGCAACTTAAACAGTGCCAGCATACTAACGACATAAACTACAACCGCGCCAATCGTCGAAAGAATCACCAGTTTACTGGTATCGAGCAGCACCAGGGCCAGCATTCCCAGCGCCCCACCAACCACCAAAGCCAGGTACGGCACCTGCCTGCGAGGACTTACCTTAGCCAACAAGCCGGGCAGGTAATTACTACGGGACAAGGCAAAAATCTGCCGCGAATAGCTTATGATAATGCCATGAAACGACGCGATCAATCCGAACAGACCAACGCTGGCAAACAACCTGGTCAATGGATTGTCGCGCCCCAGCACGAGCGCAATCGACTCTGGTAGCGGATAATCCAGGTGATCCAACTGCTCCCATTCGGCAATACCACCCACACAAATCATAACTGCCAAAGCCAGAATCGTCAGCGTAAGTAGTGCCGAGATATACCCGTTGGCAATGGCATTTTTTTCGTTTTTCACCTCCTCGGCAACCATAGCTACCCCTTCGAGACAGACATACAGCCAGATTGCAAACGGCAATGCCGCAAAAACACCCGGCCAGCCAAAGGGCATTGGATTATGCAGAAAATTATCCAGTTTGAAATGCGGAGACACAACGCCGATAAACAAAAGCAGCTCCACAATAGCCAGCAACGTCATGATCAGCGAAAACCAGGCAGCCTCCTGAACTCCCAGGAGATTAATCAGTGTAAAAACAACGTAAGAACCCATTGCTGCCGTTATGACCGGAACCGCCGGATAAAGAAAATGGAGGTAACTGCCAAGAGCCAGCGCAATAGCCGGAGCCGCAAACAGAAATTCAATCAACGTTGCATAACCAGCAATAAGCGCGCCCATAGGGCCAAAAGCTTTCAGTGCATACGCAAACGGTCCTCCCGCATTCGGGATAGAGGTAGTCAGCTCGGTAAAACTAAAAATGAAAGTGAAGTAGAGCAGCGTGATCACCAGCGTTGCAATCAGCAGTCCGATGGTGCCGGCAACGGCCCATCCATAATTCCATCCGAAGTATTCGCCCGAAATAACCAACCCAACCCCAATAGCCCATAAATGAATGGGTTTCAATGCTTTTTTTAATTCAGGTTGCTGGTCGGTCATCGTATAGTTGGGAGAGTAATCGTAATTAATGAACCCGTTTAAACTGTTATTTCAATATTTTTTTGTCGTCTCGATAAACGAGGAATGACAAAAAAACCAATTAGGACTCACTTATAGAAAAGCCCAATAGGTTCAATATTAAAGAATGTATCACTCAAAAAACCAATAGAAAATTCTGCAATTGCTTAGATTCTACAAATAAACCATCCAATTCGCAAAGGTAAAACTATTCTATATTCCAATAGGGCACTGTAGGCTGATTATCAGCCTATCCACAAACAGATTTTTCAGAACGGGCAAACCAACGTTACCATTGAAGATGTTAAACTTTTCTTAATGCATATTTTTTGTCATCCCGAGAAACGAGAGATCTTCGGGTAAACTTATTAACTAGTCAGTCGGCAAAGATGCCTCGTTCCTCGGGATGACAAAGTATCTCGGAATGGCCAAAAATCATAGGAGCGATACTTACACGTTATCGACGCGCCCCATGAGTGGATCGCTGTAGCTCGGCTTGCCCGTTTCGACCCGGCCCGCATACTGTTGCAGGAATGACTCAAACCCGGCTACTTTCACACTGAAATCATACCAGTTGTGGCTGTTTTTCAGATTTAGAACAATGGTCTGCTGAGCCCCTTTCGTTCCGGCTTTATCCAGCATACGCTGTTCGCCTTTGGCATGGTATGCGTTGTCGATCAGTTGAATGGGATAGGTCCGGGCGGCATCGTTGTTTTTCAGCCGCACGAATACATTGCCGGTAAATTTCTTCTTTGCGTCCCGTTCGTATTCGCACATAATTTCGACGGGTGGATTTCCGGCACCACCTTTAAACTCCCGGAAGAACCCATTTGGTCCGTATAACCGCAAGTGATAAGGCCCATCGGCCGCCCACGAATCGCTAAGCTGATCGCCCGGCAAGAGCGCATATGACCGCACCGCAACATCACCATTCTGAATCTGATACACCTGAAAAGGAGCACCAGTAGCCTGTTTGCCGAAGGCATCCGTGCGGGCAGCCATTGTAAGCACGAAACGGTTACCCGCGGTACGCCCATCGGCATATAGCTCATAGGGCAGGGCATTGGCCGGGCGGATTCCTTTCTCCTGCCGGGGCATATGGTCCGAAGCCGTCGGATCGAGATTTATCTGCCGAATTTCGTCGGCACTAAACGCCTTATAGCCCGTAGGCACCGGCTTGAACTGGGCCTTGTGGATGCTTTCGATAAACGGCTTTTTAGCAACGAAGGGGGGCAGAGCGATTTTCTCGCCCTGATACGGCCGGAATGCCGATGTCAGGTCGCCACAAACAGCCCGACGCCAGGAGCTGATATTCGACTCCTCGATCTTTTTACCGGTTTTATGGCTCAGAAACTTTTCCAGAAACTGGAGTGTCGATGTGTGGTCGAACACTTCCGAACAAACGTAGCCTCCCCGGCTCCAGGGCGATGCAATGACGAGTGGCACCCGAAACCCTAAGCCAATGGGTCCGGTGCGGCCTTTGCCCGGGCGTTTGTTTTCCTGCTCCTGCGTCACAAATTCCAGACGCGTATCGATGCCTTTACTGGTCTGTCCGCTCGTCGGCTGGTCGGGATGCGATGGGACGAAAGGCGGAATATGGTCGAAATAGCCGTCGTTCTCATCATAAGCCAGAATAAAGATGGTTTTCTTCCAGACATCGGGGTTCTGGGTCAGGATGTCCATCACTTCCGACAGATACCAGGCTCCGTACCAGGGGGCGCCGGGGTGATCGGAGAAATTTTCGGGGGCTATAAGCCACGATACCGTTGGCAGCTTGCGGTCTTTAACATCCTGCCGAAACTGGTGCAGCACATCGCCTTTGGGAACCTTCATTTCGCGTTTGGTATCACCATCCTGATAGGTCAGCGTGGTTAGAGAGCGATAGTCGGGATCGTTTACATTAGACGTAAAGGCTTTTTCGCAGAGATTTTTCTCCTGCTGTGAGAGTTGGCTGAATTTCTCGGGCGTGTAGGTCACCAGATCGTTCCGAATCTCCTCCAGCCAGCGCTGCTGATTGCTCAACTCCCGTTTGGTTCGGGCGTAGTCTTTGTCGCTTTCCGACATCGTTTTCAGCTTTGCCTCCAGCGCCTGAATCCGGCCGGGCACCTTGTCTACATCCTGCTTGATGAACGAATAGTAGGCCGGATGAAAACGCACCCGATACTGCGAAAACCACTCGATGGGGTTGTCGGTAAAGTTACCCAGCCAGTCATCTTCTTCGCCTTCCAGCCCAGTCGACAGGCTGATTTCATTCTGATAAATTCGCCAGGAAATTCCCTGTTGTTCCAGTCGTTCGGGAAATGTTGTCCAGTCTACCTCGGCGTCATAATCAACATTTTCGTTGCGGACGTTCGCTATGGCATTCGGATTGCGGGGGTCACGAATCGTACCAGTCCAGAAATACAGCCGGTTAGGTGTTGTGCCGGTCAGCGACGAACAGAAATTCTGATCACAAACCGTGAAGGCATCGGCCAGTGCGTAATAAAAGGGCAGATCCTCGCGGTTGTAGTATCCCATTGTCAGGGGCATATGCGCATAGGCTTTATTGCCCGACTTTTTGGCCTCCAGCCACCCATCGTTGCGCCCCTCGTTGCGGGCATCGACCTGATTTTCCCAGGAGTGCGGCAACGAGCTCATCCAGGTGGCTTTGGTATCCTTAATATTCAGTCGAAATGGCGCATAGGTTTCTCTGGCTGCATTGGTCTGCAACCAAACTTTGTTTTTATTGGGCAACTCAATCGCGCGTGGGTCGTTGAAGCCCCGAACGCCCTGGAGCGTTCCGTACGTGTGATCGAACGAGCGGTTTTCCTGCATCAGAATTACCACGTGTTCGGCATCCAGATAGGTAGTTCCGGGCTGCGGATCAATGGCAAATGCTTTCTGAATTGATTCGGGAAGTACACCCGGTATGCTGGCGGATAAAAGGGCGGCTTTTTTAAGAAATTCTCTTCTGGAATCCATAACGTACTGTGGGTTTGCCGGTATTGGGTATTCAGTTCTGGTTTACGGTTGCGAAGCATTCGTAGGATATGTACTAACAGGCGAAGCAACCCTAAACCCAATATCGATTCTTACCTTTTATACTCTATTTACCCGCTATCGGGCCTCTATTCGGTAATAAAACAAAAGCCGGAGTAATTCTAATCCTCAAAAATAGAGAAAGCGGCTGTTCGGATGGCCGCTTTCTCTATTACCAATACATTACTTTAAAATCCACATCAGTTCATTGGTGTTATCATTGCCATTGAACTGAGAGGTAAGGGCCTGCTTAACGTTCTCGCCATTATAGTCCAGTTCGCTCTGCGGATACAACCAACGGACGGGTAGTTTGTCGCCCGGCACATTTACGTTCGAAGCTGGATTAACCGGAAACGCAGGGTAACCTGTCCGGCGATTTTCGAAAAAGGCGTTGTAAGGTGCCTGTAAGAACGTGCTCAGAAACTGCTGAGTTATAATCTGAGCAATCTGCTGGTCGGCGCTTCCGGCGAGTTTTACCTTATCGGAGGTAACATAACTCTCGATGTAAGCGTCTGTAATGGGCATATTGTGATGATAAGCGGCATCGTTTGGCGTATTGTCCATCACAAATTTCATGGCCGCCCGGATCCCGTCTTGATAGTATGTATCGGCTGTTGTGCCCGCAATCCAGCCGCGAACGGTTGCTTCGGCCAGCATAAATTTCAACTGGGCATAACTCAGCAAATAAACAGGCTCACCAGCAGCTAATTCCATGTAACGGCTGTTTATGTTGGAATAATCTTTCGTTGCGTAGATTTTGCTAACATCGGCATACACCATCGACGGATCGGTGCCGATATAGGCCGACGGGTCGTTTACGGCTTTTCCCTGACTGATCTGAATCGCCGATGGATTAGCGTAATAATACAGCCGCCGGTCGTCGAGTGCTTTCAGTTTATCGGTCAATACGCTGGATACCATCGTGTAAATGATAGATGGGTTACCCAGCTTATAGAACGGATACCGTTGCCCGGCCTTGTCGGAATAAACCAGTTGAAAATTGTCGGCATTACCCGCAAAAATCGGGCGGCTGCTAACGATTTCCTTAAATCGATCGGTAACTTTGAGATCGGTATCGGCCGTTTTTTTATAGAGGTTTAACAGAACCTGTAATTCAAAGGTATTCACCAGTTTCCGCCATTTTGCCGGATCACCACCATATACCGGATCGCCGTCAAATTTAATACCGCCCGCAAACAGTTTATCGGCTTCGTCGAGTTCGCTCAAAATACCCTGAAAAACCTGCTTTTGCGTGTCATAGGCGGGCGCAATACCACCCGTTTCGCCTTGCAGGGCCTTACTGTAGGGAATATCACCGACGCGCATGGTCAGGTTATAGAACTTCCAGGCCCGTACAAAATGCCCCAGTGCTCTATACGAATCGTTGGCCGTACTTCCCGCAGCATAAGCCAGCATTTTTTCAACATTGGTCAACACCGGAATCACGTCGAAACTAGTACGGCCAAGATCGTTATACTGCTGTGGTTCGGCAAATTCGGTATACAGAATGGTTTTGCCGAGCATAAACGGCTGCATAAAGGTCTTTTGAGAACTGATCGTTTCATCGGTGATGTTCAGAATCAGCTTGGTCGCCAGCATGGGTGCCGTTGCATTTACGGCTGCGTCGGGGTTCGAGTTGATCGCTTCGAAGTGCGAACACCCCGCCGACGACAACAGTACCAGACCGGCAAGTATATAGTGTTTAAAAGTCGTTTTCATCCAATTAATCGATTTATGTCACTGGGTATTAGTCATTGGGCAGTCGTTTTGTCAATGACTAATACCCAGTCAACCAATGACTGATTACTTAAAATGTTAGCTGAAGATTGGCCCCTACGTAGCGAACCGAAGGCGAGGTAAGCTGCGTATCATCGGCTTTGTCGGGATCGGCAAAGCGGAAAGCTTTGGTCCACATCCATACATTTTGTCCCGTTAGCGAAATACTGGCCGACCGCGCGCCAATGCGGCTCGCAATAGCACTCGGCAGCGTATAGCCAATCGATACTTCCCGAAGTTTCAGGAAGGTAGCATTGGTAACGCCCCGCGTTCCGTCGCCATAGGTCCGGGCATAACTCTGATACGAGACCTTTGTATCGTTGGGCGCAAACTCCCGCGTATCGTTCGTAATCTGGCCGTAGTTATCGTAGGTAACCGTACCGCCCGTCACTTTCACCCCCTGACCAACAAACGATTTGTTGCCGTTCACAACTTCATCGTACCGCCACTGGTTGTCGCTGTCGGGATGCGAGCCCGTATCCCACATTTTGTAGGCACTGTAGTTGTTAAGATAGCCCCCAACCCGGCCGTCGAAACGAAGCCCCATCTGGAAGTTTTTGTAACGGAATGTATTGGCTAAACCAACAATGTAATTTGGATCGGTAAAACCATACAGGTAGTTGTAGTTGCTGGCCAGTGGCAATCCATTTGCCTGATGCACAACATTTCCTGCCGGATCGGTTACCCAGGTTTTACCCGTATAGGTATCAACCCGACCCCCAACTTTGGTCCAGAGGTTGTTGGCTGAATACACCGGATCGAGGTCTTTGAAATAACGGTGCGTGAAGGAATAGTTGGCCACGGCATCCCACTGGAAGTTACCGTTTTTGACCACAGTAGCATCCAGCGTTATTTCCATTCCCCGACGAACATAGCTCTCTTTCGTATTGATCAGCGTAGACGTAAAGCCCGAAGAAGGAGAAATGGTAGCCGACCGCTGAATGTTGTAGTTGTACTTGTTGAAATACGCAATATCGAGTTTCAGGCGCTTGCCCCAAAAGTAGGCCGATGTACCAATTTCCCAGGTACGGTTGGTTTCGGGTTTAACGTTGCTGGTTCGGATAGTTGTGGGGTAGGTAGCCGAATTCCAATTGTCCCAGTCGGCTGTAGTTGTCGAATAGGTCTGGTTGGTAGCGTATACACCCAAATCGGTTTTGGAAAGCGTCCATGATCCGCGCAGTTTCCAGAAATCGAGCCACGACGGCATTTTCAGAAATTCACTCATCACCACACTTCCTCCTACCGACGGATAGAAGTAAGACCGCGAACTAACCGGCATCGTCGAACTCCAGTCGTTTCGGCCCGTTACGTCGAGAAAAAGGCTATTTAGGTATGCCAGTGTCAGTTTACCATACAGACTGTTTACCTGTTTTTTGCCGTAGGGTGTTCCATCAGTAATGGTAAAAAGCGACGACTGCGTACTAGGGCTTGGGTTAACAATTACGTCGGGTCGTTCGACGGAGTTATTAAGCGAGTAATAACCTGGCACAACAATACCTCCGCGCGTGGCACTATAGAGTTCTCTATTGTTATAGGTAAAAATGGTACCTCCCACCAATGCATCAATATCCAGCTTCCCCACCTGCTTGTTGTAAGTTAGTAAAGCGTCACCATTGAAGCTGTATCCATTACGCTGATCAATGGAGTAGAGGCCATTGGCTACCCAGCCCCGTGTCGATAAGATATTGGGCGGATTCCGTCGCGTTTCGTTGTTAAAAAACATGTCCAGACCAGGCCGAACAATCACTTTAGCGCCGGGAAACGGGGTATAGGTAGCTGTTAAGTTTGTATTGATCTTGTTTTGTTCAATACCGTTCAATTTTTCATAGGCCATTAGGTAAGGATTATCGTACCAGGCCTTATAATGCCAGTTCTGCTGCTCATTCGGAATCAACCAATAGTTGTCCTTGTATAAGCTCAGATCATATTCAGGGCCCATCCAGACCAGAATATTATAAATGTATCCCTGCGCCGTATAGCCACTTCCAAAAATCTGCGGAGCTGTTTTTCGGTTAAAACCGGCCTGACTCGACAGGGTAAATTTATCGCCCACTTTCATTTCGCCCGAAACAGAAAAATTCAGCGCGTTTGATTTAAGGTTAGGATATTGCCCTTTATTGTAAATATGGTTCAGCGACACCCGGAAGCTACCATTTTCGCCACTTTGCGATACGCTGATGTTGTTGTTGGTAATTCCTCCCGGCACCAGAAAATCGCGAAAGTTATTTTTGCCGCGCGATGTCAGCTCCATATCCTCCTTCTGCTTCGTAATTGGGTTCCACTGCATGGCCCGCTGACCAATATCCAGTTTAGCTCCCCAGACATAATCGGTTGGGTCATAGACACCCCCCAGACCAGCACTGTAGGAATGCTGTACTTCAGGAAGCATCAGAAAGCCTGCGTTTGCCATATTGTTGCTGTTGATCGTAACAGTGAGCCCTTTAGTGCCCGATCCCCGCTTCGTGGTTACGATAATGGCTCCACTTCCCCCACGCGACCCATAGAGAGCAGCCGCTGTTGGCCCTTTCAATACATCAATACTCTCAATATCGTCCTGTGGAATGTTGCCGATATTCATATTGCCGTACGGAACACCGTCAATCACCAGCAGCGGTGTTTCGCCCCGTAGTGAAAGCGTTGGGGCTTCATTAAACTCCGTACTGTTTTTAACCCAAAGCCCGGCAACACGTCCCGTCAGCGAGGTAGCCGCATTAACCCCTTTCACGGTTTGCAGGGTATTTCCGGATACTTTCTGAACGGCATAGCCTAAAGCCCGCTCTTCACGCTTAACACCCAGCGCCGTTACAACAACCTCGTCGAGCTGTTTCTGGTCGTCGGCCATGGTCACGTTAATTTCAGTACGGTTGCCAACCGTTTCCTCTTTATTGACATAGCCGATGAACGAGAAGACCAGCACATCGTTGGGGCCCGATACAACAATGCGGTATTTACCCTGCGCATCGGTAGTAGCGCCACGCGTAGTGCCTTTGAGCGTCACGTTCACCCCCGGTAGCGGTGTGTTGGTTTTCGTATCATTGACTACCCCACTAACTGTTATGTCGGCCACAGGTAGTGTACTGGACGCAATGGAAGTAGCACGTCGTGCATACGATGAAGAAAAAGACAGGCAGAGTGCTACTACAAATAAGGAATGAATGCCGAACCTTCTGGCAAATGCGCAAAAGGCTAAACATACGTGTACAGGATGTGCCATAAGTCTGGACATGTAGGTTAGTGAACAAGAATGGACTGGGAAAATCAATCAAACCAGGGCAGGCCCGATTGAAGCAAGCGAATAGATACCGTTAAAAACGGATCAAGAATGAGGGCCGATTTTTGTAAAACAACGGCAAAGAGCAACGTAAAGAATTAGTCATACGATGAGAAAGAGGAGGTTAGAATGCAAAAATCGAATTAAAATCAGATTAAACACAACCTTACTACGCTGGTTACACCCAATCAGACTATGGTTGATTGCTCAATTATGTTTGTGCAAACGTTTGTCTTGCCCTGCGCAAACGTTTGCACAAGTCAGTATTAATTTTAAAAGAATTTTGTATTAAATATTTTACATTCTTAAAATTATATTTCAATAAATACTTTCATATTGATATTTCACAAAATTTTCCATAAAATTCACAGCTTACAAAAAAGCCCCTATATCCGCTAAATGCCTTTGCGCCCGAACAACCTGTACGGTATTGCATTAAGGGCATTCATGGATAGACGTGCGTTCGATAATAAACTGTGATTGTTGCTGGTGCGACGCCTTTAGCAAGTGTAGTAAGCAAGTGTATTGAGTGATAAGGGTGTACCCCACCACTCAGGACAAGCAGGGCTCAGCCTGTTTATAAAGCACATTTGTCTGGCACCCGAGTTGCCAGATTGAGTAAAACGCATCCATTTACGCTACCTATATGACGTAGTATTCACATACTATTCTATATAATTTTCCGATACGCTTCTACGTGAAAAGTCCGAAAATCTGCTTTTTGCCAGCGTAAAGCCCTAATTTTTAATGCGCTAAAGCCCATAAACGGTACTTTATTGAAATATTATCCATTTTTTCAATCTGCGTAGATTTTCTTGAAAAATATGGCCAATTACTGTACCAAACGAATTTTAATTATAATATTTCCATAAAATCCGAAAGAAATACGGTTTAGAGGGGGGTAGGCATTAATAATTTATTGTTACGTCGTCCTATATTTGCCGAAAGTATTGTAACAAAACCCGTATCTCAATACAATCCACCTGTATATCATGGCAAAGTCGAAGTTAGAGTACATTTGGCTCGATGGCTACAAGCCCACCCAAAGCTTGCGTTCCAAAACTAAAATTGAAGGTGATTTTTCGGGTAAGCTCGAAGATTGCCCAATGTGGTCGTTTGACGGTTCGTCAACCGAACAGGCTCCCGGCGGTTCGTCAGACTGCTTGCTGAAGCCGGTTTACATCATTACCGACCCACAGCGTAAAGACGGTTACCTCGTTATGTGCGAAGTACTGAACTCTGATGGAACTCCACACGAGTCGAATGGTCGGGCTACGATTGAAGACGACGACAACGATTTCTGGTTTGGCTTTGAGCAGGAATACTTCCTGTGGAGCCCTGTTACAAACAAACCACTGGGTTTCCCGGCAGAAGGCGATCCAGCTCCTCAAGGCCCATACTACTGCTCAGTTGGGGCAAACAACGCATTTGGCCGTTACATCATCGAAGAACACCTTGATGTATGTCTGGAAGCTGGTCTGAACGTTGAAGGTATCAACGCTGAGGTTGCCCCTGGGCAGTGGGAATTCCAGATTTTTGCCAAAGGTGCCAAAGAAGCTGGCGACCAGATCTGGCTTGCCCGTTATCTGCTGGAGCGTATTGGCGAAAAATATAATGTTGCTATCAACTGGCATTGTAAACCGCTGGGTACCGATGCCGACTGGAACGGCTCGGGCATGCATGCCAACTTCTCAAACACAACGCTGCGTACGGCCGGGAGCCAGGAGATTTATGCCAAAATCTGCGATGCCTTCGCTCCTGTTGTTAAAGAACACATTGCTGTTTACGGTGCCGACAACCACCTGCGCCTGACCGGTAAGCACGAAACCCAGTCGATCGATCAGTTCTCCTACGGTATTTCGGACCGTGGTGCTTCGATCCGTATCCCTATCGCTACGGTAGAACGCGGCTGGAAAGGCTGGCTCGAAGATCGTCGGCCAAACTCGGCGGCTGATCCTTACAAAGTTGCAGCCCGTATTATCAAGACCGTTAAGTCGGCCGATTTAGTAGAAGCCTAGGCTTATTCTATATAATGCCAGAAGCCACCCCAGTTTGGGGTGGCTTTTTTGTTATTCCCGAGGCTCTTTCGTTCGATTCGCCAGGTCAAACGACGATGACCGTGTCGCACTAATTTTCAGATTAATCCCTGCATCCGATAGTAGTTCATATCCTTCTACCAAAAGTTTCATTTGACCAAATTCCGTGACGACAACAGGGTTTAATAAGCAACTTCATCGGCATTGATCATTAGCGACCAATGGGTAGTGACTTTATCAACTCTTGAATCAACGTTGTTTTACCAATCTGACGAGGTCCGTATAAAATCACAATTTTGTTAGAGCTAACAAGTTGTTACTGAATTATCTCTGTTAGTATATGAGGGCTAATAGCCATGTAGCTTTTGAATTAATCTTATTTCAGCTAGTTAATTCGCCAAATTTGCGCTAGAAAAGCTGATTTACTTTTAGTTGATGTACATTTTAATTGATTAGCCAATAGTCCTATCACCCTTTCTTCCTTTTTTTTCTATGTTTGGCAAAATTTTAACTCCAAACCGCCCCCATTTCCTCCATGAGCAATTATCGTTTTAAAGCTCTTGAGATTGCCCAAAGTCGTCAGGCTATGGCAGTAACGGCGCCCACCGAGCGCGTTGGCGATTTTTTTGCCAGCAATACCTTTAATAATGAAGTAATGCGGGCACTTCTATCGCCCGAAGCCTATCTGAAAGTAACCGAAGCCATACAAACCAACGGCCAGATCGACCGTAACATCGCCGACGAGGTAGCCAGCGCCATGAAATCGTGGGCCACCTCCAAAGGGGCAACGCACTACACCCACTGGTTTCAGCCCCTAACGGGCGAAACGGCCGAAAAACACGATGCGTTCTTCGATATTACGATTGATGGAAAAGCCATTGAAAAATTTAAAGGAAGCGCGCTGGTACAACAGGAACCCGACGCATCGTCGTTTCCGCATGGTGGCCTTCGCAATACCTTCGAAGCACGCGGCTATACCGGCTGGGACCCATCCTCGCCCGCCTTTCTGATGGACAACGGTGCAGGGGGAAAAACACTCTGCATTCCTTCGGTTTTTATTTCCTATACGGGCGAAGCTCTGGACTACAAAACACCACTGCTGAAAGCACTGAATGCGCTCGACAAAGCAGCTACGGCCGTTTGTCAGTATTTCGACCGGAATATTACGAAGGTAACCCCTACCCTTGGTCCAGAACAGGAATATTTCGTTGTCGATCGGGCTCTGTTCTATGCGCGTCCTGATCTGGTGCTGGCTGGCCGAACCGTATTTGGCCATCAGCCAGCCCGTGGCCAGCAACTGGAAGACCATTACTTCGGCTCAATTCCACCGCGTATCAATGCGTTTATGGTCGATTTTGAGTTTGAAGCCATGAAGTTGGGAATGCCTGTCCGGACTCGCCATAATGAAGTAGCACCGGGCCAATTTGAGGTAGCCCCTACGTTTGAAGAGGTCAATCTGGCCATCGACCACAATGCCCTGCTCATGGACTTAATGGAAAAGGTGGCCGAAAAACATAACCTGAAGGTTCTTTTCCACGAAAAACCATTTGCGGGTATCAACGGGAGCGGCAAACACAACAACTGGTCGATGGGTACCAACACGGGGGTGAACCTGCTGGCGCCCAGCACAAAGCCTAAAGAAACCCTCCGATTCCTGACTTTTCTGGTCAATGTGATCAAGGCCGTTCACGACAATGCCAACCTGCTTCGGGCCAGTATCGCTTCGGCTGGTAATGAACACCGCCTGGGGGCTAATGAAGCGCCCCCAGCCATTATGTCGGTGTTTCTGGGCGAAACGCTAACCCAGGCCCTGACCGATCTGGAAACCAAGTCGGAAATTACGGTCAACAAAGGCGATAATGTATATTATAAGCTAGGGTTGAACCGGATTCCGAGTCTGATGCGCGACAATACGGACCGAAACCGTACCTCGCCGTTTGCCTTTACGGGCAATAAATTCGAATTCAGGGCGGTGGGTAGTGCAGCCAACTCGGCTTCGACCATGACAATCCTCAATGCAATTGTTGCCGACCAGTTGACTAAGTTCAAGACTGACCTCGACGCCCGACTGGCTAAAGGTGAAAAGAAAGAACTGGCTATTGTCGATATTCTGAAAGAATACTATGCCAACTCGAAACGGATTCTTTTCGAAGGAAACGGCTACTCAAACGAGTGGGTTGAAGAAGCGGCCCAGCGTGGCTTGTCCAACATTAAATCATCGCCTGAGGCATTGGGGGTCTTTGTGTTGCCCGAATCGTTGGCACTCTTCGACCGCACGGGTGTTATGAACCATGCCGAAGTAGAATCACGCTACGAAATTGAATTAGAGAAATATATTAAAACCGTTCAGATCGAGTCGCGGGTAATGGGCGATCTGGCCATGAATCACGTAGTATCAACAGCTCTTAAATACCAGAACAAACTAGCCGAAACCGCTCGCAATCTGGTTGAACTCGGCATGACGGCCGAAGCGGAACCAATCAAAGACATCTTACGCGAAATATCGACTCGGGTGATGGTGATCAAGAAAGGTGTTGAAACCATGATCGAATCGCGTAAGAAAGCGAACAACGTAGCCGACACCACCGAACGCGCTCGGCTGTATGCAACAGAGGTTAAAGATCATTTCCCCCTCATCCGTTATGAAGTCGACAAGCTCGAAGAAATTGTTGACGACGAAGACTGGCCCCTCATCAAATACCGCGAACTGCTGTTTGTGAAGTAATTGTTGGTCATTGATGCGTTCGTCCGCGATTGCATCAATGACCAACAGCCACTGCCGAATCCCATGTCGAGAAAACTCATTATTTTCTCGACATTTTTTTTAGATTTTTATGGGGCAAGACACAAGCGTATCAACCCATATCAATCCACTCATTATCAACAAATTAACTAATGATCAGCAACTAATTTTCCTCGCTAAATCCATATACCCAGGCATCGGCCAATCACTTTTTTTTCTACAAACTGTAATGTTTGTCTGTTTCAGGCGTCTTTGTCATTGAAATGGACTTACAAGCTTTCAAACAACGAATACTGCCTGTTCAGGGGCGTCTTTTTCGACTGGCTCAGTTGTTTCTACGCAACCGCGAAGAAGCAGAAGATGCCATGCAGGATGTGTTGTTGCGGCTATGGACCAATCGGCAGCAACTGGACTCGTACCATAGTGTAGAAGCATTGGCGGTGCAAATGACCAAAAATCTATGTCTGGACCGGTTAAAATCGCCCTTCCGTCAGCGAATGACCGACGACTCCAGCCTGGAAATAGCGCAGTCGGAAAGTGTTTCTCCCTACAGCCAGACCGAACTGAGCGATAGTGCCGGGTTGATCAGGCGCCTGATCGACACGCTGCCCGAACAGCAAAAGTTCATTCTTCACTTACGCGATGTTGAGGAATACTCCTTCGAGGAAATTGAAAAAGTAACGGGACTCAGCGTCAATAACATCCGGGTAATTTTGTCGCGGGCGCGCCAACGTTTGCGGGAGAGTTACGTAAAAGCAAATGATTATGAAGCAGGACATTGAAAAGCTGCTGGAGAAATATTATGATGGCGACACCACGCTGGCCGAAGAGAAGCAGTTGCGCCAGTTTTTTCAGCAGGAAACGATTCCAGAGCATCTGCTAAGCCATGCAGATCAGTTCCGTTACTTTGCCGACGCCAGAAATGAGCATCCGTCGGCAGGGTTCAACGCCCGGCTGGCCGAAAAGCTCAGTGCTTCGGAGCCGGGCCGGGTACGAAGTCTGACCTCATGGATCATGCGTATAGCAGCCAGCGTTACCCTTCTGTTTCTGGGCTTTGGTGCCGGGCGTCTTTACGACCAATGGCGGCAAAGTTCGCATCAGCTGGCGGCCAATGCACAGGACGAGGCTCCGATGCAGGCAATGAAGAAAGTGTTGTCGTTTTCTGAAATGCCCAAAACCTCGGCCAGCGAACGAATTCAGGCTGTTCAGCAAAGCTACGAACTCAATAAGGTGGACAACGACATTACGCAACTGCTGGTAAACACCCTGAATTTCGATGCTAATGTCAACGTTCGGCTAGCTGCCTGTGAGGCACTGGCTCGTTTTGAAAATGAACCGGGCGTCCGCGAAGCCCTAATCCAGTCGCTCAAGATACAAACCGATCCAAACGTTCAGCTAACACTTATCGACGTTTTAGTTGCCATTAAAGAGAAACGGGCAGCCGACGAGATGAAGCGGCTGGCCCACAATCAGGAAACACTGGACATCGTGCGCACCAAAGCCCAGGAAGGCTTGAACCAACTGATTGGAGAACACCGGTCGCCATCGTGAGATTCATCACTGGTTATCCGCCTTCGGCATCGTTAGTCTTTCGTTGTTATTCTACAACTAACTCATTACCAATGACTATTTACCAACTAGCACGTTTTTAACAAAAATAATATACCAATTCATGAAAAAGTTAATTATGCTGAGCCTCACCGCTCTGTGGTGCATGACCTATGCCCAGGCTCAGGAATACAAGACCAAACTGACCAATGCAAAAGATCGAAAAATTACGATACAACTCGCAGCGAGTGACCTTAAAATAGAGGGTCATAACAGCGATGACGTGATTATTCTGGCGACCTCTGGCTACGAAGCTCCTCCCGAACGGGCAAAAGGGCTAAAACCCATTTACTACACTGCCGTCGATAATTCGGGAATCGGATTGGCGGTAACGGCTGAAAACGGTGGATTAAAAATCGAGAAAGCTACCCGAAAAGGAATTAAATACACCATGCGCCTACCGCGTAAAGTGGCTATTCTGTTCGAGCAAACGAACTGGCAGGGCTCCGACCTATCGATCAGCAACATGGATGGCGACCTCGAAATAAAAACCAATAACGCCCGCATCGACCTCAACAACGTAACCGGGCCAGTAGTAGCTAACACAACTAGTGGAGAAATCAATGTTACCTTCTCCACGCTCAGTCAGGAAAAACCAACCGCCATCTCAACCATCAGTGGCGCTATTGACATCACCTTACCCGCTTCGGCCAAGGCCAATCTCCAACTCCAGTCGATTTCGGGCGAGATGTATACGGATTTCGATCTGGGCCTTAAAAACAGCAAAGACGGTTTGTCGAAAGTGGGTGGCGGTCACTCCATCGAAGGAACGACCAATGGCGGGGGAGTGCAAATGCAACTCAAAACCATCAGTAGCAACATCTATATCCGCAAACAAAAATAATTCCTCCTATCCTTCTCATGACCATGAAAAAGAGTCTATTCCTGCTTTTGCTGGGTTTACTGATCCGGCCTGCCATAGCGCAAAAAATAATTGACAAAGCCGTAGCAGTGGCACCGGGACAAACCGTTAATCTGAACCTGAAATTTGGCGATAGCATTCAGGTTCGCTACTGGGATAAACCGACCTTATCGGTACGAATAGCCGTTACCATCAATAGTGGTAAACTCAACGATGCGCTTCTGGTTACAACGGGTTCCAGCGGTGATGAAGTAAGTTTAAAAACCGACTTCGACAAAGAAATGCTGAAGCAGGGCAAAGCTGAAGACTGCCCCGGCAACAAACGGTCGACCTGGCGAACCGAGCACAACGGACAGGATTACTATGTGTGCAGCACGATCAACTATCAGGTATTCGTACCTCGGCAGGCAAAACTGAAAATCGAAACTATTAATGGAAATATCGACATTCAGGGAGCTTCAGGGGCCGTGTTTGCCAAAACCATAAGTGGGTTTGTAGATATGAGCTGGCCAAAGGCCAAAGGCGCTAATGTGGCTATGAAAACCATTACGGGCGAAGTATATTCTGACCTGGATATTGCCTTCAAGAACAAAAAACAAAAAGACCCGATTGTCGGCTACCTGCTGGAAGGAACAGTGAACGGGGGTGGCCCTGACGTTCGGCTCGAATCGATCAGCAACCATATTTATCTGCGAAAAAAAGACTGATTTTACGGTAGTATCAACCTAATGAGTGCGACAGGTTATCGGCCTGACTCCGACGAGGCTTAACGGCTAAACCTGCCCCACTCGTTAGGTTTAGGGTACCATTTAATGGATTTGCCGGATCAATCAAAAGCGTATAGCCGTGCATTTTATTGAGTAAACGGCTATAAGAAACGTGCAGACAACTTCTCCACAAACGGCCACGCTAAAAAGAAAAACCATTGACTATAAGGCATTTATCAAAACAACAACACAGTCAGCAAGTTATTTATCTGCTGTAATGTCACTAGTGATCGTTGTGGCTTTGCCGCTCTAAAAAAGCAGACGTTAGCTATACCTGAAAGATATACTTTTCTAACTACCCGGCGTTGTAAGAGAAATGCGATGACTTTATGCGTTTCTTCTACATCATTGGACTATCTACATTGTGGCTGGTAGCCCTTCTGAAACCAGACACAAGCCAGGCAACACACGTACGAGCCGGTGAAATTACAACCCGGCGACTGCCTGGTACCTCATTAACGTATCTGATCACCCTGACGGCCTACTACGACGAACAAAAAGGGCATGATGCGGCTGATGCTGCATCGAGCGTACCATTCTGTTTCGGCGATGGCACCTCCCTTGAAGTACAGCGAAGTGGGCGAGTCTATATTAACGGACGTACCTCCTCGGTCAACTCCTATACCGTCATTCACACCTATGTCGGGCCGGGTGCCTACACCATTGGCGCTACGATTGTAAACCGAAATGAAGGGACCATAAACCTACCGCCACCTGGTGGCTCCGATGACATTTCTTTTTATGTGTCGACAACAATTTTGATCAATGCGGCTCTTCAGGTAAACTCAACACCGGTCATGCTCAATCCTCCCCTCGATTCGGCCAGGGTTGGGCAAAAGTTCTGCCATAACCCGGCCGCCTTCGATGCCGATGGCGATAGCCTTGCCTACCGCCTGAGCAGACCGCAATTAGGCATTCCGAATAGCTGTCGGAGTCAGTTTATTCCGGTCTATCAGGACCCAACGCGCTATAGCACCAGCCGGGAGGATGGCAGCTCGCCCTCAACCTTTACCATCGATGCGAAAACCGGCGATCTCTGCTGGGATGCTCCAGGGCAAGTTGGCCAGTTCAACTTTGCCTTCATCATTGAAGAATGGCGAAATGGTGTCCTCATCGGCGAAATCACCCGCGACATGCAAATTATTGTCGTCGATCAGCCCAACAAACGACCCCTGATTGCCGGAACGGAACTCTGCGTCGAAGCCGGTACACTCATTCAGCAACCCATTCAGGCAACCGATCCTGATGGACAACCGGTTATCATTACGGCTTATGGCGGACCTTTCAACATAAATAGCGATGGCAAGCCGCTCCCGCCCGACCTTCAGATTGCGCCTGAATTTGCCCGGCTGATTAACGGCGGTGTGGCCCTGCCGCAACCAGCCACAGCAACCTTCTCCTGGCAAACCAACTGTAACCACGCCCGAAAAGAACCGTACGATATTACGCTAAAAGTAAATGATGTCCCACCCGGTCGAGGCACCGCATCGCTCGTCTCCTTTGCGACATTGCGCATTCGGGTCTATGCCCCTGCCGTTAAAAACCTGACTGCCAAACCCACCGCTACCGCGTCAGGAAGAGCCATCCAGCTCAACTGGAATCCCTACTCCTGCGGCCAAATCACCTCTTCGGGAGGACTGCCCGATACTACCAAACTCATCATCTACCGAAAGGAAGGTTGTACGACCTACAACCCCGATGTCTGCACCACCGGACTGCCGGCTTCGCTGGGGTATCAGAAAATTGCCGAGCTGCCTTATACCGCTACGGCCTACATCGACACCTCCGCCCTCAAACGGGGCATCAGCTACTCCTACCGAATCGTAGCCCGCAATCCCGGTATCGGCGATAACGGTGGACTCAGCGTGGCCTCCACCGAAGCCTGTCTCGAACTGCCCCTGCTGGCACCCGTCATGACTCAGGTCACCGTCGACTCCACCCACACCCAGCGCGGACAGATCACCGTTCGCTGGACCAGACCCCTGGGGCTCCAACCCGGCGAGCTGGGGGCTCCTTATCAGTACCGGCTCCAGCGGGCTAGCGGCCTCAATGGCTCCAGCTTCTCCCCCATTGCCACCATCAACACCTCCATCCAGCCCGGACTGGCCGACACCGTCTATGTCGATCGGGGAAGCCCTACAGCGGCTCTCAACACCACCGACTCGGCCTATCGCTACCGGGTGGAGTTCTACTACACCAACGCCAATGGCCAGCTCACCCGCCTGGATGTGACCGATCCGGCATCGAGTGTGCGGCTGGCGGCCAATCCGGCCCAGCGGAGCATCACCCTCAGCTGGCAGGCCAACACCCCCTGGAGCAACGACAACCAGCGTCACGATGTCTACCGCAGCCGCTCGGGGCCAGGGGGACCTTTCAACAAGATTGCTGAGGTGTCGGTGCAGGGCGCCCCCACTTACACCTTCACCGATACGGGCACCGACAGCTTTGTGGCCGATGGCAACACGAGTCGGAGCTTGTCGGCCGACAGCAGTTATTGTTACCGGGTGATGACCCGTGGCCAGTATGCCGACAGCAAGCTGGCCAGTCTGGGGGTGTTGCTCAACTACAGCCAGCTCATTTGTGCCACGCCCACCGACACGACCCGTCCCTGTGCGCCGATGCTGGGTCTGGACAGTCTGGACTGTGCCAGCCTGAGCAATGAGAGCCTGTGTGGTCAGAGTAGTTTCACCAACAAGCTGCGCTGGCGGCTGACGACGAGTGCCGATTGTGATCCTAATGTGGTGAGTTACAAGGTCTACTATGGGCGTTATGAGCAGGACAAGCCTTCGGAGCTGGTGAGTATCCCGGCGCCGACGCTGAGTTTCGATCATGTGAATCTGACGACGGTGTCGGGTTGTTATTTTGTGACGGCGGTGAGTCGTTCTGGAGTCGAGAGTTTACCCTCCAACAGGGTTTGCAATGACGCGTGTCCGTTGTTAGTGCTGCCGAATGTGTTCACCCCGAATGGGGATGGGAAGAACGATTTGTTCGAGCCCTTGAAGTGTCCCCGTTTTGTGGAGAGTGTAGCGTTGGTGGTTTACAACCGGTATGGCAGCAAGGTGTATGAGGGGAGCAGCGCGCGTTTGTCGTGGAATGGCAAGTCGAGTGATGGGAGTGATTTGCCGAGTGGTTTATACTACTATCAGGTGAGTGTTGGGTATTCGCTGCTGGACCGCGATGCTCCGGCTCAGGTGCTAAAGGGCTGGGTACAGATCCTCCGCGAAGGCGTGAGTATGCGTTGATTTGAGTAAAACGAACAATTAGTAGCGGATATAGTTTTCCAATAGTAACATAATTCACCTCAAACCACTTGTACATTATGTCATCGTTGACAGACCGAATCGCCAGTTTTTTCAGCGGGAACGACTCCAATACCGACGAGGGATTACGCGATTTATTCATTACGGAGGTAAAAGGCATTTATTATGCTGAAAAGCAGATAGTCGATGCGCTGGGCGATCAAGCCCAAGCCAGCACAACGAATGAAGTGAAAGCGGCTTTTCTACAACATCAGGATGAAAGTAAACGTCATGTTGAGCGTCTGGAAGAGCTATTTCGAATACTCGATATTCAAACCGAGGAACGGCCGTCTGATGCTGTCGATGGCCTGATCAGTGAAGCGCGTTTTGTCATTTCCGACACCGAAGCAGAATCCTTAACCCGTGATGCTGCGCTTATCATTGCGGCTCAAAAGATTGAGCATTATGAAATCGCCGTTTATGGTTCTCTTTTAACCCTGGCCGACGTGCTGGGTTTTAGTCAATCGGCAGAGCTATTGGCCCAGACGCTGGAAGAAGAAAAATCAACCGATCATAAACTTACGGCTCTGGCCAAAGCGTTTGTCAATGTTCGCTCAAAAGAGGAAGAAGACAACCATCCCGGTAGCCATCATGCTAGTCGGCACCATACCCACGGGACCGGCTCCGACGTGACCCTGGGCGGTCCGCTGGGAGTTTAACAATCATTTGCCATTGATGTACGTATACTCAATGGCAAAAAAATAGCGACATCAGTTCCTGCGCACTATAGTGTTGGCGAACCTGATGTCGCTATTTTTTTAGGTATTACGAGCCATTCATGTAAACATCCTACGTTTCTTTTTACTTTTTCCATAGTTTAGCCCTATAGTCAGGAATCGTATAAAGCATTTAACATCGTGTTAGCACTCACCATCACTTTCAGCAGAAAACTGGCACTCCTTTGTAGCCTTATTCTTTGTATTGAAGCGCTACAGGCACAGTCACTATACATGCCCCGCAACATAAAACAGGCCTATCAGAAAGGCACACGATCGATGGATGGTAAACCAGGCAAACACTACTGGCAGAACGTTGCCCGCTACAATCTGACGGTTACCGCTACGCCACCCAACCGAACAGTTCGTGGCACCGAAGAAATTACGTATATCAACAACAGCCCCGATACGCTACGACTGCTTGTTTTCAAGCTTTTTCTGAACAGCCATAAGCCAGGAGCGATTCGGCAAACGCCTGCTTCACAAGAATACCTGACCTCGGGGGTTCACATCGACAAATACACCGAAAACAGCACCCCTAAAACCTGGCAGGATGCGGGTAGCCTGACCACCAAACGTGTAGCCTTAACCAAACCACTTTTACCCCGCGATTCGGTAAAGCTCGCTATTGACTGGCATTTCGATGTTTCGCAGGAAAGTAATCGCGAGGGCGCTCTCGATTCGACAACATTCTTCCTGGCTTATTTCTACCCCCGTATTGCGGTTTATGACGATTATAATGGCTGGGATCGCACCGATTTTACGGAAGCCCAGGAGTTTTATAATGACTTCAACGATTATACGCTAACCGTAAATGTCCCGAAAAACTACCTGGTCTGGTCAACTGGCGAGCTGCTAAACGCCAGCGATGTTCTCCAGCCTACTTTTGTTCAGCGCTTGCAGGAATCCATGCAAACGGACGCGCTCATCCATGTAGCCACGCTCGACGATGTTACCGCAGGTGGTGTGACTCAACAACAGGATATGAATTCGTGGAAATGGAAAGCAATCAATGTACCCGATGTTGCACTCTGCATTAGCGATCATTATGTGTGGGATGCATCCAGCGTAGTTGTCGACAAAGCTACCAGTCGCCGGGCCAGTGTGCAGGCCGCCTTTCTGGACAATGCCCGCGATTTTCATCAAATGGTTGGTTTTGGCCAGCACGCACTCGACTGGTTTTCCAACAACTGGCCGGGCGTGCCCTACCCTTACTCAAAAACAACCATCGTACAGGGTTTTGCCGATATGGAATATCCCATGATGGTGAACGATGCGACTACGCAGGATCTTAACTTTTCGCGCTTTGTGGCCGAGCACGAAATTGCACACACGTGGTTTCCCTTCTATATGGGTATCAACGAAACCCGCTATGGCTTTATGGACGAAGGCTGGGCCACTGCGCTGGAATACCTGATCAGCCAGGCCGATCTGGGGAACGAAACCGCCACCCGCAATTTTCAACAGTTCAGGGTATCATTCTGGAGCAAAGATCCATCGGCCGAAGAAGACATTCCCATCATTACGCCTGCCAACATACTAAGCGGTGCGGCTTTAGGAAACAACGAATACGGTAAAGCAGCCATCGGTTATTTAGCCCTGAAAGAACTGCTGGGCGACGCCGTGTTCCGAAAATCGCTGCATGAGTTTATGGAACGCTGGCACGGCAAGCATCCTACGCCCTGGGATATGTTTTATAGTTTTAGCAGTGCATCGGGGCAGGACCTGAACTGGTTCTGGAACAACTGGTTCTTCAGCAATAATTACATCGACTTTGCCATTAAACAGGTTTCCATAGCCTCAACAAAATGCACTGTCAGCATTCAGAATATCGGTGGTTATGTGGCTCCGATGGATGTGGTACTTACGTTTGACGATGGCACCAGAGAAACATTCCATCAAACACCTGCGCTCTGGAAAACCAACCAACAGCAAGCCACCGTAACGCTCCCTGTTCATAAAAAACTACAGACAGTAACGCTCGAAGGCGGTATTTTTATGGATGCCGACCCCAGTAATAACACCTGGAAAACGAAATAGAATGTTGTGTATTGGCCAATAGTCATTGGCCAATACATTATTGCTTTGTTGCAGTAAAATCGACGGTTAAACCACTAACGGAATAACCGCTGACCGTGATTACACCCGACGCATAGGTTCCAAACTTTGTTGTTCCTGTATATAGATCAATGGCACTAGCAGTCTGCTTCAAATCGACAGTTTGGTTCTGCGAAAAATTGGCATTCACTCCCGAGCTATTCACCGTGTAGGTAACGGAAAAATTTACCTGATCCAGCGCCGATCCATTGCGGGTTGCTACTGCCGTTCCACTGGTAACCCCTGTAATCGGGATTGGGCTTGAGCCCGTAACGTTTATCGACGACAACCCATATGTGCCTATTACACTAGCCGCCAAATCGGGCTGAGCTTCGGTTTCCGATTTTTTACAACTGGCAAGGATTCCTAAAAAACCAAGCATTAAAAGAGGTAAAAGCAAACGAACTTGTTTATGCATGAGCTTAACTTTGGGTAATTTCCACTGCAAAATAAAGCAATTTTAACTCCTGTTGCAGAGGGTTTTGAATCGCTATGTGGCCTGATTAATTCCGCAATTCCAACCGAAAAACAGTTTCTCCCATATTCGATACAGCACAATTGGCCAGCTCGTTATTTATCGAGTCTGCGTCAGGCACTTACGAATCTCTTAATTATCTTCTGGACAGATACAGAAAAACAAAAGAATTTGACCCACTTGACGTTAGCGAACTTTCGTTTGTACAAATCCAAGAATAAGGAACAATATCACCCGAGAATATGTCTGCTAAATAATACCTCTTCACTGAGTTCATGACTCGCCAACGCCACTTTATTATTATTCTGATTCTGGGCTTGCTCACAACCGTAAGCCCGTTTTCTATTGACATGTATTTGCCGGGTTTCCCGGCTATTGCCAATGATCTTCACACGTCCATAGCACAGGTTCAGTTGTCGCTGACGGCCTATCTGATTGGTATTGCGGTAGGACAACTACTCTATGGCCCTATGCTGGACCGGTTTGGCCGCAAAAAGCCGCTCTATGTAGGACTTGGCATTTATTTGCTGGCGTCTATCGGTTGTGCGCTAACTACCTCTATTGAGATGCTGATTCTGATGCGGCTCCTTCAGGCACTGGGTGGCTGTGTTGGTCTGGTAGCAGCTCAGGCACTGGTACGCGACCTGTTTCCGGTGAGCCAGATTGCACAGGTATTTTCGCTATTGACGCTTGTGCTGGCGGTTTCGCCAATGATTGCCCCAACAGTGGGCGGTTATGCCACAGTGGCCCTGGGCTGGCATTCTATTTTCGTGATTCTGGCCATTATTACCAGCCTTATTCTTATTGGGGTTTACTATGCCCTACCTAGTGGTAAAGCCCCCGACTCGTCGCTGTCGCTTCGGCCCAAAGCGGTGTTGGGCAATTTTTTCACAGTATTGAAGCAGCCACAGTTTTTAACCTATTCGCTGGTGAGTGGTATCGCAACGGCTGCTCCATTTGCCTACATTTCAGGCTCACCCGATGTGTTCATGAACATCTATAAGGTGAGCGAACAGCAATATGGCTGGATTTTCTCATGTCTGGCCATTGCCATTATTGCCCCTTCGCAATTTAACCGATTCCTGCTGAAGCGGTTTAGCAGCGAGCAGATTATCTATACAACATTACTCTACCAGTCGACGGTTGGGCTAATTATGGTATTCGGCACCTGGGCAGGCTGGTTTGGACTGTATGGCCTGATGGGTATGCTCTTTCTGTTTCTGGGCGGGCAAGGGCTAACAGCCCCGAACTCAACCGCGCTGTCGCTTTCGCCCTTCGTTCGGCACGCGGGTAGTGCTTCTGCCCTGATGGGGAGTTTCCGAATGGCTTCGGGGGCGGTAGTGTCGGGGGCGGTCAGTGTGCTTCACAATCATACGGCTATGCCAATGGTAGGCGTTATGACTTCCTGTTCGGTTCTGGGACTTGTGATTCTGTTGGTTGGACAACGGATTATCGACTACCGTAGCAAACGCGCTCAATTTAATACGGTATCGGAAGTTGCCCTGTAAGACTGATTCGATGGGTTCGAAAAATTCATTACTTTTCCGAATAACCTTCGTTTGCCATGCCCGACAATGCTGAAAGCGTAAACTCGTCTGACAGCCCGTTCGACTACCGTCTGGAGTCCCTTACGATACCCGATCTCACAGACAGCGTTCTGGCCAGGCATAGTTTGGGCTGGATGTCCGACGCGACCGAATTGTCGGCTATTCAGCCACTGGTTATTTCTGTCGATCAGGGCTCGTTTACCAGTGCATCGCGCCTGACGTATTTCCCTACCGTTACCGTAGTACAGGATGGGCAATCGCTTCGGCTATCCTGCTTGTGCGGAGGTGGGGGTGGGCGCTTGTGCAACCATGAGGTACAGGTTTTGGCGAGTATCGTCAGGCGTCGGGAACTTCGCCTGTTTTTTGACCGGCAGTTGCGTCGAGATGCCATAATTCCTGTCGCCAAAGAATATGGTCTGGAAACAGAACCAGATCTGGATGCCTACTTCCAAGTCATCTATGAGAACAAGACCGTTTGTATCCGCCCTAGCCGGACCGACCTGTTATCAATCACTCCGGCAAGTAATGAATCGCTTCAGGCTCAGCTAATTCCTCAGCGACTAAGGCGGCTCCCGGTAGTAAATGAACCCGTTACGCGTCAAAAAAAGATCGTTGTTTTTGCGAAACATCGGTACTACGATCCGTTTTGTCTGGAATTATTCGAGGCCGCAACCGCCCGCGATGGTAAACCCAAAAACCCATTAACGCCGATTCAGCCTCTGAATCTGACTGCGGGAACGGCTCGTCTGGACGAGTTGAAATTTTATTCGGCCCTTGCCAAATTTCAAAATCACCACCGAACAAAACAGGAAGATACCGACCTCGAAACCTTACGAATCATTGTCAGCAATCCGTTGCGGTTTTCTTTCTTTTACCATTCCAGTGCGATTTCTGAAAATATAACCACCCATTCGCTGATTCCGGTTGTGGTGCAGGCCCTCAACGCAACGCTTACGCTGTCGGTGAGCCAAACCGGCAGTTTTTATACGCTGAGTGGCACCCTGCTACTCGACGGAGTACGGTATGCCCTGCATACGCTTGTACTCAAATATGACTATTTCGTTCTGCTCAACGACAAACTGTATTTAATCGATACTCCCGATAAGGTACGGTTGATTCAGTTTTTTTGCGCCAGGGGCTCCTCAATTCTGGTTCACCAATCGAAATACAACGAATTTCGGCAGGCCGTTCTGACCAACCTAGAAAACAGAATCCCAATTGATTATGCCTACCTGAAACCTGCCACACCAGAACAGCTAACCGAATCCGGGTTCAATCAGGAGCGGGAATGCATCCTCTATCTGACCGATACCGAACAGTATATACTGATTACACCCGTCATGAAATACGGCACTGTTGAAGTCCCGGTTTTATCGAAACGGCAGATTTACTCGGTCGATAGCCAGGGTAAACCATTTTTGGTAGCCCGCGACGATGCAGCCGAAATCCAGTTTACGATGGCGATTATTAATCAGCATCCCGACTTTGCTGACCAGCTCGATCTTAGCGAGTTCTATTTGCACAAAAAACATTTTCTGGACCCCCACTGGTTTCTAGATGCTTTTGATGATTGGCAGCGTCAGAATATTCGTATTCTCGGCTTTAACAAACTCCGAAACAACAGGCTGAATCCGCATAAAGCCAAGGTTTCGGTAGTTGTCAATAGCGGCCTCGACTGGTTTGAAACGTCAGTGGGCTTATCGTACGGAAAACAAAAAGTTAGCCTGAAACACCTGCACCGGGCACTTAAAAACAAAAGCCGGTTTGTAACCCTGGATGATGGAACGCAAGGCGTATTACCTACCGAATGGCTCGACCGATTTGCCGCTTTTTTTCAGGCGGGCGACATTGTCGACGAGCATATCCGAACGCCCAAAATTAACTTTTCGAGTATTACCGAACTCTACGACAACGAGCAATTAGCTCCCGATCTGCGTAAACAACTGGCTGAACTAAAGAACACATTCGCCAACTTCCGGTCTATTCAGCCCGTTGCCATACCCAAAGAGCTGCACGCATCGCTCCGCGACTATCAGAAAGAAGGGCTAAACTGGCTGAATTTCCTCGACGATATGGGGTTTGGCGGCTGTTTGGCCGACGATATGGGACTCGGCAAGACCCTCCAGATCATTGCGTTTTTACTTCTGCTGCGGACCAAACGAGAATCCGCTACGCACCTGATTGTAGTGCCAACGTCGCTCTTGTTCAACTGGCAGGCCGAACTAATCAAATTTGCGCCCAGTCTGAAGTTTCATGTACGGTATGGCACTACCCGAAAGCTCCGTAAAGATGAATTCGGGCAATTCGATCTTATTCTCACTTCCTACGGTACACTTTTATCCGACATTCATTTCCTAAAAAGCTACCCATTCAATTACATTATTCTCGATGAATCGCAGGCCATAAAAAACCCCGAATCGCAACGTTATCAGGCCGTTCGAAGGTTGCAGGCCTACAATCGAATCGTACTGACGGGTACACCCATCGAAAACCACACCTTCGATCTCTACGGGCAGCTTTCGTTTGCCTGTCCGGGTTTGCTGGGTAGTTATACCCATTTCAAGGGCCATTATTCAACGCCAATTGACAAATTCGACGATCGGCAACGCGCCCGCCAGCTTCAGAAAAAAATTGACCCCTTTATTTTACGCCGAACCAAAGCACAGGTTGCCCGTGAGCTTCCCGAAAAAACGGAAATGATCATTCACTGCGAAATGGGGCCTGAACAACGAAGCGTCTACGACGCCTATGAACGAGAATTCCGCAACTTTCTGCTATCGACTCAGGAAGGCGACATACCCCGCGTGCGTTTACATGTGTTGCAGGGACTGACCAAGCTGCGGCAAATTTGCAATTCGCCCGCGCTCCTCAATGATAACGAGTTCTACGGTGATTCGTCGGCCAAAATTGATAGGCTGATCGAACAGATCGAAACAAAATCGCCACAGCACAAAATCCTGGTTTTTTCGCAATTCGTTAGCATGCTCGATCTGATTCGGGCCGAACTTGATTCCCGGCAGATTGGTTTTGAGTACCTCACCGGCCAAACCAGCAACCGCGCTGCCTGTGTCAGTCGTTTCCAGTCGGACAGTAACGTTCGGGTTTTCCTGATTAGCCTGAAAGCAGGCGGCATCGGCCTCAATCTGACTCAGGCCGACTATGTCTACATTGTTGATCCATGGTGGAACCCGGCCGTTGAAAATCAGGCTATTGACCGAAGCTATCGGATTGGGCAAACGAAAAATGTGGTGGCCATTCGACTAATCTGTCCCAACACAATTGAAGAAAAGATTATGGAACTCCAGGAATCGAAAAAAGAGCTGGCCAACAACCTGATCAAAACCGATGAATCGACGCTTAAATCACTGACCAGAGCCGATTTATTGGCGCTGCTGGGCCCATAAAACCGACTTAGGTCAAGCATAGACCTGAGAGCTGCCGTTCTGATCGAAAATTCCCGACCGAAGCCAGTAAACAAAACAGCCGTAGCGGGTAACTAAACCGCTACGGCTCACGCATAAGTTCATTGGTTTTAAACAGCACCAGACTCCGCCACGGGTTGTTCCTGCTCAATAGCGGCCGGGTCCATGTACATAATTGACCAGTTATGGCCGTCCAGATCTTCGTAATCGCGGCTATACATAAAACCCTGATCATCGGTGCCATTGACTGTAGTAGCACCGGCAGCAATGGCTTTGTCGACCAGTTCATCTACCGCTTCCCGGCTATCGGCCGACAGGCAGAGCACAGTTTGGGTGACTTTGGTAGTATCGGCAATTTCTTTCTTAATAAACGATTGAAAGAAGGGTTTAACCAACAGCATTGCATAAATATCCTCACTGATAATCATACAGGTTGCTTTCTCATCGGTAAACTGCGGATTGAACCGATAGCCTAGTTTGGTGAAGAATTCGACCGATCTGTTGAGGTCACTGACGGGCAGATTAACAAAGATTTTAGTTGCCATATGTATTTGTCATTACGATTTACATAGCAAAAATACCACCCATCGGCCAGACGACAGGGGTGTGTTTGCGGCATTGTAGCGGTGCATTTGCGGCAGCGTTTCAGGGTCTGTTCAGGGCTATCGACACACTTTTTTGGGCAACGGTTCATGATCACTTTTCAATCTGATTATCTTCGCAAAACCTATCGTTCTATTGATGAAAAACCTCTCCATTCTGCTTCTTATATTTTTAGTCAACTGGCTCTATAGCTGCCAGACTCCCCTTAAAGATCAACTGTGTCAGGCCTGGCAACTGGATGGCTTTGATGTTAGCCCCGACTATGAGCAAACGCTTGCTCAGGAGAGTTCGGAAACCCAACGAAAACGGTTCCGATCTTTCATGCGTACGTATATGAAAGAAATGGTTATCCGGTTTTACCCTAATGGCGATTATACCCAATTAAGTAACAACCGCTATACAACAGGGCGATGGTCGTTCGATGAAGCCAGTTCGTTGCTGACAATTACAGAAAATGAAGGCAAGCTTAGGTTCAGGGTCGAACCCAATAATGCAACTTCGTTAAAGCTTTTTATTAGCAACAGTAAGGATGTGGGGCATGAACAAATGTCATTTTCGCTGAAGCAGGATACAGAATATCAGCACGATGCCATTGATTTACTAGCCAGAGAGCGCAATAAATGGCGCCAAAAACCAACTCATCCCGAATCGGCAACCGAGCTAAAAAATCGTCTGATCGATCAGTTAGCATACATTATAGATTATTTCGAGCTGACTCTAAAAAAGAAACAGGGCTACTTCAATACGAGCTATTTAGACGCCCCGTTCCGCTTTTATCAGAATGGAGTCGGCTTGTATAATGAATCTGAACTGCCCACAAACTGGAAAAACTGCTATTTTAATGAAGCTGATGCCTTAAAAGCTCATGCCATGCTCATCAGCGCATTTAAAAGCGGCCTCGTCTATCCTGCCAAAACGGAAACCTTCACGGAAGGATATGCCAAATTTCTCAGGCAGGTTAAGGTTTATCTTATTGCAGAAAATAATGAAACTACGGATACTAGTCAATAACAGCGGATTTGTCGGCGTTGTCGGTTCCACCATTGGTCTATGTCGGCAAAAAGCTACGCCTAACTCTGGCTCAAGATTCATGTAAAGGGTAAGCAAACAACTATGGGAAAGCGGAACTGGTAGCAAAACCGGTTCCGCTTTCCCATAGTTGTTTGGCCCACTTAAATTCTGACGCTTGTGCCATCGAAAAGAGGGATATTCATCGAGAAATTTTCGCCGTATTGAAGTTTCTGTTCTTCCAAAATACCAAGCGCTACCTGTTCGCCCAATCGTAATGATTCAATCTGGTCTGACCAATAGTGGACTCCCGCCCAATCGCGTCCGAATGCAATGTTAGCTGCCAGCTTATTCAGCTCATTTTCGACGGTCAGTTTTCCTTTAAACGGCAGGTCTTCGGTCAGTTCTTTACCACCATTGGTAGGCACATAAGCAAACGGCAATACATACCCTTCATCAAAAAAAGCTTTCAGAATTGTAACGCAGGCTCCGGCAACCGTAGCATGACCCGACCCGTAGGAAGGGTGCATAGGCGATCCTTCAACAAAAGCCATCGGAAGCAGAAATGAATCTTTACCCGCAAAGCCATCGCTATCGCGATCGGGCAATGCGTTCTGGCTGGCGTTATGAATCCTGACCGCATCCCAGACTTTTTTAGCATTGGCCGGAACGTTGCCTTTAAATACGTCAGTTGCTTTTTTCATACTATCCAGATTGGTGGTGTGCCCAGTTCCATAGCGATGAATCCAGCCCCCGACCACTTCGGGGCGCACACGCCGATGAACGTTGTATTTCTGATACCGGACCGCCTTGAGGGCACGAGTGGCCACTTCCGACACCAAATTCAGGATATGGGGTGGTCCAAACTGCGCGAATCCGGTCTGTTTGTCGACACTGTCGGGCAATCGAAATGGCAGACCCGGATCAAACGGCGCATCGATACCTAACAAAATAAGACAAGCATTGAAATAGGCCTGATGTAGTGCATCGTAGTGAACCCAGGTACACAAATCGCGGGGTGTCCAGATAAACCGATAGCCGTCATCCGTATTATCATACGTTTCCAGTTTACGCAAATCGGCTCCGTTCTGCACATCGAGCCACTGTTTCCAGTTTGTTATGTAATCGACATCGGGAGTAGCCACCCGAACACGCTGGTCGGCCGTAATTGCTCCATAGGCGATCTTCCCTTCCTCTTTCGTAAACAGGCCCGGTTTGCCCAGGGCGTCGTTTCCTACATACAGAAACTGTGAAATATAATGGCCAAAGTCATCGCCTTTTACATTACCCCGGAAAATATCTTTACTGGTATAGGGCACTGCTCCGTAGCTCATCCGGGTTAGATCGGTGGGATCTTTGAAGTACCCCCGTTTGCGAAGCATCTGATAGGGCTGCAGACCATATACAGTCTGCTGGTTAAACCAGGGGAGCGAATTCAGATCGGCCAATGCATCGGCTATTTTGGGGCTCGTGTCAAAATCCGTAAACGGAACATCCCGACAGAGTGCCATCCAGTACAGCTCCAGCATTTCGGCAATCAGTTCTTCGCTGTCCAGCCCGGGCGCGGGCGGAATAGTTAACGACTGTGCATCGGGGCCTTCCAGATCATAGGTCAGGCCTGCTCCCATACTTTCCCAGCCCCGAACTTTTGCCTTTGCTTTTTTAGCGATTTCAGATCGCCAGTTTGTGTTCTTATTCAGATTCAGCACCCGAATCGATTCGAGATCGCCCACATCGCAGGCCCGAATAAACAGCTGATAATCGTCGTCTTCGGGCTTCACCATAAAGCCATCGGCAGTATGTTCGAAGCCTTTCGTAAAAGCAGCCATGTAGGATGGATAACTTTTTCCATCACCACCAATGATGCGGTAACGGTTCTCTTCGCCATTCGAGCGCTGATAAGGGTGTGGACGGTTGTAGGCGACATCGGCTGCCTCATAGCGAAGCAGATGCGCCGAGATTCTACGGTTTTTCATATAATCCGGAAAATGGGTGGATTTCAGTTCATCCCCTTAGTCGGCATCTATCCCGGAATCTGTAACACATCGCCCCAAAAATTTTCCAATCCCCGGTTACTCACACATTTCACCATCCAAGCGAAAATACCGAACAGCCACGGGCATAGCAGCGGTAGAATCGACAAACCCTTTCAGGGCAAAAATGCCCACGTACTTTGGTTTAATGCTAAATTCGTAGGTAGCCACTTCTTTAAACGAAAAGTTGTCGACCGGACTCGCTGAATACAAAAACCGAAACTTCTGGCCTTGTTTTTCAATTCGAAAGGCAAAATTTTTAAGGTTATTGGCCGCCAGCCGACGGTCGTTGGCAGTCTCTAACTGAAACAATGGTTTGTGGGCAATTTCCTCCAGATTGGTATACCCTTTTCCATACGATGCAACTGCCTGTATCAGTATTTCGCCGGGCCTGACATATCCGCCGAAAAAATCGTTGTATGCCAGCGATATCCGAATACTCCTGCCCGCAAACGTAGTATCTTCCAGCAACACCAGCCCGGCCTGCTGCCAGTTGGCAACAGGTACAAAATCAGTAAAATGTACTTCGGCACGAAAACAGTCGTTCCGGATCGGTTGCAGCAACAGGTTCTGTATTTGGGGTTCTTCGCCGGTTTTGTGCCAGTTATCTCCTTTTAATGTAAACAGTGTCAAACGGTTAGGAGTCTGGCCGCGTCGATTCCAGAACACAGCATTCGGGCTATGCAAGACCCATCCTTTCTGGCTCAGGTACGACGTATCAGTCGAATGAAAATCATCGGTCATTTGCTGCAACTCCGGCTTTCGTAGCAGCCATAAACAGCTAACGGCGGCTAAAATGAGTCCTCCCATCAACCAGCCAGACCAAATCGGTTTGCGGGGCTTCGCGACGGATACCATCGATTGGGCCGAGTGTTTTAGCGATTCCCGATACCGAAACCAGTACGGAAAATACTCTTCGTTCTTCTTGCGCTCGGCTTCGGTCGTAACTGGTGCTTTCAGAACATACCGCGCCAGCGTATCGAGTGTGGCAACAGATGGATTTTCCTGTCGGCCCGAAGTGGGGTTTCGCAGGAAAGCCGCGTAGTTTTTAATACTCCGCCACCCAATTACTAAGCCGGTGGCTTCTTCGATTTCGTTGCTCAGATGTTTGCTTTCCGATTCGGACAAGGGTTCACTCAGCGAGTGTCCAAAACACGTTTCAAGTACATCTGCAAATAAAGCGGTAAACGCCCGACGGTCTAACTCATCCATACTGTCAATGGCATTAATCAATCCCTGAAGCCGGTTTACTACCGAAATATTGGCGGTTGAAGCATCCTACGACTCCGGAAACGTGATTTCTGTAACGTTTCCGCCCAAATTCCGGCCCTTCTTAGCCAGCAGATGAAGCTTTGTTGAAACGTTTGTCGTCGATCGATCCTTCTTATGAAAACGCTATTGCTGCTTGTTTCCGTCTTCTTTAGCCCCTTGGTTCGGGCGCAACAACTTCAGTTTCATTACGATTTCAGGCATTCTATTGACCCTACCCAGAATCGAAGAAATTATGCTACCCTTGTGTTTGAGTATTTCAAATCGAACGACTCAACCGGATCGTTTTTGCTGAAAATGCAGACCGACTTTTCGGGCGAAAATAACAATATCGGCCAGCTCTTTCTACAGGTTTCCAAAAATCTACGCTATTGGCGCCCCCCGCTCTATCTGTCGTTAACCTATAGTGGCGGGTTGGGCGTTGCCCCTCCCGCCTATGGCTACTACTTAACTAATTCATTTGGAATAGGCGTTGCTTATCCCTTTCAATGGAAAGGGGCCTGGTTCAGCACGAGTCTGGTTTATCGATACAACGCCTTTCCGAAGGCAAGCCATGATCCGCAGCTTACGTTCTATTTCGGGAAGGGGTTTTTCCAATATAAGCTGATGATAGCCGGGAGCCTGGTTGGCTGGAGCGAAAACCGAAACCAGGGTACAGATTATACGGCAGGACAACAAGGAAAAAAAATTGCTTTTTTTGGCGATCCTCAACTCTGGCTCAAGATTGGAAAAAGTGTTTCGTTGGGTTCGCGTATCAACCTCTATTACCACACCCTAACCAGCGAAAACCGCATACAGGTTTACCCAACTCTGGCGCTAAAAACCCAGTTCTGACTTTTCTGAACAGGCTCCAGACTCACGCATAAAAAACCTTTACGACTATGCTGCCTAGCACCAGAACAAAAAAAAGGAATAACATACCCACAATATAGACCGTACCAATGCCAGGTCCTTGCTGACTGTAGGCACTCAGGGCTTTATCCATGGCCAGATGTGCGCCAATGACCGAAGCGATCCAGATGCGTAGCATTAGCCAGTTGCGCTCAACCCCCGGCACAAACCAGAATGCAAAGGTCAACAATCCGGCCAGCGCAATCCAGAGATGAAAATCCTCCAGAATACCATCGATCGATTTGGAGGGTGGCACATTGGCCTGAGCCAGCATAACCGATGCCAATACCAGCAAAGCCCAGAATAACTCCGGGCCAATGAGAATATGAAGAAGTCGCGACATGGAATCAGCCTTTTAGTGCTTTCACTAACGAACCAATCAGGGAGGGGTAGCCAATCAGCGAAAAAATGATCCCGAACCCACCAAACACAGCGGGCAGCAGCCAGCTATCTGCACCTTCGAGGGTTACATCCTGCTGAGGTTTGTCGGGCATATACCAGAGCTTAACCGTATCGCCAACCTGAAAACTGGCCGGGGTCGTGTAGGTCTGTGAGTAGTAGGTAATGGGTGTGCCATCGACCGTTCTGAACTGCACAATGGGTGCCTGTGCCGTGGTGGTTCGGCCTCGTTTATCACGACTATAATACGTATCGATCACAATTCCCTGCGTTTCGATACCCGTCTGAACAATTCGCTGAGTGGATTTCCAGCTTATATAGGCGGCTACCGTAAAAACAGTACCTACCAGGGCAAACAACCCGAAAAACAACAGGCTGCCATCTACGTTGAATCTCATGTTACGATGTTCGTTCGTTTTGTAGTGACTGGAACAAACCTACTTTGTAGGCCACTGATTCACAGCAACCTACAAACTGGTTAGTAGCAACAAACCTACTATTTTTACGAGATTCTCAGGATGAGATTTTGTGTATACGGTATTGCTTCTACGTCATTGGTCAATAGTCATTCGTTCTTACTGATGCCTATTGACCAACAACCATTGGGCTTAAAAATCGGTATTGGGCTGTTTGAGATCCAGCGGTTTAATCCAGATGTTTCGATACAGCACATCGTGTCCTTCAGCCTGTAACTTTATACCACCGGGCGTATCGGAAATGCCTTTGCCGCCATCGTTTCCACCGTCGATACCCGAATTAGGGCCACCCCAAACCTGATTGATGGGCTGGTTGGTATGTGCCTTTTTGCCATTGAGATAAAGTGTTACCATGGCCGGTTCAGTCCGTTTGCCGTCTTTGAAACGAGCCGCCCGAAATTCAATATCGTATGCATTCCATTTGCCAATACCCGTATACAGGTGGTAGGGCGATGGCGACTCGTTGATTACGGCCCCCAGCCCATGTGAGGTGGTATCACCATCAAAAATCTGGATTTCGTAGCGATTTTGCAGATAAACACCGCTATTGCCACCCGCTTTACTGACAAAAAACTCCACATGCAGCCGAAAATCGCGGAAAGTTTCTTTCGTTACAATATCGGCAGCGCCATATTTTCCACCGATGGCCGCCGGGTCATTGCTGTTCAGAACCGTTCCGGTGCCTGCCGGATCTTTTTCGATCTGCCATTTGATGGGCAATGTAGCCGATAAACGCGGTCCTTGCCAGTACGTCCATTTTTCGTCGAGCATCTTTCGCGACCCGTCAAACAACACTTCGGCTCCTGTTATTGGTTTAGCCCCTACTCCTATCTGGGCCTGAGCGCCAGTAGTTGATGCCAGTCCAATTATTGATAGTAAAGTAGCGGCTTTTATACCCGAAATTTGGTAAAAGAAATTCATCAGACTTCATGAGTTATAGATCGAACCAATTTACGTAGTAAGCTACCGCTACTGATTATCTACTTCCAGCGGAATTCCCGTACCTGGCTGAGCCGGATTCTGACGAAAAATTTCTTCCAGACGGGCAAAAAGTTCGGGGTGTTTTTCCTGCAAAAGATCAGGGCGTTTGAAAAAGTATTCCGACACTACGGCAAAAAATTCAGCTTCGTTCGTAATCCCATACGGATTTATATCCGACCGATTGTCTTTAATTTCCTGAATGCTTCTATGAATCAGTTGGAGCCAGGGTTTGAGGTGGCTTTTATCCAATAAATATTTCGGTAAACCGTCGGTAGCACCATCCACCTTGTCGAGCAGATGAACAAATTCATGAATGCCCGTATTACCTTTACTGCTTTCGTTGGCAAATCCTTCGTGCAGGGCTGGCTTTGAGAGCACCATTGTGCTTTGCAAAGCGCCCCCCTCGCCAACCATCCCCAGAATAGTGCGCTCCTCACCAGTAGTTTCATAGGCTTCATTAAACCGATCGGCATACAACAAAACATCAGTAAGCGGATAATACCAGTCGCTAAACCCAAAAATCGGAATAATGGCGCTACTGGCCACCAGCACTCGGTCCAGGTCATCGACAACGGTGCCAATACCCTCAATTTTGGTCTGGTTTAGAAAATGCCTGACCCGCTCTTCAAACAATGTTTTTTGTGCAGGGCTCAGCGAGTGGTAATAGGCAACATGCGTTTCCAGCAGTTCGGGATAAGTAGCCGGCAACGGTTGAGCTTCCTGTTTTTTCTGTTGTTGCTTTCGCCACAAAAACCAGATTACCAATAAACCAGCAAGAACAGTCAGCAGAATCATTTGAAGAAAATAGGTTTAATCATCAACAACAGCACTTTTGCAAAAAACCGTGCCACGGTTCTCCCATTAGGTACAAACTAACCACGGTGCGTTGTATGCTGGCTCGGCTTTTTGCGAAAGTCCTGACCAATTCAACTATACCGTTGCGTTGAAGTAAAACTCAAAGTTTTTGTACCTGCACCGATACTTTCGAGTTTACTTTTATCAATGCCTGGATGCCATCGGGCCGGACGGCTATCTTCTGCGGCACAAAGTGGAATGACTGAATGCCCAGATCTGTTTTTTTGCCAGGACCTTTCTCAAACGCTTCGTTGATTTTCTGGGGCAGTTGGTTAATTTCGTCGCCCAGCGAAATAGTCAGCAGGCTTTGCAGTAATTTCTGTAATCCTCGATGAACTATCGATCCCGACAACTTCGACAGCGCATCGTCGGTAGCCGCGTCGAAGTCCAGATTATGAATACTTAGTGTATTGGTAAGCGTGTCGAACACGGGCCGTCCGCGCAGGTAAATTATGCCATCAATCAGGCCACTTACGGTTGTTTTCACCACAATATCACGCTGTGAACCATAGATAGACGCCCCGTTGATTGTCAGCATTCCCAGGGCTATTTTCTCGGGTTCTTTCGTCAATGTTCGGGCCAGCATCTGATTGATGTCGGCATACGGAATAAAGCTCATGATGTGCAGTTCGGACACCTGCGAAACGGTGTCGCGTTTCTGTAACTGGGGTAAGGGGACTTTCGTTGGAACAGGTTGTTTAGGTTTTAACTCCGTTTCGGTTTCAAAGGCAATGCGCAGATGGGTTGTTATGGCCTCATTATTTCCGGTAATGGGGCTAGCGGCTACACTGATCGGCTTAGGCAATAGCCACAGTCCATACTGTTTGTTGATACGCAACGGTTTCTGAATATCCTGCCAGATCGGACTCACCGTCTTGTCGAGCCGAAGATCTTTGTAGATAGCCGAATCAATGGCTTGCTCGATGTCGGATTTATGTCGCTCCAGTACTTTTTGTGCGAGATTTGTCAGCGATATATCTTTTCCTAAAAGGCGAATCTCCGGTTCCTGAATCCATTGGTAGTCGACAAACTTGATTTTGCTGGCCATCCGCCAGTTTTCTGTTACGCGCAATGGGCTCTGAAAATTAACGTGCATAGCACAGAACGGTTTGTTCGGGGATGTTTTGTCGGAGCTAAAGGGTGTCGTGAGCCACAGTTGCAACGGAGCCGATAGTTTCACCTGCTGATTTTCGTATTGAATCTGAACCGGTCCCGAACGTTCGACTCTAAACGATACGATACCCCCTTTCTTTTGGCCTTTCGATCCTTTTCCGACCAGCACAGGGTCCAGTTCCTCATTAATTTTTTTTTGCAGTTCTTCCAGCCTGAACGTGATTGGCCCGGCCAGGTATGAACGCATGGGCGGAATTGGCGGATCGAAGCCTTCCGCTTTCGGAGGCTTTGTATTCACATGCTGACATTGCAGGAAAAACAGGCACATTGCCAGCGTAAGCAGCAACAGATTTTTTTCGGACGATTTCATTAACGTGTAGTGACGTACTGCAGAATGCAAGCGATCAATCAGCCTCAATTTAAGCGGCTTCACTATAGTTAACTTCTCTCCTATTTAGTTGTTTTTGAGAAACCTAGTTAGCTCCGCCATTAATAGCAGCGCCACTCTTTTCCTGCTTCTGAAGATAGTCAAGCCAAATGGCTAAATTTATGATTCGTACAAGCGGAGGCATTGCCGCATACTCTCCTTTATAAAGAAGCGATATATTTTCCATAACGGTAGCTCTATTCACTATTTTCCAGATTGGGTGATTCAGCGGTGTCTGCTTTTCAAAATCATTCCACAGATCCTTAAACAAAGCGGCATAGTGCGTAGTAAACACAGCTTTAGTAGTCCGGTTACTAATTTCTTCTGGCAAGTAATTAATTAATGCTTTTCGGACAGTTCCCCGTTTTCGCCCATTGTCAAACTTAATTCGTAGTGGTATACTCAAACAAAGCTCAAGCAACTCTCTATCGAAAAAGGGGTGGAACGTTCGCATATTATTTTGCCTGTACAATTCAAAATACTCTTCCTGGCCATATGTCTGGTTTCCCTTAAAGATAGCTTTCAACTGGCGTTTTTGAAAAAAACGTTGAGACGCATTCGTTGTATCTGCTATAACAAGCTCTTCGAACGGATACTTATTCAAAATCCGTTCTCTTTCAGAAAGTATATCTGCATTTATCAATCGATCAGCATTAGGTCGGGGTTGTTTTGATTTTACGTTAAGTTTATCGATAAGTAATTTTAAAAAATCCAAAATAGAACAATCAAAATATCGCATTAATATCCATATCAACTTTGGCATACGTCTCCATACCCTTTCCTCTTTAGCTCCCTTAAGAAAAAGCTTTATTGTGTAAGCCCTCTCCATAGAAACCTTCTTTTTTTCACAACTTACATTATTGTTAGTATAGATAGAATTACTGAATAACTGACTTATAGCCTTCTTTAAGGCAGGCCAGTCTTTTTTGATAAAAAGTTCTTCTGGATACAATAAACCGTAATCAACTACCTGATCGCCCCAATGCCCCGACAATAATACATCACAATTGTTCTCTTTCGCAGACTTTATTAACTCAAGTTGAATAGTATGGTTAATTACAAATAGAGGTTGGCCCGTTTGTTCTATAATTGCCTTAATGGCATCGTAACTGGAAAGGTCAGACTGAATAGTCCTGTGTATGTTTCCGCATTTACCTACAACCGCCTTTATATAATTATCTTCCTGAGCTTCTTCAGTTTCTGGCTTAAAATTAAACGTATAAATAGGTTTTTTTTGTAATGACTGAGCCACACAACACACTGATGAAGAATCCAGACCGCCACTTAACGATGCGGCTATTTTCTCCGAATGTGTCGTACTTTTTTTTACCGACTTAACAAATAGATCCCGAAAAGTAGTAATATACTCTTCATCAGTAAAAGATTTATATTTTACTATATCAAATTTACCATATCGCTTCAACACTTTGGTATCTCCCTGGCCAATTAGTGTAATATAACCAGGCAGTAACCTGTATATATCGCGATAGAACGTGTGGTTGTTAGGAAGCTCAAAAACGTTAGCACCTATATATTCTACTATTTTTGCATAGTTAATACCCCTATTGACCTTGCCTGATACAGCCAAAGCTTTCATCGAGAAAGAAAAAATCCTTTGCCTTGTTTCTCCTGGCGATTCGTAATAATAAACAGGGAAATTTCCCATAAAATCACGAACGGCAATTATTATATCAGTATTAGCGTCATAAACTATGAATGACGAATCGTCAGGCCGTACGTTATCAATAAACTGTTCACCATATTTTAAATATGACAAAAGAATGAAGTCCTGAGAATTATAACCGCACTCCCATACATATACGTCGTTCCTAGACTGAAAATTAATAATATAATTGGCAGATGAGTTTCCTGAAGAATCAAGCTCAGTCTGCCAATTATAATCGCAAAAAATAAAGGAGCTGTTTGAAGAAACAAACGTTTGCAAACCGCTATTCATTAACTCACATTATTTATAGGCACTCTATTGCAGGTCCTCTATTATAGAACCTTCATCTAAATTTACGCTACCAGCCCCTAATGTTAGCTGTTTAACATTACCTAATTTTATTAAATCAGGCCTATGGTACTGTCTCTTAACAAGTTTATCAAGTTGTAAATGAACCTTGCTTTCTTCCCGCATTTTCATCTAAATTTAAAATACATAAACAGGCTATCACATTACAAAAGATACAAAATGCATTCCATTGATTCTTTTTAATATAAAGGATACTAAGAGCGTGTTGGGGAATTGAAAAGAGTTGAGAGTCGTGTCAACTTTGTATCGACCAAAATGCAAAGTGATGACCAAACAGTGGCAACCACTGACCGACCCTCAATGGGACGCAATTTCGCCTTTCTTTGACCTCAAACGCAAGCGAAAACATGAATTGCGCCAGATCATCAACGTTATTCTGTGGCTGCTGCGAACCTCAGTGCTGGACATTGAGGGAGTAGAATAGGAAAAAGCGAGGGCAAATGCTTGTTTTGTAGCGTGACCAACTTAACAAGATTCCACTCCTCGCTTTTGGACAAAGCTAAGGATTTTGGCCAGGATCTCTCACCGACTCTGCTGAAAAATCTCATCGCCATCGGCTGCGCCATCCTCATCAAGGAGACCGTCAACCTTAACAAGCTTAAGAACCACATGGGGCTACTACTAGGTAATCAGCACACCCAGACGGATTCGCACTATCGCCGACTTACCCGCTTCTTTGACCATCCAGTGGCCCAGCGGAGGCTGTGGAAGTGGCTGCTGGTGTGGATCTTAGGCTATATCAAACGCTGGGATGGCCGCTCCATGAGCCTTTACCTAACGTTGGATGCTACCAGTTGGCAGCTAGGTAAACAACCTATTCAGTTGTTGGTTTTGTCTCTGGTCTATCGGCAGGTGAGCCTGCCTTTATTCTGGATGGATTTGGCCAGGAAAGGTCATTCTTCTCAGCAGCAGCGCAAACGCTTGCTCCAGCAAGCCATGAAGCTCTACCCCGTGAAGGGCTTCTGCCTGTTAGGGGATCGTGAGTACGGGGGTAAAGCCTGGTTGCAGTTTCTAACCCAGAGTGGCCTCAACTTTATTATCCGTTTACCCAAAGATTCTTATAAAGAGGCTATTAGCGCCGGGGGCAAGGCCTACAGTGCTTTGCTCAAGCGAGCTTTAAGGGGCCGCACCGTCAGCCAGTGGTTTACCCTGGAGGGCCACCGCTACCAGTTTGTAGCTCGGTCTCATCAGGATGGCGCCCAAAGTGCGGACCCTTTGGTGCTCTTGATCAGTAATCTAAGCTGGTCCAAACACGTCGTTGTTGAGCGCTACCGCATCCGCTGGACCACGGAGTGTCTGTTCAAGCATTTGAAGAGCAATGGGTTCCATGTAGAAGAGCTGGGCGTTCAGCACTGGGCTAAAATTAGGCTGTTAGTGGTCATTATCGTCGTGTTATACGTGATCTGTGTCGCTGAAGGCTTTCGGCAGTATCATCGGCTTCGTCCGAAAAAGAAGGAATTGGGCAACTTTCAGCCACGGGAGTCGGTGTTCCGCAAGGGTTATTCAGGCGTGGTTAATCAGCTTAGCTCGATTGAACATTTCTTAGATTGGTTGATGAAGCAGTTAAGTAAGCCGCTGAAGATTCCTATCCGCATCTTTTTCTTCAATGTCCAGCACTGAGGCTGCGAACCGGTTGTCAATGGCGGAACCTGCCACCGCAATGGCCTAACTGGCAGGCGGTTTACTATTACTTTAACCGCTGGAAGCAGGACGGCACCTTCGAACGAATCAACGCAGCCTTGAATCAATCAGACCGAAAACGAGTGGGTAAGGAAGCTCAGCCATCTGTTCTATGCATTGATGCACAAAGTGTTAAGTTAAATCCCATGATCTGCGAACACCGGGGTATGGACGTCAATAAACGCGTCAACGGGCGAAAACGAGAGTTCGTCGTGGATACCGACGGCCGCTTGTGGGTGGTCGATGTGCATGCGGCAAATGAAGCAGAAGGACCGGCGTCAATTTCTCTGATTGGGACAATCCTTTGGCGAGTTGGGGAACGCCTGGAGAAGGTTTACGGCGATCAGGCTTACAATGGAGCTTTTGCCCAGGCATTAACCGAGTGGAGCATCGATTTCGAGAAGGCTTCGCGTCCCGAATCAACCCAAGGTTTTGTGCCTGTGGCCAAGCGATGGGTCGTTGAACGGAGCATTGCCTGGACGAATTTCTTCCGGCGCATCGTCAAAGATTACGAGTACACGCTATCTTCTTCGGTGAGTTGGCTGTATTTAGCAAACATTCAGATCATGCTACAACGCCTTTGACTGCTTCACCAAATAAAATTCCCCAACACGTTCTAACACTTTAGCAAAACAAAAAGCATGAATAAACAACCAAAAGATACCAATTTCACTATATCCTAAATATGCTATAAAAAAATACGGTTAACCGCCTATCGTCAATTCAAATAAATAACAATATAATACCATTATATTTTTCATTAATCTAGCTTCACATTAAACCAGCATTGCTTGTTTTTGGCGTCCTCATCCCATTCAGTAGGTTTTAATCAGAAACCGGCATTATGGCATAATTTTATTTAGGCTCCTAACTATTTTTTTAGAATTTGCCAGGGTATCCAGTTAGCGAATTAAGTCAGGCATAATCAGCGCCTTAACTTAATCTACAGTTTGAGATTGTAACTGATAAATAGGAGATTAGAAGCGATACTCCGTTAACTATGTAGTAGTTTTATAGCCTAATATGCATTTCGATGGCCGAAGAAGTACCCTACGGAGATCCGAACACACTACGAGATCTGGTTGATTATCAAATGCCTTTTGGTAAGTACAAAGGTCGGCTGATTCGGGAATTGCCCGTTTCGTATCTGGAATGGTTTGCCCAGAAAGGATTTCCTGCCGGGAAGCTGGGCATGCTGCTCCAGACAATGTATGAAATAAAGCTTAACGGCTTAGAGTATCTCCTTGCCGGGATTAGAAACTAACAACGAACCGTCGTCCGGTATCAGCTTTTTGACAAGAACTGATACCGGACGACGGTTCGGCAAGCAGAGATTAAAATAATTTTTCGTTAGGCGGTTTAATGCCTTTTGTGCGAATATAGATAGTTGCCTGTCCCCGATGGTGCGTCTGGTGCTCAAACGCTTTCGACAGCGCTACTTCGCGGGTCATTTCCCGAGGACCCATCTTTATGGTTTCGGCCAATTGGGCATCGGTTAACCCTTTAACCGCATCAAGCATAAAATCGTAGCTGTCCATTACCGCTTTGGTAAGCCCCTCTTTCGTTTTAAACTCGCTCATTTCTTCCATCTTTTTCCCCTGCATCGGATTGGCTTTGCCACTCACCAGTGCCGCAAAGTTGTAGTTGGCAGCCGCCAGATGGAGCATTTGCTCAGCAAAACTACGAATCTCTGGAACGGGTTTGAAGCCCATGCCATCTTCAGGCATCGTATCGAGATACTCCTTCGTAAACTCTTTAGCCCGTTGCCAATCGGCGGTTAGCTGGGCAATGGTTGTCATAGGCTTCGTGGCCTGAACAGACGTCAGCGTCATCAGGAAACCAACGAAGGCCAATACCAGCCGAAAAGGTAGCTTAGTAGTCATAATGTAAATGATTTGGTTGATAGGTTATCACAGAAATCGTTCATCAACAAAAGAGCATTCAGCCCCTAAGCTACTGTCTGTCAGTTGCTGGCTCCTTCTTTACATTTATTGGTGATTGGAATATAATAGCGATGCTCATTATTTCTTCTCTTCCTCTTTCAATTTTGAAGGTGATCTCCAAAAATCAGCAGCACCGTATTTCCCTTTTGTAAGGTCGCCACCATACAAAGCCGAATTTAACAACACCCGATAGGTGCCCAGCGGTTGCCCACGCCATTGTGGACGAAAACCTATCAAGACAACGTGCCCTCGCCCCTGCTGTACATCCAACGAAGCGGCATAGCCCTGCAGGTATTTTTCGCCCAGCAAATAGCCCGACCGTAGTGGCGAACCTGTTGGCGCAAATTTGGCCAGTGCCTGCCCTTTAAATCCGTCCAGCGTGGCAAATACCGGACTTCCGTCTACAAACACAGTGGCTTTGGCGGGCATTCCGGCCATAACCGGATGTGTCGGGTCGGTTTCGACTTCGAGCAACGATCCGCCGGTAAAATAGTCTTTTCGCGGACTACCTGCCACCACATTTTTAACGGGCAGATGAAGAGCCTCGATGGCGTAATCACAACTGGCGTTCAGGCAGACCAATGTACCACCCTCAGCAACAAAAGCAGCCAATACTGCACTGCCTGATTCTCCCAAACCACCTTCGTAAGCAGGCGGTACAATGCCTTTGGCAAAGCCATTTTTAAGGGTTTGTGGCCGGTCGGATGCCATCACGATCACATCGAACCGATCGCGTAGGTCAGCCGCCGACATATCACGATTGCTGATGGCCACAAATGGTACCTCAAACTGTTCCAGCACCCACTCGGTCCAACCGGCATCCATACTGGCCGTCCAGGGTTTATAGAGTGCAATACGAGGTTTTACAGTCGTTCCTGACGAATTTGTTGTCAGTTCGGCCATGATACCCAGTTCTCTGACCCATTGTTCCAGCGTAGCTTTAGCGACACCGCTAATGGTATAGCGCTGACTTTCTTTGTCGAATTTCACCGCCCCGCCCGATTTCAGTGTCCGGCCAATAATTTTGAATGAATTATTTTGTATTGGGCTAATGAGCGCCACCGTTCCCGAACCCGTCAATCGGCCCTCAGGCGCTTTGATAGCTGCCGAAACCGGATTTGTATCAAAACCAATTCCGGCGATAAAGTCGGCAGGAGTTGCATCTTTTTTATCATCCTTCTGCCAATCCTTTGCTGTTCCACCCAATAGCTGAATTGCATTGTTCACCTCAGCGGGTAACGGACTCATAGCGGGTAACACACTGAGTTCAAACTGTAGGGGAAGCGTCCAGCCGGCCGCATCATATGGTTGTTCGGGTGGCCCGCCCGGAAACTCCCGCAAATCCGGGTACGACTGCACATCGAGCAGTTGTCGGGTCAGTTCGGCATATTCCTGATTCATCGGAATCACCCAGGTTCCTTTCGGATAACTACGGCCCTCAACCTGAACCTCTTTCGTCAGTTGTCCAATCCGAATGCCATGAAAAGCCAGTCGGCGCAGCAGTTCAACGGGCCGCACAGGGTCACGTTGTTTTTGCGGGATGAAATAGGCGTAGGGCGGTTCCTGTTCATATTTTTTGATGGTGTTCCGACCGGCCTGGTAGCGATTGTAGAGCAGTACATCGCTGTATTTGGCGGCATAATCGAGGGTAGCTAGTGACGCGGTTTGCATATACGCGATGGCATCGCTGATTCGCCACCAGCCCCCAGGCCATGGACTCGAATACAACGACTCGTTTCGGAACTCTTTTTTGTCCTGGGGGAAATCCCGAACAGTATAAAAATGCGGTGTAGCATAATTATACAAGGCCGTTTCGGTCCAGAACGACGGGATGTTCTGCATTACCGGCATATAGTCGATATAGCCCGGATACCAGGCATCGAAACCCGTTCCCATGTGCGTAGCGCCTTTCTGGCCGTTACTTTCGAGGGCCTGGGCCATTGCCATGCCAATCATGTTCACCTCACGGGCAATGATCGGCGGAGTTTGAGGAGCAATGGGTTCGGCAAACGGCGGTAGCCAGATCCGGGTTGGGAAGGGCGAGGTCTGGTGATGGACAAAAATGATATTCGGCTCCCATTCGCGCCACGTACGCGCCACCACCCGCGACTCGATCATGTTGAGCATATAGGCATCCCGATTATTGTCGTGCCCAACGTATTTCTGATACAAAAACGGGGGCGGAGCAATCTCGTAAGGCGTTCCAACATTCGATTTGTACCAATCGCCAATCATGGTTTGCCCGTCGGGGTTGAGCGATGGCCACAGCATCAGGATTACATTGTCGAGAATGGCCTTCATTTTAGGCTCCGATGCTTTACTGAGCATGTCATACGCCAGCGAAATAGTATGCTGTGCACCAGCCACTTCCGACGCGTGCAAACCCCCATCGATATGCACCAGAGGTTTTCCTTCGAGCGATAGTTTTTTCGCTTCCTCATCGGTCAGCCCAGCCGGGTGTGCCAGCCGTTGGGCAATGTTGCGATACTTGTCGATGTTGGCCAGATTCTGGGGCGATGAGATCAGGGCAAAATACCAGGGACGACCTTCGGAGGTTTCACCGACATAGACCAGTTTGAGCATATCACTAGCCTCGTCGAGCTTTTTGAAATAACTCAACGCCTGCTCATAAGTAGCCAGCTTAAAATCGGCCCCGACTGGAAAACCAAGTGTTTCCTCGGGTTTGGGAATGGGCTTTGGCTGAGCGATGCCTGCCAACCCCGTCAGCAGACATAAACCGATCATGAGCAGACTTGCCTGCTTGACTAAGTACACGTTTTCCAGCATAGTTCAGGTTGTATTATTTTTTCTTTTTCGACAGGATTTACAAGATGAATAGGATTTTAATCAATAAACTAATCCTGTTCATCTTGTAAATCCTGTCGAAAAAACACTGTCAATCCTGTCAAGAACTCATTTACCAGCGTCGAAATCATCGGGCAGACGCTTCAGCCACAAATTACGAACCCGCCCGTTCGATACCCGCAGTCCGACAACAGCTTTTTTTGGATTACGCACGGTTTCTACCGTCGACATAAACCACCAATTAGTCGAGAATTTATCGTCGCCGGTCAGTTTCATGGACGTTTCGCCGTGGTGTACATGCACCAATTCCAGGCCATCGCCCTTCTGACGGATGGTGTAGATAGCCTCTAACTCCGGGCTATAATAGCGTCCGACATAGTCGGCAGGCGTAAGCTTATCAGACTTTGTCTCCGTCGTAGGCGGCTTAGGCGCAGGTGGTGTATCGGTAGGCTTTTGCTGGTAGGACGCCAAATACAGGTCAGCCATTTGCATCGCCTTGGCATTTGTATTCGCTTCGGCCTGATTGCTCAGGACAATAAACCCGTAATCTTCTTTCGGGAAATAGGTAAGGTTGGCCCGAAAACCGGCGTCAGCGCCATCGTGACCATAGTAAGCCAACCCTTTTCGGTTGCCGTGTACGAGGGCAAAGGCATAGGGAATACTGTCGCCATTGGTCAGTTGCCCCCGTTCCAGCATCTGTTTCATGGTAGCCGCATTGCCAACGGCCGGATTTTTGAAATTAGCCATCCAGTGGGCCAAATCCGTAACGGTCGTGAATAAACTGGTAGCTCCGGCATTGGCATAGCTCAACACACTTTTCTTGTAAAACCCGACCGATGGATCATACGACCGATGAAAGGAATAAGCCCGGCCCTTTACGATCCGCTCATCGTCGTCATAAAATAGCGTTTTGGTCATACCTAAGGGTTTAAAAACATGCTGCTGCATCCAGTTGCGAAAAGGTTGCTTACCTACCCGAGCCACAATTTCGGCCAGTAAGGTATAGCCCGTGTTGCAATAAAGGTACTCGGCTCCTGGTGCAAAATTCAGCTCCCGCTGACGTCGGACGAGGTTAAAAATATGTTGCTTCGTAATCACATCGCTCATATCCCAACCAGCCATGGTCAGCAATGCCCATTGATCGCGCAGACCACTAGTATGATGAATCAGGTGACGAATCGTGATTTTCTGACCAAAATCAGGCACTTCGGGCAAGTATTTTCGAATATCATCGTCGAGTGAAAGTTTACCTTCCTGTGCCAGCAAGACAATACCGTAGGCTGTAAACTCTTTTGATATCGATGCTACATGAAAGATGGTTTCTGGAGTTATCGGAGCGCCGGTTTCCACATCGGCCTCCCCAAATCCTTTGGCATAAATCAGTTTACCGTCATGAACAACGCCTACCGCAACACCGGGGCGCCCGGTGCCGTTCCATTCAGAAAACAGTTTATCAGCCTTTTGGGCCAGCGAATCAGAACCCTTCTGGGCATACGTAAGCAAGGGCCCTAGCGCCACTAGCAGGGCAAGGAGTCGTTTCATAGCTTCAGAAGAGTATAGGTTATCCGACAGAGAAAGTTTATTCGGCAATTTACCGAAACTACGGAATTTTCATAAGACAATACAGGCGAAATGGGACACAGCTTGGTATAATGATTAGGACCCTGGCAAATCCTAATCATTATACCAAGCTGTGTCCCATGCGTCAGGGCTTTACTGCTTACTGAGCTTTACGTTACTGATATAGACACGCACGTTTTCTGCATCGTCGGTCATATTGACCCAATTGATCGTACTAAACTGAATGCCAGCGGGTATTGTACAATACTGACAGGGTTTATCATAGTTGCTTTTAAAATCTGATGAGGTTGCAAACGGCTTGTTGTTAAGAAACAGCCTAACCTCCGAACCTTCCTTTTGCAGTTTTACATGTACTCTATTCTGACGATTCGTGAACGTTGTCAGTGGCTGAACCGACTGCCCTCCCGCTTCGACATAGGTGTTGGATTTCACCAGTGGAAAACTGACGAGCTCTATTTTTGCCAATCCCCGGTAATTGTTGTTATGGTAATCGGCCTCATTGCCGGCCGTAATCTGGACTCTAATTCGGGTAGTTGCGCTTTTAGGGTTGCCTTTAAGGCCCCCGGCCAGTTCCAGTTCAACAGCTCCTCCCGTTCGGGAGCTAAACTCGTCAGTTGCAATATCGTATTCCAGCGAGAAATTTTCAGGTAGTGGTTTAGGTAATGCCGTCGGGTCGACCCTGTTACCATAACCCAGTTGCAGCCATTTTCCGGGCAGGTTTTTTACCGTCGTCACCTGCGAGGCTTTTCCGTAGGAATAAAAATACCAGCCTGCTGGTCGGGCACCCGCTTCGTTAACCGAAAAATCGTCCAGAAAAAGTACTCCGGCAGGTAATGAGGAGGTAGCCGATGAATTTTTCCAATAAGTTCGTTTAGCATAGTTAGCCAGGGTCATTTTCAACAACTCTTCATTGACGGGGCGATAGGGTTGCCCCTTCACTTTGTCGGGGTCGAAAAAGTAGTTGTATACGTACTCAAAGTTGAAATGCTCGGAAATGGCCCGGTATAATTCATGCTCCTTCCGTCCATTCTCTTTTGTGGCATACGGGAAGCGAATGGCGATCCACTGAGGCTGATCCGTTTTGCACTTTTCATAGATCGCTGGTTCGTAGGTATAGACACCATATTCATGCATAAGTCCTTTCGAAAACGGATCGATCTTAAACGGGTCGGATGAGCCATCGACGGTATAAATGGTTGGCTGCATATCCCGAATGATTGCGGGCTCATTCAGCCGAGTGGCATACTGATCGCGCAGCGCTTTAAGTTTTTCCCGATACGTTTTCACCTTTTCGCGCTCCGATGCCATCACCTCTACCCGTGCCTGTTCGCTGCTGAACTGACGGGCAACGTCTTCTTTTTTCTGCTGCAGATGGCGCTCAAACGACTCATCGGAGAGTTGAATAAACTCACCTTTTGTTAATTGCCGGATCGGCAGTTTATTACCCGGAACCAGATATACCGTAATGCCATTGCTAGTCATCGTTGTCAGGTATTTTGCCATGTTCGGGTGACGTTTCGGGTCGGCGTCTTTAAATTTCTTTCGGAAGAAATCGCTGTCCATATAGCCATCGGGCAATAACGTAAAGACATATTGAGAAGGCGTATTGAGGTAGTAAGCCGGGTTGATGTCGAACACGACATTGGCTGCAATCTGAAACGGCACCCAGGTTTCATCTACGGGTTTCAGATGCCCCTGTTTGTCTCTCACATCCAGTGCAGCATTATATGCCTGAAAGAAAATTCCGTAAGCCTGCGGGAAATATTCGTCTTTTTTGGCATAATACCGCTTTTTGAATACACCCAGCCCGCCAACCGGTGTGTAGGATTGCTGCATCCACTGCACAAACAGATTATTGATTTCCTGCTGTCGGATTGAAAACGTTTTACCACCACTTAGCAAAGGCTTCACAGGTTTATCGGCGGGGGAAAGTTTAGTGTACCAACCCATCACACTATCTTCAAGCACCTGCCGTTCGCTATGTTGCGCAGCCGCAATGAAGAAGCTGGCTAAACAACCCAGCAACAATAAGCTTTTTTTCATACGTAGTTTGGTTTTTTCGATAGGATTAACAGAATTCCCAGGATTAGTTAAGCCAGCTAGTTTAAAACTACTTCTGGAAACCCTGTTAATCCTCTCGAAAAATAACACCGATTGCGAAAGCACAGCCCCATCGTGCATTAGCTATTATTTCCCGGTTGACCAACGCGAGAGCTTTTTTGCCCGAACGGTGTTGTATAGATAGCCCCAGACAATGATTGGGGAAGTAGTTACTTTTGTGGATGACTTATTTTGACGATCTGCTCGACCTGCTAAAGATCGAACGAGCCGAAGACCGCGCCCAATATCAAAAACTCACCGAAACCACGTCCATTGCCGAACGGCGGGCCAACGGCCTGGCCTGGTATCCGATTGCGATTCGGGGCTCCGAAATGAGCCGGGGAGATTACCTGACGGTAGAGATTGAACGCACAACGCATCAGGATATTCCGCATCAGCTCCGGTTTGGGATACCTGCTGTTCTATTCAGCAATTACGATCCGAAAGCCGACCGGGTCGAAGGCACCATAACGCACCAAAGCGGCAACCGCGCCAAGATAACCCTGCGTACCGACGAACTCCCCGACTGGTCGCGGGATGGAAAACTGGGCATCGAAGTACTGTTTGACGAGAATAGCTACGACGAAATGGAGCAGGCGCTGAAAACAGCCAAAATTCAGAACAACAAATCAGACAATCGTCTTATTCAGATTTTGACGGGCAGTAAAGAGCCTACGTTCTCTTCTGAAATTCCGAAGCTGACGCTCCCCCGTTTGAATCCGAGTCAGGTAGCGGCCGTCGAGAAAATAGTGGGTGCCAATGAACTGGCTATTGTACACGGCCCTCCCGGTACCGGAAAAACCACCACCTTGATTCAGGCTATTAAAACGCTGGTCAAACAGGACAACCAGAAAATACTGGTAGTAGCTCCCAGCAACACGGCCGTCGATCTGCTCAGTGAAAAATTGCACAACGAAGGGCTCAATGTACTCCGAATCGGCAACCCGGCCCGCGTATCAGATCGGCTAATGGCCCTCACACTCGATCATAAAGTATCGGAACACAGCGCTATGAGAGAAGCGAAAAAGCTGAAAAAACAGGCGAATGAGTTCCGAACTATGGCCCATAAGTACAAGCGAAATTTTGGCAAAGCCGAGCGCGAACAACGCAAAGCCCTGTTCGACGAAGCACACCGGATCATGAAAGACGTGGCCAACACGGAGCAATATGTCATCGACGATCTGCTTGCCAAAGCGCAGGTAATTACGGCTACACTGGTTGGTGCCAACCACTACACCGTCCGGCATCTAACGTACCATACCGCTGTTATTGATGAAGTTGGTCAGGCCCTCGAACCCGCCTGCTGGATTCCGATCCTGAAAGCGCAGAAAGTAGTGCTGGCCGGTGATCATTGCCAGCTCCCGCCCACCATCAAATCAGCCGAAGCAGCCCGGAAAGGTCTGGCTAAAACCTTACTCGAAAAATGCGTAGAGTTGCATCCCGAAGCGGTATCGCTGCTGGATGAGCAGTACCGGATGCATGAACACATCATGGGCTACTCGTCGCAGGTCTTTTATGAAAACAAGCTAAAAGCCCATGCGTCGGTAGCCCGTCATTCGTTGTACGACGGTGATACCTCGCTGGTGTTTGTGGATACGGCCGGTTGCGGATTCGATGAAAAGCTGGACGGTACCAGTTCGACCAATCCCGAAGAAGCGGCCCTGCTGATGCGGCATCTGAGCCAGCAGGTCGCGGAGTTGAGCAACCATTATACCATACAGGACTTTCCGACCATTGCCCTCATCTCGCCCTACAAACAGCAGATCAACATCCTGAAAGAACAGTTATCACAATACCCTGATCTATTGGCATATGGCACTAAAATTTCGGTAAATACCATCGACAGTTTTCAGGGGCAGGAGCGCGACATTGTCTACATCTCACTGGTTCGCAGCAATACTGAGGGCGACATTGGCTTCCTGTCCGACATTCGCCGGATGAACGTCGCCATGACTCGCGCCCGCAAAAAACTGGTGATTGTTGGCGACAGTGCCACCCTGGCCAGCCTGCCTTTCTACGCCGACTTTATCACCTATGCCGAAGCCTTAAACACCTACCAAAGTGCCTGGGAATGGATGGGGTAAGATGAGACATAAATGACTATGCTACATTAGCCTACAAGATGCGTAAGAAAAGTAAATCCATTCCCCTAACCCAATGGCTGTCCAGTTTACTGGGAAGAGGCCAATTTTTCAAGACGATCCATGCCGTTACAGAATCGGGGTTTCTCACTAAAATTGTGTTGTTTCTATTGGCTTATTCCCTCGAACAGGACTTTTTCGTAAAACAGAATAGCTACTCCGATGACATGCTTATGGCATTGTTATGAAGGGCTAGCCATTTGCTTATACACCTTGTTGCTGTTACCACTCATCTATTTATTGAACCGCTTAGATACTTTGTTATACATAGTACTATTTATAACAACTATGTTTGTTTCAGCAGCCAGAAGGCAGTTTTCTATCTATCTGCTCGTTTTCAGCTCCTGGCTATTACCAGAATGAGCTTGCAAACTCACACGATTTTTAACGTTGTAGCCCCACGAACCAACAATGCACATGCGATTCATTTTTAGCCTCTTATTGATTAGTCTCTGCTCATCAACCTATGGACAACTACCCGATTCATTAACCCAAAAGATAGATGCAGTTTTTGCAGAATATGATAAAACCAATACCCCCGGCTGTGCCTTAGCTATCCTCAAAGAGGGTAAAATTATCTACCAAAGAGCCTACGGCATGTCAAATTTAGAATACAACATCGCCATCAACTCCTCCTCAATTTTTCACACTGCATCCCTCTCCAAGCAGTTTACTGCCGCAGCGTTGCTAAAATTATCCCTGGACGGTAAGCTTTCGCTAACCGATGACATCCGGAAATATGTTCCTGAGGTTCCCGCTTTTGGGCATACCATTACGTTGAACCACTTGCTCCATCATACCAGTGGCATCCGGGATCAGTTGGATTTGCAATGGCTGGCGGGCTGGCGTGATGATGATTTGATTACTGAAAACGATATCCTGACTATGTTGACTCGGCAAAAAGCGTTAAACTTTATACCGGGTGAGGAATACGCCTATTGTAATACGGGCTATACTTTAGCAGCAATTGCCGTCAAACGAATTACGGGCATTTCCTTAAGAGACTATGCCGATTCGGTATTCTTTAAGCCGCTGGGCATGAGCCATACGCATTTTCATAGTAATCACTCTGAAATCGTTCCCAACCGGACTTCGGCTTATCGAAGAGACAGGAAAGGCAATTGGAAAATAAGCCTTCCCGTTTTCGATTACTATGGATCAACAAGCCTATTTACGACTGTGGAAGACCTGGCTAAATGGGACGAGAATTTCTATAGTAAGAAAATTGGGGGTGATGCCTTGATAAAATTAATGCGACGTACTGGCGAATTGAATGACGGAACCCCACAGGATTATGCTTCTGGTCTGGTCATCAGCACGTATAAAGGCTATAGAACCGAAGGGCATAGTGGTGCTGATGCCGGTTATCGGTGCAATATGATCAGATTTCCCGATCAACACTTCTCAGTAATTGTATTGGCTAATCTAGCTAACATCAGCGTCAGGTCTCTGACGGACAAAGTCGTCGATATTTTTTTGAAAGATAGCCTTTCTCAACAACCAGTTTTTAAAACCGATAGCACCGTTTTGCGAAATTGGGCAGGTGACTACTTTGATTCCCGAACGCATTCAATCCTAAACGTTAGGGCTAAAGAGGGCAAATTGCTATTGGGCTCTACAGAATTGTTGGCCACTACTAATGCTGAGTTTACGATCCAGTCTTACGAGTTCAAATTTAGCGGGGATTCCATCCATACGAAACTACAGGTTAGCCTGCCAGGCTCGAAGGTTCAGGACTACGACAAGGTAAAACGGATTAACCCGTCGGCGGCAGAACTCCAGGAGTATACGGGAAACTTTTTCAGTTCGGAGCTAAACACGAGCTATAGCTTATCGATAAAAGACGGGTATTTGGTGCTGAAGATGCCCAAAAATGAGATTATAGAACTCGCCCCATTCATAAAAGATGTTTTCGCAGATGGTATTGTGGCTCGCTTCTCCAGAAATAAGAAAAAGGTGATCACTGGTTTTTATCTCACGACCGATCCGGTGCGCAATCTGTATTTTGAGAAAACAGAGGCTAGATAAATGTTTTGAGTTAATGCTAATTCATTTAACTAGCCGTTGCGTTGCCGTTTCACCAAACGCCCCCTTTTTGAATCAATTCCCTTTCAAAGAGTAGGTGCCTCCTGCCAAGCAAATCCCCGTGCCGTTAAGACCATTTATGCGCTTAAAATCCCTTACGATTTTGGAGATCGGTTAGTTGTTTCATTTAAGCCGAACGACAGTTTATTCTGGCACGGGGAGACATAACTGTCGGTTCATGAATTACTCCATTTCAGAAGCAGGTACACCAGCTTTCTTGCGTCTCACCTGGAAGTATTTTAAGAGATCCTGAATTATAGGCTATCCGATTTCTTTTTGACTTTATAAAGAATTGAAACGGCTAGAATAGCCAGAACCATCACTAGTGCAAAAGCGGCTAAACCAATAGCTTCCGTTTTGGCTTCATAGCCTTTGTCTACGATTGCTTCCCAGATTCCAGGTTTGTTTTTGAAGCCTATCATCCATTGCCCAAAATTCCAACTGCTATGAAGCCCTAACGGCAAGGCTAACCCACGGGTTTTAAGTGCAGCAATGCCAAATAAAATTCCGCCTAGTCCCGAACCGATCACTGCCGTCATCCAGTTCATTCCAGCCAGTATGTGTTCACCAATAAAGATCACGATAATGATCAACAAGGCAAAGGCCGAAGTTATCGAGTTACTGAGACTTCTCAACGCGTAGGCACGAAACGCCAGTTCTTCCCGACAGGCCACTAATAAATAGAGCAAAGCTGATAAGCTAATCTCCACTGCCGCCATGTGCGGGTTGAAAACAAGATGTAGACGCCCAAAAAAAAGGACGATTATGGCCTGCATTACGGCCATAGAAAGACCGATTAGATAACCCGTTACGAATCGCTTAGCGCTCTGACTGCCGGGTATAACGCCAACATCGGATAAATGAAGTTTTTCCCATCGAGTAAATCCAACCACCAGCAGAAAGGTCAGCAGAGAGGCCAGGGCAATCGACAGCAGATTGGCAACTGTGGTAGGCAGACTCTTTGTCAATCGGGAGGTAAAGAGCAATATTGCAACGCTAAGGCTGTAAAAGAGTAGAACACGCAGTAGCGTATAGATAGGTTTCTGATGGGAAGTAGGGTGTAGTGAAGATGCCATCAAAAGAATTGATTTGAAAAGATTTGTACATTTTCAAAGCAAATAGAATTGATAACATAGTACTATGCTAAACATAGTATTTATGCGGTAATATTGTAGGATAAAAGGCATCTATTGAAGTAAGTTATCAGAATGTACGGTTTCTTTTAAAAAAATCGAATTGTTTCGTCAAATGCCCATTTGTGGAACAGATAGATGCAAGCGCTCGTCTCAAGTAGGCGGGTTCTAAGAGAAAAAACAGAATTTGCAGGGATTTATTTGCGAGTTGTTCTCTCTCTTAAAACCGCTTACTTTTATTGACAATAAGTTACATTATGCGCTCCTGTACAGCCTGATAGACTGTCCGGACGGTAGGCTGGAAGCCCAGCCGACGAGCCAGCGTACTATCGCTAAGCAAATACCAAGGATTCATGAGCGGCTCACAGGAGGAATCTAAGGGCTCACCAACTAACTGGGCTAATTCGTAAATCGACGTGGGAGCTTCATCGGCGATATTGACGATGCGCCCGTCCATTGTACCCAACAAGGCCAAATGCATCGCCGTGGCGATGTCGCGGTGGTGGATGGTACTCATCCGCATAGCAGGGTGCCAATTGCCCGCTATCGCATACTTCGGCAACGCTTCCAGATGCCCATCCCCATCGCCGTAGACAAAAGGAAATCGCAAGACTACCCAGTTCAGACCACTTTCCCGCAGTTCCTTCTCAGCCGCCACCTTGCTGGCGGGGTAGGCTTGTTGAGGAGCTACGTCGTCATCTTCCCGGCCGGGATGCGGATTATCTGCGTTGTAGACGTTAGTGGTACTCGCCAAAATGAATCGGGCGTCAGGCGCATGCGTTTTTACTATGTTGATCAGGTTGCGCGTCCCTTCCAGATTGCTCTTCCAAATCAGATCTGTGTCTTGTGTGCGAAACACGGCTGCCAGATGAATAATGGCCGACACATCCGTTACAGCCTCAGCGAGCGATGTAAAATCGAATAGATCACCTTCAACCGCCGTTACACTGGCCGGAATACGCTTTCCGGTTCGCACCAGCGCACGGCAGTCCATGCCTGCCTCAACAAGACGCCGGAGCAAGCGCTCACCAACCAAACCGGTTACACCGGTTATCAATATTTTACCTACTTGTCTGTTCATAGCCTATCTGATTTATGATAAGCACAAAGCTCACAATAGCGCCGTGAACAGAGCCGGATGAAAGCCGATGTGTTCAGGACAAATCCTGAAAAAACCCGGCGACTGTTTTCCCCGTTACTTTTTTAAACAAGCGGGAAAAGTAATCAGGATCACTGAAACCGAGTTCAAAAGCTAGTTCCTTAACAGAAGATCGCTCTCCATAGCACAGCCGGCGTCTGGCTTCCAGGATAAGACGATTCGTCATATATTCTTTGGGCGAAAGTCCCGAATACTGTTTAACAAGCTGATATAAACTATCCGTACTGAGAGCAAGCTCCTGAGCAATATCCTTAATGGCCGGGTGATCGGTCAAGTTGTTTTCGACAAATATTTTGAAGCCAATGTATTTGGTAAGTCGGTCATCGGCTGGCTTTTGCTCACCGGCAAAATAAGCCGCATTAATCTCCGTCAGCAGGCTATTGAGATGGGCTAAGATGAGTTCTGGGTCCGTATCCGAAGCCGTTAATAAACCTTGAAGTATGTCAAAGATTGCTTGAAGTCTATTGGCGGCAAGCGTTGAAAAACTTATTTTTTGCTGATTAAGTGGATTCAGCAGGAACGGGTATTGCCTGGGTAATCGGGACAGGCATTCCTCATCAAAGCCCAATTTATAATACTTTTTACTGTGTTGGGCGAAGGCTACCTGTTGAATCTGATGCGGCAAGGCGAAAAGTAATTCATACTTTCCAACGTCGAATGTTTCCCCATCAAGGCCATACGGAGTAGAGCCCTCCAGTATAAAAAGCAAGAAGTAGTACGATAAGCGGTGGGTGGGAGCATAGTTTTCTCTAGTCTCTGGAGACACATGGCCAAAATTGGGAGACACAATTCGAATAGGCAGTTGGCTATTTTGGCTGAAATGTTCTGGTAACGAATTGGTACTGGTCATACCTGGTAATTGCCGAATAGTAATGAATCAAAACCTACTTTTCTACCCTAGGAAAGGCAACCAGTGCCAGACAGAATAGAATATAACGTTTACCCTCAACAACATTGAATACGAATAAGTGTCTCCCAATGACCAACGGTTTTCTGTATCTGTGTGCTATCATTGACTGGTTTAGTCGATTCATTTTGAGTTGGCGATTGAGTAATGCTTTGTTGGCTGATTTTTGTGTCGAAGCGCTGGAAGAATCGCTAACAAGGCGGGGCAAACCAGAAATCTTTAACACTGATCAGGCCGGGCGGCTGGTACCGGAGTCAGTTTACCAGTCATATTTTCCCTAATCCGCTGATTACGAATGAAACAAAAATCCGTATGGACTCAAAAGAACGTGCCCTAGACAATATTTTCATTGAGCGGTTTTGGCGAACGATCAAACACGAACGGTCCGCCGTTACGGCATCTTTGCTTAAAATCACTCATAGCCGGGTAGTCGCAAGTGCATTTGATTGATCGGCATCCGTCAGGGCGGTTTCATGCTGCCATCGGCACGAAACCATTCTTATGCACAAACGAATGGGTACGTTCCCACCGTGGCTATGACAAAGCCGTGACGAAGCAAGCTGTGATTCAGACCGGTTTTTGGGTTGCTCAGGGGCAGATTTTGGCCTTTCAAACGCGCTCCGGCCCGCTTTGGGGGAGGGTACCCTAGTTTTGCCCCGTCAACCAACAACTACCAGTGACCATGTTAAAAAGATGTCCGTTCCTGCTGCTATGGGCCGGTATTAGTACCGTAACCGTGGCGCAACCGAGAGAATTTCCCCCCAGGCCGGGTGCGCCCCTTACGGTATCGGTGTTTTCGCACGCCGTAAGCCTGCCTACATTCCGGGGCTTTCTAAAGAATGCCAATGTCGGCATCCGCGTTGGCACGGAGGTATACTACCACAATCGGCCCGGTTCGCAACTCATTCAGACCTTGAACGTGGGCGTCTATCACCACCGGGCACTGCAAACCGGCCTGTTTTTAAACTCCGAATTTGGCTATCGTAAATTTATCGGCGGCCTGTATGCCGAAACATTCATCGGCCTTGGTGCCCTGGGGCTGTCGCAGCACCTGCGCAGTTACCAACCCGGCGGGGCGGGTGAATTCCGGCCAGCGTCGCGGTTCATGCTCCGGGCCATGCCCTCGCTCAGTGCGGGGCTGGGCTACCGCTTCAGGGCGCACTCGACCGCACCGGTGAGCGTCTTTACCCGCTACGAACTATTTGCCGAAACGCCGTTCAACAACCAGAGGTTACCCCTGCTACCCCACGCGGCCCTGCACGTGGGCACCCGTCTGTTACTCAATCGATAACGCCAGAACGCTATGAAAACGACCCTTTCAGTACTGGCCCTGCTGAACCTGCTGGCCTGTACGCAACTCGACGTACCCCAACCCCAATCTTCTTCCTGCCCGCCAGACGCCTTTGCGGCTCATCCGAAGCATCAGCGGTATTTGAACGAGTTGCAACAGTACCGCCAGAACACCGGCTCACCGGGCAGCCTGCTGCTCATTCAGAAACCCGACGAAGCCCTGTGGGTTGGAGCCGTGGGGAAAGCCAACCTCGAATACCAGACCGATATGCGCGTCTGCGCCCAATTCCGGGTAGGCAGTATTACGAAGGTGTTTACGGCCGTTGTTGCGCTAAAATTAATGGAACGCGGACAGCTTCGCTTAGACGACAAACTAGGCCAATTGCTACCGTCGACGGTGGGCCGGATTCCGCAGGCCGACCAAATTACCCTGCGGCACCTGCTCAGCCATACCAGCGGCCTGGTGGACCCACCCAACAGCAGTCTGCGCTACCAGCTCGGTATCGTTAACGACTATCAGGCCCGGTTCCGGATGAGCACCCACCAACTGCTGACCGAATACATATACGAAAAACCGTTACTTTTTTCACCCGGTACGCAGTTCCGCTACAGTAATGCGGGCTATTGGTTGCTGGGACTAATCATTGAGCAGCAGACCGGCAAGCCGTTACAGGACGTATTCAGCGAGTTGATTTTCCAGCCGCTGGGGCTGACCGATACGTATCTGGAAGTCCGGGACGACCGGAAGGTGGTGCGCGGGTACGCCGACCTCTACGGCAATCGTCGCCTGTTTGATGTAAGCCACCTCGACCGTGCCGATAGCGACGGGGAAGCGGACGGGGGCATTATCTCGACCGCCACCGATTTGGCCCGCTTCATGGCCGGCTTATTCAGAGGTCACCTGCTGTCGGAAGCGTCCCTAAGCCAGATGATGACCTCCGTCCGCCTACCAACCTGCCCGAATGGTGATTGTGAATACGGGCTGGGGCTGGAAACCTGGGCCACCGAACTCGGCACCGCTTACGGCCACAATGGCAGCTCGGTAGGATTTGAAGCCAATGCGCTATATTTTCCGCACAACAATGGCGTGTTTATCCTCTACAAAAATAACGGCAATGGCTCTGACAAGAGCCTGATGAACCGGCTGATGAAATGAAGAACCTGCCCGCTTCACGGCGCCTGGTGTCCACAACGCCCAGCCGCGCCAGTATGTTGCTGTACGGTGGCTGCGTCCTGTTTTGCCTGGTTACGCTGCTGGCTGGAGACTATCTGGCCAATCAGGGCGTACCCAACCTCCGGCTGTTTGGCTGGGATGGCGTGGCGCAGGTAGCGCTGGGCGGTCTGGGCGTCTGGCTGGCCCCCCGTACCGGCTTTGCCGACGGGCTCGACTGGCGCATTTCCAACTACGAGCGATGGACGCTGCCACTGCTGATAGGGCTGAGCTTCGCCGTGGCCGACCTCGCGGTGTTCAAACTGGTGCTGCATCCAAAGCCGGTAACGACCCTGACGCCTTTCATGCAGCCGTTTCCGTATTCGCTACTGCTGTTCGGGTCGGGCGCGTTGTACACCGACTGCCTGTACCGGCTGGTGCCGCTCCCTCTGCTGATGTGGTTGATTGGCCGATTTTTGCTGAAGAACGAACGTAGCGAACGAGTATTCTGGGTGCTGGCCGGGATCAGTTCACTAGTCGAGCCACTCGATCAACTCATCACCGATTCACCCGCGCTCATCGTCTACAGCTTCGGTACGGGCTACGCCATGAACTTATTGCAGGCCGTTTTCTTCCGGCACTACGGCTTTATGGCCGGGTCGGCCGTTCGGCTGGGTCATTATGCTCTCTGGCACATTGCGTTTGGTCTATGGGTTGAAATACAGCATGGATTTGTCTTATTTTAAGCCCTGGCCCACTGGCCGACCATGCCCATGAACCACCTGAATGACAAGATGCTACGTACTGGCGGCCCGCTGGTTCTGTGGGCTGCCGGTACGGTGTTCTTTAACCTGAACACGCTGGTGGCGGCCCCCGTGAGTCGCTGGCGGTTCATTACCTATGGTATTTTCACGCTTTACTTATCCTGGTTTACCATTCGGCAACTGGTTATACAGGCCCAGCGCCGGTATGCCGGTCTGGAACACACCCGGCAACGGATCATCTGGCTGACCGTACTGAGTGTGCCAGTTACAGGGTTGCTGGTACTGGTTCGTTTGCTGCTGACGCAGTACTACGTCTTTGCCAACAAGCAGGAGCCGGATTTGGGTGACCCGCTGTTCATGATCGGTATCGGCCTGTTCTACGCCACCATTATCGGAGCGATCTACGAAGCGCGGTATTTTTTCCGGCAATGGCTGATCGAAAAGCGGGCGTCGGAAGAGCTGCGCCGGACCAAACTGGAAATGCAGCTTCGATCGCTGAAAGAGCAGGTGCAGCCCCATTTCCTCTTCAACAGTCTCAATACGTTGCAGGCGCTGGTAAAAGCCAACGAAAACCCGAAGGCTGTCCGCTTCATCGGTGAACTGGCGCAGGTGTATCGGTATCTGCTGCAAAGCAATGAGCAGCCCCTGATCACGCTCGACGAAGAACTGACCTTTACCCACGCTTACCTCGGCCTGTTGACAACACGCTTTGAGACGGGGCTGCACGTCGACATTGCCGTTGACCCCGCCTGCCGGATCTGCCGCCTGCCGCCCCTGACGTTACAATTACTGGTTGAAAACGCCGTTAAGCACAACGTAGTGTCGGCGAGCCGCCCACTCACGATCCGCATCCACAGCGACGGGTGGGCCAGGTTGGTGGTTGAAAATAACCTGCAGCGACGGCCCCGCTCCGACGTGGCATCTGCCCAAAAAGGGCTGTTGGCTATCAGCCAGAAATACCGCCTGCTAGGCCAGCCCGAAATAGAGATTCAGGAAGACGAACAGGCTTTTATCGTCACAGTACCCCTGGTAAACTAACATTATGAACCTACTCATCATTGAAGACGAACCCCTGGCGGCCCGGCAACTGCAAACGATGGTGCTGGACTACGACCCGACGGTGACGGTGCTAGCTATCCTGGACAGCGTGGAAACGTCGGTCGGCTGGTTTCAATCGCACCCGCAGCCCGACCTGCTGCTGGCCGATATTGAACTCGTGGACGGGCAAAGTTTTGATATTTTTGCCCGGGTAGCGGTTAAATGCCCGATTATTTTCACGACCGCCTACGACGAATACGCACTAAACGCGTTTCAGGTCCATAGTGTGGACTATCTGCTCAAACCGATTGACGAAGCGGCCCTCCGCCGAAGCCTGGCCAAATGGGGTGAGTGGCAGCACCGCTACGGGCCAGTCCATCCGGCTCTCGATCTGGGCCAGCTACTCGCTACGTTACGGGCCAGTCCGCCCCCCGCTCCAGATTATCGCGACCGCTTTTTACTGAAACAGGGAGCCCGTTTGGTACCCGTCGACGTAGCCGACATGGCGTATTTCTTCACGCGCGAACGCTTAACGTTCGTGCAGATGTGGGACGGTCGTACCATGCTGATGGACTACGCCCTGGATGAACTAGGCGAGAAGTTGAACCCAAAGCAGTTTTTTCGTGCCAATCGGCAATTTATCCTGAGCGTGAAGGCGGTCGGCCGGGTGCATCTGCACTTTAACGGTCGGCTCAAAGTCGACCTTAACCCACCAATCGAGGAGGACGTCTTTATCAGCCGCGACCGGGCAGGCGAGTTTCGAGCGTGGCTGGGCGAGTGAATCCTACCAACGAACGTAGGTAACTAATCGTATCCGACTTGTTGTGGTTGACAGGTTTAAAATCGACTGGCCTTTCCATCTGATAAATCGTTCGCGCAACCGTCTTAATATGAAGCCCACATAGCAACTGACCGAGTTAATATATAAGCCGCCATTATCGAGTGCAAGTTTAAGCAGAGCCGCTGTTTTTGGCCAACCCCCAATAGACATATGTAATGAAAGTAGAGCCAACAACTGACCGGGGTAACTCGGCAGTGATTCACGAAACGTTCCAAAGTTCCGGCTGTAGAAAGTGTGCAATAAAAACATAGTTTGTCGATACGATCCCTGCAAAACCATGTACCAACGTGGGTATTATAGCGTCTGGCGTTTATATACGGCTCAGGGTTATCAATCACCGATTAATTTTGAGAATCGGACTGCCGAAGCGGCAGTATTACCAGACTAATTTCACTCAATCTCTAAATCAAAAAGTGTCCGGCAAAACCGGCCCACCTCATTTTGCTATTACTCTTTGCTTTATCCACTCAGGCGCTTTTCGGCCAACAAACAAATACGAACGTTTCGTCCAGTATTCCTTTTAATTTGACCAGCTATAATAACCTCTCTGTAAAAGCGGTATTGAATGAGAAGGATACGGTAAATCTGATGGTTCATACGGCGGCCAACACCGTTACACTTACCGAAGACGCGGCCAAAAGTCTTCGCTTCGATGGAGCCGATAGCGTAAAAAGCTGGGGCGGCTCTGAAAATACATCGTGGTTCAGCAAGAGTAATCTACTCCAGATTAGTGAGCTAATGCGGTCGAATACACCCATCTGGGAAAATAAAAATTCCGGTCCGCAAACCGTCAATACTTTTATCTAAAACCAAACCGATTGCTAAAAATCGCTTACACCGCCAGTTGAAGCCAAGCCATGTCCGATTCGCTACAAAAGCATATCCAAAAATTCATCACCGTCAATGACCAGAATCTTGCCGACGCTTTACCGTTTTTCCGGTCGATACACCTCCGTAAAAAGGAGAATCTACTGGAGGAAGGGCAGGTCTGCAAATCGAATTATTTCGTCGTAAGCGGATGCCTTCGGATGTTCTTCATCAATGAAAAAGGCGTGGAGCAAACCGTACAGTTTGCGCTCGAAAACTGGTGGCTCTCCGATTATACGTCGTTCTCCACGCAAAAGCCCGCTGTGTTTTCGATTCAGGCCGTCGAGAAATCGGAAGTTATGGCCATTGATTATGCCCAAAATGAGGCTATGTTGACGCAACATCCTTATCTGGAACGCTATTTCCGACTCGTTCACCAGCGGGCACATGCAGCGGCTCAGTATCGGATGAAGTACCAATACGATCACTCGCGGGAGGAACTTTACCACGAGTTTGTCCGACTGTTCCCGGAGTTTGTCCAGCGAATTCCGCAATACTTACTGGCTTCGTATCTGGGTTTTACGCCCGAATACCTGAGCGAAATCCGAAGCCGAAAGCATTCTTAAACTGGTTTAAGAAGTCTGGCCTGTAAGTGGATTTACCTTTGTTCCAACCAAAACAACACAGCAATGGAACAACGAGTAAAGATTCAACAAACGCTGCCTGCGGTCTGGAAGGCCATGTACGGCTTATCGGCCAGTGTCAGTCAACTGAGCATATCGCCGATTCAAAAAGAACTGATCAAGATTCGGGCGTCGCAAATCAATCAGTGTGCCTTCTGCCTGAATATGCACACCCGCGATGCGCTAAAACTCGGCGAAACCCCACAGCGCATTTTTCTGCTGAACGCCTGGCGCGAAACCGACCTGTTTACGCCCGAAGAGAAAGCGATTCTGGCCATCACCGAAGATGTAACCCTGATTCATCAGCATGGTGTTTCGGACGCTACCTATCAGCAGGCCGGGCAGTTTTTCAGCCCCGAAACCATTGCCGAAATCATTATGTCGGTGGTGGTCATCAACGCCTGGAACCGCATTGCCGTAAGTACAAATCTACCCATCGACTAAGGCGCATCGTCAACAACGTTTCAGCCCAAAGCCCATCAGGAATGATAGTCATCTCATTCCTGATGGGCTTTGATGCATTCGTGATGCTCCCTTCGATGTAGAAAACTCCACTCAAAGGCTTATCTTTGCGGAGTTCATTCAATACATTCCAACATGTAAGATCTAAGTAACAGGATAATTTTCCTGAGTTCCGGCCCAACGGAACGTTTGACAGTTCATTTGTCAGATCGTCAACTACACCACCCAGACGTGTATTGACCTATACTTAGCAATCATGTAATCCATTTCATTTATCTGAGTCATTGCTGCTGGCCTATTTATCCGGCAATGGCTACGACTCCCTCTATACAGTCCATTCCTTTCGGACCTGTATAGCTATTTCATTAATCTACTTCAGTTCATTTTCTAAATTCCTCTTCCTCATGAGTATCGTCGTGAACGCACTTTCCTATATCTATCCCGATCACGAAATCCTGTTTCAGCACCTTCACCTGTCGGTGGTTACCGGCGAAAAAGCCGCGCTGGTTGGCCATAACGGGTCGGGCAAATCAACGCTATTACAACTGATTGCCGGGAAGCGAATGCCCTCCGAAGGCGAAATCGGCCTTTCCGAAAACCTATATTATGTACCGCAGCATCTGGGACAATATGACGAACAAACAGTAGCCCAGGTTCTCGACGTAGATTCCAAATTGCGAGCATTACAGGCCATTCTGGAAGGCAACGTCAGCACCGACACATTTACGCAACTGAACGATGAATGGGACATCGAAGAGCGCGTACAGGCAGCTTTGTCGTACTGGCAGCTGAATCATGTCGATCTGAACCAACCGATGAAATGGCTGAGCGGTGGCGAAAAAACGAAGGTCTTTCTGGCGGGTATTCTCATCCATGAACCGGGTATTATTCTGCTCGATGAACCCTCGAACCATCTGGATACACAAAGCCGTGACCTGCTGTATGCGTTTATCCGGAAAAGCAAAGCGACGATGCTGGTGGTTAGCCACGACCGGGCGTTATTGAATCTGCTCGACACCACGCTGGAGTTAAGCAAAAGCGGTATTGAGGTTTTTGGCGGCAACTATGATTTCTACCGGGAGCAGAAAGAAGGCAAACGTAATGCCCTGCAAGCCCAGCTAGACGAAAATGCCAAAACGCTCAAACAGGCCCAGCAAAAGGCCCGCGACCTGGCCGAACAACGCCAAAAGCAGGAAGCCCGTGGCAAAGCGCAGGGTAAAACCCAATCGCTCCCCCGAATCATTGCGGGCGGGCGGAAAAGTCAGGCGGAGCAGAGTACGGCAAAGCTGAACGATGTTCAGCATGAGAAACTAAACGGGCTGGCCGACCATCTTAAACAGATAAGGAGCCAGATTCAGGACTATCAGACTCTGAAAATAGACCTTCAGTCATCGGGCTTACATCGGGGCAAGATGTTGATTGAAGCCAAGGACATCAATTTTAGCTACGGCAGTCAGATGCTCTGGCTTTCTCCGCTGAGTTTTCAGATACGCTCCGGCGACAGAATCCGTATCTCCGGGGCTAATGGTTCGGGCAAAACAACGTTGATCAACCTGCTGACCGGTGAGCTACAACCGTCGACGGGAAGCCTGTACCGAGGTGATTTTCGCTATGCATGTATCGATCAGGAATATTCGATCATCAGCAAGCAGTATTCTGTTTATGAACAGCTTCAGCAGCACAACAGCCGCCACCTGCCGGAGTCGGAGCTGAAAATGATGTTGTATCGTTTCCAGTTTCCCCGCGAAGCCTGGGACCGAAAATGCGCGGAGTTGAGTGGTGGCGAGAAAATGAAACTATCACTTTGCTGTCTGGTGGTCAGCAACAACGCTCCCGACCTGTTGATTCTGGATGAACCGACCAATAATCTGGACATTCAGAGCCTGGAGGTACTTACATCGGCCATTAAGGACTTTGCGGGTTCCGTCGTCGTTATTTCGCACGATCAGTATTTCATTGATGCGATCGACATTGACTCGACAATTTCAGTGAGGTAAGTTTTGACAGCCTTACTTTTACATCTGACCTGATTTGACAAAACTGAGCGCAGGCACTATGGAAGCAGATTACGCCTTATTGATCAATACTATTCGTCATTGGATAACGGTAGCAGAAGAGGAAGAAGCTATTGTTCATCTTCTGTTTGAACGCCGGACAATAAACGCCAGCGATTTTTTTCTGCAAGCTGGAGATGTCTGTCATTATGTAGGCTTTGTGGTGAGGGGTCTGCTCCGGTATTACATCCTGGACGACGGACTGGAGCATACGTACGATTTCTCAGCCGAGCAGTCGTTTACCTGCAATTATGAAAGCTTTCTGACCCAAACACCCTCCATCCGGTTCATTCAGGCTATTGAAGATACGCAACTGCTGGTTATTAACTACCGTAATCTACAACGGTTGTATGAACAACTAATGGAGGGGCAAAAATTCGGGAGGCTGGTAGCTGAAGACCTGTTTGTTGGGATGTTGCAAAAGCTCACCTCGTTTTATAAAGAAACTGCCGACGAACGATACGATACGTTTATCAGAAGTTTTCCGAATTTGCAGGAGCGGGTACCTCAGTACGTGGTCGCTTCTTATGTTGGTATCAAACCACAGTCGCTCAGCCGAATTCGGGCGCAGCGGGCAGGAAAGCACTATTGACGATCTTCACCCATGTGAATGCGAATGGCTGTATGGAGCCGGACCTTTGTCGGGTCAAAACAAATCATACAGCCATGCTCACAGAAAAATTGCCTTTAGGGGCCAAAATCGTCGGTTATCTATTTACGTTCGGACTTCTTTTTATCGCTGGTCGTTTTTTGTTAGCCAGCGAGTCCGCCGAACACGACTTTGGGCTTATTTATAACCAGCCCAACAATTCGTTTCATTACATTAAAGCCGTGCGGGATCTGTTTTCAGGCGTAACCATCGGTGCTTTCACGCTATTGAACTGGCGCAAACCACTTGCCATCGTCTTTCTGACGGGTTCACTGGTTCCGCTCGGCGATATGATCATTGTTCTTACGTCACCTTCAGCCTTGGCAAGCGCAGCCTGGATTCATGGCCTGACGGCACTCACAGCCTGGATTACCAGCTACTTTCTGCTACGCCCAAAAAATCGGTAAGCGACTTATTACTCGAAAATAGACAGGTACCGCTGAACCGACGCATCGAACACGGACCGACCGTTTTCCGCAATGACCATGCCCTCGAAAGCACCGTAGATACGGTCGAACGAAACCCCGGCCATCCGATCCCGGATCTGTTCAATCGCTTTTTTGGGCAACGGAATGAGATTCGGATAGCTGTACATAAACGTAACAAGCCGTCGGCTGCGGGCTACGTAGATGGTATCGCCGGTTAGCAGGTTCGTTTGCCCGGACGAATCGGGCTGGAGCAGTACGCAACTTCCCGGAAAATGACCACCCGTATTGATGATCTCCATACCGTCCCAAAGCGATTTTCGTTCGCCCGACCAGAACGCTATGGCTGATGTGTGATTTTGCACCCAAACGGCGTCGCTCTGGTGAATATAGACCGGACATTCAAAAACTCGCGCCCACTCGGCCATCAGGCTATAGTAGTGCGGGTGCGAGATCGCAATGGCTTTCAGACCGCCCAGGGAGCGAATGAAGGCAATGGTGGGTTCGTCCAGAAACGGCAGACAATCCCACAGTACATTGCCCGATTCGGACAGAATAAGAAACGCCCGTTGACCGATGGCAAATGCGGGGGTAATTCGTAGATCATACAGCCGGTCGCTAACCTGACTGAACCGGATGGCGCGGTCTTTTGCCAGTGTTGCCAGGCTCGTCCATGTTTGGCCGTTATCGCCAATATACTGCCGCTCGTCGTCGCAGATTGGGCAGAGTTCGGGTAAGGCAACGTCTGATGGATATTGCGTTCCGCAGGTCGCGCAAATGGTCCTGTGGTCAGTGAATAGTATCATCGAAATCATGGGGATGGATTCATTCGACAGGATTTACAGGATATTACTGATATAAAAAATCCTGTAAATCCTGTCAAAAACTATTTCTTCTCCAACTTCTTTAACTCACTCTGGATATACTCTTTCGAGAGCCAGTTCGTACCCATCATAACGCCTTCAATGTTGCGCGTCTGGGTGATGTCGTTCAACGGATTTCCGTTCAGCAGCACCAGGTCTGATACGTTTCCGGTTTTGATCGTTCCCCAATCTGACTTATTAAAGTACGAGGCCACGTTGACCGTTCCGGTTCGGAGGGTTTCGTAGGGTGTGAGCCCCGCATCAACCAGGTATTTCATTTCGTGATGAATCGAAAAACCCGGCACGTTGAGCACCTGTGGTGCATCGGAACCCAGCAGCAGATCGACACCGCCTTTCTGGCATTCGTAAATCAGCTTCCGACGAATCTGGATTAACTTCTCGGCATGTTCTTTCGAGAAATTGGGGTTGCTGTTGTAGCTGGTCTTCTGATTCAGCCAGTTCGTTATCTCCTGCGGTTTCATGTATTTGAACTCTGGCGCATTAGCAAACGCATCGGCGGGTAGTGGCGAAAGCCAGCGTTCAGCCAGCGCCTGCGTCGGAACGACCCGAATGTGTTTGTCGCGCAAGCCCTTCACCAGTTTCGGAATCTGCGACACATCGGCCCGGTAGGCAATCCACGACCCAAACAAACCCGTTTCCGGCTCAGCCAGTGTATCCGAGCGCGGCACAATGGCTTCTACAAATCCATCCAGATGATCGATGGACGAATATTCTGCCTCAATAGCTCGCCAGACACCTACGTTGAACGATACATGGCCTACAAATCCAATCCCTACTTCATGAGCCGTTTTGGCAATGGCCGGAAAGGTGGCCAGCGTAAGACCGGGATGCAGTTTGAGAAAATCGTAACCAGCCGCTTTTTGCTCACGCACCATCTCGGCACCCCGTTCGGCCGTTTTGACGGTTTGCCCGTTGAACGATGGTCCTGTGGTATAGAAATGTGGTCCCAGAATTTCCCCGCTGTTGATTTTGCTGCGTAGTTCGAGGTGTTTGGGGTGGCCCAGCATCCCTCGAATAGTGGTGATCCCGTTGGTCAGGTACAGCATCAGCACGTCTTTCATGGCCTGAATGTCGTCGTTCGGCGGCACGTGCGCATGAATCTCCGCCCAGCCGGGTGTCAGGTATTTTCCTTTGGCGTCAACCACCAGCGCATCACTACCAAATTTTACACTTCCTTCCTTTCCGAGCGCCGTTATCCGGCCGTTCTTCACCACAACAGTTTGATTGTCCAGTACGCGTTCACGGTCCATTGGAATCACATTCACCGACCGGAATACGATTTCGCGTTGGGCATTGCTGGCGAGGGTTTGCGCGGGGAGCGTGGCGCAGGGTGCCAGGAGCACCGTGTTAATAAAGAGAAAAAGTAAGGTTCGCATGATAGGAACGAGTTTGTTGTCAGGAATAGCACTAGCCGATGGTGAACCAATTTCGGCCCGTTCTGATTGGATACTATGTAATTGAACGATTCAGTCACTGAGCAAACAATATCCTGATAGTCAATCGCTAATTCACGCAATCAGGTTGGTAAATTTATTTATTTCGGCCTGAATAACCCACAAGCCATTTCCGAACAAGCTGTCTCATGAAAGTCAAAGCCATTATTACCGGTGCTACGGGCATGGTAGGCGAAGGTGTCCTGCTCGAATGCCTGAACCATCCTGATGTGGAACAAGTGCTGATTGTGAACCGCAAAGCCAGCGGTTTTTCGCATGCAAAACTCCGCGAAATTGTTCACAAAGATTTCTTCAACCTGGCCCCCATTGCCGATCAGCTAGCAGGGTATAACGCCTGTTTTTTCTGTCTGGGCGTATCGTCGGTGGGCATGAGTCAGGATGAATACAAACACCTGACCTACGACCTGACCCTGCATTTTGCCGAAATTCTGGCCCAAAAAAGCCCTGATTTAACGTTTTGCTACGTTACCGGGGCAGGCACCGACAGTTCAGAACAAGGTCGGGTTGCCTGGGCGCGTGTGAAGGGAGCCACCGAAAATGCCGTAATGCGCCTGTTCAAAAAGGCATATATGTTCCGGCCGGGCTTTATGAAAGCGACTCCCGGCCAGAAAAACATAAAAAGCTACTACACTTTTTTAGCCTGGCTATATCCTATTGGCCGAGCACTTTACCCGGCCGGTTTTTGTACCCTGAAAGAAGTGGGACAGGCCATGGTCAACACTGTAACGAAAGGCTACGAAAAGCAAATTTTGGAGGTAAACGATATTGTGGAACTGGCCAAACAATAAAAAATCATTGGTCATTTGTCAATGGTCATTGGTTTTTCTAATGACCATTGACAAATGACCAATAACACGACACTAACTAAGCTAGAACGGGCCTCGGCTGCACTTCCCGCACTTCTATTTTACCCTGATAGGCCAGAATTGGGCAAGCTTTCGCCATCTCAGTGGCTGCGTTCAGGTCAGCGGCCATCACCCGAATGGCACTTACTACCCGAAAATTCGAATCGGTCAGATAACCCAGCGAAATCACCCGCTCTGGTCCCGAAATGACAACCCCTGGCTGGTTGATCAGGCTACTGCCAACAAATACACCCTGCTCAGTCCAGTGTTGAATCAACGCTCCCCAATCGGCGGAATTTTGCTTCTGTTGTTCCGGCGTTAACGTCTGTTGTGTGCCAAACTGCACTAAAAAAACATATTCGTTCATGGTCGTCATTGTTTTGTTTTAGCAACGCATCTCGCGTCTGACGATGCAAAACTACCCTGACGATCAGCCCCGGAATTGTAAAAAATCATTGATTTACCAGTAGCGGCCAGCCTTGAAAAACTGTTGCGGAGACTGACCGGTAAACGACTTAAAATCGTTGATAAAATGCGCCTGATCGAAATAGCCAGCGGCATAGGCCGTGTCGGTCAGGCTTGTTCCTGGTGAGTAGCGATTAATGATGTGCCGAAAGCGAACAATTTCGGCAAACTGCTTGGGCGAGGTTCCTACCATACGCCGAAATCGTTTTTCGAACGGATCGCGACTGATGGGCAAGTCGGTCAGTAGTTCTTTTATGCGAATTGCCCCGTTGGTCCGCCGAATGTTCCGAATTGCGTTCGTAACAAGGGCATCGGTCGTAATGCCAGTCATTCGCCGAATCAGGAATTTCTCTACGACTGACACCCGCTGCCGATTACTCTTTGCTTCGGCCAGTTGTTCTTCCACATCACGGATCAGTTGCGGAGGAAATAACGAATCGAGCGCCACGTTTAAGCCAAACAGTTCGTGAATCGGCTCGCGCACCAAGGCAGCGGCTCCGCCTTCCTGAAAAATAACCAGTAGATTGGCAGTAGCACTGGCGTAGTTTACCAGTCGGGTCGTATTACGAAGTCCAGTGATGACCGATGTTGGTAAGCTGGTGTCGGTGGCGTCGGTCGTATAACTCACTCCGCCCCTATATCGAAAGGCCATAACAGCCGACGTTGTAGGCAGAATTTTATTGACCATTCCCAGATCGCTTTCGATGATCATAAACCGCTTTACCAGGTGGCTCAACTGGGCTGTGGGTAAAAATAGCTCGGTATTCATATCAGGAGATTGTATAAAACCAACCGCTCTCCTGGCAACAGATTTTGGGTCTATTTCATTCAACGGTACCGAACTTGCATCTTAGTCGATTACCGACACGACCACATAATTATCATTCCGGGTGATGCCATACAGGATTACCTTATTTTTTATGCTCCGGTCGATGGCAAAGGCTTGCCCTTCGCTCACGGTCGGAATGGTTTTTATGTATTGGAGCGTGTGGCCCCGTTCGGGTAGTTTAAGCACATATAATTCCGGCTTATCATGCCCGGTGCAATAGATGAAGCCATCGTTGCTCCAGGTTCCACCCGACGTACTGTAAGGCGAAAAACTCTGTAGCACATTACCCGGAAACGCCCAGGCTTCCACCTGCTGCCAGCTTTCGGTAAATTTCACCAGTGTTGTCCACCGATTGTCGCGCCCTTCGGCCATGGCTTTGTTCGAGTAATTGGCAAAGGCGACCCACCAGTGGCCCTGATAAAAATCGGCCCAGGTAACAGACCCCGGAAACAGCCCGAAGCTATGGCTTCCAATATGGCGCAGTGTGCTGGTATCAAAAATTTCGATAGAGCTGGCCATCGGCACATCGGGATAATTGGAATGTGTACAATACAGTTTTTTACCCAGCACCACGCCACTGTTCATGTGTTTCAGCAGTCCGGTTGTATCCTGCCAGGCTGCCACCTGTTTGCCATCGGCTTTGGTATGTTTCGTCAGCGAATGGTTGTTGATGACATAAAAATGTGATTGATCGACCGCTACGCCCTGCTGCACCTGCGGCAGTTGAAAGCGCCGTATCTCCTGAGCTTTCTGACCAAAACTGCCATTGTTGCTTCCCATTAATACCATGAAGAAGAAACCTAAAAGAGAACCATATACATACTGCATAGCCCTATAATGCCTTTGTGTTAAAACCGACAAAACATTTCCGAAAACCGCTTAATAATAGAGACGCGCTCTTTCAGATAGCGCGGTCCGGCAAAGGTATTGGCCCAATCGTCCAGGTTTTCGTATTGAAATCCCAGATAAAATATCCAGAACATGATACCCAGAAATGGTACTGCCTCCAACTCTTCATCCGACAACGGCCGTATTTGCCGATAGCCCTCTACAAAAAGGAGATATTGACGATCGGCCTCTCCTTTCGTGATTTTACCCGTGGCAGTATGAAAGAAAAAATGGACTAGAAACGACGCCAGATCATTTGCCAGAAACCCTTTCCCCGCAAAATCGAAGTCGAATAGCGTTAACCGATCACCGTCGAAATGGAAATTCTTAGGCAAGTAGTCATAATGGCAGTAGCCATAGCTAAAACAATCGGTATCGAACGTTCCGAGTTTCTGAATAACCTGACCAGCAATGGCCAGTAAGTATGAATACCCTTCCGGATCATCGACAAACCAGGGTTTCAGCCGTTGGAGCGGCCGTTGGAGCGTAGTTTCAATGTCATATGCGTTACGCTCATAGGCCAATTCGATTTGGGAGGTAATATTGTGGTTAAATGCCATCTCACGCCCAATAATCCGCAGTTGTTCATCCGTAAAATCGTAGACGTTTTTGCCATTAGCAAACGAGAATAATACCCCATGGCGCGTTCCTTCGGCCGCAGAGAATACCTGGATTGACTCGTTGTTACGGTCCAGAATCGGATAGGAAACCTGAGCCCCACGTTCGTGCAAAATACGGATCAGCTCGACTTCGCCTTTTATTTCATTCAGCTTTCGATGGGCACTTCGATATACCTTGAAAATATAGCTATCGGTCAGGCCATCCAGTCGATAGGTATCACTCACGCCGTGCAACAGGAATTTTCCCGTCAGATTCGTGAGACCATAGTGCTTTTCAATATGGTTGGTTAATGCAACTGTCGATAACGTAGAGTACTGGGTAGGAAAGATGTTCATGACAGAGTGAGTTAAAAGCTGGGTTATCTAACGCAAAAAGGGCTGTGGTTTACACAGCCCCAATCCAGTACGTAAGTAAGTTTACAAATACACCGGCAAACCCGTCCGAACCGATTCGTCGCAGGCAAACGCAATTTGCAGGCTGTTAACGGCATCCTGCATATGATCGGTCAGGTCCAGGTTTTCCTGAATTGCTTTCAGGAAATAGCGCTGCTCCCGGTTGCAGAGTTCCTGATGATTCGGTTCATCCTGCATATCGATCCAGGTATCGGCTTCTGCAAATTCATCATTTGCATTCAATGTTGCCCGGTGAACCCGAAGCGATTCGGTTTTCGTATGGGAATCAACATCATCTGATTTACCAGCTGCTCCGGCATTTTTCGCCACTATCGACACACAGCCTTTCGGCCCAATTACGTCTTTCACAAAGAAAGCTGTTTCGCTCATCATGGGTCCCCACCCGGCTTCATACCAGCCCACCGAGCCATCCTCGAAACGGATCTGTAGCTGGCCGTAATTGTAATTACCAGCCGGAATTTCGTCGGTCAGTCGGGCACCAATGGCATTTACCTGAACGGGTTTCGAACGTGTCATCTGGCACATCACATCAATATAATGAACTCCACAATCGACAATTGGGCTCAGGCTTTTCATCAGATTCCGGTGAACGGTCCACATGGCTCCGTGGCTCTGTTGGTTTAGGTTCATCCGCATCACCAGCGGTTTCCCCATCTCGCGGGCCACGTCAACAAATTTTTCCCAGGACGGATGATGCCGCAGAATATAGCCCACAACGAGTTTTTTACCCGCTTTTTGGGCAGCAGCCATAACTCGCTTAGCGCCTTCGACGGTGTCGGCCACTGGCTTTTCGATAAACACATGGCAGCCTTGCTCAAAAGCCTGAATAGCAAACGATTCGTGGGTGTCGGGATAGGTCGAAATACAAACAGCATCGGGTTTGGTTTCGGCTAATGCTGTTGCATAATTGTCGAATAGCGGATAGCCGCCACCCAGTCGTTGGTTGAGTATAACCTTACTATTACCGGTCGATACGATACCGCAAATTTCGAATCCGTCGAGGTTTTTATACGCGGTTGCATGGGAAGCTCCCATGTTGCCGCATCCGACGACAAGCACCCGCAATGAATTTGTTGAAAGAGACATGAAAATGACGTTGACAGGTAGTTAGTGTTAGGCGCATTGGATCGTCTGAGCAATTCTCAGGTAGCGATTTGATGCTAAACTATTCGATCGAACCACAAAGATAGTACATCTATCAGAAGTGCTGTAGTGGTTTGCAGAACAGATATTCGTAATCTGCAAGTAATTTTGTAGGCTATGCATTCAGATTCGTCATCACTTCCTTCAACTGCCACGCTCGATGTACTCTATCGATCGGATGACTTGGTAGCGATCAATAAACCACATGGGCTGCTGGTGCATCGGTCGCCAATTGCCAGCGATGCCAGCGAATTTGCGGTTCAGGTTCTCCGCAACCAGCTTGGGCAACGGGTTTATCCGGTTCATAGACTTGATCGCAAAACGAGTGGTGTTCTTCTTTTTGCCCTGAATGAGACCATGAACTCCCTGATGCAGCAACAGTTTGCTGATGGTTTATTATCGAAAGCCTACCGGGCTATTGTTCGTGGCTATACGGCTAATGAACAGGTTATTGACTATCCACTCCGGCGCGACGACGGTGTAGTTCAGGATGCTGTTACGCGCCTGAAAACCCTCCAGCGTACCGAAATTCCATTGCCATTCGGCAAACATCAGACATCCCGCTACTCACTCGTTGAGCTCACGCCCACTACCGGCCGAATGCATCAGTTGCGGAAGCACATGGCCCATATTCTGCACCCCATTATTGGTGATCGTCCGCACGGCTGCAACAAGCAGAATAAACTTTTTCTGGATCATTTTCAGATGAATACCATGCTGCTACACGCCTGTCAGCTTCAGTTTAATCATCCCCTTTCTTCAGAAACCATCGTCATTTCCGCCCCCCCACAATCTGAATTTCAACGTATGATGCATGAATTATTCGGAAAATATCATTAACCTCGTCAAACTATTTCTTACTTACCAAAACAACCAATGATTATTCTGTAAGCCATCGTTATCTGGCAAAAAAAACATAGGCAAAGACTCAATAACCACGAAATAACCGCTCACACCAAATTTTATACGGTTCATCATCGAAAAGAGCCATCTCATAATTTGTTGTTTTAATCGGGAAAAAAGCCCCTGTACTTTTGTCCGCAAGTGAACAGAGGCTGTCCGGTTGTGGACGTTATCAGCGATCAGCAAAACACATAACATGCTGATAATCAACAATAAATCCAATTGGCACAACCTTTGGCTTAGTAAAGACAAACAGATAAACAACAAACACTAAACACAAATACTACCATGTTAACACTAATGAGCAAATTGGCCGGTTCGATTTTGATGAGTGCCGCTACGCTGGCAAACCCAACCACACCCAAAGCCCTTCCTTTCGATGCCAGCGCCTTTGTAACAGTTAATAACCAGATTCAGCTTGCTGTCAGTAAAACATCCGACGTTCCAGTAGTTGTACTGCTTCGGAATGCGAACAACCAGATTCTATTCCGTCAGGGCATTAGCAAAAAGGAGTCGAAATATGCGGTAAAACTGAATGTTGACGAACTAGCCGATGGTGAGTATGAGCTTGAGGTAAGGTCGAGCGAAGGCAGCATTCGCAAACACCTGAATGTGTCGACGCAGCCAGTTCAGCAAACCGCCCGTGTGGTGGCTATGCAGTAAACGACAAATGAATTAAAAACGCAAAACCCGGCATCGACCGGGTTTTGCGTTTTCTCTCAAACCAGATTGGTCAGGAAACACCTTTAAATTCTTCCTGTTCAACAAAAGGCTGGCTTCTAAGGCGTTTGCCGGTTGCTTTAAACAGTGCGTTGGCAATTGCTCCTCCGGCTGGCGGTAGCGAAGGTTCGCCGAGGCCAGTAGGTTCAATGGTATTCTGTACAAAATGGACTTCAACCTCAGGGACTTCGTTTAAGCGGATAAGCCGATAGTCGTTGAAATTTTTCTGCTCCGGTATGCCGTCCTTAAACGTTATATGACCGTACATGGCATGTCCAATTCCGTCGACAACACAACCCCGAACCTGCTGCTGGGCTCCACTCTGATTAATAACAATACCACAATCAGCAGCTGAATAGACTTTTTGCAGAACGGGTTTTCCTTTTTGCATCACAACCTCGCCCACCTGCGCCACATAGGAGCGGTGGGAGAAGTAAACGCTGAACCCCTGCGCCAGTAGCTTTCCGTCGGGGCCTTTCTTTTTACCCCAGCCTGACTTTTCGGCGGCCAGCTCAATTACGCCTTTCATCCGGTCAATATCGTATTTGATTGCACCGATCGGTTTCTGCTTGGCTTTATCGAGCAATTCGAGCCGGAATTGCACTGGATCTTTACCGGCTGCCTGTGCTACTTCATCAAGAAACGATTGTTCGGCAAAAGCCAGGAAGTTTGTGATGGGCGCTCGCCAGGGACCAGTCGTAATTGGCGATTTATGATCGACACTATCGATCAGCAGGTTATCTACGGCCCCCGATGGGAAATTATCTTCGCGTGTGGCGTTTCCGGCATTAATACTGGCTCCGCGCAATTTATAGCCGATCATGTTCCCCTGTGCATCCAAAGCCGCTTCGAACCGATACCGGACAGCCGGTCGATAGCTACCTCCAGTCATATCGTCTTCACGAGTCCAGATTAGTTTAACCGGGGCATTCACTAGTTTAGATACCTGAACAGCCTCGACCACATAATCGGCCTTTAAGCGACGTCCAAAACCGCCCCCCATGCGGGTTAGCTGCACAGTTACCTTGTCGGGCGATATTCCTAACAGTTTAGCCGTTTCGTTACGGGCTAATTCAGGGGTTTGCGTTGGCCCAACCAACTCAACACCATCGGGGCGGACATGCGCAAAGAAGTTCATCGGTTCCAACGGGCTATGTGGCAAGAATGGGCATTGGTATTCGGCCTTAACTACCTTAGCCGCGCTTTTAAAAGCACTTTCTACATCGCCATCTTTCCGTCGGACGGTCGCTTCTGAGCTATCCAGCATTTCTTTGAACAGTCGGTTATGGTCGGCTGTACTTTCCAGTGCATCGGCCTTTTCCCATTCAATTTTCAAAGCGTCTTTAGCTTTTTTGACCTGCCAGGTCGATTTCCCGACAACAGCTACATTGTTATCGAAGGTTAGCACATTAACGATTCCAGCTATTGCTTTGGCGGCTTTATCGTCGACTGATTTTAGTTTATACCCAAAGCCCGGTCGCTGAATCATGGCAAACAACATGCCATCACGGTAGAAGTCGAGGCCGAAAAGGGGTTTGCCCGTAAGAATTTTCGCATTATCGACATTCTTAACCGTAGTACCAATGAGCTTGAAGTCTTTGGTATTTTTCAGTTTCACATCGGTCGGAACAGCTAGCTTACTGGCGTCTGCTGCCAGTTCGCCATAATCGGCTCTCCGGTTGCTGGCAGTATGCAATACGTATCCATTTTCGGCTTTACACTCCCCTACCGGCACATTCCACCGCCTGGCTGCTGCTTCCAGCAACATTTGTCGGGCAGTTGCTCCAGCTTTGCGCAAACGCTGCCAGGAGTGTGGGATAGAGCCGCTACCACCGGCAACCTGACGCTCAAATTTCTTGGTATCCAGAGGAGCCTGCTCAACAACAACTTTTTTCCAGTCGGCATCCAACTCTTCGGCAACGATGATTGGGAAAGCCGTTTTTATACCTTGTCCAACTTCAGGATTAGGCGAAAAAATAGTGATAATGCCCTGCGGATTAATGGAGAGATAGCTGTTAAAATCAACGCTCTCTGCCGCAGCAATATCAACAATTGCCGATGTTGCCGCTTCCGTTTCAGCCCAATTGAAGCCTAACAGAAGTCCTCCACCGGCAGCCGTTGCTATTTTCAGGAAATTTCTACGACCTGGCTTTGATAAAGTCTGCATAGCTATTTGGTTTTAGCAGGTTTAGAAGATGCAGAATATTCTGATGCCCGTTTTACGGCTTCGCGAATGCGATGATAGGTACCGCACCGACAAATGTTCCCAGTCATTGTATCATCGATCTGGGCTTGAGTAGGTTTGGGAGTATGCTTCAGGAGGGATGCCGCCGTCATGATCTGACCTGCCTGGCAATAGCCACATTGTGCTACATCGATTTCATCCCAGGCTTTCTGAACAGGATGATCGCCCTTTTCGGAAAGCCCCTCGATGGTTGTCACTTTACTTTTTCCTACAGATGAAACAGGAAGAACACATGATCGAGTAGCCTCGCCGTCAAGATGAACGGTACAGGCACCGCATTGTGCGATTCCGCAGCCATACTTTGTACCAACCAGCCCGAACGAATCACGCAATACCCACAGTAAAGGGGTATCGGGGTCTACATCGGCCTGATAGCTGCGACCATTGATTTGTAGTTTGAAGATAGCCATTGGTTTTCAGGGTTGACTCTACGTAGCTAAGTTAGGAAAACTCAGAAACTACTCATCTACAAAGCCCCAAAAGCTTATTAATGGCCGCACTACTTTTTTTAGGAGTATTTAGGATTCCCCTAAAACAGAGAAAGCCCTCTTTGGGAGGGCTTTCTCAACAATTCATCAGGTGGCACCTACCTACTCTCCCACTTGTGACAGCAGTACCATCGGCAGTACGGGGCTTAACGGCTCTGTTCGAAATGGGAGAGGTGTTCACCCGCCTTAACAGCACCAACCTGTTGACTCTTTTGAGCTTATACGCTCAACTTCTTTTCGTCTTTAAGCCCACAGAGAGAAACTTCGATAACACTATCCACACAATAACTCCTCTAAGCTGTATTATACTCGCGTCCGGGCTCATTAGTACGACTCAGCTCTATGCATCTCTGCACCTACACCTGTCGCCTATCAACGTGGTCGTCTTCCACAACCCTTTATACCGGATGACTCATCTCGGGGCCAGTTTCGCACTTAGATGCCTTCAGCGCTTATCTGTTCCCAACGTAGTTACTCGGCCGTGCCTGCGGCCAAACAACCGATTCACCAGCGGTTGGTCCATCCCGGTCCTCTCGTACTAAGGACAGACCCCCTCAGTCATCCCACGCCCACCACAGATAGGGACCGAACTGTCTCACGACGTTCTGAACCCAGCTCGCGTGCCACTTTAATCGGCGAACAGCCGAACCCTTGGAACCTTCTCCAGCCCCAGGATGTGACGAGCCGACATCGAGGTGCCAAACCTCCCCGTCGATGTGAGCTCTTGGGGGAGATCAGCCTGTTATCCCCGGCGTACCTTTTATCCTTTGAGCGATGGCCCTTCCATGCGGAACCACCGGATCACTATACCCGACTTTCGTCCCAGATCGGCCTGTATGCCTCACTGTCAAGCTGGCTTCTGCTATTGCACTCCCCTGCCGATTACCGTCCGGCATGAGCCAACCTTGGGAAACCTCCGTTACCCTTTCGGAGGTGACCACCCCAGTCAAACTACCCACCAAACACTGTCCCCCTTACAGGGTTAGAACGCCAGTCAGCCAAGGGCGGTATTTCAAGGTTGATTCCACGATGCCTGGCGACACCGCTTCGCAATCTCCCGCCTATCCTACACATGCCTGACCAGCATCCCATGTTAAGCTGTAGTAAAGGTGCACGGGGTCTTTCCGTCCCGTGGCGGGTAAGCGGCATCTTCACCGCTACTACAATTTCACCGAACTCATGGTTGAGACAGTGCCCAGATCGTTACACCATTCGTGCAGGTCGGAACTTACCCGACAAGGAATTTCGCTACCTTAGGACCGTTATAGTTACGGCCGCCGTTTACTGGGGCTTCAGTTCAAACCGTCGCTCACGCTAAGCTCCCCCCTTAACCTTCCAGCACCGGGCAGGTGTCAGACCCTATGCGTCAACTTTCATTTTAGCAGAGTCCTGTGTTTTTGGTAAACAGTCGCCTGGGCCTCTTCTCTGCAGCCTCCCACTCGCGCAGGTAGGCCCCCCTTATCCCGAAGTTACAGGGTCATCTTGCCGAGTTCCTTAACCATGATTCATTCGTGCACCTTAGAATATTCTTCCCGGCTACCTGTGTCGGTTTGCGGTACGGGTATCCATACGCTTAACGCCATTCAACTTTTCTTGGAAGCATCATCAGTCCTTCGCTTCAGCCGAAGCCTCCGCTCAACGCCCACTTCCGTCCGGACGTAGAACCCCAAACACTCCGTCATCAAATGACCTGCATGGATAGTAGAGGACTATTAACCTCTTCCCCCTCAGCTGCGCCTGTCGGCTATGCCTTAGACCCCGACTAACCCTCCGTTGACTGCCATCGCGGAGGA